>NZ_JBEORJ010000011.1:0-287038 GCF_040302185.1 Micromonospora sp. NPDC127501 | reverse complement strand
CCTCGGCGTTGAGGTGGGCGCCGTCGATGACGAGCCGGGCCACGGTGGGGTACCTGCCGGTCTTCAACATGCGCGTGAGGTAGGCGCTTCCGCGTGTGAGAAGGGGGATCAGGACTGGTAGCCCGCCGAGCGGTACTCGTACTCCCGGTCGTCGTCGCGGTCCCCGTGGTCGCGGCTGAAGTCCCAGCCGCCGGCCGCCTCGCGACCGGGCCGGCCACCCACCGCGAAACCGCCGATCTCCTGGCCGCGACGCCAGCCACGGAAGTAGCCGGTCGTGTTCTCCGCGAGGCTCGCCGCATCACGCACTATCCGCAATGGACGCTCCTCGCGCAGCGGCGAACCCGGCACCAGGTTGGCCTGCGGCACGCGCTTCGGCAGCCCGGCATTGGTCTCGGCGCCCACCGCCGGGCGGGCGGCCTGCTCCGCGGCCTGCCAGCCGGTGTCGGCCGTGGTCGACCAGTCCAGGTCGGACTCCTCGGCCTGCCCGACGAACCAGGCCGACTTGGCCTGCGCGAAGATCAGCAGATCGCCGTCGCCCTCGTCGGCGACCGGCGGCGGCCGGTGCTCCATCGGCGGTGGTCGGTGCTCGACCGGGGGCGACGGCCGGTGCTCGGCGGCGCGCTCGGTGCGGGCGGCCGCCCGACCGTTGCGAGCGGCCTGCTCGCGGTCGACGAGACGCAGCGGTGGCGTCTCCAGGTGCTGGTCCGCGGGAGGGCTGAGCCCCTCGCGCAGCGCCCTGTCGGCCAGCGGCGGCGGCTCCACCAGCCGCAGCATCGGCGGCTCCGGTGGCAGGTCGTCCGCCAACCACGGTGGGGTGACCCGACCGTCGGCCCGACCCGGGTCGGTCGGGGCGTCGACACCGCGGCTGCCGCCGTACGAGTAGGCCACCGGGTTGTTCGGTGAGCTGTCGGACGGATCTTCCGGGTTGTTGACCAGCGGCCAGTTGGCACGGGAGCCGGGCGGTGCGGCCTCCTGACCCGGGCGGGGGGTCGGCACCGGAATGCTGAGATCGGTGGCGCTGAACCCGCCGGTGGGTGCCTCGTCGACAGGGCGTTGCAGGTGGCTCGGCCGGGGCTCGCCGTTGGTCTTGGGGCGGGGCGGAATGACAGTCCGCTGCCGCTCGGCCCGCGCGTTGTTGATCGCGGCGGTGGTCAGCGTCGGCCGGAACGGCTCACCGGCCTCGGCCGGCGGCACCGTGCCGCGCTGCGCCGGCGCGATCGGGGTGATCCCGGGCGGCGGAGGCGGCGGCGAGGAGACGGGCCGGTTGGTCGGGCCGTCGATCCGGCTGGGCAGCGGCTCGCTGCGACTGGGCAGCGTGGACGCCGGCGGACCAGCCATCGCCGCCGGAGTCATCGGCGCGGGTGCGACCGGCGGCGGCGTGACCGGGGCGGGGGCGACCGGCGGTGGCCCGAGCGGGCGGGGCGACGCCAACGGCGCGTTACCGGGGACCGGCTCGGGACGGCTGCGCCGCCCGACAGCGGGTGCCGGGTCGGCGGCTGCCGGGGTGGGTCGGACCGACCGCAACCCGGCGTTGGTGCCGGCGAGGCCGGTCAACCCGGCGTTGGTGCCGGCCAGGCCGGTCAGCTCGCCGACGGACTCGCCACGGCGGGCCGCGGCCCGGCGGCCGGGTGCCTGGGCAGGCGTGCTGACCCGTGAGCTGAGCGCGCTGACCAGCGCCTCACAGCCGGCGTCGCAGGCCCGTACGGAGGCGACGGCCTGGCGGACCGTCTCGGCCACCGCGGACGTGAGCGCCCGGTTGACCGCGGCACGTCGGGGTGTCTCGGAGATGGCGACCCGCAGGGCGGTGACCGCCTCGTTGATCTCCTCCGCGTCGGCGACCCCGTCCGCGGCGAGGTGCGCGGCGATGGCATCCGCCGCGACCGACACCTCGCGGCCCCGGGCCACGGTGCCGCCGAGCATGCCCGGCTCGGGCAGCGCGTCCAGCACGGCCAGGGAGACCGGCTCGGCCGGGTCGGGGTAGGCGCGCAGGGCCGCCGGGTAGAGCTCACGCAGGACCTCGCGCAGCGCCACGGCGGCGGAGTGTCGGCCACTGGCCAGCGCGGCGTGCGCGGAGAGCACCTGCTTGTAACCGGCGAGGTCCCGGGGTGCCGGCAGGGTGACGGCGGAGAGCGCCCCCGCCTGCAACGCGCGGGCGAGGCCGACCGCCCGCCGTTCGGCCGGAGGTGACTGCATCTCCTCAAGGGAGTCGTCGTCGGCGAACCGCTCGGCGAAGTCGTCCACCGAGTCGTCGTCGGCGATCGCCAGGGGTCGCCCCGCCGCGCTCAGCAGCGAGGTGACCGTGTGGTCGTCGCTGTCGGCGGCGATGGCCGCACCGCTCGGCCCGCCCGACCGCTCCACGAGCAGCGCGACGAGCTGGGCGTAGCCAGCGGCGTCATCGCTGATCTCGCAGACATGCAGCAGACGGCCTGCGTCGTCGACCACAGCGGACGTCAGCGTCGAACCGGCGGAGGCCGGTCGGTCAGCCGGATCCGCCGAGGCCAGACCGCAGTAAACGCGCACGAGCGCCACGGCGTCGTCCTCCTCCCGGGACAGGTCTTTCCTCTGCCAGCAACTGATGCTCCCCGGTACGGGTCAGTCGCGCCAGTCCACCACCGCAGAGATCTTGCCGACAATGGTGCGCCAACCCAAACTTGCGGTCTGCGCCCCGATCTTCTTCAGCCGTCGCCGAGCCATGAACGCGCCGATCCCACCGTTGGCGGTGCCACGCAGCGCCTCGTCCAGGTCGTCGAGGCTGGAGCCGGCGGAGAGCATGTCGAGTACCGCAGGCAGCCGCAATGCGTACGAGAGGTCACGCGCGGCCTCGCCCGCCTCGATCAGCAGGGTCGAATCCCACGTGTCGTGTCCGCCGCGCAGGTTCTCCACGACCAGGTCGAGCTCGTAGGTGTCCTCGTCGAGCGGAGCGATATCTGCCGGCTCCACCCGTTCGGACAATTCATTCCAGCTGTCCAGTTGGGACAGATCGTTGGGCGCACCGGATCGGATGAAACTGACAAGCGACTCGGGGGTCTTGAACAGCAGCAGCTTGCCTCGGTGGCTGAGGAAGACCGGCACCTCCTCGTCGTCCGCCTCGTCCGTGACGGCCTCGTCCGACTCCTCGTCGGTCGCGGTGGCGGCGCCGTCCCGGCGGCGCGTCGACTCGTCGTCCTCGTCGGCGAACTCCTGGGCCAGCTCCTCGTCGAGGATGACGACGGTCTCGTCGTCCTCCTCCTCCTCGATGACCTGGCGGCGGGCGAGGAACGGATCGTCCTGGTCGCGCTCGGTCACGTCGGTCGGAGTCAGCGAGCTGGCCGGTCGGTACGCCCGGAGCGTGAAGCCGGTGCCGGCGGGCAGGGCGATCTCCACTGGGTCGATGCGCAGCTCGTCCCAGAGTGAGCGGTCGGTCGATGCCGACGGGCGCTCGGTCTCGTCTGGCTCGGCCGCGCCGGTGGTGTCGTCGAGCTCGGGCTCGTCGGCGTCGGGCCGTTGGGGCGACTGGCGGGCCACGCTGACCTCCGTGTGCTTCGGGTTGCCCACCCACCGGGGTCTCTGACCGGCGAGTGACTCTGGGCACATACCCTAGTCGGCGGCCCTGGGTGACCGATGCCCGCACCCCGGTGGCCGGTTGGCGCACGGGTCCGACCTGCTGGTCGTCACCGCTGGCGAAGCGGCGGTTCGACAAGTAGCGTAGCTACGTATGAAGGCCCAGGCGCTGCACGGCCATCTCGACGCTCTGCTGCTCGCCGTGCTCGAACAGGGCGCGCTGCACGGCTACGCGATCATCGAGGCGCTGCGCGCCCGCAGTGACGGCAGTCTGGATCTGCCCACCGGCACCATCTATCCGGCACTCCGTCGCCTGGAACGCGCCGGCCACGTGGCGAGCACCTGGAGCACGGTCAGCGGCCGGGAACGGCGGACGTACCAGCTCACCGACTCCGGCCGGCGGGCGCTGGCCGGGGAGCGGGCCGGTTGGCGCGAGTTCCAACTGACCGTCGGCCGGTTCCTCGATCCCGGCAGCCCGCCCACCCCGGCCTGACCCGCTCGGATCCGACGCCGATCAGCGGGCGGCGGCCAGCAGCCAGCCGCGCGCCGCGCGGGTCAGCGAGAAGTAGGCGCCGCCCACCAATACCGCCCCGATGATCATCGGCGGCCAGTGCAGCGCCGCGTCCCAGAGGTTGAGTGACCAGGTGAAGAGGGCGCTACCGGCCACTATGCCGAGGACCAGCACGCCGGTCAGGCCGGCGCCCACCGCGCGCTGGGCCAGAGCCAGGCCCGGCCGGGGCGCCCGCGCGCTCGCCCAGACCACCAGCAGACCGGCCACCGCGAGCAGCAGCGCACCCATCCAGATCCAGTCGACCGAGGCGGCGAGCAGCAGGTAGCCGGCCGGGGGACGCGGGCCACCGCTCCAACTCGACCCACGCCAGGTCAGATCACCGGCGACCACCCCCACCCCGGCGATGGCCAGCATCCGCAGGGAAAGCCCACGCAGGGCGCCCACCGCCAGCTCGGCCTGCCAGGACGGGAGCAGCTGCGCCGGTGAGCCGAACTCCACCACCGCCCGGCGCTGCGCCTCGGTGGGTGGCACACCGCTCTCGCGGTACGCCTCGACGGCGTCCAGCAACCCGTGCCGGGCCTCGGTCAGCAGGTCGGACTTGAGCCGCGCCGGCCCCTGCAGTCGAGCGGCCAGCTCCCGCAGGTGCTCGTCGACCATCACGTCCTCACCGCGCCCCATGGCACCACAGTGCCATGGACTCCGGCCGGTCGACGTCCGGGAAAACCCTGGTCCGCCCCCGAGTCGGGTCAGGGGGCGAGCGCCAGGTAACCCCGTTCGGCCGCGGCCTGGAGCAGCCACTGGTCCCGGTACCAGCCCGGGGCCGCGACCAACTCGGCGTGCCGACCGCGCTGGATCACCCGGCCGCCGTCCAGGACCACGATCTCGTCCAGCTCGGCCAGCCCGCTGAGCCGGTGGCTGATCAGCAGCACCGAGTGCCCGGCGGGGGTGGCGGCGAGGGCGGACGCGAGCACCGCGTCCGCTGCGGTCGGGTCCAGACCTTCGGTGGGCTCGTCGAGCACCAGCACCGGCGGCGCGGCGAGCAGGGCCCGGGCGAGCGCGAGCCGCTGCCGCTGCCCACCGGAGAGCTGCCCGCCCTCCTCGCCGACCAGCGTGTCCCAGCCTGCCGGCTGAGCGCGGACCCAGTCCAGCAGGCCGGCGGCGGCGGTAGCGGCGGTCAGCTCCTCCTCGCCCGCTCCGGCCCGCCCGAGCAGCAGATTCTCCCGCACCGTGGCATGGAAGACGTACGCCTCGGCCAGCAGCCCGCCGACCGCGCGCGGCAGCGCCTCCTCGGCGTACGCCGAGAGGTCGTGACCGTCCAGGGTGACCCGGCCGGACGCGGGCCGGACGGTGCCGGTCAGCACGGCGGCCACTGTGCTCTTGCCGGCGCCGCTCGGGCCGACGACCGCGATCCGGCGTCCTGCCGGCAGGTCCAGACTGAACCCGTCCAGGGCGGGTGCCGCACCGGCCCGGTACCGCACTGTCACGTCGACGAAGCGCAGCTCGTGCGGGCCGGTCAGGTCCGTTGGACCGGTCGCCGGCGGCGCGGTCGGCGGGTCGGCGTCGAGCAGGTCGGCCACCCGGGTCAGGCCGGGCCGCAGCTGCGTCCACTGTCGGGCCGCCGCTACCAACGCCAGCGTCACCTCGACGGCGGCCAGTGTGCCGACGGCCAGGACGCCCACCAGCACCCCCGGCACGTCGGCGGCGAGCGCGACCAGCACCACCGCCGCGGCGGTCACGCCGGCGGCCAGCACGCCGGCCGCGTCCACCGCGAACCCGGTGGCCGCGAGCCGACGTTCCAGCCGGGCCAGCCGGTGGGCGCGCTGCGCGGCGGCGCGCAGCGTGACGTCGGTCGCCCCGAACGCGGCCAGGTCGGCCGCGCCGTGGGTGAGGTCGATCGCGTCGGTGGCCAGCGCACCCCGCAGGGGGGCCACCTCGGCGGCGCTGCGACGGGTGACCGCGGTGGCCAACGCGGGCAGCGCCACCCCGGCGACCAGCAGCCCGACGGCGAGCGCGCCCGCCGCCGGTGGTGAGATCAGCGCCGCCACGGCGACCGCCGACACTCCGACCACTGCCGCCGCCGAAGCGGGCACCAGCACCCGCAGCAACAGGTCCTGGACGGCCTCCACGTCGGAGACCAGTCGGCTCAGCACGTCCCCCGAGCGGTGCGCCGTGCCCCGGCGGGCGGCCAGGGTGGCGAAGACCCGGGCCCGGACGTCGGTGATCATGCGGAGCACCGCGTCGTGCCCGGCGAGCCGTTCGGTGTAGCGGAACACGCCCCGGCTGATCGCCAGCGCCCGGACCGCGACGATCGCCACGGTGAGGCGGTCCAGTGGAGGCTGACCGGCGGCGCTCATCAGCAGCCAGGTGGCGGTGGCCATCAGGGCCAGCCCGGCGAACTCGGTGGCGGCCGCCAGCAGCCCGGCTCCGACCAGGCGGCCCAGGTACGGCCGGGCCAGTCGCAGCACGGCCCGCTCGGCGGCGGCCCGCCCGGCCGGTGCGGCGTCGGCCACCACCGCCGGCCTGTGTTCGGCGGTCATCGGGCGGCCTTCCCGGTCGGTTCGGGTGTCAACTCGGTGACCCGACCGTCCTCGATGCGCAGGATCCGGTCGGCGTCGGCCAGCAACGCCGGTCGGTGCGCGACCAGCAGCGCCGTCCGCCCGGCGACCAGGCGACGGGTGGCGTCGAGCACCACCGCCTCGGCCGCCGTGTCGAGTCGGGCGGTGGGTTCGTCGAGCAGCACCACCGGGGCGGCGCGCAGGAACGCCCGGGCCAGTGCCACCCGCTGCCGCTGCCCACTGGACAGCCCGTGACCGCGCTCACCGAGCAGGGTGTCCAGGCCGTCGGGCAGGCCGGCCACCACGTCGTCCAGGGCGGCGTCGTGCACCGCGGCGGTGAGTACGTCGGCAGGGGTGTCCGGTGCGCCGAGGCGGATGTTGTCAGCCAGCGAGGCGGCGAAGAGGTGGGCCCGCTGCGGCACCCAGGCGAGCTGCCGGCGCCAGGCGTCCGGGTCGGCGGTGGTGAGGTCGACCCCGTCCACCGTGATCCGGCCGCTGGTCGGCACCACAAAACCCAGTAGCAGGCCGAGCAGCGTGCTCTTGCCGGCACCGCTGGGCCCGATGATGGCGATCCGCTCGCCGGGCCGGATGGTCAGTGTCACGTCGCGCAGGGCGGTGGTCCGCTCGTACGCCACGGTCACCCCCTCGAACCGGATCTCGGCCCGAGCGTCCGGGACGGAGGCGCCCTCGGCGGCCCGGGGCGCGGCGGGTGCGGCGGAAACCGTCAACGCCTCGTCCAGCGCGGCCAGCCCCTCCATGCTGGCGTGGAAGCGGCTACCGGCGGCTCGCAGCGGCAGGTACGCCTCCGGGGTCAACAGCAGCACCAGCAGCGCGGTCTGCAGTGCCAGCCCGCCGCCGAGCAGGCGGATGCCGACCGGCACCGCGACCAGCGCCACCGAGAGGGTGGCGACCAACTCGAGGACCAGCGCGGAGAGGAACGCGATCCGCAGCGTCTTCATGGTGGCGACGCGGTGACCGTCGGCCATCCGGCGCACCACGTCGGTCTGCGCCCGGGCCCGCCCGAACGCGCGCAGCGTGGGCAGCCCGGTGACCATGTCGAGGAAGTGCCCGCCGAGCAGCGCGAGCCGCCGCCACTGCCGCTCGGTGGCGGCCTGCGCCTGCCAGCCGAGCAGCGCGCCGAAGACCGGGATCAGCGGCAGGGTCACCGCGATGATCACCGCCGAACTCCAGTCGGCGAAGACGACCCGGGCCAGCACCGCCACGGGCACCGTCACGCTGAGCACCAGTTGCGGCAGGTACCCGGTGAAGTACGCGTCCAGCGCGTCCAGCCCACGCCCGGCCAGGGTGGCGATCTCACCGGCCCGCTGCCCGGCCACCCAGCCGGGCCCGTGCCGTCCCACCGCGCCGAGCAGGTCGGCCCGCAGCGTGGCCTTGACCGTGGCGGCGACCCGCGCCGAGACCGTGCCCTGCGCCCAGACCAGGGCCGAGCGGGCGGCGACCGCGACCACGAAGCCGGCCAGCGCCGGTCGATCCAGCCGACCGTCGATCGCGGTGGCCAGCAGCGACGCGAGCGCGGTGGCCTGCGCCACGATCAACCCGGCGGCCAGCACCCCCAGGAGCGCGAGCACGGCAAGGTCGCCCCGGGCCGCAGGGACCCGGCGCAGCAGACGCGGGTCGAACGGACGGCGGCTCACCAGTACACCGGTGCCCTACCGTCGGTCCGTCCTCGGAAAACCCACCAGCACATCGCCTGGAAGCCTAGTAGGGCCGGAAGTAGCGGCAGCGCCACCCAGCCCAGCAGCCGCAGTGTCGGCGCGCTGGCGGCGGCGTCGGCCACCCGCAGCGAGGCGTCCGGGTCGGTCGTGGACACCAGCACGTAGGGCCAGAGAGCGGCTCCGACCAGCAGCACCGGCAGCGCCAGGGCGGTGCCGGTGGCGACCAGAGCCCACCCTGGCCGCCGCCGGGTCAGCGCCGCGCGGGCCGCCAGCAGCGCCGCCACCAGCAGCACCGGTAGGAGTAAGGCCGCCCCCGGCCGCTGCACGGAGTCGCGTACCCGGGCGGAGAGCAGGCCCACGACGGTGGCCAGGGCGACAGCGGTGAGCGCCACTGGCACCAGCCGGCGGGCCGTACGACCGACCACGGCGGCGGCCTCGGCCGACAGCCGCACTGTGAGGAAGGTCGCCCCGTGCACCGCGACCACTGTGACCATGGCCAGCCCGGCGGCGGCCGCGAACGGGGTGGCCAGGTGTGTCACCCCGGCGACGTGCCCGTCGGCCTGGAGGGGTACGCCCTGCAACAGCGCGGCGAGCAGCGCACCCCAGCCCAGCGCGGCGAGGGCGCTGCCGATCATCACGACGCGGTCCCAGCGGGCCCGGATCCGCTCGTCGTCGGGTCGGCTGCGCAGCTGTACGCCGACGGTGACCAGGATGACGCCGACCAGGGCACCGGCGACGACCGGATAGCAGCCGGCGAGCAACTCGCCCTCCAGGAGGGGGAACGCGCCGAAGAGGATGCCCACGGCGGCCACCAGCCAGACCTCGTTGCCGAGGAAGAACGGGCCGAGCGCGGTGAGCGCCTCCCGCCGCCCGGCCGGGCCGACGCCGCGGGCGAGCAGCAGCCCGACGCCGTAGTCGTAGCCGGCGAGCACCAGGTAGCAGGCGAAGAAGAGGCCGAGCAGGGCGTACCAGGCGAGGTCCACGGTCTACTCCTCAGAGGAGGGCGGGTTCGGGGTGGGCCGGCTCGCTGGGCGGTGCCGGCGGGCGGCCGAGCGCCGGGTCGGCCGCCCCGCGCCTGGCGTGCCGGGCGAGCAGCACCCAGTTGGTGACGGCGAGGGTGCCCAGCAGCAGGCTGAACCCGATCAGCGAGGCGAGCATCAGCGGTGCGCTGACCGGGGAGACGGCCTGCTCGGTGGGGAGCAGCCCGTACGCCACCCAGGGTTGACGGCCGACCTCCCGGGAGATCCAGCCGAGGATCACCGCGATGAACGGCAGTGGCAGGGCGAGCAGGATCAGCCAGAGCGGGAAGCGCAGTCGGATGACCCAGTCCCGGAAGAGCAGGGGCAGCAGGAGCCAGACGCAACCGAGGGTGAAACCGATCAGGATCATGAAGCCCAACCCGACGCTGGCCAGCACCGGCGGGGTGTAGTCCCCGGGGCCGAACCGCGTGGTCCACTCGGCGATCATCGCCTGGCTCTCCGGGCCGTCGCCGCCGAACTTGGTCGGCTGCACCGCGCCCACCGGGCCGAACTGGGCGAAACCGAAGCCCTGCACCATCGTGATGGCCAGTGCCGCGGTGACCAGGCCGATCCGCAGTGAGGTGCGGAAGAGCGCGAAGTCCGGGGTACGCCGGATCAGGTGCCCGGCGCTGACCGCCGCCATCAGCATCCCGCCGACCAGCAGCGCCGCCGAGACCACGTGCCCGAAGGCCATGCCGAGGCTGGGGTTGGTGAGCAGCGCACCGAAGTCGGTGAGGTGGGCGATCCCGTCGCGGACCTCGTAGCCGACCGGATTCTGGAGCCAGGAGTTGGCCACCATGATCCAGAACGCTGAGGCGTACGCGGTGATCGCCACGCCCCAGAGCAACGCGAGGTGGACGCCCTTGCCGAGCCGGTGCCAGCCAAAGATCCACATGCCGAGGAACGTGGACTCCAGGAAGAACGCCACCAGCGTCTCGATGGCCAGCGGCGCGCCGAAGACGTTGCCGACGTAGCGCGACAGGCCGCTCCAGTTCAGCCCGAACTGGAACTCCATCACGATGCCGGTGGCGATGCCGAGCACGTAGTTGATCACGTAGAGCTGGCCCCAGTAGCGGGTTAGCCGCTCCCACTTCGGGTTGCCGGTGAGCACCCAGGCGGTCTGCATGCCGACCAGCAGGGTGACCAGGCCGAGCGTGACGACCACGAACAGGAAGTGGATCGAGGTGGTGGTGGCGAACTGCAGGCGGGCGAGGAGCAGGGTGTCCATGACCAGCCCTCCATAGCGTTGGCTCCCTTGTCGTAGCCACCCTACACGTAGTTTGCCTACTGGTAGGAACTACTACGCGCCGTCGTAGGCAACCCTACTACGCCACGTAGTACATGGGGGGAAGCACTCGATCCTGGATGTGGTGGTTCCAAGGCCCCGGGATGCCCCTCGATCCTGGATCGAGTGCGATCTTGCGAGGGAGTGCCGGGCGCGCGGTGCGGGCGCGGGCGCGGGCGTGCGGGGGCTGGCGCGAGCGTGCGGAGCTGGCGCGCGGGGGCGTGGGGCGGGCGCACGGGGCGACGGTGCGGGGCGAGGGCTCGGGGGCCCGCGTGGGGTGCGGCCGCGTGGGGTGCGGACCGGGCGGCCCGCGCGTCGGGTGCGGGCCGGGCGGGCGGCGCGTGGAGTGCGGACCGGGCGGGGCCGCGCGTGGGGTGCGGGCCGTGCGGGCGGCGCGTGGAGTGCGGACCGGGCGGGCCGCGTGTGGGGTGCGTTGCGGCGCACGAGGCAGCGCCCTGGGCGCGTTCTGCCGCGTGGGCTCAGTGACGCCTTGTGGGCGTCAGCTCAGGAAGAGGGTGACCGGGAGGGCGACAAGGGTGGTGGCGACAGCGAGGGCGGTGGCACCGAGAACCCGGGGCGGCCGGTCGCTGACCAGCAGCCGCTGCACCCGTACGTCGAGATCCCGGTCGCCCATGCCGAGCGCACCGGCCGGGGTGATCCGGTGCCCGGCGGCGGCGAACCGGCGCAGCGCACCCGCCAGCGGGGCCTCGGCGTGCAACTCGCGGGCCTTGTCGTCGGCGCGCATCTCGACCAGCAGGGCGACCCGCTCGTGCGCGTCGCGCACCCAGCCGAACCACGGCAGCGCCCGGCACAGCGCGGTGAACGGCAGTAGCACGAGGTCGTGCCGCTCGTGGGCGTGCGCACGCTCGTGGCTGAGAACCGCGGCCAGCTCGGCCCGGTCCAGCAGGCTCAGGGTGCCGGCGCTGACCACCACCTGCGGCTTGACGCCCGGCAGGCAGTACGCGGCGGCGCTCGGATGATCCAGCACCAGCGCGCCCGGCGCGGCCGGGTCGTTCCGGGCGACCAGGGAGAGCAGGTCCCGGTGGCGACGCTGGGCGCGTACGGTGCCGTGGATGCTGCGCACGGTCGTCGTGACCAGTACCGCCCCGATGCCGAAGCCCACGCCGACGCCGGCCAGGTGGAACGTGCCCACCCCGATCGGCAGGGCGCCGTGGGCGAGGTCGTTGGCCAGGGCGAGCAGTGCGCTACCGGTCGGCCGGTCGTACGCGCTCAACCCGAGCGCCATCGGCAGGCCCATCGCCGAGAGGCCCAACGCCAACCCGACGGCCTGCCAGCAGATGATCGCCACCCGGGGGCTGCGCCACGTCCAGGTGGAGCGGGCCAACACCTGGGCGGTCAGATAGCAGGCCAGCATGGTGGCGGCGAAGTGCACGGCGTAGGCCATGGCGCGCGCCCTACCGCTCCGCTGCCTCGCCGGCGGGTCGTCGGCCCGCCGGCCCGTCCACCCGGTCGGTCAGGGCGTCGGCCCCGCCCGCGTCGCCGCCGGTGGAGCCCGGCCCGGTCAGGCCGGCCTCACTGCCGAGGGCCGCTCGCAGCACCTCGGCCTCGGTGCCGGTCACCGAGCGGGCGAAGCGCACCAGCGCGGCGTCCCGACTGCCACCCAGGTCGAGGGCGTCGAGCATGAGCTGAGCGATGTGCGCCTCGCGGCTGGCCGCCGGACGGTACCGCCAGGCCCGACCCTCCCGCTCCCGTTGCACCATGCCCTTGCCGGCGAGCCGGTCCAGCACGGTCATCACCGTGGTGTACGCCAGCTCACGGCCATCGAGCGCGTCGGCCACCTCGCGTACGGTCACCCCGTCCGACGTGCCGGGAACCACGTCCCACAGCACGTCCATCACCGCACGCTCAAGATCGCCCAACCGAGTCACGAAACAATCCTACCCCCGGTAGTAGACCCCCACCGACCCAGCCGCCCCCGCTCCACCACCCCCACCCACCCCCACCCCACCCCAGCGGTGATCATGAGGTTGACCGGCTCGACGGAGATCAAACACCCCGCCAACCCCATGATCACCAGCCAGGATCGGCGGATCAGCGGGGAAGCGGGGCAGCGGGGGGCGCGGGGACGTACCCGGTGGGGCGGGGCGGCCGACGGCCCGCTGACCGGTAACCCAACCCGAGGCAGTACACCCGAGCTGACCCACCCGACGAACCCGGCCCACGTCAGGTTTTCGGGGGAGCCCCACCCGCTGAGGGATCAAGCCTGACCGCCCGGAGCGGGTGGGGCTCCCCCGAAAACCCAGAAGGCCGAGAAAAGACGATCACACCCCCTTGGGGTGCCACACCGTCTTCGTCTCCAACAGCGTCGTCATCCGGTCCAGGCCCGGGTCGACCGACCAGTCGTGGTCGGCCGGAGCCGGCCGGAGCACCCGCTTGAGGTTCTCCGCCGCCTTGACCTCCAGGTCGGTGGCGAGCGCGGCGTCGGTGACCCCGGTCAGGTCGATCGCGTTGACGTCCATGTGCGCGGCCAGCGTCGGCGCGGTCTCGGTGATCGCGCCGGTGAGGATGTTGACCACACCGCCAGGCAGGTCGGAGGTGGCCAGCACCTCGGCCAGCGTCACCGCCGCCAGCGGCTCGGTCGCCGACGCCGCCACCACCACTGTGTTGCCGGTGACGATCGCCGGGGCGATCACGCTGACCAGGCCGAGCAGCGCCGGACGCTCCGGGGCGACCACCGCGACCACGCCGGTCGGCTCGGGCGCGGAGATGTTGAAGTACGGGCCGGCGACCGGGTTGGCGCCGCCGTACACCTGGGCCAGCTTGTCGGCCCAGCCGGCGTACCAGACCCAGCGGTCGACCGCGGCGTCCACCTCGTCGCCGGGGATGCCCAGGGCGACGAACTGCTCGCGGCGGCCCTCCAGCATCTCGGCGGCCCGGTAGAGGATCTGACCCCGGTTGTACGCGGTCGCGCCGGCCCAGCCCTTGACGGCGGCGCGGGCGGCGACCACCGCGTCCCGGGCGTCCTTGCGGGAGGCCAGTGACACATTCGAGGACTGCACGAGATACGACCGTCCCGACTCGCTGCGCGGGAACTTCCCGCCGATGAAGAGCTTGTACGTCTTGCGTACCGCGACCCGCTCAGACATTGAGGTAGCCCTCCAGCCCGTGCCGGCCGCCCTCGCGACCGTAGCCCGACTCCTTGTAACCACCGAACGGCGAGGTGGGGTCGAACTTGTTGAAGGTGTTGGCCCAGACCACGCCGGCGCGCAGCCGGTCGGCCATCCACAGGATGCGGGAACCCTTGTCGGTCCAGATCCCGGCCGACAGCCCGTACGGCGTGTTGTTGGCCTTCTCCACGGCCTCGGCCGGGGTGCGGAAGGTGAGCACCGACAGCACCGGGCCGAAGATCTCCTCGCGGGCGATCCGGTGTGCCTGGGTGACGCCGGTGAAGATGGTCGGCGCGAACCAGAAGCCCCGATCGGGCAGGTCGCACGGCGGTGACCAGCGCTCGGCGCCCTCGGCCGAGCCGGCGTCGGACAGCTCGCGGATCCGCTCCAGCTGGGCGGCCGAGTTGATCGCGCCGACGTCGGTGTTCTTGTCCAGCGGGTCACCGACCCGGAGCTGAGCCATCCGCCGCTTCAGCGACTCCAGCACCCGGTCGGCCACGTTCTCCTGGACCAGCAGTCGCGAGCCGGCGCAGCAGACGTGCCCCTGGTTGAAGAAGATGCCGTTGACGATGCCCTCGACGGCCTGGTCGATGGGTGCGTCGTCGAAGACGATGTTGGCGGCCTTGCCGCCCAGTTCCAGGGTGAGCTTCTTGCGGGTGCCGGCGACCGACCGGGCGATGGCCCGGCCCACGTCGGTGGAGCCGGTGAAGGCGACCTTGTCCACGCCGGGGTGCTCGACCAGCGCGCGGCCGGTGTCGCCGGCACCGGTGAGGATGTTGACCACACCGGCCGGCAGCTCGGCCTGCTGGCAGATTTCAGCGAAGAGCAGCGCGGTCAGCGGGGTGGTCTCGGCCGGCTTCAGCACCACCGTGTTGCCCGCCGCGAGCGCCGGGGCGATCTTCCAGGCCAGCATGAGCAGCGGGAAGTTCCACGGGATGACCTGCGCAGCCACGCCGATGGGCCGCGGATTCGAACCGAAGCCGGCGTACTCCAGCTTGTCGGCCCAGCCCGCGTAGTAGAAGAAGTGCGCGGCGACCAGCGGCAGGTCGACGTCCCGGGACTCGCGGATCGGCTTGCCGTTGTCCAGCGATTCCAGGACGGCCAGTTCGCGGGAGCGCTCCTGGATGAGCCGGGCGATCCGGTACAGGTACTTCGCCCGGTCCCGGCCCGGCATCGGGCCCCAGACCTTGTCGTACGCCTTGCGGGCGGCGCGCACCGCGCGTTCCACGTCCTGGGCGCCGGCCTCGGCGACCTCGGCCAGCACCTCCTCGGAGGCGGGGTTGATCGACTTGAAGCTGCCACCGTCGGTCGGGTCAACGAACGTGCCGTCGATGAACAGCCCGTACGAGGGTTTGAGGTCCACCACCGAGCGGGACTCGGGGGCGGGGGCGTATTCGAACATCGGCTATCAGTCCAGGGTGAAGTAGTCGGGACCGGAGTAGGTGCCGGTCGTCAGCTTGGTGCGCTGCATCAGCAGGTCGTTGAGCAGGCTGGACGCGCCGAAGCGGAACCAGTCCGGGTCGAGCCAGTCCGGGCCGACGGTCTCGTTGACCATCACCAGGTACTTGATCGCGTCCTTGGTGGTCTTGATGCCACCGGCGGGCTTCACGCCCACCTGCCGCCCGGTCGCCTCGCGGAAGTCACGGACCGCTTCCAGCATCACCAGGCTCACCGGCATCGTCGCCGCGATCGGGACCTTGCCGGTGGAGGTCTTGATGAAGTCGCCACCGGCCAGCATGGCCAGCCAGGAGGCCCGCCGGACGTTGTCGTAGGTGGCCAGCTCGCCGGTCTCCAGGATCACCTTGAGGTGGGCGTCCCCGGAAGCCTCCTTGGTGGCCACGATCTCGTCGTAGACCTCCTTGTACCGCCCGGCCAGGAACGCACCCCGGTTGATCACCATGTCGATCTCGTCGGCGCCGGCCGCGACGGCGGCCCGGGTGTCGGCCAGCTTGATCTCCAACGGCGCCTGACCCGACGGGAACGCTGTCGCCACGCTGGCCAGGTGCACGGCGGAGCCGCGCAGCACCTCCGCCACGTAGGGGACCATCGCCGGGTAGACGCAGACCGCGCCGACGTGCGGGCAGGACGGGTCGGCCGGGTCCGGACGCAGGGCCTTCGCGGCGAGCGCGCGCACCTTGCCCGGGGTGTCCGCCCCTTCCAGGGTGGTCAGGTCGACCATCCGGATCGCCAGGTCGATCGCCTGGGCCTTGGCGGTGGTCTTGATGGAGCGGGTGCCGAGCTGTGCCGCCCGCTGCTCCGCGCCGACCTGGTCCACGCCGGGCAGGCCGTGCAGGAAGGTCCGCAGAGCGGTCTCGGATCGTCCCAGCTCGGAGAGCTCCGACCGGGCCGACGTCGTTGTCGCCGTCATGCCGAGAAGTCTACGCACCAGACCACCGAGTGATCTTGCTCACGACCGCTCGATGACGTGCCGACGTGAGCGACGTCCCCTGGTCCGACCGCACCCGCACCGCCGCGCGGTACGGACCGGTAGGTTGAGCGATCGTGGACGTACACGTCATTGACCACCCGCTGGCCCAGTCCAGGTTGACTGCCATGCGGGACGCGCGCACCGATTCCTCGACGTTCCGGGCGGCGCTGCACGAACTGACCACCATGCTGGTGTACGAGGCGGCGCGCACCTTCCCCGTCGAGCGGTACCCGGTGCAGACGCCGGTCACCGGCACCGAGGGCACCCGGCTGGCCAATCCGCCGCTGCTGGTCCCGGTACTGCGCGCCGGCCTGGGCATGGCGGACGCCGCGCTGGGCCTGCTGCCCGAGTCGTCGATGGGTTTCGTGGGCCTGGCCCGCGACGAGGTGACCTACGAGCCCCGCGCGTACATGGAGTCGCTGCCCCGCGACCTGGCCGGGCTGCCGGTGCTGGTGCTGGACCCGATGCTGGCCACCGGTGGTTCGCTGGAGCACTCCTGTCGGCTGCTGGCCGATCGGGGCTGCACCGACATCACGGTGCTCTGTGTGCTCGCCGCCCCGGTCGGCATCGAGCGGCTGGAGCGCTCCGGCCTGCCGTTGCGCCTGGTCACGGCCTCGATCGACGAGGGGCTCAACGACCGCATGTTCATCGTCCCCGGCCTCGGCGACGCCGGCGACCGCCAGTTCGGTGGCATGCCCCGCTTCTGAGGCGATACCCGGTCGGTGCCGGGTCCGGCGGGTCCGTGCGCGGGGTGCCCGGACCCGCTACCGTCTCCGGCCATGACTGGTGTTGCGCTCGCCGAGGAGTTGCTGCTCCTCGCCTACGACGACACGACCGGCAAGGCGACCATGCCACGGATCAGCCTGGACCTGGGCATGGCCGCCGCGGTGCTGGTCGAGCTGGCTCTGGCCGGCCGGATCGCGTACGCCGACGGGTCCCTGACGGTGATCGACCCGACGCCGACCGGCGAGCCGTTCAGCGACGATGTCCTCAGCCGGATCGCCGCCGACACCCCGCACACCCCGGCGTCCTGGGTGCAGCGTCTGCGGCACGGCCTGCGCGACCGGATCCTCGCTGACCTGTGCCGGCAGGGCGTCGTCCGGGACGTCGACGAGACCGAGCTGGGCTTCATCCACGTGCACCGTTACCCGGTCGTGGACACCTCCGTCGAGGCGGAGACCCGGCAGCGGCTGGCCGAGGCGCTGACCGGCGCGGCAGCCCCGGACGAGCGGACCGCCGCGCTGGCCACCCTGGTCGTGGTGCTCCGGATGGAGTCCGCGCTCGGCGTGAGCGGCGAGGCCGCCGCCGACGCCCGCCGTCGGCTGACGGAGATCGCCACCGGCGCCGGGTTCTCCGGCGAGGTGAGCACCGACGACTCGGTGGTCCGCCCGTCGGTCGGCCTGGTCGTCGCCGCCCTGGCCAGGGCCGTCGACCAGGCACTCGGCCCGCGCCGCTGACCCGAGGCGCCGGTCAGAGCCCCAGAGCTGCGGCGATCTCGCCACGCAGGGCGGCGACCGCCTGCGCCGCCCTGCTGCGGGCCGTCTGGACGTCACCGTCCACGACCGGTTCCACCACCTCGAGGTACGCCTTGAGCTTCGGCTCGGTGCCGGACGGGCGGATCACCACCCGGGCGACCGCGGTCCGCAGGATCACCACGTCCGACTCGGGCAGCAGGTCCCGGACGCTGTCCACCGGCTGCCCGAGCAGGGTGGTCGGGGTGTGCTTGCGGATCCGCGCCATCGCGTCGGCGATGACCCGCAGGTCGTCCACCCGGACGGAGAGCTGGTCGGTGTGGTGTACGCCGAACTCGGCGGCCAGCTCGTCCAGCCGGTCGGTCAGCGTACGACCCTGCGACTTCAGGCCGGCGGCCAACTCGGCCACGGTCAGCGCGGCGGTGATGCCGTCCTTGTCCCGGACGTGTTCCGGGGCCACGCAGTAGCCGAGCGCCTCCTCGTAGCCGAAGACCAGCGGCGCGCTTCCGCCGCCGGCCCGCACGATCCACTTGAAGCCGGTCAGCGTCTCGTCGTAGGGCAGGCCCCGAGCCGCGCACATCGCCCGCAGCAGTGACGACGACACGATGGTGGTGGCGTAGAGCCCGGTCACCCCCCGACGCATCAGGTGGTCGGCGAGCAGGACGCCCACCTCGTCGCCGCGCAGCATCCGCCAGCCGTCGCGGTCGTCCCGGACGACCACGGCGCAACGGTCGGCGTCCGGGTCGTTGGCGATGGCGAGGTCCGCGCCGGTGGAGTCGGCCAGGGCGATGAGCCGGTCCACCGCACCCGGCTCCTCCGGGTTGGGGAACGACACGGTGGGGAACGCCGGATCCGGTTCGGCCTGGTCGGGCACCACCCCGGGGGTCGGGAAGCCAGCGCGGGCGAAGGCGGCGGTGAGCACCGCAGCGCCCACCCCGTGCAGCGGGGTGTACGCCACCGTCAGGTCCCGTGGCCCGTCCGGGTCGATCACCCCTGTGGCCCGTTCGACGTACGAGGCGACAAGGTCGTCGCCGAGCACCTGACCGGGCTCGCCCAACGGCACCTGGCCCAGCGGTCCGACCGATCGGATGGCCGCCTCGATACCGGCGTCGGCGGGTGGCACGATCTGCGCGCCCGCGCCCAACTCGCCGCCCAGCTCCGCGCCGAGGTAGACCTTGTAGCCGTTGTCCTGCGGCGGGTTGTGGCTGGCCGTGACCATCACGCCGGCGACACCGCCGAGGTGCCGCACGGCGTACGCCAGCACCGGGGTGGGCAGCGGGTAGGGCAGCAGCAGCGCCGGGCGGCCCGCGCCGGTGGCCACCTGGGCGGTGCGCTCCGCGAACTGCCGGGAGCCGTGCCGGGCGTCGTACCCGATCACCAGCGGGCCGGTGCCTCCCTGGGCGGCGAGCCAGGTGACCAGGCCGGCAGCGGCCTGGGTGACCACGGCGAGGTTCATGCCGTTCGGGCCGGCGCGCAGCGGGCCGCGTAGGCCCGCCGTGCCGAAGGTCAGCGGGCCGGCGAACCGGTCGGCCAGCTCCGGGGCGCTCGCCGGCAGCCGGTCGAGCACCGCCGTCAGCTCGTCCCGGCTGACCGGGTCGGGGTCGTCGGCCAGCCAGCGCCGGGCTTGCTCGCGAATGTCGTCGATGTCAGTGGTGTCCGCCGCCATGCCCCTTGATAGCACGGCGGCGGATCACCCCTGTGGGTTCCCTCCGGCTCAGCCGTTTCCGGTGAGCTGGAACGTCCGCGCCATCTCCTCGAAGATCGGCTTGCTCTCCGCGAACTTGGCGTCCGTGGCGGTGAGGTAGAACGAGTACGCCTTGCCGTCCTGGGCCACGCCCCGCCAGATGCCGTGCCGCATCGCGTCACCCTCGCCGCAGGTGTACTCGAATTCCGCTGCCGGCTTGCTGGCCAGCTCGGTCTCGGTGGAGGAGATCTGGTTGTACGGCTTGACGCAGGAGGTGCTCCGGGTCTTGAGGCCGTTCTCGGCCGTCTCCGCCCACCGGACGGAGCTGCTGCTCCACTTCTCGGTGATGATGCGGACCTTGCGGCCGCTGTCGGCCGGGTCGATGTAGTCGGTGTACGAGCCGCCGGTGGCCTTCTTCCAGCCCTTCGGCACCATGACCTGGATTCCGCGGGCCGTGTGCTCCTGCATCTCGACAGTGGGAGCCGCCGGGGCGGACGACGCGGTGGGCTGCGCCGCCGGGGTGTTCGGCGGGGGGTCTTCGCCGCCGGAGAGCGCCACCACGGTGAGCAGCAGCACGACGACCAACCCGCCAGCCGCGGCGAGTTGCACCTTGCGCGGCCAGCCCTTGACCGTGGTGACGAGCTGACCACCGGTGGCCCGGACCTTGTCCAGCGCGCCGCCACCCGAAGCGGCGGGCGTGGTGGCCCAGGGCTGGCCGGTGCCCGGCACCGACCACTGGTTGCCGCCGCCGTAGGTGCCGCCGACGCGCTGGGTGGCCTCCGGTGCTGCGCCGCCGTACCCGACCTGCTGGGTGGCATCGGCCGGGCTGCCGTAGCTGACCCGCTGGGTGGCGTCGGGGTGCCCGCCGGCGTCCACCCGCTGGGTGGCGTCCGCGTTGCCGCCGTAGGTGCGCCCGGCCGCCGGTCGACCGGGAGCCGGCATCGCGCCGGTCGGCGTGTGCAGCGGGCCGGCCAACGCGTCGGCGCTGGTCTCGTCGAGCCCACCGGTGGAGTCGGCCGGGCGAGCTGCCTGCGGGCGCTCCCCCCGGCGCAGCGAGGCCAGCCGGTCGGTCAGGGACTCGCCCGGGGCCAGCATCGCCTTGCCACCGATCTGGCTGTCCGGCTTCGGCTCCGGCTGGGCCGGCGGGAGGACGGGGATGGGGCGCTGCTGCACCGGCACCACGGCGTACGGGTCGGTGACCGAGTGCACAGCCGTCGCGGTGCTGCCCAGCGGGCCGGCGAGCAGTTCGCGCAGCATGGCCCGGGAGGTGTGCACGTCGAGTCGGCGCGCCGGGTCCTTCTCGAGCAGACCCATCAGCACCCGGGTCAGCGGGCCGCTGCGCTGCGGTGGGGCGGGCGGGTCCTCCACCACGGCGTGCATGGTCTCGATCGGGTCGCCCTTGTCGAACGGGGGCCGCCCCTCGACAGCGGTGTAGAGCGTCACACCCAGCGAGAAGAGGTCACTGGGCGGGCCGAACTCCTGCCCCATGGCCCGCTCGGGCGAGATGAAGTGCGGCGAGCCGAGCACCATGCCGGGGGTGGTGAGCTGAACGTCGGTGGGCATCCGGGCGACCCCGAAGTCGGTCAGCACGCACCGCCCGTCGGTGCAGATCAGCACGTTTGCGGGTTTGACGTCACGGTGCAGCACACCGATCGCGTGCGCGACCTCCAACGCGCCGAGCAGCGCGATGCCGATCTTGGCGACGGCGCGGGGCGCGACCGGCCCGTCCTCGATCACCATGTCGGCGAGGCTGCGGGCGTCCAGCAGCTCCATCACGATCCACGGCCGACCGGCCTCGGTGACCACGTCGTACACCTGCACCACCGCGGGGTGCTGGATGGCGGCGGCGGCGCGGGCCTCGCGCAGGGTGCGTTCGTACATGGCGTCGCGGTCGCTGGGGGCCAGCCCCGGGGGCAGGACGACCTCCTTCACCGCCACGTCACGGCGCAGCAGGGTGTCTGTGGCGCGCCACACCGTGCCCATGCCGCCGTTGCCCACCGAGGACCGCAGCGAGTACCGGCCACCAATGGTGGTGCCGGGCGCCGCTCGTCCGTTGGCGGGACTAACTGGTCCGCCGCTCCACGTCGGGATCTGAGTCACAGAAAAGCCACCGGGGGAAATCGAGGGGGGCTGGGACACAACCCCCCTATCTTGCTGGTTCCGACGCCCGATGTGAAAGCCGACGCGGCGGACGTTTGTCGAAGTCGACAGAACGTGCACTGTCGTTCACCTGATGTCGACCGGTCGGGACGCACTGTGCGGTATCCCTCACCCGACGACGTGGCCAGGCGTCCTACCATCCGGGGATGAACCAACGGCGGTCAAGTGAGTCCGGTTTCCCGATCAACGGCGTCTACACGGAGGCCGACCTTCCGGAGGACCTGGACTCCCGGCTCGGCAGCCCGGGCGAATTCCCGTACACCCGGGGTGTCTACCCCACCATGTACACCTCCCGCCCGTGGACCATGCGCCAGTACGCCGGCTTCGGCACCGCCACCGAGTCCAACGCGCGGTACCACCAGCTGTTGCGGGCCGGCACGATGGGCCTTTCGGTCGCGTTCGACCTGCCGACCCAGATGGGCTACGACTCGGACGAGCCGATCGCGCACGGCGAGGTCGGCAAGGTGGGTGTCGCGATCGACTCCATCGAGGACATGCGGCTGCTCTTCGCCGACATCCCACTGGACAAGGTGTCCACCTCGATGACCATCAACGCGCCCGGCTCGGTGCTGCTGCTTCTCTACCAACTCGTCGCCGAGGAGAACGGGGTGCCGGGCACGGCGCTCAACGGCACCATCCAGAACGACATCCTCAAGGAGTACATCGCCCGGGGGACGTACATCTTCCCGCCGAAGCCGTCGCTGCGCCTGGTGGCCGACACGTTCGCGTACTGCCGCAGCGAGGTGCCGAAGTGGAACACCATCTCCATCTCCGGCTACCACATGGCGGAGGCCGGCGCGACGCCCGCGCAGGAGATCGCGTTCACCCTGGCCAACGGGGTGGAGTACGTACGGGCCGCGCTGGCTGCCGGGCTCGCCGTCGACGACTTCGCGCCCCGGCTGTCGTTCTTCTTCGTGGCCCGCACCACGCTGCTGGAGGAGGTGGCGAAGTTCCGCGCCGCCCGGCGGATCTGGGCCCGGCTGATGCGGGACGACTTCGGCGCCAAGGATCCGAAGTCGATGATGCTGCGGTTCCACACCCAGACCGCGGGCGTGCAGCTCACCGCCCAGCAGCCGGAGGTGAACCTGGTCCGGGTGGCGGTGCAGGGTCTGGGTGCCGTGCTCGGTGGTACCCAGTCGTTGCACACCAACAGCTTCGACGAGGCGATCGCGCTGCCCACCGAGAAGGCGGCGCGGCTCGCGCTGCGTACCCAGCAGGTGCTGGCCTATGAGACGGACCTGACCGCCACCGTCGACCCGTTCGCCGGGTCGTACGTGGTGGAGGCGATGACCGCCGAGATGGAGGCCGCCGCCGTCGAGTTGATGGAGCGGGTGGCCGACCACGGCTCGGCGGTGGACGCGATCGAGGCCGGGTTCCAGAAGCGGGAGATCGAGCAGTCCGCGTACCGGATCGCCCAGGAGATCGACTCGGGGGAACGGGTGGTGGTCGGGCTCAACCGGTTCACCGTGGACGAGGAGGAGCCGTACGAGCCGCTGCGGGTCGACCCGACGATCGAGGCGGCCCAGGCCGACCGGCTGGCCCGGCTGCGCTCCGAGCGGGACGCCGACGCGGTGGCACGGGCGCTCGCCGACCTCCGGGCCGCCGCCGAGGGCACGGCGAACGTCTTGTACCCGATGAAGGAGGCGCTGCGGGCCCGGGCGACAGTGGGTGAGGTCTGCGGGACGTTGCGCGAGGTATGGGGGTTGTACCGCCCCACCGACCGATTCTGAGCGCTCGGCCGCGACTGCGGCGTCGGGGCGCGGTGTGTCCGGCGCTCTCAGCGGGTATCCGGTCGGTTGAGCCGGGACGCACACCGTGTGCGCCCACGGTGGGTGGGTGCGTGTGAGCGTCCTTATCCGGCTCGTTGCGGTGTGTGGTCGGCTAATTGTCGGAGTGTCAGTTCATCACCCCGACTAATGCGACAATTTGGCAACGGGTCTCCGACTGGCGCCGGGATTCGTGACCGCCGCGATCGGTTACGCGTTGTAGGAGGTGAGGGGCTGATGACGGCGTTTGACCGTGATCTACCTGCTGTCCCCCGCCTTGAGGAGCGCCCCCAGCAGGGCATACGTGACGCTGTGCGGTCCGATCATTACCGTAACGAGGTTGCGCAGCGTCACCGTCGGAGGTCTAGGCTGTCTGCTGTCCCCGATGATCCATCCATTCCTAGTGATCGAGAATTCGACGTGACGAGTGCGTTGACGCTGCCCACAAGCGGCCAGCTGGCGTCGTCCTGGCCGGAGACGCCACCGGGATCCCAGCCCCTGCCCCGCGAGCTGGACCACCTTCTCGCGCTCCGGGTACCGGGGCTGATCGCTACGCGCCGTCACCTTCACTCGCACCCGGAGCTTTCCGGCAACGAGTTCGAGACGGCCGCGCTGATCGCCCGGGAGCTGTCGCTGGCCGGGCTGAACCCGCGCCTGCTGCCCAAGGGCAACGGCGTGATCTGCGACGTCAACGGCAGGCCGGACGGCCCGGTCGTGGCGCTGCGCGCTGACATCGACGCCCTGCCGCTGGACGATCCCAAGGACGTCCCGTACCGGTCGACCGTGGAGGGCGTCTGCCACGCCTGCGGGCACGACGTGCACACCACCGTCCTGCTCGGCGTCGGCATGCTGCTGGCCCAGCTCGCCGACCTCGGTGAGCTGGACGGTCGGGTCCGGCTCATCTTCCAGCCGGCCGAGGAGATCCTGCCCTGCGGTTCGCTGGAGGTCATCGAGGCCGGCGGCCTGGACGACGTGGTGCAGATCTTCGCGCTGCACTGCGACCCGAACCTGCCGGTGGGCCAGGTCGGCCTGCGGGTCGGCCCGATCACCGCCGCCGCCGACAACGTGACCGTCCGACTCTCCGGCCCGGGCGGGCACACCGCCCGTCCGCACCTGACCGTCGACATGGTCGACGCGCTCGGCCGGTTGATCACCGAGGTGCCGGCCCTGGTCAGTCGCCGGGTGCCGGCCAACAGCGGCCTGCTGCTGGTCTTCGGCCACGCCTCGGCCGGCACCCGCTACAACGTCATCCCGTCCGAGGCGAGCGCGTCCGGCACCCTCCGGGTGATGGACCGCGACACCTGGGAGCAGGCGCCCAAGATCGTCGCTCAGGTGGTGCGGGACGTGATCGCGCCGACCGGTGCCACTGTCGACCTGGAATACCTGCGCGGCCGGCCGCCGGTGTGCAACGACGCCCGCGCCATCCAGGTGCTGACCGCCGCCACCGCCGCCGCTCTCGGCCCGGACGGGATCGCCGAGACACCGCAGAGCATGGGCGGCGAGGACTTCTCCTGGTACCTGGAGTACGTCCCCGGCGCCCTCGCCCGGCTCGGCGTGGGTCGCTCCGGCCCCAACGTCGACCTGCACCGGGCGAGCTTCGACGTGGACGAGCGGTCCATCGCGGTCGGCGTCCGCGTCATGGTGCAGACCGCGTTGCGGGCACTGGCGGCGGCGCGCTGACCGGCGCGACCAGAGCCGGGGACTTACGCCGTCGGCGCAGCACCACCAGCAGCGCCGCCAGCGGTACGCCGAGCGCCACCAGCCACGGCAGCAACGCGCCCAGCACGGTGAGCAGGACGGTCATCGAGACGACGAACGCCTTCCAGCCGCCCCTGAGCCCGACCAGGAAGCCGGTCTCCGCCTCCTCCTCGGTGTCCTTCGCCGCCGGGCCCGCCAGCGACACGGTGATCGTGGACAGGGCGGTCAGGTCGGCCAGACGCCGCTTCTTGGCCTCCAGCGAGGCCAGGTCGGCCTCTCGCCGACCCAACTCGTTCTCCAGCGACACCAGGTCGGTGATCGAGGTGGCCCGGGACAGCAACCGGCGGGCGCTCTCCACCCGGGCCCGCTGACTGGTGATCCGGGCCTCCAGGTCGACGGTCTCCTCGGTGACGTCCTGAGTGTCGATCTGCCGGCTCTGCTGCCGACCGAGCTTCGCGATCTCCTCCACCACGACGGTGAACTTCGCCGCCGGCACCCGCAGCTCCAACTCCGCCACCGCGTCGGCATCGGCACTGCGACGCTGGTCGCCGCCGATGAAGCCGCCGGCCTGGGTGGCCACGGCGGCCGCCTCGCGGGCGGCGGAGTCCACATTGTCCACCTGCACCCGCATCTTTCCGGTGTAGATGATCGCCCGCTGGTCGACCTGTAGGTCCGGTGCGCCGGCGCCGGCCCCCTCCGGCGCGCCCGCGGCGGCGTCCCGGCCCGCCTCGCCGCCGTTGGCCGCCGGCGCCTCGGCCGCCTTGCCTGCGGTGTCCTGCGCCCCGCTGTCGCCGGCACCGCACCCCGTCAGCGCCAGGGCCGCCGCCAGTGTCGTCGCCGCCAGCAGCGCACTGCGGCGTCGTCCCGCCTGTCCGTCCATCCCCGCTCCCATCGTCGTCAACCGGTGTGGCGATAGCTCGGACGCGACGCGCACACCGGCCGGTTCCGGCAGACTGCGCTGAGGACGTCACGATTCGATAATCGAGGAGTCACGATGCGGCTCACCAAGTACGCCCACTCCTGCCTTCGGGTGGAACACGACGGGGGAGTGCTCGTCGTCGATCCCGGGGTGTTCAGCGACGCGGCCGCGGCGCTGGACGGTGCGGACGCGGTGCTGATCACCCACAAGCACCCCGACCATCTCGACCTGGCGGCGGTACGTCTCCAACTCGACCGACAGCCCTTCCCGATCCACGGGCCCGCCTCACTCGGCGAGACCCTGGGCGACGCGGCCGACGTGCTGCGCCCGGTCGGCGTCGGCGAGTCGTTCACCGCCGCCGGGGTCGCGGTGCGCGCGTACGGGGGGCAGCACGCCGTGATCCACCCCGACATCCCGGTGATCGACAACCTCGGTTACCTGATCAACGACGTGGTCTACCACCCGGGAGACTCCCTGGTGGTGCCCGACGAGACACCCGTCGACACGCTCTTCGCGCCGATCCACGCGCCCTGGTCGAAGTTCTCCGAGGTGGTCGACTTCATCCGCGCGGTCGCGCCGCGGCGCGCGTACGCCCTGCACGACGCGTTGCTCAACGACAACGGGCTGGGCGTGCTCGACGGGCAGTACACCGCGATGTCCGGCACCGAATACCAGCGACTGGAGCCCGGTAGCCGGGTGGACGTCTGACTCGATGCCCGACCTCTCCGCGGAGCTGGTGCAGCAGCTCTACCGCACCCCACCGGACCGGTTCGTGGCCGCCCGGGACGCCGCTGTGGCCGAGGCCCGCCAGGCCGGCGACCCGACCACCGCGCGGCAACTGGCCCGGCTGCGTCGCCCGACGGTGGCCGCCTGGTTGGTGAATCTGCTCGCCATCCGACGCCCGGAACTGGTCGCCGATCTGGTGCAGCTCGCCGACGCCCTGCGAGTCGCCCAGCGGGAGTTGCGCGGGCCCCGATTGCGGGAGCTGTCCGCGCAGCGCCGGGCGGTGGTTGGCGCCCTGGTCGCCGAGGTTCGCAAGCTTGCCGCGGCCGAGCCGGACGCGCCGCCGGCGAGCCGGCTGCCCCTGGCCGAGGTGGAGGGGACGCTGAACGCGGCGTTCTCCGACGTCGAGGTCGCCGAGCAGGTGCGGGCGGGCCGCCTGCTGCGGGCGGCCAGCTACGCCGGCTTCGGTGAGGTGCCCCGGCCGCAACTGCGTCTGGTCACCGGCGATGACGAGGAGCGCGAGAAGGAGCGCCCGGCCCGCCGACCCGGCGCCCAACGGGGCCGTCCCGAGGCGGCACCCCGTACGGACCGGGCGGCCGAGCGTGCCGAGCAGGCCGAACGGGCCGCACAGCGGGCGGCCCGAGCCGAGCGGGCCCGGCAGCGCCGCGCCCTGGACCGGGAGTTGGCGAAGGCCCAGGCCGACCAGGAGCGGGCCGAGACCGAGCTGACCGAGGCGACCGGGCAGGAGCGCGACGGTGTGGCCGTACTCGATCGTCTTGAGGCCGAGCTGGCCGAGCTGGAGCGGCGGCGCGCGGTCGCCGAGCAGGACCTCAGCCGGGCCAAGCTCGCCCGGCGTGCCGCCGAGCGGGCGGTCACCGTGGCCCGGCGGCGCGCCGGCGAGGTCGAGGCGGCGGTCGAGGCACTGGCGGCCGAAGAGGGGGATGCGGACGCGGGCGGTGGCGCGGCAGACTGACCATCGATGGACGACGACGAGTGTGCGGGCCGTACACGGCGAGTGGCCCCGAGTCGGGGCGTGGTCGCCGGGTCGGGTAGCCCGAGCGGGGCGGCGCGGTGACTCCGGAGCAGGTCGCGGCCGCCAGTAAGCCCGTCGTGCTCGACCTGGGCGACGCCTTCAGCCGGGACCCGACCACCTTGCGCCGGGCCCGACTGCTCGGCATCTCCGGCTGGGCCTTCTACATCAGCGGCCGGGCCGGCGCGCTCGGCGGTGTGCGGGCCGAGACGGCCGCTGCCGCCCTCGGGTTCATCGCCCCGGACGCGGTCGCCGACGGGTGGGACGCCGCCGCCCGGGTCGTTCCGCCGTTCGAGGTGGCCGCCGCGAGCCTCGCCGAATGCTGTCGGTGGGGGGCGCAGCAGCTCGGCCCCCTGCCCGGCACCGAGCGCCTCTCGGCGCTCGTCGAGCGGGCCGTGGTGGCGGCGGAGGCCAGTGGGATGCCACTCTTCGCCGCGTGGCGGGCCATGCCGCTTCCGGATCTCTCGCCCGGGGCTCGCAGCGCCGCCGGGCTGCGGCTGCTCCGGGAACACTTCACCGGCGCCTACCTGCTGGCGGTACGCGCCGCCGGGATGACCCCGCTGGAGGCCGTGCTGGCCGGGCCGGAGGGCGAGGCCGGGGCGGTGGCCTGTGGCTGGCCGCCGCCGTACCCGCCGATCGGGCCGCTGGTGCGCCGCCGGCTCTGGGCGGAGGCGGTGACCAACCGGCTGGCCGCGCCGGCGTTCACGGCCCTCGGGCCCGCCGACGGCGCTGAGTTGGTGGAGTTGCTGCACCGCACCCGGGTCGACCTCGGCTGAGCCTCTCGTCGACCGAAAAAAATGGGCGGCGCCGCCGCCGGGTGGCTGCCAGGATGTCCTGCCGTGACCCTTCCCGCTGGTTGGACGACGCGCCGACCCACCCTCGACGACGTGCCGGCGATCCTCGCGGTGGTGCACGCCGCCGACACCTTCGCCATCGGCCATCCCGACTTTGACGCCGAGGACGTCGCGGCGTCGCTGACCGCCCCCCACTTCGACCCGACCCGGGACTCCTGGTTGGCCATCGACCCGGACGACACCGTCGTCGGCTGGGCGACGGTGGACAACCCGACCGCCGTGGGCCGGGAGTTCGTGGAGGTCTACGTCGATCCGGTACGCGCTGCCGCCGTCCGCGCGCCGTTGCTGCTCCGCCAACTGGACCGAGTCGCCGAGCGCGCTGCCGAGCGGGGGCTGCCGTCGCTCACCGTCCGCTGCGCGGTCTTCGCCCCGGAGCGTGACTGGGAACACGCCCTGCGCGGGCTCGGGTTCGCCCTCGTCAAGCGGTACGTCCGGATGAGCCGGCCGTTGGACGACCTGCCCGACGAGCCGGCCGGTCCATCGGCCGTGACGGTGCGGCCGGTCCGCCCGGATGACGAGGCGGACCTGGTGGAGTTCCACCGGATCTACGAGGCCGCGTTCGGCGACACCCCGGATCACGAGCCGCTGTCGTACGAGCGGTGGCGGGCCCGGATCGGCGACCTGACCGCCTGGGACGAGTGGTTCGTCGCCGAGGTGGACGGGGTGCCGGTCGGCGCGTTGCAGTCCTCGGACCAGGCGCTCGATCAGCAGTCGGGCTGGGTGAAGAGTCTGTCGGTGCTGTCCGCGTACCGGCGCAGGGGGGTGGGTGCGGCGTTGCTGCGCCGCGCCTTCGCCCGCTACGCCGAGAAGGGGCGGCGGGCGGTCGGCCTGGGCGTCGACCTCACCAACCCGACCGCCCCGCTGTCGCTGTACCGGTCAGTGGGCCTGCGGGAGACCCAGTGGACCGACATGTACGAACTTTCCGTTCCGGCGGCAGGTGTGTGATTGACGACCCTGGTCCGGCCCGGCCGGCGCTCCGCTCGACAGCGGTAGCAGACTGGAGGGGTGCGATACGCGCTGCTACGGCGAGGCGGTGCCGGTGGGGCGGGCCCGCAACTCGGTGACGTAGTCGTCCGGGGCGCCCGCCTTCTCGGCGGCGTTCGCGATCTCCGACAGATACCACGAGGTCGGCAGGCCACCCTCGTACCCGTTGAAGACGTAGATCCACGCGGTCACGTCGCCGTCGAGGGTGGAGACCCGCACGTGCAGCTTGCGGTACGTGCCGGCGGTCACCCCCTCGATCTCGTCGAGCTGGCCCGCGTCGTAGGGGTGGATGTCGTAGAGCGCCACGAAGACCCGGTCGCCGGGAGACTCGACCAGGGTGCTCACCGCACCCTCCCAGCCGATCACGTCCGCCCCGGCGAAGGTCAGCCGCCAGCCCTCCAGCCAGCCGGTGCCAACCATCGGCGAATGCGGACAGTAGGCGCGCATCCGGGCGGGATCGAGATTTGAGCCGTAGGCGGCGTGATGACGCACGGCGATGACGATAGCCCGGCCGACGGGTGGGGGAGAATACGACAGTGCGTGTCGAATGCGCTCGGGAGAAGAAAGTCACTGTGAGCATGGACGAAGGGCGAACGCTGTGAGCCGGATCGTGATCATCGGTGGGGGGCCGGCCGGGTACGAGGCGGCACTGGTCGCCGCCCAGCTGGACGCCGATGTCACAGTGGTGGAGGCCGACGGTGCGGGCGGTGCCTGCGTGCTCTCCGACTGCGTACCGTCGAAGACCTTCATCGCCAGCTCGGGGGTGGTCACCGGCTACCGCGACACCGAGGAGTTCGGGGTGCACTCGGACGGTCTGGAGGCGGTCACCGTCGACGCGCGGGCGGTGCACGGGCGGGTCAAGCGGCTGGCCCTGGCGCAGTCCGCGGACATCCACGCCAAGCTGCTGAAGGCGGGGGTCACCTTCGTGGCCGGTACCGCCCGGCTCGGCGAGGACTCCCTCGGGCACACCCACCGGGTCGTCGTCACCCCCGCCGACGGCGGCGAGGAGTACTCGATCGACGCGTCCACCGTGCTGGTGGCCACCGGCTCGACGCCCCGCCAGCTGCCCACCGCCGTACCGGACGGTGAGCGCATCCTGACCTGGCGCCAGGTGTACGACCTGCCGGAGCTGCCCGAGCACCTGATCGTGGTCGGGTCCGGTGTGACCGGCGCGGAGTTCGCCAGCGCGTACCTGGCGATGGGGGTCGAGGTGACACTGGTCTCCAGCCGGGACCGGGTGATGCCGCACGAGGACGCCGATGCCGCCTCCGCCATCGAGCGGGTGTTCCGCAACCGGGGCATGGAGATCCTCAACAACTCTCGGGCCGACGCGGTCCGGCGTACCGCCGACGGCGTCGAGGTGGAGCTCTCCGACGGCCGCAAGGTGACCGGCTCACACGCGCTGATCACCGTCGGTTCGATCCCGAACACCGCCAACCTGGGCCTTGCCGAGTACGGGGTGGAGCTGGGCCGGGGCGGCTACCTGACGGTCGACCGGGCTTCCCGGACCAACGTGCCCGGCATCTACGCCGCCGGCGACTGCACGGGCGTGCTGCTGCTGGCCAGCGTCGCTGCCATGCAGGGCCGGATCGCCATGTGGCACGCGCTCGGCGAGGCGGTCCGCCCGCTGCGGTTGCGTACCGTCGCGGCGAACGTCTTCACCGACCCGGAGCTGGCCACCGTGGGTGTCTCGCAGGACGAGGTGGACGCGGGGAAGGTGCCGGCCCGGCAGGTGATGCTGCCGCTGTCCGGCAACGCCCGGGCCAAGATGGACGACCTCTCCGACGGTTTCGTGAAGCTGTTCTGCCGTCCCGCCAGCGGCCAGGTGATCGGCGGTGTGGTGGTCGCTCCGAAGGCCAGCGAGCTGATCCTGCCCATCACCATGGCGGTGGAGAACAACCTCACGGTCAACGAGCTGGCCCAGACCATCACCATCTACCCGTCGCTGTCCGGCTCCATCACCGAGGCGGCCCGCCAGCTCATGCTGCACGAGCTGGAGTAGACGCGTCGGGTGAGGGTCGCCGCTACCGTGGTCAGGACCGCTACCTCGGTGAGGATCAGGAGGCGTTCGGCCAGGCCGATGAGCATCCGGTCGCCGGGGTACGCGGACCAGATCATGGCCACCGCCAGGGCCAGGCTCAGCAGGACCAGGGTGCGTAGCGTCCGGGCGGCGGGCGTCAGGTCGGGTCGGCGGGCGAGCAGCCAACCGGCCGCCGGCAACGCCAGGAATGCGACCACCGACGCGTACCGGTGCAGGTAGGCGGCGGTGGTCATGGCGGTGCCCGGCTCGTTCGTCGGCACCACGGCGGCCAGCAGCAGCCCACCCACCCATGCGCCGAGCAGCAGCTCGGCCGTTCGACCGGAGCGTGGCCGGGGTGGGCTGGCGCGGCGCAGTCCGTACAGCAACGCCACGGTGGCGAGCGCGAGCACCACCATGGCGATGTCGATGACGCCGCCGCGGTCGGAGACCGCGAAGTCGCTGATGGTCAACGCCCACGGGTTCAGGTCGTCGTTGACTTCGAGGTGGCCGATCACGGTGAGCAGCGCCGCCAGGGCGATCCCGCCCAGGGCCAGCAGGCCGGTACTCCGGGTAACAGGCATGCCCCAGCCTGTCGCCGCAGCCACCCCAGCCGAATCCGGGACAGCCACCGAAATCGTTCCCCGGGACCACCCCTAGAGGCCCTCGGTGGTTGCGGCGATCCTGCCTCCGGGGACCGGGTCAGTCGATGGGGACGTCGACTGCGGCGGCGGCGGCGCGGGCGTGGCGGGCGCTGACCACTGTCATCGCCCACCCGGCCGCGGCGAAGCCGGCCGCCGCGGCGGTGGCGATGATGGCCAGCCGCCAGGCCGACTCGGTCAGTGCGGTGCCGCCCAGGTGCCCGACCAGCGCGCCGTAGGTGGCCCAGCCCAGCGCGGCGACGGCCTCGTAGAGCACGAACAGACGGTACGGGTAGCGGCTGCGCCCGGCCGAGAAGCAGGCCGCCATCCGGCCGCCGGGCACGAACCGGCAGAGCAGGATCACCAGCGGCCCGGGTTGTCGCAGCCCCTGGGTGACCCGGCTGGCCACCCGGCGGGCGCGGCTCAGCTCGGCGTGCCGTGGCGGCCGCCGGTCCGGTGCGCTGCGTCCGAGCAGGTAGCAGGCCAGGTCGCCGGCGAATACGCCGAGCGCGCCGACGGCGATGGTGACCGGCAGGCTGAGCCCGCCGTAGACGGTGAGCGCACCACTGGTGATCATGACGATCTGGGTGGGGATCACCGGCACGAAGGCGTCCGCGATCAGCAGCGCGAGCAGCACCAGGTACGCCCACGTCGGCGATGCGACGTCAGTCAGAAGTTCGGGCACGCCTGCCACCTCGCCGGATGCGGCCGATTGGGTGTCTTGAGCCTGACGTCGTGTCCGGCGTCACGGTGGACGGCCCCGGCCCGTCGTGACCGTCGACACGACTGGGCCACCCAGCTACAACGAGGCCGATCGCTGCCGGGTGACGGGTTCGGAGGCTGTTCCACCCGTTCGAGGCGGGCGGCAGAACGCCGTTCGTCGGCGTACCGTTGTCGGCGCGGCCACGCCCGTCGGGTCCCCCGTTCCTGACGATTCGGCCGCCAGGGCCGCCGGCGGGTCCCGCGCCGGCGGCCCACCCCTCCGCCGCAAATCCGGGTGCATCCCCGAACGTCGCGCGGGTACTGTCGCCGTATGCGCAGCGCGGTAATGATGACCACGACGCCGGGTGTCCCCGGCGCGCCGCTCTGACGTAACCACCGTCGACCAGGCCCCGGGGCGATCCGCCCCCGAGGGCAGCGCGCCGTTCGGAGCTCAGGTCGCCTCCGGGTCGTACCCGATCCAGGAGTCCGACATGATCGACCACCGTAGGCTCGGCCGCGAGCTGGACCTCTTCGTCTCCGATCCGCTGGCCGGTGCCGGCCTGCCGATCTGGCTGCCGGCCGGCGCCGCAGCCCGGCACGCCGTCGAGGAGTACGTCCGGGAGTTGGAGCGCCGCTCCGGCCACCAGCACGTCTACTCGCCGCCGTTGGGCAAGCGGGAACTCTTCGAACTCTCCGGCCATCTCGGCTACTTCGCCGACGACATGTTCCCGCCGATGCGGCTGAGCGCCGACGACGAGTTCGTGCTCCGGCCGGCGCTCTGCCCGCACCACGCGTTGGTCTTCCGGGCGCGGGGCCGTTCCTACCGGGAGTTGCCGTTGCGGATCGCGGAGCTGGGCGGGATGTACCGCTCGGAGCGCTCCGGTGTGCTCGGCGGGCTGTCGCGGGTACGCGCCATCTCGCTCAACGACGCGCACACCTTCTGCGCCCCCGAGCAGGTCGGCGCGGAGGTCGTCGAGATCCTCGGGCTGATCCGTGCCGCACACGCCGCGCTCGGTGTCCGGCCGGCCGGGTTCCGGCTGTCGCTGCGCGGGCCGGGCGAGAAGTACGTCGGCGACGACGCCCAGTGGGCCCGCGCCGAGGAGTTGCTCCGGGAGGCGCTGGCCGGGGTGGAGTACGTCGAGGCACCGGGGGAGGCTGCCTTCTACGGTCCGAAGATCGACATCCAGATCGTCGACGCCGCCGGTCGGGAGTCGACCATCTCCACCATTCAACTGGACTTCGACAAGCCGGAACGGTTCGACCTTTCGTACACCGACTCGGACGGAAGCCGGCGTCGGCCGGTCATGGTGCACCGCAGCCTGGTCGGCAGCATGGAGCGGCTGTTCGCGTACCTCATCGAGGTGCACGAGGGCGCGTTCCCGGCCTGGTACGCGCCCGTCCAGTTGGTGCTGCTGCCGGTCGGCGACGGTCAGGTCGACGCGGCGGCCGACCTGGCCCGACGGGCGGTCGACGCCGGCCTGCGGGTCGAGGTCGACGCCGCCGGCTCGCTGGGTGCCCGGGTCCGGGACGCGGCCCGCCGCCGCGTCCCGTACCTCGGGGTGTTGGGTTCCCGGGAGGTGGCCGACGGGCACCTCGCGCTGCGCCTGCGCGGCGGCCGCGCGCTGGCTCCGATGCCCGCCGATGCGGCTCTCGCCCTGATCGGCGGGCAGGTCGCCGCCCGCGCGACCGACCTGCTGCCGTCGGACTGACACGCCCACCGATCGTCTCGCGCGCACGGCCGCCCGACCTCAGACCGACGCCGGTTGGGCGGCCGGTTCCTCGTCGACCACCGCCCCGGTGAACTGTGAGCGGTAGAGCCGGTGGTACGCGCCCTGGGCGGCGAGCAACTGCTCGTGGGTGCCCTGCTCGACGATCCGACCGTCCTCCATCATCAGGATCAGGTCGGCGTCGCGGATGGTGGAGAGCCGGTGCGCGATCACGAAGCTGGTCCGGTCCGAGCGCAGCGCGGCCATCGCCCGTTGCAGCAGCACCTCGGTGCGGGTGTCCACCGAGCTGGTGGCCTCGTCGAGGATCAGCAGTGACGGCTCGGCGAGGAACGCCCGCGCGATGGTGATGAGCTGCTTCTCGCCGGCGCTGACGTTGCTGCCCTCTTCGTCGATGACGGTGTCGTAGCCGTCGGGCAGGCTGCGCACGAACCGGTCCACGAAGGTGGCCCGGGCGGCGGCGAGGATCTCCTCCTCGGTCGCGTCCGGCCGCCCGTAGGCGATGTTGTCCCGGATGGTGCCGCCGAACAGCCAGGTGTCCTGGAGCACCATGCCGATCCGGCCGCGCAGGTCGTCGCGGCGCATCGTGGTGATGTCCACCCCGTCGAGCGTGATCCGGCCGGCGTCCAGCTCGTAGAAGCGCATCACCAGGTTGACCAGGGTGGTCTTGCCGGCGCCGGTCGGGCCGACGATCGCCACTGTGTGTCCGGGCTCGGCGACCAGCGACAGGTCGTCGATCAGCGGCTTGTCCGGCTCGTAGCGGAACGAGACGTGCTCGAACTCGACCCGACCGTGCGGGTCGGTGACCCGGGCCGGCGCGACCGGGTCGGGGGTCTGCTCGTCCGCGTCGAGTACCGCGAAGACGCGCTCGGCCGAGGCCACCCCGGACTGGAGCAGGTTGGCCATCGAGGCGAGTTGGGTGAGCGGCTGGGTGAACTGGCGGGAGTACTGGATGAACGCCTGCACGTCACCGAGGCTCATCGTGCCCGAGGCGACCCGCAGCCCGCCGACCACGGCGATCGCCACGTAGCTCAGGTTTCCGATGAACATCATCGACGGCATGATGATCCCGGAGATGAACTGCGCCCCGAAGCTGGCCCGGAACAGCTCCTCGTTCTTCGCGTGGAAAGCGGCCTCGACCTCACGCTGCCGGCCGAAGACCTTCACCAGCTCATGGCCGGTGTACGCCTCCTCGATCTGGCCGTTCAACTCGCCGGTGTGGGTCCACTGGGCGATGAACTGCTTCTGCGAGCGCTTGGCGATGCGCTGGGTGACCAGCACCGACAACGGCACCGCGACCAGGGCCACCAGGGCCAGCACCGGCGAGATCCAGAACATCACGGCCAGCACGCCGACGACTGTCAGCAGCGAGGTGAGCAGCTGGCTGAGGGTCTGCTGGAGGCTGGTGGAGATGTTGTCGATGTCGTTGGTGACCCGGCTGAGCAGCTCACCGCGCGGCTGTCGGTCGAAGTAGGGCAGCGGCAGCCGGTTGAGCTTCTCCTCCACCTCGGCACGCAGCCGCAGCACGGTGCGCTGGACCACCCCGTTGAGCAGCCAGCCCTGCCACCAGGACAGCAGGCTCGCCGCGAGGTAGAGCCCCAGCGCCAGCAGCAGCACCCGGCTCAGGGCGCTGAAGTCGATGCCCACCCCGGGCACCACGTCCATCCGGGCCAGCATGTCGGCGAAGCTGTCGTTGCCACTGGCCCGGGCCGCCGCGACGGCCTGCTCGGCGGTGGTGCCGGCGGGCAGTTGCCGACCGATCACCCCGGTGAAGATCAGGTCGGTGGCGTGGCCGAGGATCTTCGGCCCGGCCACGCTGAACCCCACACTCACCACGGCCAACGTGATGATCGCGGCCAGGTGCAGTCGGTGCGAGCGCAACCGGCCGAGCAACCGTCGGGCCGACGGCCCGAAGTTCATCGACTTCTCGGCGGGCATCCCGGCGCTCATCCATCCCGGGCCGCCGCCCTGACGGCCGGGCGGCAGCCGCTTCGGCGTCGGCGCGCCACTGCCGGTCTCCGGCGCGGTCTCCCCGCCGGGTTGCTGCGCGGTCCCATCCGGCGTCCGTCCGTCGCCGGCCGGCTTCTGACTGGGTACGGCCGCGGTGCGCGGCTCGTCACGCTCGCTCATGCCGCCACCTCCGTGGTCTGCTGCGAGGCCACGATCTCGGCGTACGTCGGGCAGGTGTCCAACAGCTCCGCATGTCGTCCCACTCCGACGACCCCTCCGTTTTCCAGGACGATGATCTGATCGGCGTCGATGATCGTGGAGACCCGCTGGGCCACGATCACCACCGCCGCCTGCGCGGTGACCGGCCGCAGGGCCGCTCGCAGCCGCGCGTCGGTGCCCAGGTCGAGCGCGGAGAACGAGTCGTCGAAGAGGTAGATCTCCGGTTGCCGGACCAGGGCCCGGGCGATGGCCAGGCGCTGCCGCTGCCCACCGGAGACGGTGGTGCCGCCCTGCGCGATCGGGGCGTCGAGGCCGCCGGGCATCTGGGCCACGAAGTCCCGGGCCTGGGCGATCTCCAGCGCCGTCCACAGCTCCTCGTCGGTGGCGTCCGGGTTGCCGTAGCGCAGGTTGCTCGCGACCGTCCCGGTGAACAGGTACGGCCGCTGCGGCACCAGGCCGATGCGTCGCCACAGCTCGTCCGGCGCCAACTCCCGCACGTCCACCCCGTCGACCAGCACCGCGCCGTCGGTGACGTCGACCAGGCGGGGGATCAGCGACAGCAGCGTCGTCTTGCCCGCGCCGGTGCTGCCGATGATCGCCGTGGTGGTGCCCGGGGTCGCCCGGAAGGAGATGTCGCGCAGCACCGGCTCCACCGCGCCGGGGTACTGGAAGCGCACCCCGCGCAGCTCCAACTCGGCTCGGGTGGGCAGCTCGGTGACCGGCGCGGCGGCCGGGACCACCGAGGAGTCGGTGTCCAGCACCTCGACGATCCGCTCGGCGCAGACCGCCGCCCTCGGCACCATCATCAGCATGAAGGTGGCCATCATGACCGCCATCAGGATCTGCATCAGGTACTGGAGGAACGCGGTGAGCGCGCCGACCTGGATCGCGCCGGCGTCCACCCGCTGCGCGCCGAACCAGAGCACCGCCACGCTGGAGACGTTCAGCACCAGCATGACCACCGGGAAGATCAACGCCAGCAACCGACCGGTACGCAGCGCGGTCGCGGTCAGGTCGGCGTTCGCGACGCCGAAGCGGTCCGTCTCGTACGGCTCCCGGACGAACGCGCGGACCACCCGGATGCCGGTGATCTGCTCCCGCAGCACCCGGTTGACGGTGTCGATGCGGGTCTGCATCAGCCGGAAGCCCGGCACCATCCGACGGATGATCGCGCCGAGGGCGATGGCCAGCACCGGCACGCTGACCAGCATCAGCCAGGAGAGCCCGACGTCCTCACGCAACGCCATGAACACGCCGCCGACGCTCATGATCGGTGCGGCGACGAGCATCGTGCAGCTCATCAGCACGAGCATCTGCACCTGCTGCACGTCGTTGGTGTTGCGGGTGATCAGTGACGGTGCCCCGAACCGCGCCACCTCGCGGGCGGAGAAGCGGTTGACGTGCCCGAACAGTTCGGCGCGTACGTCGCGGCCGAAGCCCATCGCGACCCGGGCGCCCAGGTAGACCGCCGCGATCGAGCAGACGATCTGGATGAGACTGACCAGCAGCATCCAGCCGCCGGTCCGCACGATGTAGTCGGTGTCGCCCCGGGCCACACCCTGGTCGATGATGTCCGCGTTGAGGCTGGGCAGGTACAGCGAGGCCATGGTGCCCACGAACTGGAGCAGCACGACCGCCAGCAACGGTCTCTGATAGGCGCGCAGTTGGGTGCGCAGGAGTCGGATCAGCACGCCGGGTCCTTCGTTTCGGTAGGGCGTCCGGTCATCCGCGGGTCGTCTCCGCTGCCGATGACCTCAAGCAGGAACTCCCGGATCACCTGGGCCTTCGCCGGGTCGGCGTCGACCGAGGTGAGGGGCCGTCCGGAGTGCATGAGTGCGCCGAGCGCGGCCACCCGTTCCCGCCCGGCGGGGGTGATGGCGAGTCGGATGCTGCGTCGGTCGTTGTCGTCGCGCTGGCGCTCGACCAGACCGTCGCGCTCGAGCGTGTCGACGATGCCGGTCAGGGTCGCCGGCCGGACGAACCCCTTCTCGGCGACCGCCCGGTGCGGCAGCTCGCCGTGTCGGGCGAGCGTCATCAGGGTGATCATGCCGGCCTGGGTGAGGCCGTGCTCCTCGGCGAGGTAGCGGTTCCACCGCTGCCCGACCAGGTGCCCGGCCACCACCAGCAGCCGGCCGAGCGGCACGTCCTGGAGGGTCACGAGTTCCACGACAGGCAGGTTAGCTCCCTGATAGTCAGGGGCCAAACGAAATTGCCGCAGCGGTGGCCACGAACACGATCTGTAGGGCGGTCCGCTGTGCGAGCGGGGTGACCGGGCGACCGGCGAGGGTCAGTTTGCGGCGGGCGGCCGAGACGTTGGCCGGGAACATGGCGAGCATGAGCAGGCCGAGCCCGGCCGCCGCAACCCTGGCGGTCGCCGGTGCCAGGAGGCCGACCGCGCCGACCAGTTCCAGCACGCCGGTCACGGTGACCAGCAGGTCCGGCCGGGGCAGTCGGGGCGGGACCATCGCGATCAGGTCGGCGCGGCGTTGGCCGACGAAGTGCGCGACGGCGGTGAGCGTGAACATCGCGGCCAGTCCGACGCGCAGTGCGGGATGCCAACCGTCCAGTGCGGAGATGCCCGCCAGGCCGGCGACTCGGGCCAGCGCGGTGCCGACTACAAGGGCGATCAGGGGTGCCACCGGAATCCTCCTCCGTGAAACTTGCCAGTGACAAGATTGCGCGTCAGAGGCCCATCTTGTCAATGGCAAGATAGGATTCGCGCATGACCGACACCCGCGCCTACCACCACGGCGACCTGCGCCGCGCCCTGCTCGCCGCGGCGCTGGAGGCCGTCGCGGAGGTCGGACCCGCCGCGCTGAGCCTGCGCGACCTGGCCCGCCGGGCCGGTGTCTCGCACGCCGCGCCCGCACACCACTTCGGCGACAAGGCGGGCCTGCTCACCGCGCTCGCCGCGCAGGGCTTCGACCTGCTGGCCCGGACGTTGACCGAGGCGGATGACGACCTGTTGGAGGCCGGCGTCGCGTACGTCGACTTCGCCGTCACACACCGGGCGTACTTCGAGGTGATGTTCCGGCCGGAGCTCTACCGGGCCGACGATGCCGAGCTGATCGCGGCGCGGGGCCGGGCCGGAGCCGCGCTCCGCTCCGGGGTGGCGGCGCTGTCCGGCGGCGGCGCGCCCGCCGACACCGACCGGGACTCGCTCGCGGCCTGGTCGATCGCGCACGGCTTCGCCACCCTCTGGCTGGCCGGCGCACTGCCCGACCGCGTGGGCGACAACCCCCGCGAGGCGGCCCGCGCCGTGCTGCGCCGGCTGTCGACCTGACAGCAAGGTTCCCCCGCCGATCCCGGCCCTGCTGAGTTGATCATGGGGTTACCGCCACGACGCGCCGATGCGGGAGGCGATAACCCCATGATCAACTTGGCTGGGGGTGGGGGTGGGGGTGGGTTACCAGCTGGTGGGGAGGGGCATTCCTTCGGTGAAGCCGGCGGCGCTCTGCACGCCGACGATGGCCCGCTCGTGGAACTGGGTCAGGTCCCGTGCGCCGGCGTAGGTGAAGGCGCTGCGTACCCCCGCGATGATCTCGTCGATCAGGTCCTCGACACCGGGGCGGGCCGGATCCAGGTGCATCCGGGCCGAGGAGATGCCCTCCTCGAACACCGCCTTGCGGGCCCGGTCGTACGGGCTGTCGTCGGCGGTCCGGGCGCTGACCGCCCGAGCCGAGGCCATCCCGAAGCTCTCCTTGTACCGCCGGCCGTCCGCGTCGGTGTAGAGGTCACCGGGGGACTCGTAGGTGCCGGCGAACCAGGAGCCGATCATCACGTTCGACGCGCCGGCGGCGAGCGCGAGCGCCACGTCCCGGGGGTGCCGCACCCCGCCGTCGGCCCACACGTGCCGGCCCAGTTGGCGGGCTGCGGCCGCGCAGTCGAGCACGGCGGAGAACTGCGGTCGACCCACGCCGGTCATCATCCGGGTGGTGCACATCGCCCCCGGGCCGACGCCGACCTTGATGATGTCCGCCCCCGCCTCCACCAGGTCGCGTACGCCCTCGGCGGTGACCACGTTGCCGGCCGCCACCGGCACCCCCGGGTCCAGCTTCCGGACCGCCTGAAGTGCGGAGATCATCCGTGCCTGGTGGCCGTGCGCGGTGTCCACGACCAACGTGTCCACCCCCGCCTCCAGCAACGCAGCGGCCTTCCCGGTCACGTCTCCGTTGATCCCGACGGCCGCCGCGATCCGAAGCCGACCCCGGTCGTCCACGGCCGGCGTGTAGAGGGTGGCGCGCAACGCGCCCTGTCGGGTCAGCACCCCGACCAGCCGACCTTCGGCGTCCACCACGGGGGCGAGTCGGCGACGGCCCGCCGAGAGCAGATCGAATCCGGTACGAGGATCCGCGTCCGCCGGGACGGTGTGCAGTTCGGTGGACATCACGTGGCGCAGCTGCGCGAAGCGGTCCACGCCCGTGGTGTCCGCCTCGGTGACCACACCCATCGGCCGGCCGGCGTCGTCGACCACGATCACCGCGCCGTGCGAGCGCTTGGGCAGCAGGTGGATGGCATCGCCCACGGTCTCGGTCGGGCCCAGCGTGATGGGGGTGTCGTAGACCAGGTGGCGCTGCTTGACCCAGGCGACGACGTTCGCCACCACCTCGATCGGAATGTCCTGCGGAATCACCGCGATGGCACCCCGGCGGGCGACCGTCTCCGCCATCCGCCGTCCGGCGACCGCGGTCATGTTCGACACCACCAACGGAATGGTGGTGCCGGTGCCGTCGCCGGTGGAGAGGTCGACGTCGAGTCGGGAGCCCAGGTCGGAGCGGGCCGGCGCCATGAAGACGTCGGTATAGGTCAGGTCGTGCGCGGGAGCCGCGCCGTGAAGGAACCGCACCCGACAATCATTCCCGCTCGCGGCCAGTTCCACCGCCGGTGGTCGCGGAAAACACTCGCATCGTCGTCGGTCCTGGTCCCGGTGGCGTCGTCGGTGCTTGCCGGATGTGCCGGTAGCCCGGTGGAAGTGCCACGGCGAGCCCGGCCGGGTACGAACCGGTCAGCCCAGCAGTAGTGCCACGGCGAGCCCGGCCATCACGACGGCGATGACCGCGTCCAGCACCCGCCAGGCGCTGGCGCGGGCGAGCAGCGGTGCGAGGCGCTGCGCGCCGACACCGAGCGCGGTGAACCAGACCACACTGGCCAGGGTGGCGCCGACGCCGAAGACCCACCGGTGCGGGTGTTGTTGGGCCACGCTGCCCAGGAGCAGCACGGTGTCCAGGTAGACGTGCGGGTTCAGGTAGGTGAAGGCGGCGCAGGCGAGCAGGGTCGCCCCCAACGTGGCCGGCGGCCGCTCGGTGGGCAGCAGGGCGCCGGGACGCAGGGCGCGGCGGGCGGCTAGCCCCGCGTAGCAGAGCAGGAAGGCCGCACCGCCCCAGCGGATCGCCATCAGCAGGCCCGGTCGGCCGGTCACCAGCGAACCGACCCCGGCCACTCCCGCCATGATCAGCAGCGCGTCCGACGCGGCGCAGGTCAGCACCACGGGTACGACGTGTTCGCGTCGCAGGCCCTGGCGCAGGACGAAGGCGTTCTGCGCGCCGATGGCGACGATGAGCGCGATGGAGATCGAGAAGCCGGCGACGGCGGAGGTGAGCACGCAGCCGACGCTAGGGCTGCCGACAGCCACCAGTCCAACTAAAGATCCTGACGCAACTTAAGCTCGGCTAATGGAAGGTCTCGACTCGGCGCAGCTACGGACGCTCGCGGCGGTGGTGGCGGAGGGCAGCTTCGACGCGGCGGCCCGGCTGCTGCACGTCACGCCATCGGCGGTGAGCCAACGGATCAAGGCGCTGGAGGAAGCCGTCGGCCAGGTGCTGGTCCGCCGCGCCCGGCCGTGCGTGGCAACCGACGCCGGCCGTCCGCTGCTGCGCCTGGCCGGCCAGCTCACGCTGCTCGAACGGGAGGCATTGGTCGATGCTCGCGGCCCGCTGGCCGGCGGTGGCCTGACCCGGGTCGCCGTGGTGGTCAACGCGGACTCGCTGGCCACCTGGTTTCCCGCCGCGCTGGCCCGGTTGCCGCAGCGGGCCGGGCTCTCGTTCGACCTGCGGCAGGACGATCAGGACCACACCGCCGAGCTGCTCCGCGACGGTTCGGTGACGGCGGCGGTCACCGCCCAGCGGGAGGCCGTGCAGGGCTGTCGCGTGCTGCGGCTCGGGGCCATGCGCTACCGCGCGTTGGCCACCCCGGAATTCGCGGCGTCCCACTTCGCCGGAGGATTCAGCGCAGCCCCGCTGGCGAGCATCCCGCTGGTGGTCTTCGACCGGAAGGACCGGGTGCAACACCGGTTCATCCGGGCGGTGGTCGGTCGATCGCTCGACCCGCCGGTGCACTACGTGCCGTCGGTGCCGGCGTTCAGCGAGGCGATCCGGCTCGGGTTGGGCTGGGGCCTGGTGCCGGAACAGATCGCCGGGGCCGACCTGACCGCCGGTCGCTGTGTCGACCTCGCGCCGGGCCGACACCTCGACGTTCCGCTGTACTGGCAGCACTGGCGGTTGGAGTCCGACGTGCTGAACGCCCTGACCGCCGCCGTCCGCGCGGTCGCCACCGAAACCCTGCGCTGACCCGCCCGCCGGACGGCTCAGGCGATGGTGCAGATGGAGGCACCGGCGGTGATCACGGCGCCGACCTCGGCGCTGAGGCCGCTGACCGTACCCGCCTTGTGCGCGTGCAGCGGCTGCTCCATCTTCATCGCCTCCAGCACCACGACCAGGTCACCCTCGGCCACGGTGTCGCCGTCCGCCACCGCGATCTTGACGATGGTGCCCTGCATGGGCGAGGTGAGCGCGTCGCCGCCGACCGGAGCACCGGCCTTCGCGCCGCCGCCACGCCGGGTCGGCTTACGGGCGGCGGGTGCCGCGGTGGTCGTACTCCCGCCGAAGCCGGCGGGGAGGCTGACCTCGAGGCGCTTGCCGCCCACCTCGACCACGACGGTGTCGCGCTCGGCCGGCGCCTCGGCGGCGCCGGCGGCGGCGGTGAACGGCGGCACGGTGTTGTCGAACTCGGTCTCGATCCACCGGGTGTGCACGGTGAACGGCTCGGCGGTGAACGCCTCGTCCCGCACCACGAGCCGGTGGAACGGCAGCGCGGTGGCCATCCCGTCGAGGACCATCTCGTCCAGCGCGCGGCGGGCGCGCTCCAGCGCCTCGGTCCGCGTCTCACCCGTGATGATCACCTTGGCGAGCAGTGAGTCGAAGTTGCCGCCGATCACGTCGCCGGCCGAGATGCCGGTGTCGACCCGCACACCCGGCCCACTGGGCAGGCGCAGCGCGGTGACAGTGCCGGGGGCGGGCAGGAAGTTGCGGCCCGGGTCCTCGCCGTTGATCCGGAACTCGATCGCGTGCCCGCGCGGCGTCGGGTCCTCGGTGATCCGCAGCTTCTCGCCGTCGGCGATCCGGAACTGCTCGCGGACCAGGTCGATGCCGGCGGTCTCCTCGGTGACCGGGTGCTCGACCTGAAGCCGGGTGTTGACCTCCAGGAAGGAGATGGTGCCGTCGACGCCGACCAGGTATTCGACGGTGCCGGCGCCGTGGTAGCCGGCCTCGCGGCAGATCGCCTTGGCGCTCTCGTGGATCTGCGCGCGCTGGGCGTCGGTGAGGAACGGCGCGGGCGCCTCCTCGACGAGCTTCTGGTGACGTCGCTGCAACGAGCAGTCCCGGGTGCCCACCACGATCACGTTGCCGTGCTGGTCGGCGAGGACCTGCGCCTCGACGTGCCGGGGCTGGTCGAGGTACCGCTCGACGAAGCACTCGCCCCGACCGAACGCCGCGACCGCCTCCCGGGTGGCCGACTCGAAAAGCTGGGGGATCTCCTCCATCGTGCGGGCGACCTTGAGGCCGCGCCCGCCGCCACCGAAGGCGGCCTTGATGGCGACCGGCAGGCCGTGGTCGACGGCGAAGGCCATCACCTCGTCCGGGCTGGCCACCGGGTCCGGGGTGCCGGGGACCAGCGGCGCGCCGGCCCGCTGGGCGATGTGCCGGGCGGTGACCTTGTCGCCCAGGTCGCGGATCGCCTGCGGGGTGGGGCCGATCCAGGTCAGCCCGGCGTCCATGACGGCCTGGGCGAAGTCGGCGTTCTCACTGAGGAAGCCATAACCCGGGTGTACGGCGTCGGCGCCGGCCCGAGCGGCGACGTCGAGCAGCTTGTCGATGCGCAGGTAGGTCTCGGTCGCGCTGTCCCCGCCGAGCGCGTACGCCTCGTCCGCGAGGGTGGCGTGCAGGGCGTCGCGGTCGGAGTCCGCGTACACGGCGACGCTGCCCAGGGCGGCGTCGCGGCACGCGCGGATCACCCGGACGGCGATCTCGCCGCGGTTGGCGATGAGTACCTTGCGCACCTTCGTGGCTCCTCCCGGGCGGGTTACTGACGGGGAGTGTATCGGCCGCCCTCGGCGGCCCTAACGATCGCTCAGTGTGGGATGCCGCACTGCACCCGCCACGGTTTAGTCAAACTTGGCTATTACGCTTATCGGGTGTCTTCGACTCGGATGATGATTCTCGGTCTGGTGCGGTGGATGCAGCCCGTGCATGGCTACGACGTGCGCCGTGAGCTGCTGAGCTGGAGCGCCGACAAGTGGGCGAACATACAGCCCGGATCGATCTATCACGCCCTGCGCAAACTCACCGAGGAAGGGCTGCTGCGCGCCGTCGCGACCGAGCAGGTGGGCGCCCGTCCGGCGCGGACCACGTACGAGGTGACGGTCAAGGGGGAGGACGAGTTCGAGACGTTGCTGCGCAACTCCTGGTGGACCATCAGCGAGCCCGCCGACCCGTTCGTGGCGGCCTTCTCCTTCCTGCCGGCCATGCCGCGCGCCGAGGCGGCGGCCGCCCTGCGTAACCGGGCCAACCTGCTGCGCGCCGGCGTCGAGTCCATGCGCGCCTCGCTGGAGTCGGACTGGGTGCGCAACCGCAAGCCGGCGCACGTCGGCTGGATGTTCGAGCTGTGGTCGGCGCGGGCGGAGGCGGAGATGACCTGGTGCGAGCGGATCGCCGAGCGGATCGATTCCGGAGTGTCGTACCTGCCTGCTGAGCTGGATGAAGCGCAGGGTTGGTCGGGGTGGCGGGACGGCGCGGAGCCGCTCGACACCGACGCGGAATAATCAACGTTGACTAAAAAAGCTATATCGCGTTAGCCTGCTGGCGGCACAGCGGGGGAGTGCGCCGTCCGGCGCCGTCCCACCCGACGGCCGGCCCGACCGGCCCGAACGACCAGGAGCAGAAATGATCGAGACCAGGGGGCTGCGGAAGTCGTTCCGCTCCCGCGCGGGTCGAGAGACGAAGACGGTGGACGCCGTGCGGGGCGTCGACCTTGACGTTGCCAAGGGCGAGATCTTCGGCTTCCTCGGCCCGAACGGCGCCGGCAAGACCACCACGCTGCGGATGCTCGCCACGCTGATCGAGCCGGACGGCGGCGAGGCCACCATCGCGGGCGCCGACCTGCGCAAGGACCCGGCCGAGGTGCGCCGCCGTATCGGGTACGTCCCGCAGGGCGGCAGCACCTGGGACGAGTCCACCGCCCGCGAAGAGCTGGTGCTGCACGCCCGGATGTACGGCATCAGCAAGGCCGACGCGCAACAGCGCGCCGCCCGCGCCCTGGACGCCTTCCAGCTCACCGAGTACGCCGACCGCAAGTGCAAGACCTACTCCGGCGGCCAGCGTCGCCGGGTGGAGATCGCCCTCGGCATCATCCACGAGCCGAAGATCGTCTTTCTGGACGAGCCGACCACCGGCCTCGACCCGCAGAGCCGCGCCCACATGTGGGACGAGATCCGCCGGCTCCGCGCCGACGGGATGACCGTCTTCATCACCACGCACTACCTGGACGAGGCCGACGCGCTCTGCGACCGGATCGCGATCATGGACAACGGCGAGGTGGTGGCCGAGGGCACGCCGACCGAGCTCAAGCGGGAGATCTCCGGCGACGTGGTGCTGGTCGGTCTCGACCTGGCCGCCACCCCGCAGGCCGCCCAGACGCTCGACGGCGAGCCGTACGTCAACAAGCTGGAGACGGTCGACGAGGGCGGCCTGCGCCTCTACGTCGACGAGGGCGCCACCGCCATTCCGCAGGTGCTGCGCCGACTCGACCACGCCGGGCTGGAGTTGCGCTCGATCGAGCTGCACCGACCCAGCCTGGACGACGTCTTCCTCACCAAGACCGGCCGCTCGCTGCGCGAGTCCTGACCACCGGAGACGACTCTCATGAAATTCGCCCGTGACACGTGGCTGATCTTCCAGCGCCAGACCCAACTCCTGCTACGCAACCCGGTCTGGGTCTTCGTCGGCGTGTTCCAGCCGGTCATGTACCTGCTGCTCTTCGCCCCGCTGCTCAAGCCCGCACTGAACGCGCCCACCCAGGCCGCCGCCTACAAGATCTTCGTACCGGGTCTGCTGGTGCTGCTGGCCATCTTCGGTGGCCTGTTCCAGGGCTTCGGCCTGATCGCCGAGCTGCGAGCCGGCGTCATCGAACGCTCCCGGGTCACCCCGATCAGCCGGCTCGCACTGCTGCTCGGCCGCTCGCTGCGCGACGTGGTCTCGCTCATGGTGCAGGCGGTCATCATCACGCTCCTGGCGCTCATCTTCGACCTGCGGGTGTTCATCGGGGACCTGCTGCTGGCGTACCTGATGCTCGCCCTTATCGCCCTCATGACCTCGGCCGTCTCCTACGGCGTCGCCCTCAAGGTCAAGAGCGAGGACGCGCTGGCTCCGCTGATGAACACCGTGGCGCAGCCGGTGCTGCTGCTCTCCGGCATCCTGCTGCCGCTGACCTTCGCACCCGGTTGGTTGCAGGGCATCGCCAACTGGAACCCGTTCTCCTGGGCGGTCGACGGCACCCGGGCGCTGTTCGCCGGTGACCTGGGCAGCGACAAGGTCTGGCAGGGCCTCAGCATCACCGCGGTCCTTGCCGCGCTGGGCGTCTACTGGGCCGCCCGCCAGTTCGCCCGCAGCGTCCGCTGACGCAGGCGTCGCTGTTCCTTGATATTGGGGTGTCCCCTGGTGGGGACACCCCAATGCCCGTGTCCGGCGCTTGCCGACGGTGAGCGCTGTCGGCGGTCAGCGGACCCGGGCGAGGGTGAGACCGTCCGCGATCGGCAGCATCACCGGGTCCACCCGTACGTCCGCGAGGACCTCGTCGTTGAACGCGGCGATGGCCCGGTCACCAGCGTCCTGCGGGGCGATGACCCGCCCGCCACGCAACACGTTGTCGACGGCGATCACCCCACCCGGACGCATCCGAGGCACCAGCTCCGCCCAGTAGATCGGGTAGCCGGTCTTGTCCGCGTCGATGAACGCGAAGTCCAGGTGCCGCTCGTGCGGCAACTCCCGCAGCCCGTCCGCGGCCGGGCCGATGCGCAGGTCGATCTGGTCCTGCACGCCGGCCCGCGCCCAGTAGCGCCGGGCGATTCCGGTGAACTCCTCGGAGATGTCGAAGCAGGTCAGTCGCCCACCCTCGGGCAACCCGCGGGCGATCGCCAGCGACGAGAGCCCGGTGAACGTGCCGACCTCGACGGCCTGCCGCACGTCGAGCAGCCGGGTGAGGAACGTCAGGAAAGCGGCCTGCTCCGGAGCCACCTGCATGGTGGCGTGCTCGGGCAGCACCGACCGGGTCTCCTCGGCCAGGTCACGGATGATCTCGTCCGGCGGAGAGCCGTGTGCGACCAGATAGGCGTGCAGCTCGTTGGTGAGCGGGATCGACTTGGTGGTCATGACCGGACGTTACCGAGCGGCTCGACCGCTTGACCGCCCGGCGCGACCTTCGTCCACAGGTCGGTGATCCGCAGATCCAGCTCGGCGAGGAGCCGGCGCAGCAGCGGCATCGACAGCCCGACCACCGTCCCCGGGTCACCCTCGATCCGTTCCACGAACGGCCCACCCAGCCCGTCGATCGTGAACGCGCCGGCCACCGCCAGCGGCTCACCTGTGGCCACGTACGCGGCGATCTCGTCGTCACTGATGTCGGCGAAGTGGACCGTGGTCGACGCGACCGCCTCCGCCCGCCGGCCCGCAGTGACGTCGACCAGGCAGTGCCCGCTGTGTAGAACGCCGCTGCGTCCCCGCATCCGCAGCCACCGCCGGGTCGCATCAGCCGCATCCGCGGGCTTGCCGAGGATCTCCCCGTCGAAGGCGAGCACCGAGTCGCAGCCGATCACCAACGTCCGCTGATCGGCGGTCGGATTCAGCCGGGTCAACACCGCCTGCGCCTTCAGACGAGCCAACTCCAGGCACAACTCCTCGGCCCGCTCGGTCACCACCAGGGACTCGTCCACCCCACTGACCAGCACCTCCGGCTCGACGCCGGCAGCCTGGAGCAACTTACGACGGGCAGGGCTCGCCGATGCGAGCACGAGGCGGAGCGGCAAAGTCTCAGACACCAGCCCGACGTTACCGCCCAGCCCCCCACCAAGACCGACACCCCGCCCAGCACCCACCGCCCGGGCGCCCTTGAACCACTCGACTTTCAGGAAAACGGGGTGCCCCCTCGCTCCGGACACCGCAGTTCAGTGAAAGTCGAGTGGATCACCGCTTCGTTGATCGATCAGCGACTGATTCTGGGCGGCGGATCATCACCACGCCGGCGTCGCCGCGCTATCACGGCCCACCCGACCCCGGCAGCCACGAGCACCCCGAGGGTGGCCAGGCCGCGCGCGGTCGCGCTATCGCTCCCATCACCCGGCTGAGCGCCAGCCGTCGTGGTCGGGCCGGCACCGGCCGGAGCGCTCACCGATTCAAATCCGAGCGGCGGTACGTCTGCCGTCAGCGCCGCCACAAGATCGATCACTCCGTAGCCGTACTCGTCGTCACGCCCAGGAGGTCCCTTGTCGACGGCAGTGGCCGTGAGTCGGTGCGCCACCTCCCGGGCCGGCAGGTATGGGTACTTGGACCTGATCAACGCAGCCGCGCCCGCCACGATCGCCGTCGCGTCAGAGGTGCCGGTGCCTTTGCGGTACTTGCCGTCGATGCTCGTGCTGTAGATGTCGACGGCTGGAGCAACCACGTCAATCTCCGGCCCAGTCACCGAGACGGCAGCGTGAGTGCCGGATTTGTCAACGCCACCCACGGCTAGGACGCCTTCCTCCGATGCGGGGTAACCAACCTCAGTGTCAGCTGGTCGATTACCTGCAGCGGCGACAACGACGACATTCGCGAGAACAGCTCCCCTGATGGCGCGACGCAGGGCAGGACTGGAGCCTCCTGCGCTGGAAATGCTGATGACGCCAGCGCCAGAGGAAATCGCATAATCGATTGATCTGCCCAGATTGTCTGGGCTGCTCTGATTATCGGCTGTAGAGGAAATAATTGGCAAGACTTTGGCTTTCGGTGCTATACCTCGAGCTCCTCGGCTTCCTTCTTGGCCGTGAGCAGCGATGAGGCCGGCCATCCCGGTGCCGTGGCTATTTCGATCGCCTTGGCCATCGTTGCTTCCTCCCGCATCGGTAAGGTCGATGCCGCGCAGGAGATTTCTTTTTAGGTCTGGATGCGGGTAAACGCCTGTGTCTGGTACTGCCACAGTTACGCCCTCGCCCTGGCTGATCTTGTTGGCCTCTACGGAGTTGAGGGTTGCTAAATGCCACTGGTCGGCCCGAATACGGTTTGAGCCATCGTCAGGAGGTAGGCTGGGTGCCCTCGCGGCGATAGGGTTAGAGGATATTGCGACAATCCCGACCGATATCAGGATCGCGAGGAAGGCGTGTGTGGTCGACCTTTTCACCGGCCGATGCCGATTGCCGGTCCTGGGTCTATTGGCCCCTCGTCGTCGGGAGGGCGGACCACTGGGTTAACCCCTTTTTCCGTTTTCCAAGGATTGTCCGGATCCCAGCGATTCGGCTCTGCCGTATTGCCGTCGTTCCGCCTAGGATGACCAGTTCCACTCATCCCGGAACTCCAAAATCCCGGTGCTCCGCCGATCGGAGGCATCCCGTGTGCACCAGAGAGGCCTCTGCCTGCGGAAGGGCGGGATCCGGCCGCGCCAGTAGGAGTAGTCCCTGCCCCACCGCCACCAATCACGCCTCCAACAGGGTTCACTCGTCGTGGGGGAACGCTGTTGTTGTCGGGCTGACGGGGCAGTGACCCGGGAACGCTGCCGATAAGGCCTCCGGGCGGCATCGTCCGCGACGGATCCAGCCCGGGTGCGCGAGACGGGCCATTCGAGCCAGGCATCCCGATCGGTCGCGCCGGCTGGTGGCTTACTGGCGCGGTAGTGGCAGCCGGCGGAAGGACGGGCTGCACCCCCGGCAAGGAAGGGGGATTCGATGCAGTGGATGGGCCGGGGTGCGCGGTGCTGGGCGGGCTTAACGGAGCACCTGTTCCAGCGCCATTAAGAATTGGACCATTTCCGGTCGCGATGGACACTGGCGCGGCTGCGGTGGGCTTAGTGGTGGACGGGGTCGCGGTCGTCTTTGTTGGCATAGGTGCTGGCAATATTGGCGGAATGATGGGCGCTGAAACGCTGCCGTACACATCCGGGTTCGAAATATCCTTACCAGACTGCGGAGGTGCGGTAGGTGGTTTTTGCAGGGTTGCTTGGGCTTGTTGGAGTTCGCCGCTCAGGTTGAACATCATGGATCGGGCCTGCACGTTGAGCCGTTCGAGTTCCCCATCAGCGACAGGCGGCGTAGTGGCCCGGTTGCCCATCACCGCTTTCGGGTCGGCGACCATCGACTCGTACGCCTGCTTCTGTTGGAACTTGGTCGCGTACTCCTCGTAGATCTTGCGGAGTGCGGCGCGGGTGGTGCCGATGGCCTGGGTTGCGGCGGAGAGTGCGGTGTAGTTCGCGGCGGCGGCGTCGTGGGTGCGCTGGACCTTGTCGATGAGTTCGTCGAGTTCGGCGAGGTACGTGCGGGAGGCGGCGCTGGTTTCGGGTGGCCATGCCTCGGCGAGTCCGCGTCGGTACTGCTGGAGGCGGCCGAGGTGGGTTTGCGCCAGGTCACAGACCTTGCGCCAGCCGGCGACCTGTTTCCAGTGGTTGGCGGTGTCGTGGTCCTGGAGGCAGGCCCACATGCTGTTGACGTCCATGAGGTGCCAGTCGGTGAGGCCGGAGGTGCGGCCGGTGCCCCGTTCGATCACGGCAGCACCACCGGCCCTGCGGCGTCGGGGCTGGTGGGGTCGGTCAGTGTCGGCGTCGGGCCGCCGGGGAGGACGCTGGCCGGGTTGGCGAGGGCTCGTTGCACGTCCACCACTCGGGCGGCGGTGAAGGCGTCGCTGTCGGCGTAGTGGGTGGCGACCTGATCGGCGGCGGCGGCCAGGTGGCCGGTGGCGCCTCGGACGGCGTACACCATGTCGGCGGTGGCCTGCTGCGTCTCGTGGTGCGCGTGCAGGAAGGTGACCAGCTCGATGAAGGCGTCGCAGGGGTTGGGCAGCTTCGCGGACATGTCTTCGGCGATGTACGACAGATGCGGCGCGTAATTGCTCTCGACCTCGGCGGCGAGCCGGTCGGCGAACTCTCTGAGCTGGCTGATGTCGGCTTCGATGCCGCCGTAACCGCGTAGCCAGGGTGCTGGCCGGTCCTCTTCGGGGATCATGGATCCTCCCTACCGTAGCGGCACCGTTTCCCTGAGTGAGGTTAACGGCTCAACGCCACCGTGGCAGCCCCCGTGCGGCAGGTCTCGGGTTAGCGGGGCAGGCCGGCGGCGCGCCACCCGCGGGAGCCGCCGGGTCGACCGCTGCGCGCCCAGGCGGACGTGGCCGCCGGGACGGGGGCGGCGGCCGGACGGGTTCGGACGATGATCGCCCCCACCAGAGCGGCCAACTCCTCGGCGGTGGGCACGCCGCGGACGACCCGGAACAGCGGCTCTTCGGCAGACATGCCGCCAGGGTACGCGGGCGCGAAGCAACGCGAAGCGCACAGTGGCGTGCCGGCGGTGTGAGCGTCAGCCGGTCCGGGTACCGTCTCACCGATGTCGAACGCGCTTCCCCAACTCGTCGCTGACCGATACCGGCTCCTGTCGCCGCTCGGCCAGGGCGGCATGGGCCGGGTGTGGAAGGCGCGCGACGAGGTGCTGCATCGGGACGTCGCCATCAAGGAGTTGGTGCCGCCTCCCGGTCTCACCGATGAGGAGCGCCGCGAGATGCGCGAGCGCTCGTTGCGGGAGGCGCGGGCCATCGCCCGGCTCAACCACGCCAACGTCGTCCGCATCTTCGACGTGCTGCGCACTGACGGCGATCCGTGGATCGTCATGGAGTACGTGGCGTCGAAGTCGTTGCAGGACACTCTCGCCGAGGACGGCCCGGTTTCGGTGGCCCGCACGGTGGAGATCGGCCTGGGTGTGCTGGGTGCGTTGAGCGCCGCTCACAAGGCGGGTGTCATGCACCGCGACGTGAAGCCCGGCAACGTGTTGCTCGGCGACGACGGTCGGGTGGTGCTGACCGATTTCGGTCTCGCCACCATCCCCGGTGACCCCAATGTGACCCGCACCGGCATGGTGCTCGGCTCACCCGCGTACATCTCACCGGAGCGGGCCCGGGACGGCACGGCCGGGCCGGAGGCCGACCTGTGGTCGCTGGGCGCGACGCTCTACGCGGCGGTCGAGGGCAAGTCGCCGTACGCCCGGCCGTCGGCGATCGGCACCCTGGCCGCGTTGGCCACCGAGCCGATTCCGCCGCCGAAGAACGCCGGTCCGCTCAAGGCCGTCCTCAACGGGCTGCTGCGCAAGGACCCGAACGAGCGGATCACCGCCGAGGTGGCGGAGCGGTTGCTGCGCCGCGCCGGAGGCAAGCGGTCGCGCGGCATTTCACTGCTTGATGGCGTACGCCGGCCTGGGCCGAACGGTCCGCGCGAGCCGCGCCTGCCCGTGGTGCCGGCCCCGCGACCGGCCGAGACTGTCGACCGGCCGGTGTCACCTCCGCCGGCCGCCGCCCCGACGACCTCCGCCGCCACCTCCGCTGCCGCCGCGACTCCGGCCGCCGATGCCACTCCGACGGCCGTCGTCTCGTCCGGTGCGGTCGCCGACCCGACCGCGGTGGTGCCAGCCGAGCCGACCGCAGCGGCGCCGGCCGAGCCGACCGCCACGATCGATCGCCCGTCCGATGCCGACCCGTCCGATGCCGAGCCGACCTCGAAGGTCACTGCAACGCCCGACACGAGCGGCGGCGGTACGACTGACGTCGACGACGAGCCGACGGTTGTCGATGGCCCGCCGGTGGCTCCGGAGCAGCGCAAGCCGACCACCCCGACGTCGCTCATGCCGCCGGTGGGTCCGGCCGGCCGCGCGTCGGTGCCGCTCTCGGATGGCACGAAGCCGAACAACACCCGACGTAACGTACTGATCGGTGCCGTGGTCGCGCTGCTGCTGATCGGCCTCGTGGTGGTCGTGCCGATGCTGACGAAGGACGACGACAACAGGAGCCCGCAGGCCAACCCGACCGGTGCCGCCGCGACGTCGGCGCCCGCACCGACCTCCGCTGCTGCGCCACCGCCGCCCACCAGTGGTGCCCCGAGCCCGTCCGCCTCGGCCACCCCCTCGGTAGACCCGAACGCGCTGCCGGCGGGCTGGAAGCTGCACCGGGACCCGGCCGGCTTCGCCCTGCCGATCCCCGATGGTTGGGTGCGGAGCCAGGTCGACAGCTTCACGGTTGTCTTCAACCAGTCCAACGGGCCGGGAAAGCTGCTCGTGCAGTGGACCAACACCCCGAAGAAGGATGCGGTCGCGGACTGGCGGGAGCAGGAGCCGAATCGCGCTAGCCGCGTCAACAACTACCAGTACCTCAGCATCAAGGCGTGCGACTTTTGGAAGACCTGCGGTGACTGGGAGTGGCTGGAGACCCGGGACGGGCAGCGGATCCACGTCCGTAACCGGGGGTTCGTGACGGCCAAGAACCGCGGTTACGCCCTGCGGTGGGAGATCGCCCAGAAGGACTGGCAGGCCAACCTGCCGAACTTCGACCGGATCGCCAAGGGTTTCGTGCCCGACCGTCAGGACTGAAACTCATTCGCATGACCTTGCGTCGTCCGGGGTAATTGACCTTCGACGACGGAAGGAGGCACGAACATGGGTTACCGACGGAGGGACACTCGGCCCCGGCTGGCACTGTGGATGCTCGTGGCGCTCGGCGACGCGATCCTGCTGCTGGTCAGCGCGGGGGTTTCGGTGCTCATCGCACTGCTCGGCGTCGTGATCGTTGCCGGCTTTGGCGTTGCCGCCTGGCGGTTGACCCGCCGGGGCGCGCTGGCTCGTGAGGATGCTGTGGTGCCGGTGTTGAGCCGGCGGCGGGCCTGACCCGTACCCGGTGGTGTGGCGGCAGCCGGACCGATTGTCGACCGTGTGGTGACCGTCGATCCCGCTGCCGCCAACGGCCCGGTCAGGTGTTGTTGGCCAACGCGATCAGGCGGCTCCGGTCACCGTTCCAGTAGTTGCGGTCCACGTTGCCGCTGATCCCGGAGACCGCGCCGGTGCTGGTGTACTGCCAGAAGCTCCACACCGACGCGCCGGCCGGCAGGGCGCCGGGCGTGCTCGACCAGCGGGCCAGCCAGAGCGGGTGGTTCGCCCAGGGGCCGGTCCAGCTGCCGGTGCACTGGTTCCACCAGCTCGTGGTGGTGTAGATGACCGCGTACCGGCCGGTGCGGGACCGGTAGGTGTTCAGGAAGTCCTGCACCCAGTTGCGCATCCCGGTCGTGCTGAGCCCGTAGCAGTAGCCGCCGGCGTACGGGTTGCCCTCGATGTCCAGCGCGGCCGGCAGGGTGCGGCTGTCCGCGGACCAGGCCCCGCCGTTGGAGGCCAGGTAGTTGGCCTGGGTGGAGCCGGCGGAGATGTTCGGGCGGGCGAAGTGGTACGCCCCGCGGATCACCCCGGCGTTGTACGCGTTGACGTAGTTGGCGTTGAAGTTCGGGTCCTTGTAGCTGGTGCCCTCGGTCGCCTTGATGAAGGCGAACTGGATGCCCGCGTTGCGGACGCTGGTCCAGTTGATGGTGCCCTGGTAGCGGGAGACGTCGACACCGGGTGTGGTGGCGGCGGCCGCCGGTCCGGCGGTCGCGACCAGGGCCGCCGCCGCGGTGGCGAGGACGGTGAGGCCGGCCGCGAGCGCGCGGCGCAGCGATGAACGGGTACGGGCCATGAGTGCCTCCAAGGACGTCGTTCTATCGACATTCATCTTTGGAGGTAAGTACCCTAGATCACAAGGGTGACCGGAAAAAAGCTTCATCGACGGCCGTCGGACGTCCCGATGACGGGAGTGGAACGGGTCAGCGCAGCGTGGCCGGATCGAGCTGCCAGCGGAACGGCTCGACGACGGTCAGCGTCTCGCCGGGCTTGGCCACCTGGTCCTCGACGTAGTGCTCACCGTCCAGCCGGAACAGCCGCAACGAATGACCGTCCCCGTCCTGTTCGACCACCAGATACCAGGGGATCCGCGCGATGGCGTAGAGCTGCATCTTGACCAGCCGGTCGGCAGCGGCGTTGCCGGGCGAGACGATCTCGCAGACGAGCACGACCTCGGCGGCCTCCACCGCCGTGCCCTCGTCGTCGGTGTCCGCGACAACCACATCGGGGATGACGATCCGATCCACCCCGAGCCGAACGTTGACCGCCTCGAAGACGAGGAGGGGTTGTGGTCGCACCGCTCGACGCAGGCTGTAGACGAGTTCCCACGACACCAACCGGTGCCGCTTGCTCGGGGCAGGGCTCACGATCAGGCTCCCGTCGAGCAGCTCGATCCGGTCCGGGGTTTCACCCAAGGCGAAGTAGTCGGCCTCGGTCCAGAGCCCGACGTGGTGTCCCAGGGGTTCCGCACTCATCCGCGCTCACCTCCGCTCCAGTCGCCACCCGATCAGTTTCACAGGATACGAGTCGGTGCCTCGGGAGCGACACGGAACGTCGCCGGTAGGCTCGCGCCCCATGATGTCGATCGACGGGCTGAGCGACCTGTGGGACACGTTGTTCGGCGCGCAGCCGGACCCGCCCGCGCTGCTGGTGCTGATCACCGGGGTCGTCGCGCTGGTGGTGGTCTCCACCCGGCTGCCGTGGCGGATCGCCCGTAACGCCATCACCATCGCGCACGAGGGTGGGCACGCCCTGGTCGCCCTGCTCACCGGCCGTAAGCTGCGCGGCATCCGGCTGCACTCGGACACGTCTGGGCTGACGCTCTCCGCCGGCCGTCCCACCGGGCCGGGCATGATCCTCACCCTGCTCGCCGGCTACGTCGCACCGCCGCTGGTGGGGCTGGCCGGTGCCTGGCTGCTCGGTGGTAACCGGATCACCCTGCTGCTCTGGGTGGCCGTGGCGCTGCTGCTGGCCATGCTCGTCATGATCCGCAACGTCTTCGGCGTGGTGTCGTTGCTGATCACCGGGGCGCTGGTGTTCGCCGTCTCGTGGTACGCGACGCCACAGGTCCAGGCCGCGTTCGCGTACGCCGGGGTGTGGTTTCTGCTGCTCGGTGGGGTCCGGCCGGTGGTCGAGCTGCAACGGCTGCGCTCGCGGGGCCGGATGCCCGCCTCCGACGCCGACCAGCTCGCCGGGCTCACCCCGTTTCCGCCGCTCTTCTGGGTTGGCGTCTTCGCCCTGGTCAACCTGGCGGCGTTGGTCGCTGGCGCGCTCCTGCTCGCCGGCCCGATCCTCACCGACGCCGGCCTGACATTCTGACCCCACCGGGCAGAATGAGGCCATGCGATACGTGATCATCGGGGCGGGTGCAGTCGGCGGGACCATCGGCGTACGGCTGGCCCAGGCCGACCGGGACGTGACAGTGGTGGCCCGCGGTGCCCACCTGGACGCGATCCGCGCGCGGGGTCTGACCCTGCGGCAGCCCGACGGTGAGGTCACCGCCCGACTCGCGGCGGTGGACCGGCCCACGGACCAGCCGCTGCCGGCGGACACCGTGCTGATCCTCACCGTGAAGTCGCAGGACACCGCCGGCGCGTTGGCCGCCTGGGTGGACGCGCCGGTGGTCGGCGGCGGCACGGCGGGCGAACGTCTGCCGCTGGTGACCGCGCAGAACGGGGTGGCCAACGAGCGGGCCGCGCTGCGCCTCTTCGCCGACGTGCACCCGGTCTGCGTCTGGCTGCCGGCCACCCACCTGGACCCGGGTGTGGTGGTCGCCAACGGCTACCCGCATCCCGGGATGCTCCACATCGGGCGGTACCCCGGGGGCACCGACGACACCGACCGGGCGGTCGCCGCCGACCTGACCGCCGCCGGCTTCGTCGCCCCGGTCCGCACCGACGTGCTGCGCTGGAAGTACGGCAAGCTGCTCAGCAACCTCGGCAACGGCCTTCAGGCGTTGCTCGGTCGGGACATCCCGGACGCGCTGGTCGAACGGGTACGCGCCGAGGGCGTCGCCGCGCTCGCCGCCGCCGGCATCGCGCACACCTCGCCGGAGGAGGAGAAGGCCGAACGCGGCGACCTGGTGGGGCAGCGCCCGGTCGACGGCGAGGCCCGCTCCGGCGGCTCGACCTGGCAGAGCCTGGCCCGGGGCACCGGCTCGACCGAGGTCGACCACCTCAACGGCGAGATCGCACTGCTCGGTCGGTTGCACGGCGTACCGACGCCGGTCAACGTCGCCGTGCAGCGGGCCGTACGCCGGGCGGTCCGGGAGCGGATCGGGGCCGGGGCGTTCCCGCTCACCGAATTGCAGAAGATGATCGCCTGACCGGGGCAACCGGCGACCCCGCCCGGTGCGTGTTCCCAGCGACCGACACGGGGAGGTAGCGGGTGCCGGACGTCGACGGGTTCGACGAGTTCTACCGGGGGAGTCGGCAACGACTTCTCGGTTTCGTCTACGCCCTCACCGGCGATCGGGGCGAGGCGCAGGACGCCGTGCAGGAGGCATACGTCCGGGCGTGGCAGCGCTGGTCGACGGTCAGCGCGTACGACGACCCGGAGGCGTGGGTCCGAGTGGTGGCCAGTCGGATCGCCGTCAGCCGGTGGCGCAGCCTGCGTAGCCGCGCCCGCGCCTACCTGCGACACGGGGCCACCGAGACCGTTCCCGGGCCGGGCACCGACACCGTCGCTGTGGTCGCCGCCCTGCGTCGACTGCCCGAGGAGCAACGCGTCGCCATCGCGCTGTACTACCTGGTAGGCATGCCGGTCGCCGAGGTCGCGCGGGAGACCGCGGCCCCGGTCGGCACGGTCAAGGCCCGTCTCTCCCGGGGGCGCGCCGCGCTCGCCGGGCTGCTCGCCGTCTCTGATCTGGAGGAGGCTACCGATGCGTGACGACCTGGGATTCGTCGAAGAGATCCGCCGTGACCTGGAGGACGTGCGATGGCCGGAGCCACGGGAGATCCGGGCCCGCGCACGGCGGCGGAGCCGTCGTAGCGCCGTGGCGGCGACGGTCGTGCTGATGCTGGCGGGCGTGTCCGCCTTCGTCGCGACCGGCGGCGGTGGAGAGTCGGCGCCGCCTCCGGTGGCGGCCTCGGCGTCCCCGACCCCATCCGCCCGTGGCGAGATCGCCGTTGAGTCCCTGGTGCAACCGGCCGACGTGTCGCAAACGGCGCAGGTGCAGCTCAGCGAGTCGGACTTCGCGCAGCCGATCCTGGTGGATTCGATGCTGGGTCACTGCGGGCAGAGCCGGGGAATGACGCCCACCTGGCCGATGTCCCGCTGGTCACGGTCGCAGACCCTGCTGCGGGAACGCCCCGTCGGCGTCGACCCCACCGTCGGTGACCTGCTGCTCAAGCAGGATCTGTACCGGGTGGCGCCGGAGACGGCTGCGCCGTTGTTCGCCGACCTCGACCGACTGCTGGCCGCCTGCGCCGAGTGGGCGAGCGCCGGGCCCTACACGACGGCGGAACAGACGGGCACCGCGCGGGCGGTGCACAACTGGACCGTCGTCCAGCGGAGCTTTGCAGGCGACGAGGCCGCCATGGTGCGCCACACCCAGTCGCCGGTCCGCGACCAGAAGACCGGCGAGATCATTGGCGACGCGCCCCGACCGACCAGCACGGCGGTGGTGCAGGTGGGCGATGTGGTCGCGGTGCTCACCCTGGGACGGGACGGCACCGAGCCGGAGCTGAGCCGCCTCGCCGAGGTGGCTGCCCGCCGCATGTGCCTCGCCGCCAACCCCCCGTGCTGACGTGAACCGGTTCCTGATCGGCGCAACTTCAGGGATGTACGCGCCTCCGGGCGTCCCGAGGCCACTCTTTCCCTGAAGTTGCGCAGGCCGCGAGCGCGCTCAGAGCGGAATGTTGCCGTGCTTCTTGGGCGGCAGGGTTTCCCGCTTGGTGCGCAGGACGCGCAGCGCCCGGACGATCTGGGTACGCGTCTCGTGCGGCGGGATCACCGAGTCGATGTACCCGCGCTCGGCGGCCACGTACGGGTTGGCCAGGGTGTCCTCGTACTCGGCGATCTTCTCGGCCCGGACCGCCGCCGGGTCCTCGGCACCGGCCAACTCGGAGCGGTAGAGGATGTTCACCGCGCCCTGCGCGCCCATCACCGCGATCTGCGCGGTCGGCCAGGCGAAGTTCAGGTCCGCACCGAGGTGCTTGGAGCCCATCACGTCGTACGCCCCGCCGTACGCCTTGCGGGTGATCACGGTGACCTTGGGGACGGTCGCCTCGGCGTACGCGTAGATGAGCTTCGCGCCCCGGCGGATGATGCCGTCCCACTCCTGACCGGTGCCGGGCAGGAAGCCGGGCACGTCCACGAAGGTCAGCACCGGGATGTTGAACGCGTCGCAGGTGCGAACGAAGCGGGCGGCCTTCTCCGAGGCGGCGATGTCCAGGGTGCCGGCGAAGTGCATCGGCTGGTTGGCCACCACACCGACCGGTCGCCCCTCGACCCGGCCGTAGCCGACCACGATGTTCTGCGCGTAGAGCGGCTGGACCTCCAGGAACTCCCCGTCGTCGAGGACGTGCTCGAGGACGGTGTGCATGTCGTACGGCTGGTTGGCGGAATCCGGGATGAGGGTGTCCAACTCCCGGTCCTCGTCGCTGATCGCCAGCTCGGCGGGGACCTCGACGACGACCGGCTCGTCGAGGTTGTTCGACGGCAGGTACGACAGCAGCGCCTTGACGTAGTCGACCGCGTCCTCCTCGTCGCTGGCGAGGTAGTGCGCGTTGCCGCTGCGGGTGTTGTGCGTACGCGCGCCGCCCAGTTCCTCCATGCCGACGTCCTCGCCCGTCACCGTCTTGATCACGTCGGGGCCGGTGATGAACATGTGTGAGGTCTGGTCGACCATCACGGTGAAGTCGGTGACCGCCGGGGAGTAGACCGCGCCGCCGGCACAGGGCCCCATCACCAGCGAGATCTGCGGGATGACGCCGGAGGCCCGCACGTTGCGGAAGAAGATCTCGCCGTAGAGGCCGAGCGAGACGACGCCCTCCTGGATGCGCGCACCGCCGGAGTCGTTGATGCCGACCACCGGGCAGCCGATCTTCATGGCCAGGTCCATCACCTTGACGATCTTCTCGCCGAAGACCTCGCCGAGGGAGCCACCGAAGACCGTGAAGTCCTGGGCGAAGACGCAGACCTGCCGGCCGTCCACCGTGCCGTAGCCGGTGACCACGCCGTCGCCGTACGGGCGGTTCTTCTCCAGCCCGAAGGCCGTGGACCGGTGCCGGGCCAGCTCGTCCAGTTCGACGAAGGAGCCCTCGTCGAGCAGCATCTCGATCCGCTCGCGGGCGGTCTTCTTGCCGCGCGAGTGCTGCTTCTCCACGGCGCGGGCCGACCCGGCGTGCACCGCCTCGTCGACCCGGCGCTCCAGGTCCGCCAGCTTGCCCGCAGTGCTGTGCATGTTGGTCCCGGTCTCGGTAGTCACCCAGGGAATATAACGATGGTTCAGGTGGGTGCCGCTGTGCAGTACGCCTCAGTGTCGACCGGAGCACCGCCGTAGGCTGGCGGAATGTCGGGCTCCCCGTACACCGATCTGGACCGGCCGCCGCTGTCGGCGGCCCGGCTGCGCCGCGCGTTGACCGCGCCGAACGGGCCGTGGGCCCGGCTGGAGCTGCGTGCCGAGACCGGCTCCACGAACGCCGACGTGGCCGAGGCCGCCCGGGCCGACGAGCCCGAGGGTCTGGTCGTGGTCGCCGAGCGGCAGACCGAAGGGCGCGGCCGGCGCGGTCGGGTCTGGCAGTCACCGGCGCGGGCCGGCATCGCGACGAGCGTCCTGCTGCGGCCCGGCGAGGCGGTGCCGGACCGCGGCTGGCTGCCGGCGACGCCCACGGGGTACGGGTGGCTGCCGTTGCTGGCCGGCGTGGCGCTGGTCGAGGCGGTGGCCCGGCTGGCCGAGCTGGAAGCCACCCTCAAGTGGCCGAACGACCTGCTGATCGACGACGCGAAGTGCGCGGGCGTGCTGGCCGAGGCGGTGCCCGGACGGGCGCCGGACCAACCGCCGGCCATCGTGCTGGGCATCGGGCTCAACGTGACGTTGCGCGCCGACGAGCTGCCGGTGAATCCGACCGGGCTGCCGGCCACCTCGCTCCAGTTGGCCGGCGCGGTGGCCACCGACCGGGATCCGCTGCTGCGGGCGCTGTTGCGGGCGGTCGCCGACTGGTACGACCGTTGGCGTTCGGCGGGCGGCGACGCGGTGGCCAGCGGCCTGCGCGACGCCTACCTGGCGGCCTGCGCGACGATCGGCCGGGAGGTACGCGTTCTGCTCCCCAACGGCGACTCCCTGACCGGCACCGCCACCGGAGTGGACCCGGACGGCCAACTGATGGTCACCACGTCAACCGGAGCCCGGACCCTGGCCGCCGGCGACGTCCTGCACCTCCGCTGAGGACGGGCAAGATCACGAAGAGCCGAGTGGGCCCGCGCGGCGGATGTTGTGGTGGGGCTTGGGGGGTTTACCGTCTGCGCGTCCAGAAAATCGCGTTGGAGGTTCCCGTGGCGTTTCCTGAAGACGTGCTCACCGAGGACGAGCACGTCGTGCTGCACCTGCATCCGCACTGGAAGGCGTTGATCCGGCCGATCGCGGTGCTGGTGCTGGCCATCGCCGCGGTGGTGGTCGGCGTGCTCCTGTTGCCCGAGAGTGGCGGCGGTTCGGTCGCGCTGGCCGTGATCGGGGCGATCGCCCTGGTCGCGGTGCTCTGGCTCGGCCTGTGGCCGTTCCTGGTCTGGCGGACCACCCACTACCTGTTCACGAACGAGCGAGTCCTGCTTCAGCAGGGTGTGTTCTCCCGGGACCGGCGGGACCTCCCGCTCGCCCGGGTCAACGACCACTCGATGAACCAGCGTTTCGTCGAGCGTCTGCTCGGCTGCGGGACGCTCACCATCGAGTCGGCGGGTGAGCGCGGCCAGTCGGTGCTCCACGACGTGCCGGACGTCGGAAGGGTGCAGACCACCCTGTACGAGTTGGTCGAGGCACAGCACGACAAGCACTCGTTGGGCGATGGCGAGATGCGCGACATGCTCGCCGACATGCAGGACGGCAAGCCGCTGCGCGACACCACGACCTGAACGGGACGGTCGGGACCCGCCCCTGCCGCACTGTCGGGGGCGGGTCAGTCGGGTCGTTGGGCCTCGGGTGAGCCGCTGCTCTGCGTCGGGTCGCCGTCGGACGGCCCGACGGTGGACGGGTCCGCTGCGGTCGGGCCACTGTCGGGCTGGTCGACTCCGGGCTGATCCGCGTCGGTCGGGACGGCTTCGGCTTCGGCGGGGTCGGCCTCCACCGGTCGCACCGCGAACCAGCCACGGAAGCGGGTCCGCAGCACCTCCTGCTCGGGCCGGTCGTCCGGGCCGAGGCGCAGCATGGTGCCGGTGAGGCTGACGGTGCCGAGCCCGGGGCGGGCGGTCGACGGCCGGGCACCCATCACGTCGACCCGGACCGCGAGCCGGTCGCCGGCCCGCACCGGGGCGAGCCAGCGCAGCTCCTCCAGGCCGGGGGACGCGTCCGCGGCGGCCCGGGACAGCAGGTGGTCGACGTACGCGCGCATGAACAGGCTGACCGTGTAGAAGCCGCTGGCGATCAGACCACCGTGTCGGCTCTCCGCGGCCAGGTCGGGGTCGACGTGGTACCACTGCGGGTCGAAGCGGCGGGCGAAGGCGACCATCTCGTCGGCGTCCACGGTGACCACGCCGAGGTCGACGGTGAGCCCCGGGACGAGATCCTCGAAGAACAGCTCGGCCGGCCGCCCCGTGCCGGAGCGGGCGTCGGGGGTCGTCACCGGCGGGGCGCGCGGCGGGTGCTGACGTGCAGCTCCGCAGCGAGTTCCGCGTCCAGGTCGACGGCGGGGCTGACGCTCAGCCGCGGGGACCGGCCCTGAGTCGGTGCGCCGGCTGGGGAGTCGAGGCGTTGTGCCGACTCCGCCTCCTCCAGCTCGGACACCGATTCCGCCAACTCGGCGACCGGGTCCATCTCCGCCATGGTGTCCCACTCGTCGCGCGGAATGTCGTGCCAGGTGGAGTCGGGCTTCGCGGTCTCGTCCTCGGCCGGTGCGACGGGCTGGAAGACGAAGGTGCGGTATGACCAGAACCGGAACAGCGTGGCCAGCATGACGCCGACGGTCTTGGCCACATTCAGCGCCAGCAGGCCGTGTACGCCGAGGCCGTACTTGGCCGCCGCAACGGCCCCCAGCTCAATGAGCAGGCCCGCGCCGTTGAAAAGGAAGAAAAGGAGATATTCCCTGCGAAGTGCAGATTTCGGGCGATCGCGGTACGTCCAGTGCCGATTCATGAGGTACGACGTGATGGTGGCGACGATCGTCGCGATCACGGTCGCCTTCAACTGACCGTTGACGAAAACGGTCAGTGCAAGGGCATTGAACACCGCGTAATTGATGACGGTGTTGATGCCGCCGACGATGCCGAACTTGAGCGCCTCGTGGATGAACTTCTGCCAGCGCTCAGGCAGCAGGCGGACAAGACGCATGCGAAACACCTTAGGGCAGTCGGTACGGCCGGCGATCACCGGCCGAACGAGGTGGGCGGCAGGTCACGCCCCGTGGTCTCGGTCGGGATTCACCTGCGGAAGGGTCGGGGTTCCCGCTTCGACGAAGACGAACCGCCGGTACGACCAGAATCGAAACAGCGTGGCGAACCCCGTGCCGACGATGTAGCTGGCGAGATTGTCCGCCAGGCGCGTCTGGAACACGGCCGGCCAGATGGCGCCGAGCCCGTAGCGGCTGAGCGCGAGGCAGGCCACCGTGATGCCGAGACCGACCGCGTTGAAGAAGAAGAAGAGTGCGTACTCGCGGGCCGCGTTGTTGCGCTGGCGGTGCCGCCACGTCCAGAACCGGTTGCCCACGAAGGCGACGGACGCCGCGATCACGGTGGAGATCGTCTTCGCCGTCAGCTCTTCGACGCCGTGCTTACTCGTCAGGTAGTTGAAGAGCGCGAAGTCGACGAGGAACGCGAAACCACCCACGGTGGCGAACTTGCTCATCTCGCGGATGAGGTGACCGAAGCGGTCGAGGAGTATGCCGACGAGACCCGGTCGGGTCTGCCGGGGACCCGGTTGTTCCCCGGTCATCGTGGCGGCCACGGAGGGAGCCTACCGGCTGCCGGCCAGTCAGAGGGGTAGCAACGGCAAGCAGGCGTGGTCTCCCGGAGGGGCCCAGCGCCGCGTGCGTAACCACCGCACAGAGCGTAACCAATTGGGAGGACTGAGCCGCCGCGGAACGGGAATCACCGCACCGGTCGGCGGGGCAGGTCCACGGCCCGACCGCAACAAGCGTCCGCCGGGGTGCACAACAAGATTTGCGTGAAACTGCGCGGGAAAGCGGGTATCAGCTCGTGATGCCGCAGCGAGGCCGTAGCTTGTGCAGTTCTTCACAACCTGTCCCACTGACTCGGAAGGCTGCCCGGTTTACGCTGAGGCCAATCCCAGGTTTCCACGAAGGCGACGCATCGCGCCGCCGAGTCTCGTGCATCCCATAGATCGGTCAGCGTCGACCACAAGGAGATGTGTCATGGTTGCTCCGGCTGTTGTGCGGGGTATTGATCAGGCCCCGACGTCCCATCCGAAACTGCTCGCCTGGGTCCGTGAGGTCGCGGAACTGACCACCCCCGACCGTGTCGTCTGGGTGGACGGGTCCGACGAGGAGTGGCGCCGCCTCACCGATGAGCTGGTCGAGGCCGGCACCCTGATCCGGCTCAACCCCGAGAAGAAGCCCAACTCGTTCTACGCGCGCACCGACCCGACGGACGTCGCCCGGGTCGAGGAGCGCACCTACATCTGTTCCGTCGACGAGGCGGACGCCGGCCCCACCAACAACTGGATGGCGCCGGCCGAGATGAAGCGGACGATGACGGACCTGTACCGGGGCTCCATGCGCGGTCGCACCATGTACGTCATCCCGTTCGTCATGGGGCCGGTCGAGGCCGAGTCCCCGATGTTCGGTGTCGAGATCACCGACAGCCCGTACGTGGTCGCCTCGATGCGCATCATGACGCGGATGGGCACCCGGGTCCTCGAGGCCATGGGTGACGACGCGGACTTCGTGCACGCGCTGCACTCGATCGGCGCCCCGCTCGCCCCCGGCCAGCAGGATGTCGCCTGGCCGTGCAACGACACCAAGTACATCTCGCACTTCCCGGAGAGCCGGGAGATCTGGTCGTACGGCTCGGGTTACGGCGGCAACTCGCTGCTGGGCAAGAAGTGCTACTCGCTGCGGATCGCCAGCGTGATGGGCCGGGACGAGGGCTGGCTGGCCGAGCACATGCTGATCCTCAAGATCACCTCGCCGGAGGGTCGGGTCTACCACATCGCCGGCGCGTTCCCATCTGCCTGCGGCAAGACCAACCTCGCCATGGTGGAGCCGACGATTCCCGGCTGGAAGGTCGAGACCATCGGCGACGACATCGCCTGGATGCGGTTCGGCCCGGACGGCCGCCTCTACGCCGTCAACCCCGAGTACGGCCTGTTCGGCGTCGCGCCCGGCACCGACTGGAAGACCAACGCCAACGCCATGCGCACCCTGGACCGGGGTAACTCCATCTTCACCAACGTCGGCCTCACCGATGACGGCGACATCTGGTGGGAGGGTATGGGTGAGCCGCCGGCACACCTGATCGACTGGAAGGGCAACGACTGGACGCCGGAGAGCGACAGCCTGTCCTCCCACGCGAACAGCCGGTTCTGCACCCCGATCACCCAGTGCCCGATCCTCGCCGACGAGTACTTCGACCCGAACGGCGTGCCGATCGACGCGATCCTCTTCGGCGGACGCCGCAAGGACACCATCCCGCTGGTGACCGAGGCCCGCGACTGGGTGCACGGCGTCTACATGGGTGCCACGCTCTCCTCGGAGACCACCGCCGCCGCGTCCGGCGCCGTCGGCGTGGTGCGGCGGGACCCGATGGCGATGCTGCCGTTCATCGGCTACCACGCCGGGGACTACTTCCGGCACTGGATCGAGATGGGCAAGGGCACCGACGGCGACGAGGCGAAGCTGCCGAAGATCTACTACGTCAACTGGTTCCGCAAGGACCCGGACGGCTCGTTCCTCTGGCCCGGCTTCGGTGAGAACTCCCGGGTGCTCAAGTGGGTCGTCGAGCGGATCGAGGGCACGGCCGACGCGGTAGAGACGCCGGTCGGCATGGTCCCCGCGCCGGACGCCCTGGACGTCGAGGGCCTGGACATGACCCCGGAGGACGTCCGGATCGCGCTGAAGGTCGACCCGGACGAGTGGCGCAACGAGCTGCCGATGATCACCGAGTGGTTCGAGAAGTTCGGTGACAAGCTCCCCGGCGTGCTCTGGGCCGAGTTGGACGCGCTGCGCGCCCGCCTGGACGCCGCGCAGCCGCAGCGGTAGGTGTGAACGAGGCCCGTCGCGGGCAACATCGGATTTCATGAGGACGGCCGCCGAGACCCAGGTCCGGCGGCCGTCCGCCGTCCGGGTGCTCACCACCCTGCTGGCGACGACGGCGGCGGCCACCGTCGTGGTCGAGCTGCTCAACTGGTGGTACGCCCCGGAGCAGGGATTCGGGCTTGCCGTACGGACCGGCTGGGCCATGCTGCGCTCGTTCGGCTTTCTGCTGCTGATCGGGCACGTGCGACGGGGTCGTACGGTGGCCCGGCCGTTCGGGCTGATCCTGGCGGTCACCACGATCTTCGCGGTCGGCCGGCTCATCGTGCCCCGGCAGGGGGTGCCGCCACTGCCCGGCCTGCTCGGCTTCGCCATTCTCACGGCACTCTGTGTCGCGGTGGTCTGGTTGCTCTACCGCTCGTCGGCGCTGGCCGGGCACCTGGTCCGGCACCGTCCACGGCTCGTCATCGACCGGGACGGCATCTCGTGGCGGGAGACCCCTCCACGTCGACCACAGGCCAGTGCCTGGTTGTTGACCAGCCGGGTGGCGGCCTTCACCTACAGCCCGCTGATGCTGGTGCCGGCCCTGGTGGCCGGGGGTTCCATCCTGGATGGTCGACTGCACGCGGTGCCCGCCGTGCTGTTCTGGTTCGGTGCGGGCATCACGGCCAGCTACGCGGTGCTGTTCTGCACCGCGTTCCTGATGCGGGGCAAGGACTGGGCGCGTGGCCTGCTGGTCGTCGTCACGGTCGCCGTACTCGCCGTGGACCTGCCGCTGTGCTGGTGGCTGCTGGGCGTGGACGGCCTGATCCGCGACGGTGCCCCCCTGCTCGCCGCCGCCGGGCTGACCCTCTACGGCCTCCGCCGCGCCGCCCGTATCCCCGACGCCACCCCAGCCTGACCGCGCCCCGCACCCCGCGCCCCACCCCCGCACCCGCCCCTGTCGATCATGGAGTTGTGGCGCCCGGTGTAATCCGGTTTGCCGCTTCTGTGACCCACCACAAGTCCATGATCGACCGGCGTGGGGCTGGACGGCGCCGTGCGGGAGCGGCCCGTGTGGCCGGGTAGGGGGCAGGATGGCGGGGTGGCGTCGGTCACAACGGTCGGCGTGGGCGGCGCAGGTGGATCGTCGGGGCGGTGCGGGAGCAGTCGCGTCGACCGGAGGGAGGCGCGCGGTGGGCGACGAGTTCGACGTGGTGGTGGTGGGGGCGGGGCCGGCCGGGGCGGCAGCCGCCCTGACGGCGCGCCGGGCCGGTGCCAGCGTGCTGCTGCTGGACCGGGCCGACTTTCCCCGGGACAAGGCGTGTGGTGACGGGATCGCCGCGCACTCGGTGGACGTACTCGCCGAGCTGGGGGTGACCGAGGCCGTGGCGGGCTACGCGCCGCTGCCGGCGTTACGCATGATCTCGCCCGGCGGCGGTGCGGTGGCCCGGGCGCTGCCCCGACCCGCGTACACCGTGCCCCGGGAGGTCTTCGACGCGCGGCTGGTGGCGGCCGCGGTGGCCGCCGGCGCGCAGCTTCGCCGGCACACCGTGCGCCAGGTCGAGCCGCGCGCGGACCGGGTGGTGCTCGACGGGCAGGTGTCCGGTCGGGTGGTGATCGGCGCGGACGGCGCCGGCTCGGTGGTACGTCGGGCGCTCGGCCACCCGCAGAACCCCGACCGGCACCTCGCGCTGGCCATCCGGGGGTACGCCCCGGCTCTGCCCGGCCCGTCCGAGCAGCTCATCGTCACCTCGAAGGCGCGCTGGCCGGCGTACGCCTGGTCGTTTCCGATCGGTGACGGACGGGCGAACGTCGGGTACGGGGAGGTCCTGCGCGGTGAGCCGCTGAGCCGCGCTTACCTGCTGGATCGGCTGGTCGCTCTGCTGCCCGGCACCGATCTGGCGACCGTGACCGCGTTGCGCGCGCATCACCTGCCGCTCTCCACCCACCGGCCGTCGCCGGGGCGCGGGCGCACCCTGCTGGCCGGGGACGCCCTCTCACTGATCAATCCGTTCACCGGCGAGGGGATCTTCTACGCGTTGCTCTCCGGCGCGCTCGCCGGGTCGGCGGCGGCCCGGTCGCCCGAGGGCGCGGCCGGCCGCTACGCCGACGGGTTGCGTCGCCGCCTCGGCACCCACCTGCGGCACAGTTCGGTCGCGGCCTGGTTGGCCCGGCGACGCCGGGTGGTGGACGCGGCGGTCCGGGCCGCCCGTCGGGACGACCGGGTGTTCTACGACGTGGTCGAGTTGGGACTGGGTGACGGACGCCTCACCGCTCGTACGCTCGCACTGATCGGCGCCGGTCTGGGCGGCGGGGATGGGGCTCCGAGGCAGTGAACTGGCGCAAGGGTCGCTACGCTGCTAGGTGATGACGCTGCGGAACCTTATCTACTCCGTGTACGAGCGCCGGCTCACGGCGAAGCTCGCCGGTAAGCCGGTGCCCCGGCATGTCGGGGTGATGTGCGACGGCAACCGCCGATGGGCGAGGGAGATGGGCTTCGTCGACCCGAACGACGGGCACCGGGTCGGCGCGGCGAAGATCAAGCATGTCCTCGGCTGGTGTGACCAGGCCGGCGTCGGGCACGTGACCCTCTACCTGCTGGCCACCGACAACCTGCGCCGTCCGGCCGCCGAGCTGGACCCGCTCCTCAAGATCATTGAGGACCTGGTGGTGGAGCTCTCCGAGGAGGGCAACCCCTGGCGACTGCGCATCGTCGGGGCGCTCGACCTGCTGCCGGCGCAGACCGCGGCGGCGCTCAAGGGCGCCGAGGAGCGCACCCGCGAGCGCACCGGCGGCGCGGAGGTCAACATCGCGGTGGGCTACGGCGGTCGCCGGGAGATCACCGACGCGGTCCGTTCGCTGCTGCTTGAGCACGCCGCCACCGGGGGCACGATCGAGGAGTTGGCCGAGGTGCTGGACGTCGAGCACATCGCCGAGCACCTCTACACCCGGGGCCAGCCCGACCCGGACCTGGTCATCCGCACCAGTGGCGAGCAGCGGCTGTCCGGTTTCATGCTCTGGCAGTCGGCGCACTCGGAGTTCTACTTCTGCGAGCTCAACTGGCCGGATTTTCGGCACATCGACTTTCTGCGGGCCCTGCGCTCGTACGCCACCAGACAACGCCGCTACGGAGCCTGACCCGGCGGCGACGACGTCGTCGGTCGCCGCCCGGTCAGGTCACGGTCAGGGCAGGTGGGTCAGCGCCCGGGTGAGGAAGTCGCCCAGGGCAGCCGGCGACTCGATGGTCAGGTCGGCGGCGTTGGCCACCTCGTGTCCGGTCTCCGGGTTGGCCACCGCCACGCAGACGCCGAGGAAGTCCGGGTCGGCGGCGGCGCGAGCGCGCAGCGCGGCGAAGGCCTTGATGTCGGAGACATCGTCGCCGAAGTACCAGGCGCCGGTGGCACCCTTGATCGCCTCGCCGATCACCATGCCCTTGTCCCGGTCGACCGGTGGCTTGAGCTCCAGCACCATCCGCCCGGCCTGCGAGCGCAGCCCCAGACGGTCGGCCTGTGCCTGCCCCCACTGCTGCACGGTCGCGCCGAGTTGCGGGGCGGTACGCCAGTGCAGCGCGACCGAGAGCCGCTTGTACTCCACGAGCGTGCCGGGCGGCAGTTCCGCCCGAGCCAGGTCGGCCAGCTCCGCCATCGTCGGCACCCAGGGCAGCGCGGCCGGTTCGGTGACTGTCTCGCCGCCGGAGTGGCTGTGCTCCAGCCCGTAGAGGCCGTAGAGGTCCACGCCGACGAGCCCGCCGAGCTGATCCCGAAGGAACTCGACGGGTCGGGCGGAGACGATCGCGACCCGCTGCACGACCGGGGCGAGCGCCTCGATCGCGGCCAACGCCTTGGGCGCCGGGCGTACCGCGGTCGGATCGTCGTCGACGGGCGCGAGCGTGCCGTCGAAGTCGAAGAAGAGCACGGTCCCGGCCGCCCGGCTGGCGGTTGTCCGCCAGGCCTGGTCGGCGTTCAACGGGGTTCTCGGCTGCTGATTGCCCAGATTCAACGGCGGCACGCGCGTCAGCGTACCCCGGCGATCCAGGCTCATTCCTGGCCGAGCGGGCCCATTGAGCGGTACGCGATCAGCGTTCGGCGGCTCCTCGTCCGCGCCGGCCGAACGGCACCACCGCCGCCTCCTGGCCGTGGCTCAACAGGTAGCCCTCCACGAACCCGGTGTTGCGATCACCGGTGTGGTTCTCGATCTCGTTGAGCCGTGCCACCAGGAACTCGGTGAGCGCGCTGATTCGGTTGTTCAGACGCTCGTGCAGCTCGGCGACGACGGCCAGGACGACCGCGGTGCCGGCGGTGATGAGCGCAAAGAGGTTGACGAGCAGCGGTAGCTGCCCGCCGTCGACCGCGAGGGTCACCGTGTTGCCGGTCGCCCACAGTGTCACCGACACCGTTGCGACCACGACTGCCAACCACTTCAGGGTCATGGACAGACCCCTCCTTCTGTCCCGCAGGGCTGGGTTCGGCCTTGTCCCGTCCCCCCGCCGATGACGAGCCCAAGCAGTACGAATAGGGACGCTAGCGTGCCCGTTCCAGCCCCGGAGGCAAACGAATGAACCTGACCAGGCGTTCTTTCGCTATCTGAGGAACTAGCCTGCCTGATTACCCCTTTTTCGGACATCGACCGGCAGCGTTGGGCGGTATGCGAGATATCTGATGGTTTCGCGGATGTGGAACTTCTCCGCGTCCGACACCTGCGGATCGACCAGACGGCGCAGCAGCGCCTCCACGTCGGGGTCCATCGGAGGGGCGGCCTGGCCGGTGCGGGGGCCGGCCGCGGCGCGGTCCCAGCCGAGTGCGGCGAAGGCGGCGGCCGGGTTCAACCCCAGGCCCTCGCAGAAGGCCACCACCCGCTCGGCCTCCGGATCGCTGGCCCAGTCGCCGCGGACCCAGCGATTGATGGTCTGCCGGGAGACGCCGGTGCGCCGGGACACCTCGGTGCCGCTCCAGGCTCGGGTCGCCCGTGCCTCGTCCAGGGCCCGCCGGACGAAGGTGGCGAAGGCGATCTTCCGCGCATTGGCCGTCTCGGTCACTCCGTGACGGTACGGCCAGCCGGCTGAGGGTGCGCGCCCCGGCTCGCCACTGTCACGCGGACGTGACGCAGGGTTCGGATTTCCGGTAAACGAGTCAGTGCCACTGTTGAGGGGTGTCACGCGGGCAGAATAGATGAACGTAGTGGCAAACGTAAGCGGACGAAAAGCTGATACTGTCACGCCCATGGGACAATCTACGGTGTGTCACGTGCATGAGACGATTGGTGCTCACATGCGTCACGCCCCCGGTGCCAGGGGGTCGTGGTGACCGAGCTCGCCACCCGCGCCCAGGCCTTCGGGCTGATCGCCGAGGGGGTCGCCGCGGGGCTGACCGCCCCCTGGCGCCTCTACCTGGCCCGAGGCTGCCGCTACCTGTCGCTGAGCGTCGGTGATCGTGCCGAGTGGAACGCCTGGCGTACCCATCTCGGCTGCCCGGAGCTGAGCGTCCGGGTCTACGACGCCGGCGGCGAGATCCGCCGGTCCTCGGTGGCCGAGGTCGTGCTGGACGGCTGCCGGATCAGCGTCGAGCTGGTCGAGGAGGTCAGCACCGACGACCTGGACCGGCTGCTCGTCGCCGACCCCACCACGATCGAGCCGGAGGAGCGATGACCTGGCGTCCCGGCTGGGGCGGAGCAGCCCGATGAGCCCGTTTCTCGCGGTGTTCCTCGTCCTGGTGCTCGGTGCCACCAGTTACGCGGCCGGCCGTCTGCACGGGCAGCTCAGCTACCGCATCGGCTACCGCTTCGGTTACCGGCAGGGCTACTTCGACGGTGACCGGGGCGCCTGGAACCGGCGTCGTCGGGACGCCCAGGCGGCGATCGCCTCGGCCCTGTCGGTCTCGCCCGCTGGCGTGGTCCGCTCCGCAGGTGCGGTCGAACGCCCCGGCACGACATACACCGGCTCGTCGTTCAGCGCGCCGGCCGCCCCGATCACCGGGCGGCACCCGACCGGCACGCTCGTCCGACGTACCGGGTGAGGTCGGTCGGCGGGCTGCCCCGCCGACCGGCGCCACGAACGCGGTGCGTCGTCCGCGGCGGACACGCACCGTCGGGGTCACGTCAGACCGGTGACGGTGGCCCCACCGGCCGGGATGCGCGCAGGGGGCATGCATCCCGGCCGGTTCCGCCGCGCTCGCGACAATGCCTTTCGGCTGGTGCGAGCACCGGCGGAGCCCTGTTCATGAGCGCGTCTTGGGAGATCCACGTTCGGCCACTAGCCGGGAAGGTCAGGCGGGGCTAGCGTCTAGGCATGGCACGGGGTTCTCCCGAGCCAGCCGGTCCGCCCGGATCTGCGACCTCGCGCATGGGGTTCCGCATCCGACCCCGTGTCCCCGGGCACCGGAGGAGGCGGAACACGGGTGGCGGGTGCCCATCCGTCGGAGCAGGCCTGTGACGACTCGCCGTACCATCGCCGGTGCCGACCAGACCCCGGCCGCGACTGCCACGCCCCGCCGAGCCACCAGGAGCCGCCGTTCGGCGGCCACCGCGCCGGCCGACCCCAAGGAGCCACGACCAGCCGGCCAGGCCTTCGTCCTGGACACGTCGGTGCTGCTCTCCGATCCGGCGGCGTTCCACCGGTTCGCGGAGCACGAGGTGGTGCTACCCCTGGTGGTCATCACCGAACTGGAAGGCAAGCGGCACCATCCGGAGCTGGGCTGGTTCGCCCGGCAGTCGCTGCGGATGCTCGACGACCTGCGGGTTCGGCACGGCCGACTCGACCGCCCGGTGCCCGCCAACGACGTCGGCGGCACCCTGCGGGTGGAGCTCAACCACACCGACGACGGCGTCCTGCCGCCCGGTTTCCGTACCGAGAGCAATGACGCCCGGATCCTCTCCGTCGCGCTCAACCTCGCCGCCGAGGGTCGGGAGGTGACCCTGGTCAGCAAGGACATGCCGTTGCGGGTCAAGGCGGCCTCCGTGGGTCTGCGTGCCGACGAGTACCGCCACGGCCAGGCCAGCGACCCGACCTGGACCGGCATGTCGGAGATGGAGTTGAGTGAGGAGCAGATCGGCCAGCTGTACGCCGGCGAGACGCTCGACCTCGACGAGGCGGCCGGGCTGCCCTGCCACACCGGTCTGGTGCTGCACTCGGGGCGTGGCTCCGCGCTCGGTCGGGTGCTGCCGGACAAGTCGGTGCGTCTGGTCCGGGGCGACCGGGAGGCGTTCGGGCTGCACGGCCGCTCGGCCGAGCAGCGGATCGCTCTCGACCTGCTGTTGGACGAGTCGATCGGGATCGTCTCGCTGGGTGGCCGGGCCGGCACCGGCAAGTCGGCGCTGGCGCTCTGCGCCGGGCTGGAGGCGGTGATGGAGCGCCGCCGGCACAAGAAGGTGATCGTGTTCCGCCCGCTGTACGCCGTCGGTGGCCAGGAGTTGGGTTACCTGCCGGGCTCGGAGTCGGAGAAGATGTCGCCGTGGGCCCAGGCGGTCTTCGACACGCTCGGCGCGGTGGTGCACGAGAACGTGCTGGAGGAGGTCACCTCGCGGGGCATCCTGGAGGTGCTGCCGCTGACCCACATCCGTGGGCGCAGCCTGCACGACGCCTACGTGATCGTGGACGAGGCCCAGTCGCTGGAGCGCGGGGTTCTGCTGACCGTGCTGTCCCGGATCGGGCAGGGCTCCCGGGTGGTGCTCACCCACGACGTGGCCCAGCGGGACAATCTGCGGGTCGGCCGGCACGACGGGGTGACTGCTGTCATCGAAGCGCTCAAGGGCCATCCGCTCTTCGCGCACGTCACCCTCAGCCGTTCGGAGAGGTCGCCGATCGCCGCGATGGTCACCGACCTCCTGGAGGACATCCCGATCTGACGGGCTCTATGTGGGCTTTTGTCCGCATTTTTGGTGTGGCGCAGATCACAAACAGCCTGGTTGGTTTCCCATCAGCCTCACTGTGCGCAATCGTGTCCCACGAGCGTCCACGCACCACCGGAATCGTTGGCGATCGTTCGTCCCGAGACGGACGGCATCGGCGAAGGTCGGTGCGTCGGCGCGACCGGCAACCGGTCGGGGCGCTCGTGGCACGGCTGACGGCCCACCTGTGGTCTGCGCCGCGCCGCGTCCTTGCTCCCGACGAAGGGACCACTTCGTGAGTCGGCTGTGGAGCCGGTTGGGCGCCCGTACGGCTGCTGTAGCGCTGCTCTCCGTGGGCGTTGCCGGTGGCTTCTACCTGGGCGAAGACCGGGAAACCCAGCAACAGGGTCTGACCGAGCAGGTCAGTCTCGAGGTCGACCGGGCCGACCTCGCGTACCAGCGCGAGCGGCAGGCCGCCCACCAGGTGCAGTTCTCCAAGCAGCGGGCCGCCGAGTACCAGGCCAAGCTGCGGGCGAAGCAGGCCGCCAAGGAAGCCGCTGAGCGGGCCCGCCGGGCCGAGGCCGCCGCGGCGTCCCGCAAGCGCGAGCGCGCCGCCGCCGCCAACGCGCCCGCCAAGCCGTACGACGGGCCGATCCCGGCGTCCTGCGCCGAGTACAGCGGCAACCGCAAGACCGGCTGCGCCCTGATGATCAGCGCGGGTTTCGGCATCGCCGAGTTCCCCTGCCTGGAGAAGCTCTGGACCAAGGAGAGCGGCTGGAACCACAAGGCCAGCAACTCCTCGTCCGGTGCGTACGGCATTCCGCAGTCGTTGCCGGGCAGCAAGATGGGCTCCGTCGCGTCCGACTGGCGGACCAACCCGGCCACGCAGATCAAGTGGGGGTTGGGCTACATCAAGGGCAGGTACAAGACGCCCTGCGGTGCCTGGACCTACTTCCAGAACAACGGGCACTACTGACGGCTGTCGAAGGCGGGGCAGGTGGTTCTCCACCGCCCCGCCTTCGCGCGTACTCCGCACAGGACGTGAGTGGCGGTCGGCCGCTTTTGCTGATAGCAGTTGTGGAGTGACCCTGCACCCGTCAAGCGGCGACCCCTACCGGTTCGGCACCGAGGCGTTCTACGCCGCGCTCGGCCGGGCGTTCGTCGCCATGTGCGCGGTGGTCCCGTTTCTCTTTCTCATCGAGGCCGTCGACCAGGGGCTCGCGTTCGGCCTGGACGCCACCGCCGGCATCATCCCGCAGCGCATCGACGGGCTGGACGGAGTCTTCTTCTCCCCGTTCCTGCACCACGGCTTCGACCACCTCTACAGCAACAGCATCCCGCTGATCCTGCTCGGCACCTTCGTCCTCGCCGCCGGCGCCCGCCGGTTCCTCTGGTCGACCCTGGTCATCATCCTGGTCAGCGGCCTCGGCGTGTGGTTCACCGGCTCGCCCAACTCGGTGGTGGTCGGTGCCAGCGGTGTGATCTTCGGCTACCTGGGCATCCTGCTCACCCGGGGCATCGTCGAGCGCAGCTGGTGGAACTTCGCGGTCTTCCTCCTGGTCGGTCTGCTCTACGGCTGGCAGTTGGTCGGCATCCTCCCCACCGACGAGCGGATCTCCTGGCAGGGGCACCTGTTCGGCCTGCTCGGCGGGGTGGTGGCGGCGATCCTGTTCCGTCGGCGGCGACCCGCCGTGGGCGGCCCGGACTACTCGGGCTCCACGCTCAGCCTGCCCTGAGGCGATTCTCCGGCGCGCCTCTGGGACGTGCTTGCCCGACCGTCGCCGCCCGCTTACGGTCGAGATCAGCACGCGTTGATCCGTGAGCGGAAAGCGACGGTACGCCATGCGCGAGGTCGATATCGCCGTGATCGGGGCCGGTCCGGCCGGCCTCTTCGCCGCGTACTACGCGGGGTTCCGGGGGCTTTCGGTGGCGGTGATCGACGCGTTGCCCGAGCCGGGCGGGCAGGTCACCGCCATGTACCCGGAGAAGCTGATCCTCGACGTCGCCGGTTTCCCCGCGGTCAAGGGCCGCGACCTGGTGGCCAACCTGGTGGCCCAGGCGGCCCCGTTCGGTCCGCAGTACCTGCTCGGCACCCGGGCGGAGAAGCTCGCGTACGCCGACGGTCGCCCGGTGCTCGGCCTGGCCGGTGGCGAGCAGCTTGCGTGCGGCGCGATCGTGGTCACCGGCGGGCTCGGGAGCTTCAGCCCTCGGCCGTTGCCGTGCGCCGACGGCGCCCCCGGCGCGGGGATCGTCTACTTCGTGACCGAGCCGACCGAGCTGACCGATCGGGACGTGCTGATCGTCGGTGGCGGCGACTCCGCCTTCGACTGGGCTCTGGCGCTGCAACCGCTGGCCCGGTCGGTGACCCTGGTGCACCGGCGGGAGAAGTTCCGCGCCCACGCCTCGACGGTCGCCCGGGTGCTGTCCCTGCCGGTGCGGGTGGTGGTCAACGCCGAGGTCACCAAGCTGCTCGGGGACGGCACGGTGACCGGTGCCGAGGTGACAGTGCGCGGCGGCGCGACCGAGACGTTGCCGGTGGACACCGTGGTGGCCGCCCTCGGCTTCACGGCCGACCTGGGCCCGCTCGCCGAGTGGGGGCTACGGCTGGACCGCCGGCACATCCTGGTCGACAGCGCGATGGCCACCAACCTGCCCCGGGTCTTCGCGGCGGGTGACATCATCGAGTACCCGGGCAAGGTCCGGCTCATCGCCACCGGCTTCGGTGAGGCGGCGACGGCGGTCAACAACGCGGCAGTGGCCATCGACCCGAGCGCACACCTCTTCCCCGGGCACTCCTCCGACGCCGGCTGAGCGTCGGTATCGGACCCACGCCGACCTGAGTCCGGATCGAGACGGGTCGACCGGATCCTGAGGGGATGACGGGTTCCGGCTGACTCTCCGGGGTGCGGCTGACTCTCCGGGGTGCGGCTGAACCTTCGGCGGGCGGCTGGTCAGCGGCGGGCGGGTGGCGCCAGCGCGGCGATCAGCACCGCCACCATGGTCAGCGCCGCCCCGAGCAGGGTGTTCACTCCCGGGTGCGAGGCCGCCGTGGGGAGGATCAGGTCCAACAGGACGGCGCCCACGATCTGCCCGGCGATGGTGGCCAGGCCGAGCAGCAACACACCGGTGAAGCGGACGATCGCGGCGGCGATCGCGATGAACACGATGCCGATCGGGCCGCCCAGGTAGAGCCACGGCTCGCTCGGCAGGTGGCCGGAGGGCCAGCCACGTACGGCGATGTCGATCGCGAATGCGACGAGCAGGGTGACAGTGCCGACGGCGAAGTTGACAAGCGTGGCGGTCAACGCGCTGTCGGCCGCCGCTCGGACCCGGCCGTTGACGGCCTGCTGCCAGGCGATACCCACCCCGGCGAGCAGCGGTAGCAGGGCCAGCGCCAGCGCGCCCGGGTCGCCGAGACGGTCGCCGACCGCCAGGCCGACCGCCAGCACGGTGAGCACCGCGCCGGCCAGCCGCTGTCGGGTGACCGGCTGCCGGCCGGTCGGCCCGATCCCGGCTCGGTCCACGGCGAGGCTGCTGCCGCTCTGGCCGGCGACCACCGCCACGGTGAAGACCGCCACGCCCAACGTGCCGATGGTGAGGCCCTGGGTGGCCACCAGGAAGGCCCCGCACATCCCGCCGAGGCACTGCCAGGGCCGCAGCGCGCCGGTCCGCAGGGCCCGCCGCGTCGCGACCAGCCCTCGCCGACCACCGGGGGTCGCGGGCACCAGCACCAGCAGCACCAGCAGACCGACGCCGAACGAGACGACCGCGGCGGCGAAACCGTCGTCGAGGCGTACCCCCAACTCGCCGTTGATGCGCGACTGCACCGCCACCGCGACCCCGGAGGCCGACGCCAGCGCGACGCCGGTGATCCGGCGGGCGGCCGACAGGGTCTGCGGGGTCGCCGTGTCGGTGACTGTCACTCCTGCTCGGCCAGCGGACGACCGTCGAAGTCGACCGCGGAGTAGAGGGCCAGCTTCTCCAGCCGGTGGTACGAGTCGATCACCCGGATGGTGCCGCTCTTCGAGCGCATGACGATCGACTGGGTGTACGCGCCGCCCGCCCGGTAACGCACCCCGCGCAGCAGGTCGCCCGAGGTGACCCCGGTCGCCACGAAGAAGCAGTTGTCGCCGGTGACCAGATCGTCGGTGCCCAGCACCCGGTCCAGGTCGTGCCCGGCGGCGATCGCCTTCTCCCGCTCCTGCTCGTCGCGCGGCCACAGCTTGGCCTGCATCGCACCGCCCATGCACTTCAGCGCGCACGCGGAGATGATGCCCTCCGGGGTGCCGCCGATGCCCATCAGGACGTCGACGTCCGACTCGCCCCGGGCCGCCGCGATGGAGCCCGCGATGTCGCCGTCGGAGATGAACCGGATCCCCGCCCCGGTCCGGCGGATCTGCGTGACCAGGTCGTCGTGACGGCTCCGGTCCAGTACGCAGACGGTCACCTCGGAGACGTCGGTGCCCTTGACCTTGGCGATCCGGCGCAGGTTCTCCGCCACACCGGCGTTGATGTCGATCACGTCGGCGTACGCCGGCCCGACGGCGAGCTTCTCCATGTAGAACACGGCGCTGGGGTCGAACATCGCACCGCGCTCGGAGACGGCGAGCACCGCCACCGCGTTCGGCATGCCCTTGCTCATCAGGGTGGTGCCGTCCACCGGGTCGACGGCGACGTCCACCTCCGGGCCTGTGCCGTCGCCGACGTGTTCGCCGTTGAAGAGCATCGGGGCGTTGTCCTTCTCGCCCTCGCCGATCACCACCACACCGCGCATCTGGATCGAGTTGATCAGCTTGCGCATGGCGTCGACCGCGGCCCCGTCGCCGCCCTCCTTGTCGCCTCGACCGACCCACCGGCCGGCGGCCATCGCCGCGGCCTCGGTGACCCGGACCAGGTCGAGGGCAAGGTTTCGGTCGAGATCCTGTGGGATCCGCGTCCTGGTGTTCGTCATGACGGCTACTCCTCCTCGCGACGGTGCGGGGACGGCCGGCGGCGGGGAGGCCCCCACTGCCGGCTTTGTCGCTGATCCTCACACGATGGCCGACCGGGCGTCGGCGCGGGGCGGTGATGGCCCGGATACCGCCGGTCGGGCGGCTGCGAAGATAAGGGGGTGGAACCCGCACAGCCAGCCGACCGCGTACCCGCCGATCGCACGCCGCCCGACGGTCAGCCGCCGGCCGACGTCCCCGCCGGCCGCGGTGGTGAGCCCGCCGCGACCGACCCGACCCCACCGCCGCCGGCGGTGTCCGGCAAGTCCGAGCGGTCGCCGAAGGACATGGCGATCTCGCTGCTGGTGCTGCTCGTCCCGATCGCGCTCCTGCTGGCGTTCTACCGGGGATTCCTCGGCGGCGACCAGGCCACCACGGTGGATCCGGCGCCCGCCATCGAGCAGGCCCGTTCGGCGAACGTCTTTCCGGTGAGCCAGCCGCAGGGGCTCGACGGCGACTGGAAGACGGTGAGCGCCCGCTACCAGACCGTCGAGGGCGGTGCGAACCTGCGACTCGGCTACCTCACGCCGGAGGGGCGGGGCGTCCAACTGCTGCAGAGCAGCGTCCCGGCGGACCGTCTGCTCCCCGCCGAGCTGACCAGTCAGGGCCAGCCGCAGGGCCCCACCGAGCTGGCCGGGCGCACCTGGCAGCTCTACACGGCCCGGGGAAACCAGCAGGCGCTGGTCCTGCTGGAGCCGACCCGCACGGTGATCGTCGTCGGCGACGCCCGGGACAACGAACTCCGCGAACTGGCCGGCTCGCTGCGCTGACCGGACCCGGAGGGGTGCCCCGCTGGCGCCGAATCTGGGCAACAGGCCCGAAGGGTGATTGTCCGACGCGTCGACAGGGAACAAGGAGGGAGTGATCCGGGCGCGCTGCTCGGCCCGGGTCGCGCGACGCAGCCGACGGTGCTGCTGCGTCGCCCGGTTTCCGGCGCCGTCCAGGTCGTCGGGTGACCCCCTTGGGAGACACGTATGACTGTTCGACGACTCGGCGCCGGCCTGGTAGCCGCCGCTCTGATCACGCCCGCACTGGCCGCCTGCGCCAGCGGAACCGGCACCGCCGGATCGACGCCGTCCCCGACGGTGAGCGCCTCCGGCACGGCGAGCCCGTCCGGTGCCCCGGTGGCGGGTGACGCCAAGCAGGCCCTGCTCGACTCCACCAAGGAGATCAGCAACGGGAACTTCCGGTTCACCCTCGCCGGTGCCGGCTCGACGGCGGAAGGGCTGGTGCACCAGCCGAGCCAGAGCGCGGCGATGAAGATCTCGATCGGGGGCCCCTCGGCCGACCTGGCGATGAAGCTCGACGTTGTCCACTACAAGCCGGACAGCTGGGTGAAGCTGGAGCTGAGCGGCCCCACCGCCGACAGCCTGCCCGCCATCAAGCAGCTCAACCTCGGCAAGTACCAGCACCTGGACCAGAACCGGATCAAGGGCAACCGCAACCTCGGCTTCGACTTCGAGAAGGTCGACCCGGCCGGCAGCGCGGTGCTCACCCAGGGCATCACCGAGGTCCGCAGCACCGGCACCGGCGCGTACGCCGGAACCATCGACGTCACCAAGGCCGCCGAGGCGGGCTCGTTGAACGCCGCCACGATCGCCGCGCTGGGCACCCAGGCGAAGACCGTCCCGTTCACCGCGAAGGTGGACCCGCAGGGCCGGCTCAGCGAGCTGGTGCTGCAGTTGCCGGCCGCCGGGCAGACCGCCGCCCAGGAGATCAAGATGACCTACTCCGACTATGGTGCCGCCACCGCCGCGCAGAAGCCGCCGGCGGACCAGGTCGTCGAGGCGCCGGCCGAGCTGTACAGCCTGTTCAACTGACCTACCGAGGTGGGGCGGCTCCGGCCGCCCCACCGGCGGTCGGTCAGGAGGCGGGCTCCTGCCGGGCGGCGTCGATCCGCGCCCGCGCACCATCCAGCCAGCGTTGACAGATCACCGCCAGCGCCTCGCCGCGCTCCCAGAGCGCCAGCGACTCCTCCAGGGACGTGCCGCCGGCCTCCAGCCGCTCCACCACCGAGGCCAGCTCGGCACGGGCCTGCTCGTAACTGAGCCGCTCGTCCGGCCCGGCCTTCGTGTCGTCAGTCATCGCGTCCATCTCAGCACACCACTCCCCACCGCGCCGCGTCGCCACTCAGCCATCGACAGTGGCGGCCAGTTCGCCGTCGGCCAGTCGTACCCGCAGCGGGTCACCCTTGCCGACCTCCGCCGCCGCGCGGACCACGTGGCCGTCCGCGCGCTGCACGATCGCGTACCCCCGGTCGAGGGTGGCGGCGGGGGAGAGGGCGCGCAGCCGGGCGAGGGTGTGCCGCAGCTCGTCGTCGGCGGTGGCGAGCCGGTGGTCCAGGCAGCGGCCGGCCCGTTGGCGTAACGCGGCCAGCTCGGTGGCCCGATGCTCCACCATCACCTGCGGCCGGGCCAGCACCGGTCGGGAGCGCAGCAGGTCGAGGCGGTGGGTCTCCCGGTCGACGAGGTTGCGGACCGCCCGTTGCAGCCGGGAGCGGGCCTGGCCGATGAGGCGTACCTCCTCGGTGAGGTCGGGGACGATCCGCTTGGCCGCGTCGGTGGGGGTGGAGGCCCGCAGGTCGGCGACGTAGTCGATCAGTGGCGCGTCGGTCTCGTGGCCGATGGCGCTGACCACCGGGGTACGGCAGGCGAAGACGGCCCGGCAGAGCGCCTCGTCGGAGAACGGGAGCAGGTCCTCGATGCCGCCGCCGCCGCGGGCGATGACGATCACGTCGATGCTCTCGTCGGCGTCGAGCACCTTGAGCGCCGCGACGATGTCGGGCACCGCGGCGGGTCCCTGCACGGCCACGTTGACAGTGCGGAACTCCACAGCGGGCCAGCGCCGCCGTGCGTTGGTCAGCACGTCCCGCTCGGCCGCCGACGCGCGACCGGTGATGAGCCCGATCCGGCCGGGCAGGAACGGCAGTCGACGCTTGCGGGCGCGGTCGAAGAGCCCCTCGGCGGCGAGCAGCTTCTTGAGCTTCTCCAGCCGGGCCAGCAGCTCCCCGAGCCCCACCTGGCGAATCTCGTCGGCCCGCAGGCTCAGCGTGCCCCGGGCGGCGTAGAACTCGGGCTTGGCGTGCAGCACCACACGTGCGCCCTCGCGTAGCTCCGGCGCGCCCGAGTCCAGGACGTCCCGGTTGGTGGTGACGGTCAGGCTCAGGTCGGCCGACGGGTCACGCAGGGTGAGGAAGACCGTGCTGGCCCCGGGGCGGCGGCTGATCTGCGCGACCTGCCCGTCCACCCACACCCAGCCCAGCTTGGCGATCCAGGCCCCCACCTTCTGGCTGACCACCCGTACCGGCCAAGGCTCCTCAGCGCTGCTCGGCCCGCCGCCGCCCCCGCCGCTTCCCACCCGCCCACCCTCGCTCACCCGCCCACCCTACGGACCTCCCCGGTGATCAAGAGGTTTGCGTCGGCGCTGAGCGTGTTCCTGACGTAAACCTCTTGATCACCGGGGGCTGGGGGGGTGGGGCGGGGGTGGGTTGCGGGCCGGTGCCGGGCTGCGGGGCGGCACGTACGATGGGGTGGTGACTGAGGCTCAGGCGACTCACCGGACCGGCAAGCGCGTGCTCCTGGCCAAGCCCCGCGGCTACTGCGCGGGTGTCGACCGCGCGGTGCAGACCGTGGAGGAGGCGCTGAAGCTCTACGGCGCCCCGATCTACGTGCGCAAGCAGATCGTGCACAACAAGCACGTGGTGCAGACCCTGGAGGCCCAGGGCGCCATCTTCGTGGAGGAGAACGAGGAGGTGCCGGAGGGCGCCACCGTCGTCTTCTCCGCGCACGGTGTGGCGCCGGAGGTCCACGAGCAGGCCAAGGCGCGGTCGCTCAAGGCGATCGACGCGACCTGTCCGCTGGTCACCAAGGTGCACCACGAGGCGCGGCGCTTCGCGGCCGAGGACTACGACATCCTGCTCATCGGCCACGAGGGGCACGAAGAGGTCATCGGCACCGCAGGTGAGGCCCCCGCGCACATCCAGCTGGTGGACGGCCCGGACGGCGCTGACAAGATCACCGTACGTGACCCGGAGAAGGTGGTCTGGCTCTCCCAGACCACGCTCTCGGTCGACGAGACGCTGGAGACGGTGGCCCGCCTCAAGCAGCGGCTGCCGCTGTTGCAGTCCCCGCCCAGCGACGACATCTGCTACGCGACCTCCAACCGGCAGCACGTGGTCAAGGAGATCGCCGCCGACTGTGACGTGGTGATCGTGGTCGGCTCGACGAACTCCTCCAACTCGGTCCGCCTGGTCGAGGTCGCCCTGGACGCCGGCGCTCGCGCCGGTCACCTGGTCGACTTCGCGCACGAGATCGACGACGCCTGGCTGGAGGGGGCCACCACGGTCGGTCTGACCTCGGGCGCGAGCGTCCCGGACGACCTGGTCCAGGAGGTGCTGGTCCACCTCGCCGCCCGCGGCTTCGCCGACGTCGAGGAGATCACCACCGCCAACGAGCGGCTCACCTTCTCGCTTCCGCAGGAGCTGAGGCGGGACATGAAGGCCGCCGCGGCGCGCGGCTGAAGCGCGGGAACGAACTCGGGTCGGCGTACGTCAGATTCGGCATGAGGACTCTTCGGCTCGCCGTCCCCGCGCTGGCCGTCTGCGTGGCGCTGAGCGCCTGCGGCGGCCAGGGTGTCGGGGGCGGCACACCCACCCCGACACCGACGGGAGCGCAGCCGGTGACCAGCCAGCCCACGCCTGACCCGACGCCCCCGCCTGCGACCGGCACTACGACCGTGCCGCCCGGAGTGAAGACCCCCAAGCCGGGCGGCCCGAGCACGCCGCCGGGCGTCGGAGCCACCACCCTGAGCGGCACCCTGCAGGGCGGCGTGGAGCCCGGGTGCGTCCTGCTCGACGGTTACCTGCTGCTCGGCGGCCCTCGTGACGTGCTGACGCCGGGCGCGCGGGTCGAGGTCACCGGCCGGGTGGAGCCCGGCATGATGACCACCTGCCAGCAGGGCACCCCGTTCGTCGTCACGGCCGCCCACCGATCCTGACCACTCACCCCTGACATGCGGGAGCCCGCCCCCGAACGTGGGGACGGGCTCCTGCCGGTGTTACGAGCGGGTCAGTTCACGGCACCGATGGACACGTTGCCACGACCCACGATCGCACCCTCGCTGGTGACGATCGCCAGTTCACCGGAGAGCTGACGCCCGTCGGCCGGAACGGCCACAGCGGTCACCGTGCCGGTGATGGTGGCCGACTCGCCGTGCATCAGCGGCACCGCGGCGGCCGGGGCGGTGATCGTGCCCAGCGACGCGGACGCGAACGCGTCGTAGTAGTCGTAGGCGGTGCTGGTCCCCGGCCCGTCGACCCCGTACGGCTCCACCACGACACGGTAGGTGCCGGCGGCCGGGTTGGTCAGCGTGACCGCCTCCTCCGAGTCGCCGTCCGCGGCCCGGCCGACCTCGGTGGTACCCCGGTAGACGAACAGGTCCAGGTCGGCTCCCGCGTTGGCGGGGTTGCCGATCCGGGCGGTGAACGTCGACGTACCCGCCGGGATCTCGACGGTCCACTCCTGGTTGGGGCCGCCCTCGGTGATGGTCGGACGCTCGGTCCGCACACCGGTCAGCGCGCCACTGCGGCCGCTGACCGAGACCGGACCGAAGGCGTTGGTGACCTTCCAGCTCACCGGGGTCGGCTCGCCGGCCTCGACACTGGGCAGCTCGACCAGTGCCGGCTCGACCGTCAGGCCCTGCACCCGCGCCTGGAGCTTGAACGGGTTGTTCAGCGCCGGGGACGTGCGCCGCGACTCCACCTCGATCTCCCAGACCCCGGGAAGCGGGTTCTGGTAGTCACGCTCCTGCGGCTTGCAGACGTTGACGTCGGAGAAGTTGGTGTAGCAGACGGTGCTGGTGGTGGCCTCCACCGGCACACCCAACGGGTTGATCGCGATGAACCGGGTCTGCGAACCGGTGGCGATCCCGGAGAGGTTCACCTGGAGGGCCTTGGCACCCTCCGGCACCGTGACGAAGTACGACGTGAAGCCGTTGCGGTCGACCGAGCCCTCGTTGGCGTACGAGAAGGTGGGCTTCTTCACGTCGTTCGAGGCCACCACCACGGTGGACACCTCGAAGTCGACGACGTTGGTGGCCGGGTCGTCGATCCGCACGATCGCGCCGTGCGCACCCTCGGTGGCCGGCTTGGCGGTGACGCTGATGGTGACGGCCTTGTTGAGCGGCAACGCGACGGTCTTCGGTGCCTTGAAGGTGCCGTCGTTGCCCTGGAGCGTGATGTTGTGCTTGATGGTGCCGGCCGGGCCGCTGGTGCGGGTGAGCTTGACCGGGTACGTCTTGCTCTGGCCGACCTTGTGGCCGCCCTCGGACGAGGTGCAGCGGTTGTAGACGCCGGTGCCCCGACCCGGGTTCGGCACGAACTTCACACCGTTCCAGATGGTCAGCTGCTCCGCCAGGGGGCTGCAGACCGGCGCGTCCGAGACGTACGACCGGGTTTCGACGCCCTGGCGCAGCAGCTGCCAGGCGCCCGGAACGTTGACCATGCCGTAGCCCTGCGCGTACGTCGGCACGTCCGCGATCGGCTTGGCGGAGCTGAACAGCGCCCGCCGCAGTGCCGCCGGGCTGACGCCCCGGTCGGTGGCCTTGGCGGCCGACAGCAGCAACGCGCCGGCGCCGGCGGTCTGCGGAGACGCCATTGAAGTGCCGTTGAGCATCGCGTAGCCCGGGGGCAGCGCGTACCCGGCCTCGGGGACCGGGGCACCGAGCTGCCAGGTCGGTGCGGTGGAGATGGCCGAGCCGGGGGCGGCGATGTTCGGCTTGAAGCCGCCATCCTCGCGCGGGCCACGGGAGGAGAAGTTGAACAGGGCGTTCTTCTTCTTGACGACCGACCCGTAGTTGGCCAGCCAGGTTTCCTTGCTGATGTTGGCGGCAACGCTGATCACGTTGCTGGCCACCGACGGGTCGCCGACGGTGTTGAGACCCGGGCCGGAGTTGCCGGCCGAGATGACCAACTGCACGCCGTACGTCTCGATCAGTTCGTTGTAGAGGTTGGTCCGCGCGTTGTTGCCGTCGTTCAGGCCCGGAAGGCCACCGATCGACATGTTGACGATGTCGACGCCACGGTTGGCCACCAGGTCGATCATGCCGGTGGTGAGGGCCGCCGCGCTGCAGCCGCCGCCCCACGAGCAGGCGCGGGCGGAGACCAGCTTGGCGCCGGGCGCGGCGCCGTCGAAGGCCCCGTTGCCGAGCATGTCGTTGGCGGCGGTGATGCCGGCGACGTGGGTGCCGTGGGTGCTCTCGACGATGCCGATGCTGACGTAGTCGTAGGTGCCCGGCAGCCCGATCGGCGTGGTGTTCACGTTCTTGCGGAACTCGACGACGAAGGGCTGCCGCTCGGCGACCGGGGTCGCCGGGTTGTCGGTACCGAAGTAGCCGATGTCGTACTTCTCCTTGTACGGCCGCATGACCGGGTCGTCGGTGAAGTTGAGGTTCTGGTTGGCGTCCACCCGGATGTTGTTGGTGGCCGGGTCGAAGAGCACACCCCAGGTGTCGGTCGTGTCGCCGTCGCGGTTGACGTCACCCCGGGCGTCGCTCGCGGCGGTGACCGACTCGCTGAACAGGTTGAACCGGTACGCGCCGGCCGGTGCCGTCCACGTGCCGCCGGCGATGGTGAACGACGGGCCGGCGACCTCGGCCTGCATCCGCCGCCACGAGCCGTCCTCCAGCGGATCGGTCGCGGTGACCCAGTCGACGATCTTGCGCTCGCCGGTGGTGGTCTGCTGCAACGCCGGGTGGGCAAGGTCCACACCGGAGTCCATGATGCCGATCGTGACGCCCCGGCCGTCCCACTCGGGGTGGGCCGCGGTGAACGCCACCGCGCCGGTCTCGTTCGTCGGCATGTAGGGGTTGTCGGCCGGGGTGGTCTCTCCCGGCGCCGCGACGGTGGCCTGCCGCGCGCCGGCGGTGCCGGTGGGGGTGTTCTCCGGGGCCGGGTCCGGCAGTTGGATGACCTCGTCCAGGTCGACGGCCGAGACGCCGGGCAGCCGTGCCGCCTTGAGGACCCGGTCGGTCGGGACCTTGGCCAGCACGAAGCCGACCCGGTCCTGCCGCTGGCTGACAGTGCCGCCGAGCTTCGTGAGGCTGTCGGCGACGTCTCCTGCCTCACCCTTCTCGGTGGCGACGATCAACGTGACGGTCGCAGCCTTCTTGGCGCGGGCCTCGCTGAGCAGTTTGGCGTCGTGGGCGCCCAGCGTCTCGGCGGCGGTGGCCGGGGAAGCGTCCGGTGTGGTGGCGGGAGCGGCGGCCGCGGTGGCGGCACCCCCCATGGTCGTCATGGCGCTCGCCGCCAGGACCGACGCGAAGAGCGCGGCTGAGGTGCGCCGGCTCAGGTTTCGAAGTCTGCTCACGTTCTCTTTACCTCCAGAGAACAGGGCCCTTCAGAGAAGGGCGCTCGGGTGAGCAGAATCTTTCGGGGTGTCGGCGAGCACTGTCACTAGTGGCCAGTTCCTTGTGACCACTTCGTGATATGCGGGCATACGCACTGTCACATAGATGGCTAGCGGGCCGAGACCTCGTCGGCCGGATCGGCCAGCTCGGGTGCCTGCGGCTGCCGGGGTGCCAACTCGACCTGGGCCGGGGTGGCCAACTCGTCGTCCGAGACGCCCAGCTCGGCGAGCTTGCGGGCGCTGACCAGCACCCGGGCCTCCAGCGAGCCGACCGCCCGGTTGTAGGCGGTCACCGCACCGGCCAGCGAGGACCCGAGCTTGCCCACGTGGTCGCCCAGGGTGGAGAGCCGGCCGTACAGCTCCCGGGCCAGGGTGTGCACGGCGAGCGCGTTGCGGGCCAGTGCCTCCTGTCGCCAGGAGTAGGCCACCGTGCGGAGCAGGGCGACCAGCGTGGCCGGCGTGGCGAGCACCACGTTGCGGGTGAAGGCGTGCTCCAGCAGCGTCGGGTCCCGCTGGAGCGCGACGTCGAGGAACGGGTCGGCGGGGACGAACAGCACCACGAACTCGGGCGAGTTGTCGAACGCCGACCAGTACGACTTGGCGGCCAGGGCGTCGACGTGCCCCCGCAGGTGCCGCGCGTGCGCGTCGAGGTGGGTGTCCCGGCCGCGCTCGTCGCGGGCCTCCATGGCTGTCAGGTACGCGTCGAACGGGGCCTTGGCGTCCACCACCACCGAGCGACCGCCGTGCAGGCGGACCACCAGATCCGGTCGGACGACCTGCTGGTCGGTGGCGGCGGTGACCTGCTCGGAGAAGTCGCAGTGCTCCAGCATGCCGGCAGCCTCGACGATCCGGCGCAACTGGTGCTCGCCCCAGCGGCCCCGCACCTGCGGTGCGCGCAGCGCCGCCACCAACTGCTTGGTCTCGGTGCGCAGCTCACCGGAGACCGCGGTCATCGAGCGGACCTGCTCACGCAGCTCGGCGTACGCGTCGACGCGGTCGTGCTCCAGCTCGGCCACCCGCTGCTCGTATCGGCGCAGGGTGTCGTGCAGCGGCGCGACCGCCCGGGCCACCGCCTCCTGGGACTGCGCGGTGGCCTCGTAGCTCAACGCCCGCATGGACTGCTCCAGCCGACCCTCGCCCTCCCGGGTGGCGGCCAGGGTGGCATCCAGGCGGGCGATGTCGGCGGCCGACCGGGACCGGGCCGCGAGCCAGCCCACCGCCCCGCCGGCGCCGAGGCACACGATCACCAGGAGCACTGTCGAGACGTCCATCACCGGAGCTTGCCAGACGGATACGACGTGCGACCCGGGGGTACGTTCGATGACATGGAACTTGTGCTCTGCCTCGCCGTTGTGCTGGTCGGCGCGCTGGGCGCCGCCGCGCTCGTCCGCGCTCAGGCCGGTGCCCGTCGGCGCACCGAGCTCGGCGACGCCCGCGCGGAGGCGCAGCGGTGGTACGAGCGCCTCGGCGGCCAGTTGATGAACCTGCACGGCGAGGAGCCAGCGGTCCGCCAGGCGCTGGCCGACGCCGGTGAGCGGTACAACGCGGCGGGCTCCCAGCTGGAGCAGGCGTCCACGCCGCACCAGTTCGCGCTGGCCCGGGAGACCGCGCTGGAGGGTTTGGCGTACATTCGGGCGGCGCGTACGGCGCTGGGCATCGATCCGGGCCCCGAGGTGCCGGCCCTGGCCGCCGCCCGCGGCGTCGGGCAGCTCACCAAGGAGCGCGAGGTCGATGTGCAGGGGCAGACCTTCCGCGCCGGGCCGCAACCCGGCCGGGAAACGCCCTACTACTACCCCGGTGGGCGTTATCAGGGTCGCCCGGTGCCCGCCGGCTGGTATTCGACGCCCTGGTGGAAGACGGCGTTGGGTGCCGGCGCTGGTGTGCTCGGCGGCATCCTGATCGCCGACGCGCTCTTCTCTCCCGCCTTCGCCGACCCGGGGTACGGCTACGACGCCGGCTACCAGGAGGGCTTCGGTGACGGTGTCGACCAGGGCGGCGACTTCGGCGGCGGCGACCAGGGTGGGGACTTCGGCGGCGGCGAACAGGGTGGGGACTACGCCGGCGGGGACTTCGGTGGTGGGGACTTCGGTGGTGGCGGCTTCGGGGGCGGGGACTTCGGGGGCGGGGACTTCGGCGGCGGCGACTTCTGACCGTCGTTCAGAGCTACGGAAACGGGCCCCGGTCGCAGCGACCGGGGCCCGTTTTTCCGTACCTGTTGATCAGCCGGTGTTGCGCATCCCGGCGGCGATGCCGTTCACGGTGGTGAGCAGCGCGCGTTCCAGGGCGGTGCCGTCGCTCGGTGCGCGTCGGCCGCCCGGTGCGGTGGCGATCGCCCGCCCGGCCGCGCCCGACTCCCGGTACTGCCGCAGCAGCGCCACCTGGAGATGGTGCAGCGGCTCCAGGTAGGTGTCGCGGACGGCCAGGGTGCGCTGGAGCACCGGCGAGTTCTCCAGCAGGGCCGGTGAGGCGGTCACCGCCAGCACCTCCCGCTTGGTCAGCTCGTACTCCTGCTCGATCTGCTCGAAGATCGGGTGCAGCTTCTTCGGCACCAGCGTCTCGACGTACCGGCGGGCGATGCTCAGGTCGGTCTTGGTCAGCATCATCTCGACGTTCGACAGGAACGTGCGGAAGAAGTGCCAGTTGCGGTGCATCTCGGCCAGCACGTCCGCCAGACCGGCCTCGCGGGCGGCGGCCAGCCCGGAACCGACGCCGAACCAGCCCGGCACGATCTGCCGGGTCTGCGTCCAACCGAACACCCACGGGATGGCTCGCAGCCCGGACAGCCCGGCGCCGGTGTTCGGGCGCTTCGCCGGCCGGGAGCCGATGTTCAGCGCGCCGAGCAGCTCGGTGGGGGTGGACGCCCAGAAGTACGCGGGCAGGTCCGGGTCCTCCACCAGCGACCGGTAGGACCGGAACGCCGACTCGGAGACCACGTCCATCGTCGCGTCCCAGCGCTCCAACATCTCGGCCGGCTGCCGGGGTGCGGTGTGCAGCAGGGTCGCCTGGAGCACCGCGGCGAGGGTGAGCTCCAGGTTCTCCCGGGCCAGCGAGGGCAGGGTGTACTTGTCGGAGATCACCTCGCCCTGCTCGGTCACCTTGATCGCGCCGTCCATGGTGCCGTACGGCTGCGCCAGGATCGCCTCGTGCGTCGGCCCGCCGCCGCGCCCGACAGTGCCGCCCCGGCCGTGGAACAGCCGCAGGTGCACACCGTGCCGGGCGGCCACGTCGCGCAGCGCGCGCTGCGCCCGGTGGATCGACCACTGGCTGGTGGTGATCCCGGCTTCCTTGTTCGAGTCGGAGTAGCCGAGCATGACCTCCTGCACGTCACCCCGCGCCGTCACCAGCGCCCGGTACGCGGGCAGCGACAGCAGCTCGTCGAGGAGTTCGCCGCCGGAGTTCAGCTCGGCCGGGGTCTCCAGGAGCGGCACGAACCCGATCCGGGCCCGCCCGCTGTGCACGTCCACCAGGCCGGCTTCGCGGGCCAGCACCACGGCGGCCAGCACGTCGTCGACACCCAGGGTCATCGAGATGATGTACGACTCGATCACCTCGGCGCCGAACCGGTCCTGGGCCTCCCGGATGGTCCCGAACACGTCGAACGTCTTGCGGGCCGGCTCGGACAGCGACGTGTCCACCGTCGACAGCGGACGGCGACCGGTCAGCTCGTCGGCGAGCAGCTTGGTGCGTTCCAGCCGGGTCAGCGCCGGGTAGTCCGAGACCTCGCCGACCGCCTCGTAGAGCTGCGCGAGCACCGCGTGGTGCGCCTCGGCGTGCTCCCGGACGTCCATGGTGGCCAGGTGCAGGCCGAACGCGGAGACCGTACGGATGGTGGAGGCCAGCCGGCCGACAGCGGTGAGCTGCCCGGAGTTGCGGGCCAGCGAGGCGCGTAGCAGGTCCAGGTCGGCGATCAGCTCGGCGGAGCCCCGGTAGTCCCGGCCCGGTACGTGCGCGGTGCCCTGGCGCAACCTCAGCCGGGTGTTGGCGAGCTTCGCCTTCACGCAGCGTGCCTTGAGCCGGTACGGCTCCTCCGCGTTGACCCGGCGGAAGCGCTGCGCCACCTCGGGGAGCGCGTCCAGGTCGGCGGCGAGGCTGGCGGAGAGGTCCAGGGACACCCCGCGCAGTCGGCGCGACACCGAGACCTCGTTGATCAGCTGGTCCATCGCCTTCTCGGTGGCCGCGATGCCGTGCTCGTGCTGGATGGTCAGCACCTCGCGGGTGACCGCCGGGGTGACGAACGGGTTGCCGTCGCGGTCGCCGCCGATCCAGGTGCCGAAGCTCAACGGCCGGGCCGTCGGCGAGGTCTCCACGCCGAGCGTGCGCAACGTGTCGGCCAGGTCGTCGAGCACCTGCGGGGCGGCCTCGGCGTACAGGTCACGCAGGTAGTAGATCGCGTTGCGGGCCTCGTCGGTCGGGTCCGGCCGGTCGAGCCGCAGCTCGTCGGTCTGCCACATCAGGTCCAGCAACTCGGCCAGCCGGCGGTTGGCCGGGCCCTCGTCGCTGGCGCCGTAGAGGATCGCGTTGGCGGTCTCGGTGTCCAGCTCGTCGGCGATCGCCCGCAACTTGGACAGGATCGAGCGACGGGCCGCCTCGGTCGGGTGCGCGGTGAAGACCGGTCGCACCGCCAGCCGGCGAGCCGCGTTGGCGATCTCCTCGGCCGGCACCCCGCGCTCGGCGATCATCTTGGCGGCCTGGTCCAGCCAGCCGCCCTGCACCGCGCGACGGCGGCGCAGATCCCGCGCACGGTGCACCTGCTCGGTGATGTTGGCCAGGTGGAAGTAGGTGGAGAAGGCGCGGGCCAGCTTGGTGCCGGTGGTCACGTCGAGCCCGCCGAGGCGCTGGGCGGCCGCGGGGGCGTCGGAGCGGACCTGGGCGCGGATCTCCTCGACGAGGTCGAGAAGCGGGCGGCCCTCCTGGCGGGCCAGGGTCTGGCCGAGCAGGGTGCCGAGTCGGCGGATGTCGGCGCGCAGTGCGGCGTCCGGGCCGTCATGGTCGTGCTGGTCGGTCACGATGCGCTCCCTCACGTGGGTACGAAGGACAGCGCTGTCCGACTTACTGGATGGTATCCGCGCGCCGGGGATGTCTGGAGGGCCCCCTGGTGATCCACTGCCCTCGGGAGGGTGTTTTCCGGGGTGATCTCAACCACCGTCGTGGTCCGGCGCGGGGCCGGAGCGGGTCGTTCCGGTGGCGGAGGTGACGGCCCGGCGACCCCGGACCAGGCTCGCGCTGACCAATCCGAGCCCTCCGAGCACCGTCCAGATCCCGAGGGCGGCAGCCGGCCAGCCGGCCGACCGCCAGTCGAAGTACACGGCGGCCTTGGTCAGGTCGTTGGCGAGCCCGGGGATGTTCCAGCGGTGCATGCCGCGCAGCACCCCGGGCAGGAACTCGGGCGCGTAGATGCCGCCGGAGCCCGGGTTGCCGAGCACCACCAGCAGCAGGATGACCAGCGCGGTACCCGCGACGCCGAGCCAGCCCTGGATGGCGCTGGCGAACATGGCGGCGGCGAAGACGGCCAGCGCGCCGATGGCGGCGATCGTCGGTACGTCGTGGTGCCAGATGTCCAGGACAGGTCCGACCACTACCGCGCCGGCGATGCCGAGCAGCACGCTGTAGACCGCCAGGGCGGCGATCCGCAGCCCGGCCCGTCGCGCCGTACGGGGGGTGGTGCCGGCGGATATCCCGAGCACTGTCGAGCCGAGATAGCCGCCGAGCACGTACCCGACGTTCAGGTAGAAGGGCACCACCCCGCGCGGGTCGGTCGGCGTGACCGGCACCTTGTCGACGATCTGGAGCGGGGTGCCGGTGCGGGTGGTGGCGGTGCCGAGGACCTCCTTGATCGCGCTGGTGGCGGAGGGGCCGGAGGCGCTCGCCACGGTGAGGAGCAGGCCGTTGTCGGGTCCGGTGCTGAGCACGGCGTACACCGCGCGGCTGAGCAGCCCGTGCTCGGCGGCGGCCGGGTCGTCGTACTCGATGGGTTTCAGGATGTTGGTCTGGCCGCGCACGGCGTCGAGCGTCGCCCGGGCGCGTTGGTCGCCGGAGACGACGCCAATCGGCACGTCGCGGGGTGTGGGTTGGTGCAACGCGCCGACGTAGGCCGCGATGAACGCCGTGGCCAGCACGAGGGTGCCGAGGAGCAGTCCGATGCTGCGCGGCGCCCAGTCGCGAGCTGTGCCGTGCGATTCTTTGTCCACGTTGTCAGCCTATGGCTGGTTTTATGGCCAGCCGGACGGAACCGGTTGGCCGGCGGCTGACCCGTCGCCACGGAGACCGGTGCGGCCGCTGGCCGTGCGTCGACGGCGTCGCGGGTGGCGTCAGAGGCGGGTGGCGTCAGGGGTTGACGACGGCGAAGGCGCGGACCGGAAAGGTGCCCATGCCGGCCACCATCGGCGGGGCCGCGGTGAACCGGAACCCGCTCGGCGGCAACCCGTCCAGACCGGTCAGGTGCTCGACGATCGGGATGCCGGCGGCGAGCAGCGCGCTGTGTGCGGGGCGTACGCCGGCGGCCGCCGGGCTCATGTCGTCGATGTTGATCGAGTCGATGCCGACCAGGGCCGCCCCCGCGTCGACCAGCGCCTGGGCGGCGTCCCCGGTCAGGTACGGCGCGTCCGGCGCGCCGTACCGCTCGGTGCCGAAGTGCGCGTCCCACCCGGTGTGCAGCAGCACCGCCCGGCCGGTCACCTCGTACGGGGCCAGCATCAGCCGGTCCACCGCGCGGAAGCCGGCCGGCACCCGGACCACCACCCCCGGTAGGTCGGCGAGACGGTCCAGCGACACCCCGGTCAGGTCGTCCCGCCCGGACCAGCGGTGGGCGGGCGTGTCCAGGTACGTGCCGGTGTTGGCGATCATGTCGATCCGGGCCACGTGGAACTCGGTGCCCGGGGCGTACCGCTCACGGGATGCCGCGAAGGTCAGCCACTCGGTGATCCGGGGGCCCGGCCAACCCGGCAGGGTGGTCATCCCGTCGTTGATCACGTGGCTCAGCTCGACCAGCCGACGGTCGGCGCCGGATCCGTCGACCGCGACGCCCCGGCCGCCCTTGTGCGGCTCCTCGATGACCGTTTTGGCGCTGATCCGTACCTCGGCGACCATCAGCAGCCCGAGGTGCCGGACGAACAACGCCGCCAGGTCGTCGTCGGTGATCTCCCGACCGGGGATGTCCAGCCGGAACCCCTCGGTACGCAGCCCGCCGCCGTTGGCGAAGCTCACCTCCGCGTCGAACTGTGCCCGCCACTGCTCACCCATACCGAAACCCGACCACGCCAGCCGGCAGTCGGTCAAGATCCGCCAGGATGGCGCGACAACCGGTCTTGCGGGGGAAGATCCACTGGGGTTCAAGGAAAGCGCGGTGTTGACGTGCCGAGGATGCCCCGATTTCCTTGAAGCCGAGTGGATCAATGGTTTCGAGCCAGACGCCTGGACGGCAGGAATGGTTGCTGCCCGGTGTCGCCATTCAGACTCGGGTCAATGCGGGAATACAATTGCTGCGTCGATCTAATACAGTGGCTTCCGTCATGGTCCGCTAAGGGTGAAGGTGATCGAGGATAGGTGCCGCAAGTTACGGGGGATGGTCATGGAGAAGGGCGTACGTGCGAAAGCGCATTCCGGGCGGGTCGGTGCGCCGACGGCTGCCGACGTCGGCGAGATTCCTCTCACGCCTCGGGAGCGCCGCATCGTGAAATTGCTGGCCGCAGGCTATACGGACGAGGCGGCAGCCCGCGAGCTGGAGATCAGTCGACGAACGGTCTGCTATGCCGTGCGAGGGTTGATGGTGCGGATGGGCGCCGGGAGCAGGTTCCAGCTCGCCTGGCTGTTGAAGTCGTTGGCGCACTCCGATCGGAGCGGCCGATCGCCAGAGGGACGCGCCAGTGCCACACGTCCCCCTGGTCGACAGGGTCACACGTAGTAGCCGTACACCCCCCACGAGGCCCGTGACGTTCCGCTCGGGCAGGTTCCGTACGAGTTGCGCGTATCGCCGGCCCAGCGCTCCGGCCCGTAGTAATTCATGCCGTTGCTGCAGGTGACCCGGCCGTAGTAGCGGGCGTCCGGCCCCGTGCCGTCGCAAAACCCGCCGCCGCTGCGCGAGTTGGCGGGGTTCGGGAGCTTGTAGCACATGCCGAGCTCTCCGGCCGCCATGGTCGCTGACCCGCCGACCACCACTGCCGCCGTCCGGTCGGACGTGGCGCCGACGGCGGACGCCGGGCCGGTCAGACCCGCGAGGGCGACGCTGATGGTGGCTGCGGCCACCCCCACCCTTGCCTGCATTTTCTTCACGCTTTCCATCTCCTCTCCGGAACCCCTGTGGGCTCAATGGTCGGTGTCATCGCGACGATTTCGTTCACGGTACATGCGGCTATCGAGGATCGACTATCGATTTGCGCAATTGTGCTGCGCAAAGATGCAGGCGGTACGGTCCGGCCGATTCTTTCGTGGCTGCCACTGTCGTAAGGTGGAATTCGGCCGGCCAACGCTGGTGCGCGGCGGAGCCCCGGCGCGTTCAGCTGATCGAGCGAGTCGACAGCGCTCGGCCTGGCTTGTCGATCACGACGCGACGGTGGTCCACTCAAGTTGGCATTGGTCGTCGCCCAACGAGCGGTGGTCCAATCGACCGGGACGCGCGCGCTGCTGGAGGAGCGCGGGACGGGGTCGGCGTACCCGTTGCGTCTCGGCCGGCTAGGGAGCGGGAAATGGCTGACCGGCGGAGATAGGCTTGCCGGGTGCACCCCCCGTCCGGCTGGACGAGGGGCCGCCGTCGTGTGCGTCGACTCCCCGGGAAGGATTCCCTTGCTCACCGGTCTGTTCACCGCCGCCCTGGCCGACCCCGGGCTGACCCGGGCGCGTGACCTGGCGCGCTCCGGTGCCGCCCAGGTCGACGGCCTCGACATCACCGCCCCGGCGGCGCTGCGCCCGTTCGCCGTCGCGGCGGTCGCCGCGGACAACGACGGCGCCGGGCGACCGGTGCTGGCGGTGACCGCCACCACCCGGGAGGCCGACGACCTGGCCGCCGCGCTGGGCGGGTTGCTGCCTGCCGAGCAGGTAGTGGTCTTCCCCTCCTGGGAGACGCTGCCGCACGAGCGGCTGTCCCCCCGCTCCGACACCGTCGGCCGGCGGCTGGCCGTGCTGCGCCGGTTGGCGCACCCGGAGGCGACCGACGCGCACGGCGGCACCGGGCCACTGCGAGTGGTCGTGGCCCCGGTCCGTTCGTTGCTCCAGCCGCAGTTGAAGGGGCTCGGCGATCTGGAGCCGGTGCAGCTTGCCGCCGGCGAGGAGGCGGACCTGGAAGAGGTCGCCCGCCGGCTGATCGACATGGCGTACGCCCGGGTCGACCTGGTCACCAAGCGCGGCGAGTTCGCGGTGCGCGGCGGCATCCTGGACGTCTTCCCGCCCACCGACGAGCACCCGTCGCGGGTCGAGTTCTGGGGCGACGAGGTGGAGGAGATCCGCACCTTCGCCGTCGCCGACCAGCGGACCATCGAGCAGGTTCCGCTGCTCTGGGCACCGCCCTGTCGGGAGCTGCTGCTCACCCCGGCGGTCCGCGACCGGGCCGCCGCGCTCGCCGAGCAGCACCCCGAGCTGGCCGAGATCCTCGACAAGCTGGCCGAGGGCATCCCGGTGGAGGGGATGGAGTCGCTGGCCCCGGTGCTGGTCGGTCCCGACTCACTGGAGCTGCTGCTGGACGCCATGCCGGCCGGCACCCACGTCCTGCTCTGCGACCCGGAACGCATCCGCACGCGAGCGCACGACCTGGTGCGTACCTCGGAGGAGTTCCTGCAGGCCAGCTGGGCCGCCGCCGCGGTCGGCGGCCAGGCCCCGGTGGACGTCGGCGCCGCCGCCTTCCGCACCCTCGGCGAGGTGCGCGCCGCCGCGGGCAGGCTCGGCCAGCCGTGGTGGACACTGTCCCCGTTCGGTCTCGTCGAGGGGGAGACCGCGGAGACGCGGCAGCCCTGGGAGGACGCGCCCGAGCAGGCCGCCGTCACTCCGGACGACGCCATCGCGGTGACCCTGTCCGCCCAACCGGCGCCGCTCTATCACGGCGAGACCTCGCGAGTGGTCGAGGACCTCAAGCGCTGGGCCGGCGAGGGTTGGTCGATCGCGCTGGTCTTCGAGGGGCACGGCCCCGCCCAGCGGGCGGTGGAGGTGCTGCGCGACGCGGGCCTGGGTGCCCGGTTGACCGAGGAGGTGCCGACCGCGCCCGTCCCCGGCGAGCTGGTGGTCACCTGTGGTGCGCTGAGCAGCGGGTTCGTCGACGAGGCGTCCCGTTTCGTGCTGCTCACCGGCAACGACGTGACCGGCGGTCGGGGCACCTCGACGCGGGACATGCGCAAGATGCCGAGCCGGCGGCGCAACACCATCGACCCGCTGGAGTTGAAGGCCGGCGACCACGTGGTGCACGAGCAGCACGGCATCGGCCGCTACGTCGAGCTGGTGCAGCGCACCGTCAACGGTGCCAGCCGGGAATACCTCGTCATCGAGTACGCGGCCAGCAAGCGGGGCCAGCCCGGCGACCGGTTGTTCGTTCCGACCGACCAGCTCGACCAGCTCTCCCGCTACGTGGGCGGCGAGCAGCCGACCCTGCACAAGATGGGCGGCTCGGACTGGCAGAAGTCCAAGGCCCGGGCCCGCAAGGCGGTCCGGGAGATCGCCGCGCAGCTCATCCAGCTCTACGCCGCCCGCAAGGCGTCCAAGGGGCACTCGTTCGGCCCGGACACTCCGTGGCAGCGCGAGCTGGAGGACGCCTTCCCCTGGCAGGAGACGCCGGACCAGCTCGCCGCTATCGACGAGGTCAAGCGGGACATGGAGCAGACTGTTCCGATGGACCGGCTGATCTGCGGTGATGTCGGCTACGGCAAGACCGAGATCGCGGTCCGGGCGGCGTTCAAGGCGGTGCAGGACGGTAAGCAGGTGGCGGTGCTGGTGCCGACCACCCTGCTGGTTCAGCAGCACTACAACACGTTCGCCGAGCGGATGAGTCAGTTCCCGGTCCAGATCCGGCAGCTGTCCCGGTTCCAGACGCCGAAGGAGACCGAGCGGACGCTGGAGATGGTCGCCGACGGCACCGTCGACATCGTCATCGGTACGCACCGGCTGTTGCAGACGGCGACCCGCTTCAAGCAGCTGGGTCTGGTGATCGTCGACGAGGAGCAGCGCTTCGGTGTCGAGCACAAGGAGCACCTGAAGACGCTGCGCGCGTCGGTCGACGTGCTCAGCATGTCGGCCACCCCGATCCCGCGCACCCTGGAGATGGCGATCACCGGCATCCGGGAGATGTCCACCATCGCCACCCCGCCGGAGGAGCGGCACCCGGTGCTCACCTTCGTCGGCGCGCAGGACGACCGGCAGGTGGCCGCGTCCATCCACCGTGAGCTGCTCCGCGACGGGCAGGTGTTCTACCTGCACAACCGGGTCGAGTCGATCGACCGGGCGGCACGGCGACTGCGGGAGCTGGTGCCCGAGGCGCGGGTCGCGGTGGCGCACGGCCAGATGGGCGAGGACGCCCTGGAGAAGGTCATGGTCGGCTTCTGGGAGAAGGAGTTCGACGTCCTGGTCTGCACCACGATCGTCGAGTCGGGCATCGACATTCCGAACGCCAACACGCTGATCGTGGAGCGGGCCGACCTGCTCGGCCTGGCCCAGCTGCACCAGATCCGGGGCCGGGTCGGCCGGGGCCGGGAGCGGGCGTACGCCTACTTCCTCTACCCACCGGAGAAGCCGCTCACCGAGCACGCCCACGAGCGGTTGGCGACCATCGCCCAGCACACCGAGTTGGGCGCCGGCATGTACGTGGCGATGAAGGACCTGGAGATCCGCGGCGCCGGCAACCTGCTCGGTGGCGAGCAGTCGGGGCACATCGAGGGCGTCGGCTTCGACCTGTACGTCCGGATGGTCGGCGAGGCGGTCTCCGCGTTCAAGGGTGAGCGGCCGGAGGAGGAGACCGACGTCAAGATCGACCTGCCGGTCGACGCGCACCTGCCACACGACTACGTGAGCGTGGAGCGGCTGCGCCTGGAGATGTACCGCAAGCTCGCCGAGGCGCGCGACGAGGAGCGGCTGGCCGAGGTGATCGCCGAGATGACCGACCGGTACGGCGAGCCGCCGGCCCCGGTGCAGAACCTGGTGGAGGTGGCCCGGTTCCGTCTGCTGGCCCGCCGCTACGGCCTGACCGACGTGTCGATGCAGGGCAAGCACGTACGGTTCGGCCCGCTGCCCCTACCGGACTCGAAGCAGTTGCGGCTCAAGCGCTACCACCCGGATGCCGTCTACAAGCAGGCCACCGACCAGGTCAGCGTGCCCCGACCGACCACCCGCCGGATCGGTGGCGAGCCGCTGCGTGACCAGGCGCTGCTCCAGTGGTGTGCGCAACTGCTCTCCGATGTGCTCGGTGCTCCCGCCCCACTCGCTGTCGCCGCGAGCGCCTGAGCGGTCACCGAGGCCGCGAGCGCCTGAGCCGAGGGTGTGCTCTCGACCAGGGACGGTGCGTCGACGCCGTCCCTGGTCCTGCGGTGAGCGAAGGTGGGGGGTGTCACAACCCCGGGTGACGGCGTGAGAGAGTGACGGCTATGCGTGCTCGCCGTCTTGCCGCCGTCGCCACTGTGGCGCTCGGCCTCGTCGCCCTCTCCGGTTGCCGTGCTGAGCCTGGTATCGCCGCTTACATCGGTGACCAGCGCATCACCGACGTTCAGGTCACCACCGCAATGAAGGACCTGCGGACGAAGAACCCGGCGCCGGAGTCGTCCGCCAGTGGGCAGCCCGGGGCGCCGCAACCGGCCCTGCCCAAGGTGGCCGACGTGGTTCGGACCATGGTGCTGACCAAGGTGTGCGAGAAGCTCTCCGCCGAGAAGAACTATCAGCCGCGCGGCCAGGTGGCGGCCGACCAGGCCGCCCAGCAGCTCGGTCTCGACCCGGAGACCGGGCACGTGCGGGAGGTGGCGAAGCTCTTCACCTGCCTGTCCGGGTTGCCGGCCGAGCCGGTCGAGCCGACCAAGGAGGAGATCGCCGACGTGATCGCCGCCGGGCGTGCGGCCGGCAAGATCCCAGCTGAGGTGACCGATGCGGACGCCGCCCAGCAGCTCGACGGCGAGCAGCTACGCGGCGCGCTGGCGACCAAGCGGATCCTCGCCGAGGCGGTCGGTCGTTACGACGTCACCGTCAGCCCTCGGTACCGTCCGCTGGAGTTCCCGCTGCTCAGTTTCGCCGGTGACGCACCCGCGGTGAGTGTGCCGTTGGGTGAGCCGGCCTCCGACGCGGTCACGGACATTTCCACCCCGGAGGGGCCGACCGGAACGCCGGAGGCCGAGGGCACGGCCAGCTGAGCATGACCGCACGGATCGTCCTCCTGGTCACCTCACCTCGGTTGCCGGCCGGCCTGTTGACGGCCGCGGCCTGGGACGTCGTACGCCAGCACCCGGTGTTGACCGGCGCGGACAGCGAGTTGACCACGGCCGTGCGCCAGGCGGGCGCCGAGGTCACTGTGGTGGACGGCCCGGCGACGCAGCCGTTGCTGGACGCGGTGGCGGCGCACGGCACGGTGGTGTGGCTGGCCGGTCCGGCGGGTGACGAGGCGCTGGCCCGGGAGTTGGGTCTGCGGCTGGCCCGGCAGCCGGGGTTGGCCGAGATGGAGTTGATGTACGGCTCGTGGGATCCGCCGGGTGCCCGGCTGCTCGACGCGGTGGCCGTGCTGGATCGGCTGGCCTCTCCGGGTGGCGACCCGTGGAAGCGGGCGCAGACGCACCGCAGCCTCGCCGGTTACCTGCTGGAGGAGAGCTACGAGGCGTACGACGCCATCAGCGCCGACGACACCGACGCGCTGCGCGAGGAGTTGGGCGACGTGTTGTTGCAGGTGGTGTTGCACGCGCGGCTCGCCGAGGACTTGCCCGAGGACGAGCGGTGGACCATCGACGACGTGGCCGGTGGTCTGGTCGACAAGATGATCCGGCGTAACCCGCACGTCTTCGCCGGTGCCGAGGCGGGCACCCTGGAGGAGATCACCGAGAACTGGGAGCGGATCAAGCGCGCCGAGAAGGCACGGCAGTCGGTGTTGGACGGCGTGGCCCTGAGTCAGCCCGCGCTGGCCCTGGCAACGCAGATCCTGGACCGGGCCGCCCGCAGGGGCATCGACGTGCCGCCCCCGCCGGCCGACACCCAGCCGGACGCCGAGGCGAAACTGGGCGCCGACCTGCTGGCAAGGGTGGTTGCGGCCCGCGAGGCGGGCATCGACCCCGAGGCAGCCCTGCGCCGCACCACCCTCGCCCACGCCCAAGCCATCCGCCAAGCCGAACCCCCACCCCCACCCGCCAGCCCACGGTGATCAAGAGGTTTGCGTCAGATTTCGGCTCGAGCCTGACGGAGAGCTCTTGATCAACCCGCTGGTGCGGGGGCGGTGGGCGGAACCGGCGGCGGGGGGTGGGGCGGTCGGTAGGGTGGGGCGGTGGAAGCGTTTGGAGTGCTGGCTGAGCGGGTTGTCGAGGCTTTACTGGAGTCGCGGCCGGGGGTTGCCACCGCCGCCGGGGACCATCGCTTCGACGACCGACTGCCCGACCTGTCCGCCGACGGGTTGACCGCCGATCGGGCGATGCTCTCCGACGCGGCAAACGCACTGTCCGAACTGGACCCCGACTCCCTCGACGTCGACGAGCAGGTCGACCACGCGCTGCTCACCTCATTCGTGGACCGGGAGCTGTTCGAGCTGACCGAGATCCGCTCGCACGAGTGGGATCCGCTGCGGCACAACCCCGGCCCGCTGCTGCACCCGCTGCTGGCCCGCCCGTACGCCCCCGCGGACGTGCGGCTGACCCAACTGGCCGGTCGGCTCGCCGCCGTACCGGACGCCCTCGCCACCGCCCGCGCGACGCTGCGGGACATGCCGCGCATCCACGCGGAGACGGCGGTCGGGCAGTTCACCGGCACGGCCGCGCTGATCCGTGACGAGCTGCCGCCGTTGCTCGCCCAGGCGCCGGGGCACCTCGACCGGGTCGAGCCGGCGGCCACCGCCGCGATCGCCGCGCTGGAGGAGTTCGTCGCCTGGCTGCGCACCGGCCTGGCCGCCGACGCCGGCCCCGGCCGTGACCCGCGACTGGGCCGGCGCCGCTGGGAGGCCCGGCTCTGGCACACCCTCGACACCGAGTTGGGCGCCGCCGAGATCCAGCGTCGCGCCTGGGCCAACCTGGACCGGGTCACCGCGGAGATCCGCGAGGCGGCCGTCGAGCTGGTCGGTGGTCCGGCCGACGACGCGACAGTACGTCGGGCGTTGGACCTGCTCGCCGGCGAGCACCCGGACGACGCGACGATCGTCGAGCTGGCCGGGGTGACCCTGGACGAGGCGACCGACTTCGTCCGCGCTCACGACCTGGTCACAGTGGTCGACGACCGGTGCGTGATCCAGGAGATGCCGGAGTTCGCCCGGGGGGTCGCGGTGGCGTACTGCGACGCGCCCGGCCCGTTGGAGACCGCCGTCGTGCCGACCTTCTACTGCATCGCGCCCACCCCGTCGGACTGGCCGGCGCAGCGGGTCGAGTCGTTCTACCGCGAATACAACGACCACATGATCCGCAACCTCACTGTGCACGAGGCGATGCCGGGGCACTTCCTCCAGCTCGCCCATGCTCGCCGCTACGTCGGCGGGACGCGGGTGCGCGCGCTGGCCGAGTCCGGCCCGTTCATCGAGGGCTGGGCGGTCTACGCGGAGGAGGTGATGACGGGGCTCGGCTTCGGTGGTCTGCCGGTGCGGTTGCAGCAGCTCAAGATGCAACTGCGGATGACCATCAACGCGCTGCTCGACCAGTTGGTGCACGCCGAGGACCTGCCCGAGGCCGAGGCGATGGCGTTGATGACCGGGCGCGGCTTCCAGGAGGAGGGCGAGGCGGCCGGCAAGTGGCGGCGCGCCCAGCTCACCTCCACCCAGCTCTCCACCTACTTCGTCGGGTACAGCGAGGTGGCCGAGATCGCCGCCGCCCGCCCCGACGGGGTGTCGGTCCGCGACTGGCACGACGCGATGCTCGCCCACGACTGCCCGCCCCCGCGCCACCTGCGCACCCTGCTCGGTCTCTGAGGAGAAACGCCGGGCCGCGCGGGTTTCAGCGCCGCCCGGCGGTCACCGTCGCGTCGATGAGCCAGCGCGAGATGGAGTACGCGGGCGGCAGTTGCGCCGGCAGCGCATCCAGGCCGAACCACTGAGCCCTGGTCAGCTCCCGCCCGTCGACCACTGGTTCGGCGTGCGGGTCGGCGGCACGGGCGGTGAAGCCGGCGAGCAGCACGCCCGGGCCGGAGATCGCCCACGGTTGGCTGCCGAAGTAGGCCAGCCGGTCGACGGGCAGCCCGACCTCCTCACCGACCTCCCGGTGTACCGCCGCCTCCAGTGTCTCGCCGGCCTCGACGAAGCCGGCCACCAACGCCCAGAGCCCGGTCGGACCGGTGGCGTGCCGGACCAGCAGCAGCTCGTCAACGTGCCCGGGCGGGCCGGGTCGGGTGATCGCCACCAGTACGGCGGCGGAGAGCTGCATCGGCACGTACAGGCCGCAGTCGGGGCACTGTCGGGCCGTCTCGCCGGGTCGGTCGGTCAGCTCCGCTCGGCAGGCGCCGCACCACCGGTGGGTACGCCGCCAGGTCAGCACCGCCAGCGCCCGGCCGGCGAGCGTGGCGTGCGGCTCCGGCACCTCGGCGGCGAGTGACGCCCAGCCGCGCGCCCGGCCCGGAAGGTCGTCGGTGGTGCTCAGGTCGGTGCCCCAGGCGGGCACTCCGTCGAGCGTGCCCAGCGGCACCCACTCGGTGTCGGCGGGCAGGTCGGCGACGCGGAGGAGTTGGCCGTCGACGCCGGTCAGCAGCTTCGCGCCGGTCACCGGCAGGGCCAGGTCGCCGGGGCCGGGAGGCCGGCTCCGATCGGCCCCCGGCAGGAACCCGCCGGGCGGTGCGGGCGTGATCCCGCCGAGCGGCGTTCCGGACGCGGACCCACCGGGCTGCGCGACGGTCGTGGGCCCGGCCGGTTGGTCGGTCACGAGCCGCCGGGGCGGCGGTCGACGACGTCGGCGCCGGCGGGCGGTTCGAACGCGCCCTCGTCGACGGTCGCGGTGTAGTTGCTCAGTGCCAGCTCCATCGGCTTGCCGTCGACCGGCCCGGTGAAGCTGCCGAGCACGCCCTCGGTGGTCACGCAGGCGGTGAAGTCGCCGGACGACGAACTCTGCACCGCGACGCAGGCGGCGTGGCGCCCGGCGACGGTGGTGTCACTCTGCTTGATGACCGCCTGTGGGTCGAGCGCGGCGGCGGTGAGCAGCCCGACCACCACCGGCGGCGTGACGAGGCCCTGCTGGTTGGCCTCGCCGAAGAGCGTCACGGTGGGCTTGCTGCCCGGGGTGGGCGGGGTGATCAGGGTGCACTGCGGGCGGGCGCCGGTCGTCGTGCACCGGGTGACGGCCTCCGGGGTGACGGTGAGCTGCCCGCCCGGGTAGGTGTACGTGGATCGTGCCGGGTCCTGTGCCTGCACGATCGCGGCGCGTTGGCCGCCGGGCAACTGGTAGTCGGCCGAGTAGGTCAACTCCAGTGCTCGATCGAGCCGGGCGGCGAGGTCGTTGACGAGTTCCGAGCGGCCCATGGCGACTCCGGCGTCCTCGAATGTCTGACAGCCGGTGACCGTGAGCGACGCGATGACCGACACGGCGAGCATGCGGAGGGTGGTCGAGGCGGCGGGCATGGCGACCAGCCTGGTGGATCTGGTCCGCGCAGCGCAAACCCGTTGCCGGTTGACGCCCGGAAATCCGGGAATGTCCGTCAACGCGGGGTGACCCGGGTGCGCGGGCGACGCCGTGCCCGTTCGCGCCGCCCGATACGCTGCGTTCAACACCTGCCTCAGCCGCACCGTCGCGGCCCACCCACGGACCGGATCACAACAACGAGGAGCGACTTAGTGGCAACCATCGAGGGAATCGTCGCCCGGGAGATTCTCGACTCGCGGGGCAACCCGACGGTCGAGGTCGAGGTCGGTCTGGACGACGGCACGGTAGCCCGCGCCGCCGTGCCCTCCGGCGCCTCCACCGGCGCCTTCGAGGCGATCGAGCTGCGCGACGGTGACGACGACCGCTACCAGGGCAAGGGCGTGGAGAAGGCGGTCTCCAACGTCGAAGACAAGATCGTCGACCAGATCATCGGGTACGAGGCCAGCGAGCAGCGGCTGATCGACCAGAAGATGCTCGACATCGACGGCACGGAGAGCAAGTCGGAGCTGGGCGCGAACGCCATCCTCGGGGTCTCCCTGGCGGTGGCGAAGGCCGCTGCCGGCAGCGCCGAGCTGAGCCTCTTCCGCTATCTGGGTGGCCCGAACGCGCACCTCCTGCCCGTGCCGATGATGAACATCCTCAACGGTGGCGCGCACGCCGACTCGAACGTCGACATCCAGGAGTTCATGATCGCGCCGATCGGCGCGCCCACCTTCCGTGAGGCGCTGCGCTCGGGCGCTGAGGTCTACCACGCGCTGAAGTCGGTGCTGAAGAAGAAGGGCCTCTCCACCGGGCTCGGCGACGAGGGTGGCTTCGCGCCGAACCTGCCGACGAACGCGGCGGCCCTGGACCTGATCGCCGAGGCGGTCGAGAAGGCCGGTTACCGGCTCGGCACCGACATCGTGTTCGCGCTCGACGTGGCGGCCACGGAGTTCTTCGACAACGGCACCTACACGTTCGAGGGCGCCGCGAAGTCCGCCGAGGAGATGAGCACCTACTACACGAAGCTGGCCGACGAGTACCCGATCGTGTCGATCGAGGACCCGCTGGCCGAGGACGACTGGAGCGGCTGGCAGACGCTGACCGCCTCGATCGGCGACCGGGTGCAGATCGTCGGTGACGACCTGTTCGTGACCAACCCGCAGCGCATCGCCCGCGGCATCGCGGAGAAGGCGGCGAACGCGGTTCTCGTCAAGGTCAACCAGATCGGCTCGCTGACCGAGACCCTGGACGCGGTGGACCTGGCGCACCGGGCCGGCTTCAAGTGCATGATGAGCCACCGCTCCGGCGAGACCGAGGACACCACCATCGCCGACCTGGCGGTGGCCACCGGCTGCGGCCAGATCAAGACCGGTGCCCCGGCCCGCTCGGACCGTGTCGCCAAGTACAACCAGCTGCTCCGGATCGAGGAGGAGCTGGCCGACGCGGCGCGCTACGCCGGCGCTGGCGCGTTCCCGCGCTACCGTTCGGCCTGAGACGCACGAAGCCTCGGGGGAGGGGTGTGACGATGCAGCAGCGCCGCACACCGGGTGGTCAGCGTCCCGCCCGCCGGCCGGGTCAGTCCGGTCGGCCGGGCGGCGGGCGTGCCACGCGGGGATCGGTCCGGGAGGCCGGCGTACGCGCCGAGCCGCGCGCAGCCGGTCGCGCGCCGGGTGCTGCCCGCGGCGCCGAAGGCGTGCGCTCCGCGAATCGTCCCGCCGCCGCTCGGCGTACCGCTGCCGCTGGTTCCGTGAAGCGGCTCGTCGCACCCCACCCCCGTCGCTTCACCGGCCGGGCCACAGTGCTGTTCGCGGTCCTGATCGCGCTCGCTCTGGCCTACACCTATCCCGTCCGGGTCTACCTGGACCAGCAGGCCGACATCGAGCGGATGGAGGCGGCCCAGGCGGTGCAGGAACGGGAGATCGCCAAGCTCGCCGCCGAGGCCGCCAACTGGAAAGACCCCGAGTACATCAAGACGCAGGCTCGGGAACGGTTCTTCATGGGCCGGCCCGGCGAGAAGATGATGGTGGTGCTGCACGACCCGGAGGGCGCCGCCCGGGACGCCGGGAAGTCGGCCGGTTCGGCCCCGCCGGCCGGGCCCTCGACCTGGTACGACACGCTCTGGTCGAGCGTGCGGGCGGCGGACAGCCAGCAGCCGGGCCAGTGATCCACCGACCAGCACACCAGGAGAGATGGGCACCGTGACTGTCGTACCACCGTCGGAGCCGGCGGCGGATTCCGTTCCCCTGCCGCAGCGCGAGCCGGCCACCGAGGCCGATCTGGCCGCGGTGGCCGCGCAGCTCGGCCGGACGCCCCGGGGCACCCGGGCGGTGGCCCACCGGTGCCCGTGTGGCCTTCCCGACGTGGTGGAGACGACCCCCCGCCTCGCCGACGGCACCCCGTTCCCGACGCTCTACTACCTGACCTGCCCCCGGGCCACCGCCGCGTGCAGCCGACTGGAGTCGGCGGGGCTGATGAAGGAGATGGCGGACCGGCTGACGACGGACCCGGAGTTGGCCGCCCACTACCGTGCCGCGCACGAGGACTACCTCACGCGCCGGGAGGCGATCGGCGAGGTGCCGGAGATCGCCGGCATCTCGGCCGGCGGGATGCCGGGCCGGGTGAAGTGCCTGCACGTGCACCTGGGCCACGCGCTGGGCGCCGGCCCCGGGGTGAACCCGTTCGGCGACGAGACGTTGGGCCTGGTCGAGCCCTGGTGGTCGGCGGGGCCGTGCGTGGACGTGCCGGCGGCCGAATGAGCGCGCAGGCCGGGTCCGAGGCACCCGAGAGTCAGATCCTCGTACGGCGGGCCCGCACCGGGGACGTGCGGGGCATCCGACGACTCGTCGACACCTACACCGACGACCGGCGGCTGCTGAGCAAGGCCACCGTCACCCTCTTCGAGGACGTGCAGGAGTTCCGGGTCGCGGTCCGGGCCGAGGACGACGTCGTGGTGGGCTGCGGCGCGCTGCACGTCATGTGGGAGGACCTGGCCGAGATCCGCACGGTGGCGGTGGATCCGTCCTGCCGGGGCCGGCGCATCGGTCACCGGCTGGTCGGTGAGCTGATCGACGCCGCCCGGGAGTTGGGCGTGGCGCGGATCTTCGTGCTCACGTTCGAGACCCGGTTCTTCGGCTCGTTCGGTTTCCGCGAGATCGACGGCGCTCCGGTGCCGCAGCCGGTCTACGAGCAGCTGCTGCGCTCGTACGACGAGGGTGTCGCGGAGTTCCTGGACCTGGAGCGGGTCAAGCCGAACACGCTGGGCAACACCCGGATGCTGCTGCGCCTGTAGGTCAGGCCTTGCGCGGGTGGGCGGCGAAGAACTCCCACATCAGGTCGGTGGCGGACAGCCCCGCCGAGGATGCGGCGAGTTGGCCCGTCGTCGCTCCCGGCCAACTGTGGCCCATGTCGGCGATCGTGTAGACGCTGACCTCGCTGCCGTCCGCGCAGCCCGCCACCGTGTGCGTCACACCCGGCACCCCGGACGCCTTCGGGCTCGGCCGGCAGCCGAGCCGCTGCTGCCAGGTCCGCATGCCGGTCTGGAAGATCGAGGCATAGCGGTCCTGGCCGCCGATGAAGGTGATCACGGAGACCGGGCTCTTCGGCACGTAACTGTCGGCGGTGGTCAGATTTCCGCTGTAACCACCGCTGACCACACCGATCGCGGCGAACCTGCCCGTGCTCTCCACCGCCGCCCGGAAGCTCATGTCGCCGCCGTTCGAAATGCCGGTGAGGAAAACCCGGTTCGGATCCGCGTGCCAGGTCTGCACCAGATGGTCGGTGAGGGCGTTGAGGAAGCCGACGTCGTCCGCGCTGCCGCAGCAGATCAGCGCGTTGAAGCCGCCGCCCTGCCCGTCGGGGTAGGCGACCAGCACGTTGTCCTTGTCGGCCTTGGCGTCCAGGCCCGCCAACTCCCGCATCGAGGATCCGAGGCCGGGATAGAAGTGCAGCGCGATGACCAGCGCGGAGGACCTGCCCGGGTCGTACCCCGGGGGCGCGTGCAGCAGGTAGGTGCGGTCCAGTCCGTTGTGGTGCAGGGTGAGCTGGTGGTCACCGGCCGCAGGTCGCTCGCTCGACGCGGACGGCGCGGCTGGCGGGGCCGACGAGGGTTGCCCCCGCTCACCACAAGCTACGGCAACGACCATGAGGCAGAGCCCCGTCAACACCGCCACTGTTCGCCGCACGCCGGCCACCCCCCGTCGACCCAGGGTCCACACTGGAGGCCGCTCGGCCGCGGATCAACCCTTTCGGTCCTGGGCGAAGGCAGGCAGGCTGTTGCCATGCTTCGCCTCCAGCTCGGGTCGGCCGACCTGTGCCGGGTGCGGTTCGCCGATCGGCTGCATCCGGTCGGGATCGCGCTGCTGGCTGGTCAGTGGCTGCGCGATCCCACGGTCGCGGCGATGGCGCCGACCCTGGCCGAGCGTGCGGCAGCGGCCGAGGGCACGGCTGCCGCCCAGGCTGCCACCGCGGTCCTGCGGCATCTGCTGCCCGACCGGGGACGTCTGCCGGACTTCGTCACTCCCTTCGACGGCCTGGAGTCGGTGGAGGCCGGGCTGGAGGCGATCCGGGCCACCCCGGCGCGGCGGGTCCGCGCCGAGGTCACCCTCGCGTACGCGGACACGTCGGTCAGCCCGCTGCGGCGGCGGTTCGCGGCGGCCGACCCGGAGGTGCTGGACCTGTTCGGCGGGGCCGTGCGGACCTGGTTCGACGCGGTGCTCGAACCGCACTGGGCCGAGCTGGTGTCCGCGTACCGTCAGCAGGTGACGTCTGCCAGCCAGCGGCTGGCGCAGCATGGCCTGGCCAGCCTCTTCGCCGGGCTGCACCCGGCGATCCGGTGGCGGGAGCCGGTGCTGGAGGTACGGACGTGGTGGGACGGCGACCTCCCCGGCACCGGCCACGGGATCATCCTGTTGCCCTCCCCGTTGGCCGGGCCGCGGCCTCGGGTGCTCGTCGAGCAGGGTTACCCGATCCTGCTCGTCTACCCGGTGGTCATGCCCGCGGGCGGGGCTCCCGCCGACGATGATGCCCTCGGGCGGCTGCTCGGCGTCACCCGGGCGCTGGTGCTGCGCCGACTGGCGACCGACGGCGGGTTGACCACCACCGTGTTGTCCCGGGCGGTCGGGATCAGTCTCTCCTCGGCCTCGGAGCACGCCCGCGCGCTGCGGACCGCCGGTCTGGTGACCAGCGAGCGGGAGGGCGGGGCCGTCCGGCATCACCTGACCGCGCTCGGGATGGGGTTGTTGCGGGGCCCGTCGGGCGACCTGGGCGAGTCGTGGCCCACGCCCCACCAAGCCGCCGGGTCGCCGCCCGTCCTGCCGTAAGGTTGCTGCCGTGACGACGCGTGTGGCGGCCATCGACTGCGGGACCAACTCGATCCGACTGCTGGTCGCCGACCTGCCCGACGCCTCGGCCGGGCCGCAGGCGCCGCTGGTCGACCTGACCCGGCGGATGGAGATCGTCCGGTTGGGGCAGGGCGTGGACCGCACCGGCCGACTGGCGCCGGAGGCGATCGAGCGGACCCGGGTGGCGTTGGCGTCGTACGCCGCCGACATCGAGAAGCTGGGCGCGCAGCGGGTGCGGATGTGTGCCACCTCGGCCTCCCGCGATGCCGCCAACGCCGCCGACTTCACCGAGATGGTGCAGGCCACCCTCGGTGTCGCGCCGGAGGTGGTCAGCGGCGACGAGGAGGCCCGGCTGTCGTTCACCGGCGCGGTACGCGGGCTGCCCGCCGACGCGAAGGAGCCGTTCCTGGTCGTCGACATCGGTGGCGGTTCCACCGAGTTCGTGGTCGGTGACCGGGCCGCCGGGGTGCGGTCGGCGATCTCGGTGGACATCGGCTGCGTCCGGATGACCGAGCGGCACCTGCCCGGCGATCCGCCGACGCCCGAGCAGGTCGCGGCGGCGCAGGCCGACGTAGCCGCGGTGGTGGACCGGGCGCTGGCCGTGGTGCCCGGCCGCGAGGCGGCCACCCTGGTCGGCCTCGCCGGGTCGGTCACCACAGTGGTCGCGCTCGCGCAGGGCCTGCGGGAGTACGACCCGGAGCGCATCCACCACGCCCGGGTGGCGTACGAGGAGGTCGCCCGGGTGACAGCGGAGCTGCTGGGTCAGACCCGTGCGCAGCGGTTGGCGAACCCGGTGATGCACCCGGGCCGCGCCGACGTGATCGGCGCCGGCGCGCTGGTGCTTCGCGCGATCATGGAGCGGGCCGGGATGCCGTCTGTGGTCGCCTCGGAGCACGACATCCTCGACGGCATCGCCTGGAGCCTCCAGTAGCCACCGCGCGCGAGCGAGCTTGATCAACTCGCCTTCGTTGAAACCGCGGTGTCCGAGTGCCTCGGGTGCCCCGACCTCCTGAAAACCGAGTCGATCACCACCCCGGAGCCGCGCGCCGTGCGTGTCGCGACGAACTCGTTGACGCTACTTCGTATTACGCACTAGTGTGCAATGCGTGGACACCACACAGTTGTTGAAGGGCGTGCTCGATCTGGCCGTCCTGGCCGTGCTCCGAGAGGAGGACGGTTACGGTTACGACATCCTGCGCCGGCTGCGCGAGGCCGGCCTGGAGGAGGTCGGTGACGCCTCGGTCTACGGGACGTTGCGCCGCCTCTTCGCCGCCGGCCTGCTCACCACCTACGTCGTGCCGAGCGAATCCGGGCCGCACCGCAAGTACTACTCACTCAACGCCGCGGGGCGTGACCAGCTGACCCGCTCCGGCAAGCTCTGGCGCTCGTTCTCCACCACAATGGACAGTCTGCTCGACGATCGGGGGATGGCGGCATGACCGTCGCGGAGCAGGAGATCACCGACTATGTGGCGCGGGTCCGGGCCGCTCTGGCCGACCTGCCGCCCGGGCAACGCGACGAGTTGACCGAGGATCTCGCCGACCACCTCGCCGAGGTCGCCGCCGAGTCCGAGGGCACCCTGGTCGAGCGGTTGGGCGAGCCCGAGACGTACGCCGCCGAGCTGCGCGCCGCGGCCGGCGCCGCGCCGGGCAGCGGGCGCAACCTCGACCAGCGGGTGGCGAGCGCCATGGCCCGGGTCCGCGGCCGGCTGCGCACCATGGACACCCGGCTCGGCCCACCCCTGGGGTACGCGACGGCCAGCGACTTCCTCCGGCTGCTGCGCCCCGGCTGGTGGGTGCTCCGGGGTTACCTGGCGGCGATGCTGGTCACGGTGATCAGCACCGGCGGCAGCTTCGGGCTGCTGCCGAGGTTCGGTGGCGAGTTGCTCGCCGGCATGATCATGCTGGTCGGTTTCGTGCTCGGCTCGATCTGGATCGGTCGCCGTTCGGCCCAGCTGACCCGCTGGCCGCGCTCGGTCGTGCAGGTCGGCAGCGTGGTGCTGGTGGTCTTCGCATTCGCCGCGCTGATCCAGGCCGAGGACCGGATGCGCTACGGCGACTACGGCATCGATCCGACGTCGATCAACGGCCCGTACGACCATGTCCGGGACGTCTTCGTCTACGACAGCGAGGGCCGGCTGGTGGAGAACGCCCGGCTCTTCGACCAGAACGGCAATCCGATCCGGCTCGGCTTCCCGGACTGTGAAGGACGCGTCGACGAGTACGGCAACCCGCTGCTGCGGCCGTACCCGTACTGCGTGGGCCGGGCGCCCTTCGGGCCCCGGGGCCCGGGTGCGTCCCCGCCGTCGGCGCCGGCCGCGATCAGCACGCCGACGCCGGAACCGACAGCCACACCGACGCCGAGTGGAACGCCCGGCGAGCCCTCGGCGAGCCCGACCGTGACGCCGAGCGACACCCCGACCCCGACCCCGACGCGCTGAACCACGGTGTGAACTGGATCATGCTGACCAAGCTGGGAAATAGCTGAACGGACGAGGCGAGCGGGACGACACCGTAAATCAATGATCGTTACGGTGTCGTCTGCTCATCAACCCCTCGGAAGGAACCCCCGTGTCAGAGCAGGTCGCACCGCCCCCCGCGCCCGACGCCGCAACCCCTGAGCCGGCCGTCGAGACGCCGCAAGCGGCCGCGCCGCAGTCCGCGCAGCAGCCGCAGCCGGCCGAGCCGCAGCCGGCCGCCGAGCCGCAGCCGGCCGCCGAGCAGCAGCCGGCGACCGAGCCGAAGGCGGAGAAGTCCGGTGCGAAGAAGGCCATCGGCATCGTCGGTGCGGTCCTCGCCGTCGTCGTCATCGCCGGCCTGAAGTTCGGCGTCGCCTCGGCGATCGGCAACTACTTCAACAAGGACGAGACCGCAGCCGCCAAGACCGGCGACTGCATCGCCGAGCTGCCCGAGATCACCGGCACCGAGCAGGAGGAGGTCGACGGCGCCAAGGTCGTCGAGTGCACCTCCACCGACGCGGCATACAGCGTGGTCGGTCGGGTGGACGGCCAGAGCGAGGCTCAGGCCAAGGCCGACACCACCTGCACCCAGTTCTTCAAGGAGGGCGAGGAGGGGTACGTCTTCTCCAGCATCGAGCCGGGCAAGACGGGCTACGTGCTCTGCCTGACCAAGAAGGTCTGACCACAGCGGTAGCTCGGCATCGACGGCGGCGGGAGCAGACCCCGCCGCCGTCGGCGTACCCGGAGTCACCGGGGGGCGAACAGGAGGTGAATGCCACTGTTCCGGCGTCTTCCCGACGGCCGCGTGGCGTGGCAGGCTACCGGCACGTAGGACCACTGGGCGACCAGCCAACGATGACTGACCGCTAGGAGGACGGCCCATGGGCGAAATGGTGAGCTACCGCAGCAACGGGGGCACGAGCGAGGGGTATCTCGCGATACCCGCCAGCGGCACGGCCAGCCCCGCCGTCATCGTCATTCAGGAATGGTGGGGTCTGGTCCCGCACATCCGGTCGGTGGCGGACCGGTTCGCCGAGGCCGGCTTCGTCGCCCTCGCCCCGGACTTCTACCACGGTGAGACGACCAGCGAGCCGGACGAGGCGCAGCGGCTCCTGCTGGCGATGCGGATGGACGAGGCGGCGAAGGACATCGCCGGAGCGGCCGACTATCTCGCCGGGCGGCCCGAGGTCACCGGTAAGGTCGGTGCCGTGGGCTTCTGCGCCGGTGGCAGCCTGGCCCTCTGGTCGGCCACCATCTCCGAGCGGATCGTCGCGACCGCCGGCTTCTATCCCGTGCTGCCCTGGGAGTCGATGCGCCCCGACTGGGCCGACTACGCCGGCAAGGCAGCGGTCATCCACTGCTCCGAAGAGGACGGCACCTCGGCCAATGAGGGCGTACAGACCGCCCGGCGGGCCATTGAGGAGGCCGGCGGCGACTGCCACCTCTACGACTACCCGGGCACCTCGCACGCCTTCTTCAACGACGACCGGCCGGAGGCGTTCGACCAGCGCGCCGCCGCCAGCGCCTGGGCCCGCACCCTGGAACTCTTCCGGGCCAAGCTTGGCTGAGACGCGTACCCCCGCACAGGTGGTCGCCCGCGCAGCGCGGGCGACCGACCTGGCCGACCTCGACGCGGCGGTGAGCGACTGTTTCGCCTGCCCGCGGCTGGTCCAATGGCGGGAGGAGGTCGCGCGCACCCGCCGGGCCGCCTTCCGCGACCAGGAGTACTGGGGTCGGCCGGTGCCCGGCCTCGGCACGGGTGACGCACGGATCGCCATCCTCGGGCTGGCGCCCGCCGCACACGGCGGCAACCGCACCGGCCGGATCTTCACCGGTGACCGGTCGGGCGACGTGCTGTTCGCCGCGCTGCACCGGGCCGGGCTGGCCAACCAGCCGACCAGCGTCGCCGCCGACGACGGGCTCACAGTGCGCGACCTGCGGATCTTCTCGGCCGTCCGGTGTGCGCCTCCGGACAACAAGCCGACGCCCCTGGAACGGGACACCTGCGCACCCTGGCTGCACCGCGAGGTCACGTTGATCCGGCCCACGCTGCGGGTCGTGGTCGCGCTGGGCGCGTTCGCCTGGGCCGCGTGGTGGCCGGTGCTCCGTGCGGTGTACGGGCAGCGCCCGCCCAGCCCGCGACCGGCGTTCGGTCATGGGGCACACTGGTCCGGCACGAACGCTCCGGACTTGCTCGGCTGCTACCACGTCAGCCAGCAGAACACCTTCACCGGGCGATTGACACCAGGGATGTTGGACGATGTCTTCGGCCAGGCTAAGCAGCTGGCCGGAGTGGACTGAGACGACGCGTGGGGTGGTGGCGATGACAGACGGAACACGCCCGCCCACACCGGTACCGTCCGCCGAGTCGGGTGCGCTGCCGCCGGTGCTCGGCCTGCTCCGCCGGTGGTGGCCGGTCGGCGCGGTCGCCGCCCTGCTCGCCGGTGCCGCGCTGGCGTCCGCTCACTCGTCGATCGGGGCCAGTCGCATCCCGCCGGCCGCGGACAACGTTCCCTGGGTGCCCGAGTACCCGACCGTCGAGCCATCGCCGTCCATCCCGATCGAACCCCGCGACGCCGGCGAGGCCACCCAGGCGCACATCCCGCAGTGGGTCGGCACGGTGGCTGTGGTCCTGCTCGGGCTGGCCATCCTCGCCGCGCTCGGCTACCTCGGCTGGGTCCTGATCCGGGGCGCGCTGCGCCGTACCACCCGGGCACTACCTGCGCAGCGGGCCCGCAGTACCGCCGAGGGCACCGCCCGCGAGGTGGTCGCCGCCCTCGACGCCGGCCTGGTGGAACTCGACGACCGGGACACCGACCCCCGGGTGGCGGTGATCGCCTGCTGGGTACGCCTGGAGGAGACCGCCGCCGCGGCCGGCGTGCCGAGGCTCGCCGGAGACACCCCCACCGACCTGGTCAGCCGACTGTTGCAGGGTGACCCCGCGGCGGGCGTGCCGGCCATCGCCAGCACCGACGTGCTGGCCGAGTTCGCGCACGTCTACCGGGAGGCCCGGTACGCCACCCACCCGGTCGGCGAACGCACCCGCGACCAGGCCCGCGCCGCGCTCGGTCGGCTGCGCAGAGAGCTGACCGCGGCGGTGACCTCATGAGCAGCACCAGCATCGACGATCTGCTCGCGTTCGAGGAGGAGGCCGCGCCGGTCGGTCCGCAGGCCCGCGACTCCCGATGGCGTCCGGTGCTGCGCTCGCTCGCGTGGGCTGCCGCGCTGGTCGCGGTCCTGCTGGTCGGCCTCCGCGCGGTGGGCCTCCAGGTCTCGCTGCCCGTGCTGATCGCCGGGGTGCTCGCCGTGCTGGCGGTCCGCCGGGCCACCGCCCTGCTGGCGCCGCCGCCCCCGCCGCCCGGCGGTGGTCGGGTCGGCGCGGGCGAGGAGGACGGCAGCTACAACTGGGGTGCCCGGGACGCGCTACGCAGCGCGATCAACCGGTGGGAATGGCCCCTGGACTGGTCCTCGTCCCGACCCGAACGGTTCACCGGGACGGTCCTGCCCCGGATCGGCGAACTCGCCGACGAGCGGATGCGGCTGAAACACGGCGTCACCCGTGAGTCGGATCCCGCCCGCGCTCGCGTCCTGCTGGGTGACCGCCTGTGGACGTTCCTGGAGACCCCGCCTCGCCGCACCCCGTCGCCGCGCGACCTCGCGGTGATCGTCGCCGAACTGGAGAGCATCTGATGAACGACGTGGACCGGAGCATTGCCCCCGCCGAGGTCGGGCACCTGGCTCGGGCGGTCCTGGACGCGGTCGGCACCGTCGTGGTCGGCAAACGGGACGCGTTGGAGCTGGTCCTCGCCGGCATCCTCGCGGGCGGGCACGTGCTCCTGGAGGACCTGCCGGGGCTCGGTAAGACACTCACCGCCCGCTCGTTCGCGCAGGCCCTCGGGTTGGACTTCCGTCGGTTGCAGTTCACTCCCGACCTGCTTCCCGCCGACGTCACCGGCTCCTTCCTGTACGACCAGCGCAACGGTGACTTCACCTTCCGGGCCGGCCCGGTCTTCACCAACCTGCTCCTCGCCGACGAGATCAACCGGACGCCGCCGAAGACCCAGTCCGCGCTGCTGGAGGCGATGCAGGAGAAGCAGGTGTCGGTCGAGGGTGTGACCTACAAGCTCGACGAGCCGTTCCACGTGCTGGCCACCGCCAACCCCATCGAGTACGAGGGCACCTACCCGCTGCCGGAGGCGCAGCTCGACCGGTTCCTGCTGCGTGTCTCGTTCGGTTACCCCCAGCACGAAGAGGAGTGGGAGGTGCTGCGCCGTCGGATGAGCCGTCGCCGGGAGGAGGCGGACATCAAGGCGGTGGTCGACGCGGCGACGCTGCGGGCCATGCAGGCCGCCCTGGAGGACGTGGTGGTGGAGGACTCCATCGGCCGCTACATCGTGTCGCTCACCGCGGCCACCCGGGAACACCCGTCGGTGCTGGTCGGCGCCTCACCTCGCGGTTCGCTGGCGCTACTGCTGCTGGCCCGGGTCCGCGCGGTGTTCGGCGGACGGGACTACGTGGTGCCGGAAGACGTCAAGTCGGTCGCGGCGCCCGCGCTGGCCCACCGGATCACCCTGCGCCCGGAGATGTGGTTGCGTCGGGTCGATCCGGCGTTCGTGGTGGGCGAGGTGCTGGAGGCGACTCCCGCCCCGGCCAGTGGCGCGCTGCCCAGCTACGCCGCCGGCGGGCCCCGGCACTGATGTCCGGACCGACCGTGGCGACGGCCACCGAAGCGGAACCGGCTGCCGGCTGGGCGCCCACCCCGGCGCTCGGCCGCGCGGTGCTGCTCGCCGGCCTGCTGCTGGTGGCCGGGGTGCTGCTGGGCCGGGTGGACCTCGTCGTGCTCGCCGCCCCGTTCGCGTTGGGTACCGCGTACGCGCTGCGTCGACGGCCCACGGCGCTGCCCCAGGTGTGGATCAGCCAGGGTGACGGTGGGCCGCTGGTCGAGGGCGGTGACGTGGCGGCGGCGGTGAGCGTCGGCAACCCGGACACTGTCGACTACGACCTGGTGGTGATGCGTACCCGCGTCTCGCCGTGGCTGCGGATCGACCGGGCCGGCTTCGCCAGCGACGGGGCCGTCGACGACGCGGAGAGGAGCACCACCCCGGAATCCGGTGCGACGGCGCAGGGCAACGGCGGGCGTCGTTCCGTCGCGGACCGGCCGTTCGTGACGTCGGTGCCGATCGGCGCCGCGGTGGACCTGGGTCTGGCCGGCAAGGCCCTGCGCTGGGGCCGGCACCCGGTCGGCCCCGCCGGTGCCCGGGTCGCCACGGCCGGGGGTCTGCTGGTCTCCCGGGCGGTCATCACCGAGCCGGTCCGGGTGCGGGTGTACCCCCGCACCGAGCCGTTCGAGGCGGTCGAGGCGATGCCCCGCGCCGCCGGCCTGGTCGGGGCGCACCACTCTCGCCGGCCAGGAGAGGGCGGCGAGCTTGCCGGCGTACGCGTCTTCGCCCCCGGGGACCGGCTGCGCCGGATCGACTGGCGGGTCTCGTTGCGGGCCCGGCAGCTGCACGTGGCCGCCACCCTCTCCGACCGGGACGCGGAGGTGGTGGTGCTGCTCGACGTGCTCGCCGAGGCAGGCCGCTCCGGTGGGGTGGACGGCGCCGCCTCGGTGCTGGACACCACCGTCCGGGCCACCGCCGCGATCGCCGAGCACTACCTGCACCGCGGTGACCGGGTCTCGCTGCTGGAGTACGGGCCGGCCGCCCGCCGGCTCCGGCCGGCCGCCGGGCGGCGGCAGTACCTGACCGTCCTGGAGTGGTTGCTCGACGTCCGGGTCCACGCGTCCGCGCACGAACCGTACGACCAGGTCTTCGGCCCGCAGTTGCTCTCCTCGGACGCGTTGGTGGTGGTGCTCACCCCGCTGCTGGACGAACGGTCGGCGCAGATGCTCGCCCGGTTGGCCCGCGGTGGGCGGTTCGTGGTGGCGGTCGACACGTTGCCTAGCGACCTGGCGTCGCCGAAGGACCGGGGTTGGGCCGAGGTGGCGTACCGGCTGTGGCGCCTGGATCGGGAGATCATGATCGGGCAGCTCCGGGAGCACGGCGTACCGGTGGTGCGCTGGGCCGGTGCCGGCAGCCTGGACCAGGTGTTGCGGGACGTGGCGCGGCTGGCGACGGCCCCGAGGGTGGGTGGCCGGTGAGCGCGAGGAGTGAGCTTGCGAGCCCCGCAGTCGCGAACGGAAGGCGGGCGCGGTGAACGCTGTGGTGGAGCGGGTTCGGGCGGCGCAGTACGCCGTCGCTCGCGTCAGCGTGGCCCCGCTGCTGGTCCGGGCCGGGATCTTCGTCATCGTGTTTGCCGGGTTCGCCCTGGCGTTCCCCGCGGAGGTGCTTTCCGGCCGGCCGATCTTCTTCCTGGCGGTGGCGGCCCTGTTGCCCGCGTTCGGGCCGCGCAAGGTCTGGACGACCTTTACGGCGTTGCTCACGGTCGGCGGCTGGCTGCTCGCCACCGACGGGTACGGCCGTCCGGTCGCCCTCTGGCGGCTGCTCGCCGTCGCGGCCCTGCTCTACCTGGGTCACACCCTCTGCGCGCTGGCCGCGCTGCTGCCCTATGACGCGATGGTGGACCCCGAGCTGATCACCCGTTGGTTGGTGCGGTCGGCCGCCGTGCTGTTGGGTTCCGCCGTGCTCGGTGTGCTGTTGCTGCAGGCGACGGGGACGGGTGGCGGCGCCGGATACCAGTGGGTGACCGTGCTGGGTCTGCTGGTGGCGGTGGGGATGTCAGTGTTGCTGGGCTGGCTGCTGCGGCGTCGGTGACCACTGCGATCTGAGGGTTACGCAGGTCACATGGGTTGTGCTCCGTCACAGATGGGGGGCGCGAGCGGGATTACCTGAGCAGGCCGGGGAAAGATAGACAACGTGAATCCGAAGCGGATCCTTGTGGTTGGTGCCGGGCACGTCGGTCTGTACGCGGCCCTGCGCCTGTCGAAGAAGCTCAGCTCCCGTGAGGCTGAGGTCATGGTGGTTGACCCCCAACCCCACATGACCTATCAGCCGTTCCTGCCGGAGGCGGCGGCGGGCAACATCTCTCCGCGGCACTCCGTGGTGCCGCTGCGGCGGGAGTTGCGGCGGTGCAAGATGGTGGCCGGCACGGTCACGCGGATCGAGCACGACCGCAAGGTGGCCACCGTGCAGCCGATCAGCGGCCCGGCCCGGGAGATCACGTACGACCACGTGATCGTGGCTCCGGGTTCGGTCTCCCGCACCCTGCCGATCCCCGGCCTGCACGAGCAGGGCATCGGGTTCAAGACCATCGGCGAGGCGATCTACCTGCGCAACCACGTGCTGGATCGCCTCGACGTGGCGGCCGCCACGCCGGATCCGGACGTCCGCCGTTCGGCGCTGACCTTCACCTTCGTCGGCGGTGGGTACGCCGGCATCGAGGCGCTCGCCGAGATGGAGGACATGGCTCGCGACGCCCTGCGTTACTACCCGGAGCTCAAGCAGGACGAGGTCCGCTGGGTGCTGGTCGAGGCCACCCAGCGGGTGCTGCCGGAGGTCGACCGGGACATGGGTGCCTACACCGTGCAGCAGTTGCTCAAGCGCAACATGGACATCCGGCTGGACACCCGCCTCGAGTCCTGCGTCGACGGCGTGGTCAAGCTCTCCGACGGTGACAGCTTCCGCTCCGACACGATCGTCTGGACGGCCGGTGTGAAGCCGTCGCCGATGCTGGACTCGACCGACTTCCCGCGCGACGACCGTCGACGGATCACCTGCCTGCCCACGCTCCAGGTGGTCGACGGTGACCAGGTGCTCGAGGGTGCCTGGAGCGCCGGGGACTGCGCCGCCGTGCCGGACCTGACCAAGGAGCCGGGCAACTTCTGCTCGCCGAGCGCTCAGCACGCGGTGCGCCAGGCCGCCCGGATGGCCGACAACATCGCGGCCGTGATCCGGGGTCGCGAGCCGGTGAACTACAAGCACAAGCACGTCGGCAGTGTGGCGAGCCTCGGCCTGCACAAGGGCGTGGCCCAGGTGTACGGGATCAAGATGACCGGTTGGCCGGCCTGGGTGATGCACCGGACGTACCACATGAGCCGGATCCCTTCGTTCAACCGCAAGGTCCGCGTGGTGGTGGACTGGTCGTTGGCGTTCTTCCTCAAGCGTGAGGTGGTCGCTCTGGGCCAGCTGCACGACCCGCGCGAGGAGTTCGTCGAGGCCTCCCAGCCGGTCGGCGCGCCCCGCGTCTGACCAGAGACCGACGCTGACCCCGTCGATCTTGCACTTCCGGATGCTGTAATGCACCTTCTGGTGCGTCTTGTCCGGACAGAAAGTGCAAGATCGGCGGGGTTTTCGTTGGTCTAGACCCGCCACGTCCAGGCGTCCGCGATGCGGGTGGGTGGGCCGTAGAGCTGCTCCAGGGTGGCGCGCAGCGCCTCGGCGTGGGGGGCGTCGTCGGTCAACGCCACGCAGGAGGCGCCCCAGAAGTCGGCGTCGCGGACGGCCTGGCGGCGCTGCTCGTCGCCGATGGCCGGTTGGTCGCCGCGCCGTGCGACATCCGCCAGTAGCGCGGAGGTGGGCTGTTTGAAGGTGCCCATCGCCGCGGTGCCGCCCCTCCCGTACGGGCCGATGAAGAAGCCTTCCGGCAGCCCGAAGCCGGCGTCGGCGGCGGTCGCCCAGCGCATCGGCCAGGGCTCCTTCGGGGTGGGCAGTGGCACCGGGACCAGCACCCCGCCCGACGGTACGCACTGCCGCCAGTGGCCACCGGTGATGAACTCCGGCACGGCGGGTCGTCCGGCGGTCGGCAGGGGGGTCGGGAAGATCGGCAGCAGCGCCACTCCGACGGCCAGGGGCACCAGCCGGCGCGCCCGACCGGAACTGCGCAGGGCCCGGTCGACAGCGAGCACCAGCAGCGTCGCGACGATCGGCAGCAACGCCAGGGCGAACCGCATCGGCAACGCCCCGTCCACCACCGGCAGCCCTCCGATCAGGGCGTACGGGCCGGGGATCGCCGTCCTGGTGCCGCCGAGCACCACCTCGGGGCCGAGCGAGAGCGCCCCCATCACCAGGCCCGCCGCGACGCAGGCGAAGACCAGGCGGCGTCGCCCCGCCCAGATCGCGCAGACCGCGGCGACCAGCAGCAGTGGCCAGCCGAGGAAGGTGTTGTACTCGGCGGGGCCGGTGGTCAGCCGGGCGGATTCGTCGCCGCCGGCCACCGACAGCGGCGAGAGCGCCCACCAACTGCTCAGGTCGGCCGAGAAGTACGCCGGGGTGAACATCCCGTCGGCGACTCCCTGCGGCCCGGCGAACTGGAACCACAGCGGGTAGCCGAGCACCAGCAGGGCGAGCCCGGCGGCGATCGCCAACCCGCCGGCGAACCCGGGGAGCGCCCGGCGGGCCAGGTCCCGGTCCGCCACGGCGTAGCTGATCGCCATCACCAGCAGCGTGATCGCGGCGAGGAAGAGCACCTCCTCGCCGATGAAGACCTGCGCGCTGATCACGCCGGCCAGCCCCGCCGCGGAGGTGAACAGCCGACGACGGTCCGGCCCGCTGGCTCGGGTGTTGCCGGCCTGGTCGGGGGCCCCGGGCCCCGGGTCGGCCGCCCGCAGCAGCCGGACCACCAGCCAGACGATCACCGGCACCAGCCACTGGGCGGTCATGTGCAGGTGACTGTTGGTCTGCGACACCATGCCGGGTCCGAATCCGCACAGCCCGCCGCCGAGTGCGGCGGCCACCCGGCGGACGCGCAGCGTCCGGTGGTAGAGCAGGTACCAGGCGAGTGCGGTGCCGGCGAGGTTGCCGGCGGCGAGCAGCGCGAAGGTGACAGGTGCGCCCAGCAGCAGGGTGACCGGCGCGAAGAGGACGCCGAGGGCGATCACCGTGGTGTTGGCCATCAGGTTCACACCGTCGGGAGCGTTGAGCCTGTCGGTGAGCAGGTCGAAGTCGCCGAGCAGCGCGCGGGCGTCCACCGCCAGGAACCACTCGTAGAGGGCCTGGTCCTCCGGGTTGAGCGCCAGAATGCGGGCGCCCGGCTCGGGCCACAGCCCGTGGGTGAGCCAGCCCGCCAGCAGCGCGAAGATCAGAGCGGCCAGCAGGTCCGCCCGGTGGCGACGGACGGCGGCCAGCAGCCGGGTGGCCCGGGATCGGCGGTTGACCTGATCGGCGAGGCGGAATGCCTGCTCAGGGGCGGCGTCGGGGGCCGTGGGGGCTGCGCTGCTCACGGCATCGACCCTAATGTGGCCAGGCCGGCGGGGTACGCCGGGTCGCCGCAGACCGGCTACGGTGACACTGCACCAGGCGTGTCGGCGCGCCGGTGCCACTCGCCCGGGTGGTGGAAAGGCAGACACGGCCGCCTTAAAAGCGGCTGCCGAAAGGCGTGCGGGTTCGACCCCCGCCCCGGGCACCGGTCGACTCACACATTCTCATTCGTGATCTCCAGGACTTGGCTGTGCCGTCTACTCTTGGAGGGCACGTTCACGTGCAAACGACCCCCTGAGGGAGGCCAGACAGTGAAGACCTCGAACCCGGTGCTCGCCCGGCTCGGCCAGGCGGCCGAGCGGGAGCGCTCCGCCGGGTACGCCCCGGCCGGGCCGTACGGACAGCCCGGCATTCCCCAGCAGTACCCGTCCCAGGCCGGATACCCGGCCGCGCCGCCGACCGTGGCGCCGATGACCGTCGACGACGTGGTCGTCAAGACGGTCGCTCTGCTCGGCATCCTTGGCATCACCGCCGCGGCCGCCTGGGTGCTCGTGCCCGACGCGCTGGTCGGTACCGCGTGGATCGGCGCGGCGGTGGTCGGCCTGGTCCTCGGCTTGATCATTTCGTTCTCCCGGATGGCCAACCCGGCGCTCGTGATCGCGTACGCGGTCGTCGAGGGTGTGTTCGTCGGCATGGTCAGCAAGGCGTTCGAGACGCGTTACGACGGCATCGTGCTCCAGGCCGCCGTGGCCAGCTTCGGCATCTTCTTCCTGATGGCGATGCTCTACAAGGCGAAGGTCATCCGGGCCACCCCGGCCTTCGTCAAGGGCATGATCGCGGTGATGGTCGGCCTCTTCGCCGTCATGATGATCAACCTGGTGCTGGCGCTGTTCGGCGTCAACACCGGTCTGCGTGACGGCAGCCCGCTGGCCATCGGCTTCAGCCTGGTCTGCATCGTGGTCGCCTCGCTGAGCTTCGTGCTCAGCTTCAAGGAGATCGAGGACGGCGTCCGGATGGGCCTGCCGCAGCGCTACTCCTGGGTGGCCGCGTTCGGCATCCTGGTCAGCCTGGTCTGGCTCTACATCGAGATCCTGCGCCTGCTGAGCTACTTCCAGGGCGACGACTGACCTCGTCCGCACTGCCGACCGGCGCCCGTCCCCACTCCGGTGGGGGCGGGCGCCGTCGTCCGCGCCGTTTGCCCGCCGCCGGCGGTCCGCCCGGGGCAGAGTGACTGCGAGGACACATGCCCTGGGGGTACGCGGGCGAAGGAGGCGGCGGTGCGCAGCAACAACCCGGTGCTCAACCGGCTGGACGAGCCCGGCCGGGTGGAGGCACGGGTGCTCGGCGCCCGCGACGTCGAGCCGATGACCGTCGACGACGTGGTGGTCCGTACCGTCGGGTTGCTGCTCGTGACCGGCGCGACCGCCGCGGTGTCCTGGGCGGTGATCCCCGACGCCGTGTGGCTGGGCGCCGCGTTGGCCGGCAGCGCGCTCGCCTCGATCGCGCTGGTCCTGGTCATCTCGTTGCGAGCGATCACCAACCCGGTGCCGATCGTCGGCTACGCGGTCCTCCAGGGCCTGCTGCTGGGGGTGGCGAGCCGCACCTTCGAGCAGGTCTACCCGGGCATCGTGGTGCAGGCCGTGGCCGGCACCTTCGGCGTCTTCCTCGGCATGGCGGCGCTCTACCGGGCCCGGGTGATCCGGGCGACGCCTCGGCTGGCCCGCCTGGTGATCGGCACCCTGCTCGGCATCGCCGTGCTCAGCGTGGTCAACCTGGTGTCGTACCTGATCTCCGGGCGGCCGGGCCTGGAGGTCTACAGCGTCAGCGGGGAGGTCGGCTGGTTGCCGTACGCCTTCTCGGTGGTGGCCATCATCGCCGGGGCGTTCAGCTTCATCCTCGACTTCGATCTCGTCGAACGCTCGGTGCGCGACGGCCGAGCCCGTCGGTACGCGTGGCTGAGCGCGTTCGGCCTGCTCACCGGGTTGGTCTTCCTCTACTGGCAGTTGCTGCGGCTGCTCAGTTACCTGCGCCGCTGACCGGCCCCACCCGGCGCGGTCGGTGTCGGCCGTAGACTCGGCGGCGATGAGCGCAGCGGAGTTGGACAAGGCCGTGCAGTTGCTGGTCCGTCAGATCGCGCACTGGCAGCAGCCCCGGTGGGCGGCGGTCGCGACCGCCGGCAACGTGTCCCGCGCCGACCTGGTGCACCGCCTGGTGCAGGAGGTCGCCAACCTGGCCGCCGACGCCGAGGGGGAGCCCCGTCGGGTGGTGCCCCGGCTCGACAACGACCTGGCCCTACCCGATCAGCTGCGGGTGGTCACGGCGGACCTGCTGGCCGCCGACCCGGGGGACGAGGCGCTGAGCCGGGCCGCCGCCGAGGTGACGGCGACCCGCAGCGCGCTCTGAGGCAGCTCGGCTCAGTTGAGCCGTTCGAGCACCATGGCCATGCCCTGGCCACCGCCCACGCACATGGTCTCCAGACCGATGGTCTTGTCGTGCCACTCCAGTGCGTTGAGCAGGGTGCCGGTGATCCGGGCGCCGGTCATGCCGAACGGGTGGCCGACCGCGATGGCCCCGCCCATCACGTTCAGCTTCTCCTCCGGAATGCCCAGCTCGCGGTAGGAGGGGATGACCTGCGCGGCGAACGCCTCGTTGATCTCGACGAGGTCGACGTCGTCGATGGTCATGCCGGCTCGGCGCAGCGCCTGCCGGGACGCCTCGACCGGCCCGAGACCCATGATCTCCGGCGACAGGGCGGTCACACCGGTCGAGACGATCCGGGCCAGCGGGGTGAGCCCGAGCTCCTCGGCCCTCTGGGCGCTCATCACCACCACGGCGGCGGCGCCGTCGTTGAGCGGGCAGCAGTTGCCGGCGGTGATTCGACCGTCCGGGCGGAACACCGGCTTCAGGCCGGCGACCGCGTCGAGGGTGACGCCGGCCCGGGGCCCGTCGTCGGTGCTCACCACGGTGCCGTCCGGCGTGGTGACCGGGGTGATCTCCCGGGCCCAGAAACCGTCGGCGATGGCCTTCTCGGCGAGGTTCTGGCTGCGTACGCCGAACTCGTCCATGTCGGCGCGGGTGACGTCGTACACCTGGGCCAGGTTCTCCGCGGTCTGCCCCATGGTCAGGTAGATGTCGGGCAGTTCCCCGGCCTCACGCGGGTCGGTCCACACCTCGGCGCCGCCCTGTGCGCGGCGCTTCGAGCGCTCACCGGCCGGCCCGAAGCGGGGGTTCTCCCAGCCGCCGCCGACCAGGGCCTGCGCCTCTGGCGGTAGCCCGTCGGAGCTGCCCCGGGCGTAGCGGGAGACCATCTCCACCCCGGCGGAGACGAACACGTCGCCCTCGCCGGCCCGGATCGCGTGCATCGCCATCCGGGTGGTCTGCAACGAGGAGGCGCAGTAGCGGGTCAGCGTGGCGCCGGGGACAGTGTCCAGACCGAGGAGGGTGGACACCACCCGGGCCATGTTGAAGCCCTGCTCGCCGCCGGGCAGGCCGCACCCGAGGTAGAGGTCGTCGATCGTGGTCGGATCGAGCGCGGGGATCTTGTCCAGCGCGGCCTGGACGATGGTCGCGGCGAGGTCGTCGGAGCGGACGTCGCGCAGGGACCCCTTGTGCGCCCGGCCGATGGGGGAGCGGGCGGTGGCGACGATGACGGCGTCGCGGGACGACTCAATCGGCATGGACCAACGTTAACCCGCCGGTAACATGGCGCGGAAGAAGCCGGCGCGGCGGGAAATGTCACCCTGGCCGGGACGATCTAGCGCCGGGTCGTGGCCGCCGCCGCGGCGACGACGGCGGGCAGCAGCGCGTGCGCCCACACCCGGTAACCGTCGGCGGAGGGGTGGAAGCCGTCCTGGCAGAGCGTCCCGGCGTCGGCCCGGAACACCGGCCCGGTCTCGGTGGCCAGGTCGACCACCGAGCCGCCCGCCTCCAGCACGGCAGTGGTCTGCGCGCGGGCCACCCGACGCCCGGACCAGCCGACCACCTGGCGCAGCGGAGGTGCGATGGCACGCACCGCCCCGAGGTCGGGGCAGGTGCCCACCACCACCTCGACGCGCGCCTCACGCAGGCGGTGCACCGCCGCGCCGAGATAGGCCGCCGCGTCGGAGGGCCTGCGCAGCCCGGTGGCGTCGTTCGCGCCGATCAGGATCAACGCCACGTCGGGCCGCTCACCGAGCAGGGCCCGGGCCACCTGGGTGGCGAGGTCCGTCGAGCGGGACCCGGAGACGCCGACGCTGGACAGGTGCACCCGGCGGCCGGTCGGGCCCTCGGCGAGCAGGTTGGCCAACTGCCCGCCGATGGTGTCCTCCAGACGGTCGACACCGACGCCCAGTGCCGACGAGTCGCCCAGCAACACCAGTCGCAGCGGGGCAGCGCCCGCCCGGCCGATCGTGGCGCGCAGGGCCAGGCCGAGCTCCGGTTCGGCATAGCGTCGGTGCCGGGCGATGAACGCCTCGCCAGCGAGGACGGCGGCGCCCCCGACGGTGCCGGCGAACAGCGAGATCGCCGCCGCCCGACCCAGTCGGCCGGCGAGGCCGGAGGTCACGCTCCGCGCGCTGCGCTCGTTCATGCCAGTCCCTCCACTGTCGAGGTGCCCGAGGCGGGCCCGTGCTGCGGCACCGCGCCGACACCGAAGAACGCCCGTCGGCGCAGCTGCGCCCACCGGCCTGCCGGCCCTCGGTCGCGGCCCCGGACCTGGACGCCGCTGACCTCCGTGCCGGCGTGTCGAGCCGCCTCCTGCGCGGCCTTCGGCAGCGACCGTACGCCGTCGCCGAGCGTCGGTGTGGCCCGTCGTTCCGGGGTCGCGCCGAGGGCGGAGAGCATCGTCGGCAGGAGTGCGGCGGCGGCCATCGCGTACCCCTCGGCGGAGGGATGGAACCGGTCCCAGGCGAACATCCGGGTCGGCTCGGCCGCGAACCGGGGGCCGAGCAGGTCACCGAGGGAGACCGTCCACCCGCCCGCCTCGACCACGGCCACCGTCTGAGCGGCGGCGAGCTGGCGGCTCCAGCGGTGCGCCAGCCAGCGCAGAGGTGGCTGGATCGGACGGATCGCGCCCAGGTCGGGGCAGGTGCCGACGACCACCTCGCACCCCGCGTCGCGCAGGGTGTGCACCGTCTCGACCAGATAGCGCACCGCCAGGCCGCGCGGGGTGCGGTTGGTGATGTCGTTGCCGCCGATGAGGATCACCGCGATGTCGGGTTGGCACTCCAGCGCCGCCTCCACCTGGTGGCGCAGCGCGGCCGAGATGGCGCCGACCACCGCGAAGCGGTGCAGCTGCACCGGCCGGTGCAGTCGACGGGACAGGCCGGTGGCGAGCAGCGCCCCGGGCGTCTCCCGACGGCGGTGCACCCCGTAGCCGGCCGCCGACGAGTCACCGAGCACGACCATGGTGAGCGCCGGACCGGGGAACTTCGCGCCGTACATCCCGTCGCAGCGGGGCGGCGGCGCCTCGGCCATCGGGATGGTCCGTCGAGCCTGACGGGCCTGACCGACCAGCACCCCGCCGGTCGCCACCGCGGCCGCCGCGGTGGCGCCTGTCCCGATGGCGGCCAGCCGGACGAACCGCCGGGCCTGCCGCCAGCGCTCACCACCGGGTACGACGGAATGTGCCACCCCCATACCGCGACATTATCGCGCTGGCCCGACACACCGCTGTCGTCGTGACGGCACCCGGGTGCCTGGAAACCGACGCGACGGGGTACCTGGGTTCCAGAGGCCGGCCGACTTGCGCCGACCCGCCACGCTGATCCGGCGGAGAGGAGCGCGACGATGGGTAAGACACTGAAGCGCAGCGCGGCGTTCACGGCCCTGGCGCGGGCCCTGGCGGCCGGGGCGCGCAACGGGCCGTCGATCGGCACGCGGTTGGCAGCGTTGCCCCGGATGATCCGGGCCACCGCCAAGGGGGAGTACGACGGCGGCCTTCGGCTGGCCCTGATGACCGCGGCGACGGCGTACATCGTCTCGCCGATCGACCTTCTCCCGGAGATCCCGCTGGCGATCTTCGGGCTGGCCGACGACGCGGTCATGGTCACCTGGTTGGCCGGCAGTGTGCTCGCCGAGACCGACCGGTTCCTGGAGTGGGAGGCCCGCCGCAGCTCCGTCATCCCCGGGGGGCTGGTGCCCTGACGACACGTACGCTGGGCGGTGAGCAAACGTCTTCCCGGCCGCCACCGCCGGCGCCGCAACGAAGGGCACACCGTGCAGTACTACGACAACGTCGTCGACATGATCGGAAACACCCCGCTGGTGCGTCTGCGTAACGTCACCGAGGGCATCCAGGCCACCGTGCTGGCCAAGGTGGAGTACGTCAACCCGGGCGGCTCGGTGAAGGACCGGATCGCGCTGCGGATGGTGGAGGACGCCGAGGCCGCCGGCCTGCTCAAGCCCGGCGGCACCATCGTCGAGCCGACCAGCGGCAACACCGGCGTCGGGCTGGCCCTGGTGGCCCAGCTCAAGGGCTACAAGTGCGTCTTCGTCTGCCCCGACAAGGTCAGCCAGGACAAGCAGGACGTGCTCCGGGCGTACGGCGCCGAGGTGGTGGTCTGCCCGACCGCCGTCGCGCCGGAGGACCCGCGCTCGTATTACAACGTCTCCGACCGGCTGACCCGGGAGATCCCCGGCGCCTGGAAGCCCAACCAGTACAGCAACCCGGCCAACCCGCGCTCGCACTACGAGACGACCGGCCCGGAGCTGTGGAAGCAGACCGACGGCGAGCTCACCCACTTCGTGACCGGCGTCGGCACCGGCGGCACCATCTCCGGCATCGGCAGGTACCTCAAGGAGGCGTCCGAGGGTCGGGTGCGCATCGTCGGGGCCGACCCGGAGGGCTCGGTCTACTCCGGCGGCACCGGCCGGCCGTACCTGGTGGAGGGCGTCGGCGAGGACTTCTGGCCGGAGACGTACGACAGGGGTGTCGCCGACGAGATCGTGGAGGTCTCCGACAAGGCGTCCTTCGAGATGACCCGGCGACTGGCCCGCGAGGAGGGGCTGCTGGTCGGCGGTTCCTGCGGAATGGCGGTGGTCGCCGCCCTGGAGGTCGCCCGCCGGGCCGGCCCGGACGACGTGGTGGTGGTGCTGCTGCCCGACGGCGGTCGTGGCTACCTCTCCAAGATCTTCAACGACTCGTGGATGGCCCGGTACGGCTTCCTCGACAACTCCGGCGCAGAGCCGACGGTGGCCGACGCGCTGGCCAGCAAGCCGGGCGGGCTGCCCGAGCTGGTGCACGTGCACCCGACCGAGACCGTCCGCGACGCGATCGACTACATGCGCGAGTACGGCGTCTCGCAGCTGCCGGTGCTCAAGGCCGAGCCGCCCGTGGTGACCGGTGAGGTCGCCGGCTCGATCGCCGAGCGGGACCTGCTCGACGCGCTGTTCACCGGGCAGGCCCACCTGCACGACACGATCGAGCGGCACATGGGCGACCCGCTGCCGATGATCGGTGGTGGTCAGCCGGTGAGCGAGGCGGTGGGCATGCTGGAGAAGTCCGACGCCGCCCTGGTGCTGGTCGACGGCAAGCCCAAGGGCGTGCTCACCCGCCAGGACCTCCTGTCCCACCTGGGCGCCCACTAACCCCCCACCCCCAACCCCCACCTGGTCGATCATGGAGTTGTGATGGTGTGCAATACGGGCATCTGTGCCTAAAGCGCCCACCGCAACTTCATGATCGACGTGATCGGGTGGGGCCCGGGGTGGGGTGGGGTGGCCTGGGCTGGGCGCTGGTCAGAGGGGGCGGGTGTAGCGGAGTTGTCGGGTCGGGGCCGACCCGATCGCCTCGTCGCGTTCGTCGCCGGTGGGGGTCCAGCCGCCGCGCTCGTAGAACGAGCGGGCGTGGGCATTGTCCCGCAGCACCCAGAGCACGCCACGCCGCCAGCCCTGCGCCCGCATGGCGTCCAGGGCGTCCACCATCAGGGTGCGGCCGACGCCGCGGCCCTGCTCGGCCGGGTCGAGGTGGATCGCGTTGAGCAGGCCGGTGGCGGGGTCGTCCTCGTCGTCCGGGCCCAGGTGGCTGAACCCGACCAGCGCCCCGGCCCGCTCGGCCACTGTCATCCGGTGGGTGTCCCGCTCCCAGATCCACCGCTCGACCCAGTACCGCCCCATCGCCTCCGGTGTCGGGTCGGCCAGCGCCTCGGCCGGCAGGAAGGCGGAGTACGCGGCGACCCGGGAGCGCTGGTGCAGGGCACCCACCGCCATCAGGTCGCCTTCGGTCGCGGGGCGGAGCGTGACGGTCACCCGGCCGAGGCTACCCGGCGCGGCGGGAGCTGCACCGTGGTCAGATCCTCGGCGATGATCAGATCGCCGTCGAAGTGCGCGCGCGCCTCGTCGTGGAACCGGCGCGGGTCCGGGTAGCGCTGGGAGAAGTGGGTGAGCACGAGTCGGCGTACCCCGGACTCGGTCGCCACCCGGGCTGCCTGCGCCGCGGTCAGGTGGCCGACCTCGGCGGCGAGCGCGGCCTCCGACTCCAGGAACGTCGACTCGATGACCAGCAGGTCGGCGTGCTCGGCGAGGGCGTACACCCCGTCGCAGAGGCCGGTGTCCATCACGAACGCGAACCGCTGCCCCGGCCGGGGCACGCTCACCTCGGCCCGGGTGACGCGGCGCCCGTCGAGGTCCAGGTGCCCGACGCGGATCAGCTCGCCGACGGCCGGCCCGGCGATGCCGTACGCGGCCAGCTTCTCCGGCAGCATCCGGTGCCCGTCCGGCTCGACCAGCCGGTACCCGTACGTCTCGATGGGGTGCCGGAGCCGGCGTGCCTCCAGGGTGCCGCAGCGCAGGGCGATCCGCTGCCCGTCCGCCTCGATGGGCTCGACCCGCAGCTCGGCGGTCTCGTGGAAGGAGGTGGCGTACCGCAGCCGGGCGAAGTATTCGGCGCCGCCGGAGGGAAAGTGCACGGCGACCGGGTGCGCGACCCGGTCCAGGGAGAGTCGCTGGATGGTGCCGGGCAGGCCCAGGCAGTGGTCGCCGTGGAAGTGGGTGACGCAGATCCGGGTGAGGTCGGTGGCGGTGACCGTGGTGTGCAGGAGCTGACGCTGGCTGCCCTCACCCGGGTCGAAGAGGATCACCTCGTCGTCCCAGCGCAACACGTACCCGTTGTGGTTGCGCTGACGGGTCGGCGCCTGGCTGGCCGTCCCCAGCACCACCAGCTCGCGCATGGACATCGCCACTCCCGCGGATATGGAGCGACCCCCGGGGCGCTCCGCGCATGTGCGCGGGCCGGCTGGACTTGGCCGGCACCCCGGGGGTCGGGTGGCTGTCGTGGATTCGCCGCACCGCTGCCACACGGTCTCGACGATGGTGCTTTTTGCCCGCCTCGCGGCAGGCCGATCACTGTCGAGGACAGCGGCTAGCTGACAGCCACCTCACGAGTCCGATTGCTATACAAGTCTGGACCACCTCCTTTCACGTGTACGGCCACGTTATCGAGTTCTCGTCGGGCTCGGCAACGGATTTCGATCACAGGGCCGAACGGGAATGCCCGGCCACCTCGTCGGTGGCCGGGCATCACACGTGTGGTGGTAAGTCGTGGTCAGCCGCCGACTCGGGCCACGCCGACCGGGCAGCTCAGCCCGTTCGGGCCGTGGTTGCAGTACCCGTTCGGGTTCTTGGTCGGTGCCAGGTACTGCTGGTGGTAGTCCTCGGCGAAGTAGTAGCTGCCGAGCGGGGCGATCTCAGTGGTGATCTCACCCTTGCCGGCCCGCGTCACGATCGGCTGGAACGCGTCCCGGGACGACTCCGCGATGGTCCGCTGCTCGTCGGTGGTCGTGTAGATCGCCGAGCGGTACTGGGTGCCCACGTCGTTGCCCTGGCGCATGCCCTGGGTCGGGTCGTGGTTCTCCCAGAAGACCTTCAGCAGATCCTCGTAGTTGATCTTGGTGGGGTCGTACACCACCTGGACGACCTCGGCGTGCCCGGTCCGGCCGGAACACGTCTCCTCGTACGTCGGGTTCTCGGTGATGCCACCCGCGTAGCCGGCGGAGGTGGTGTAGACGCCGGGCAGCGTCCAGAACAGCCGCTCGGCACCCCAGAAGCAGCCCATGCCGAAGACCGCGACCTGGAGGCCCTCAGGGAACGGGCCCTTCAACGGGGTGCCCAGCACCTCGTGGCGGTCGGCGACCGGCATGGCGATCGGACGGCCCGGAAGGGCCTGGTCGGGCGAGACCATATCGGCGTTCATACGGCGCAAAAACACGGTGGGGATCTCCTCTCGTACCACTCCCAGCGTGTAACACCGGAGGGTCTGGCTTTCTTACCCGCGTGAGGATGAGTCAGGCTTCCCGGGGAGCGCCGCCGCGATCCGGTCCGCGTACGTCTGGGCCTCGGTGTCGTCGTCGTACCGGGTGCGTGGCCAGAAGAAGCCCCGCAAGCCGTCGCCCTTCGTTCGCGGGACCACGTGGGTGTGCAGGTGGGGCACCGATTGGGACACCTTGTTGTTCATCGCCACGAACGTCCCACCGGCGCCAAGAGCGGTCTCCACCGCCACCGCCAGCCGCTGCACCATGGCGAAGTAGTCGGGCAGCAGGTCGGCCGGCAACTCCGCCAGGGTCACCAGGTGCACCCGGGGCACCACCAGGACGTGCCCCTTGAACACCGGCCGGGTGTCCAGGAACGCCACCCCGTCCGGGGTGTCGGCCACCCGGAACGCCGGCACCTCGCCCGTCACGATCCCGCAGAACACGCAACCGCTCATCGGGCCAGGCTATGCCGGCGGCCTCGCGGGTCACGCCGCCCCCCACGCGTGAACCGACTGTGGTAATCATCTACGTGAATGAATGAGTGCGGGGCAACCCCGGCCATCGGCGTGCGCGTCGATGCTCCGAAAGGACCAAGCTTGCAGATCAGAAGAGGCATCACCCTGGCGCTGGCGGCGCTCACCGCCGGGCTGCTCACCGGCGCGACCCCGGGCCACGCCCGGGCGGCTGCCGCGCCGACCGCCACCCCGCTGCCGCTGAGCACGGTGGCCGACGTGGTGTCGGCCGGTGACCGGGTCTTCGTGAGCGGTGGCAGCTCCGCCACCGATGTCGTGGTGACCAGCGCGACGGGCACTGTGGTCGGCACGCTGTCGGGCCTGCCCGGCCCCACCGACCTGCTGCTCAGCGCCGACCGGCGGACCCTCTACGTGGCGCTGCCCACCGCCAACGCCATCGCCGCCTTCGACACCGGTTCGCTGCTCGAGTCCGCCCGGTACGACACCGGGGCGGGTGAGTGCCCGTCGTCGCTGGCGTTGACCGGGCGGTACCTGTGGTTCGGCTACGGCTGTGACCAGTGGGGCGGCAACATCGGCCGGATCGACCTGGGACGCCAGCCGGCCCGCCTCAGCACCGGCGTGGTCAGCGAGGACTTCTACTACGCTCCGCTGCTGGCCGCCGCCAGTCAGAACCGGGCGGTGCTGCTCGCCGGTCAGCCGGGGTTGAGCCCGGCGTCGGTGTACGCCTACGGCATCGGTGCCGCAGGAGCGCTGACCATGCTGCGGACCAACCAGTTCTCGGCCGTCGGCAGCAACCTGCGCGACGTCGCCCTCGACCCGACCGGCTCCACCCTCTACACGGCTGCCGGCTCCCCACCGCTGGTGCAGGCGTTCCCGTTCGCCGACATCGCCACCCCCAGCGCGACGTACCCCACCGGTCCCTACCCGCGGGCGGTCGAGTTGTCGCGTCTCGGCACCCGGATCGCCGCCGGCGCCGACGCGGCCTACGCCCCGGACGTCTTCGTGTTCGCGGCGGACGGCACCGAACAGGCCCGCTACGAGTTGGGCGATGAGCTCAGTGCCGGAGGGCTGGCCTGGGCGCCGAACGAAGCCCGGGTCTACGCGGTCACCTCGGACTGGACCGGAGCCCGTCCGGCGACCCTGCACGTCCTGCCCGTCCCGGCCGCCTGACCGGCCTGCGGAGCGCGAGGGTCGGGCCGGCCGGCCCGACCCTCGCCCGGGAGCGCGGGTTCCGTTCCAGCCCTCGGGACGGGGCACTAGCCTCACCAGAATGAGTCACGGCTTCGAGACGCTCGCCATCCACGCCGGTCAGGACCCTGAGGCCCGCACGGGCGCGGTGATCCCACCGATCTACCAGACCAGCACGTACGCCCAGGACGCCGTCGGCGCACCTCGCCTCGGCTACGAGTACAGCCGCTCCGGCAACCCGACCCGTGACGCGCTCCAGGAGTGCCTGGCGGCGCTGGAGGGCGGGCCGGTGGGGCTCGCCTTCGCCAGCGGCCTCGCGGCGGAGGACACCCTGCTGCGGGCCGTGTGCCAGCCCGGCGACCACGTGGTGATCCCGGACGACGCGTACGGCGGCACGTACCGGCTCTTCGCCCGGGTCGCCCAGCGCTGGGGCCTGGAGTTCAGCCCGGCCAAGGTCTCCGACCCGGACGCGGTCCGGGCGGCCGTGCAGCCCGGCCGCACGAAGATCGTCTGGGTGGAGACGCCGACCAACCCGCTGCTCGGCATCGCCGACATCGCCGCCCTGGCCGCCGTGGCACACGACGCGGGCGCCCTGCTGGTGGTGGACAACACCTTCGCCTCGCCGTACCTGCAGCAGCCGATCGCCTTCGGCGCGGACGTGGTGGTGCACTCCACCACCAAGTACGTCGGCGGGCACTCCGACGTGGTCGGTGGCGCGCTCGTCGTCGCCGACGCCGGGCTCGGCGAGGAGTTGCGCTACCACCAGAACGCGATGGGTGCGATCAACGGCCCGTTCGACGCCTGGCTCACCCTGCGGGGCATCAAGACCCTCGGGGTACGCATGGACCGGCACTGCGACAACGCCGAGCGGCTCGCCGCGTACCTCGACGGTCACGCCAAGGTCGCCCAGGTGCTCTATCCGGGGCTGCCCTCGCACCCCGGTCACGAGGTGGCCGCCAAGCAGATGCGCCGGTTCGGCGGCATGATCTCGTTCCGCGCCGCCGGTGGTGAGGAGCACGCCGTTGACATCTGCAACCGGGCCAAGCTCTTCGTGCTCGCCGAGTCGCTGGGTGGTGTGGAATCCCTGATCGAGCACCCGGGTCGGATGACACACGCAAGTGCTGCCGGCTCGCCGCTTGAAGTTCCCGGCGATCTCGTGCGACTGTCTGTCGGCATCGAGACGGTCGACGACCTACTCGCCGATCTGGAGCAGGCGCTGGGCTGACCGCTGGGGGAGGATGGCCGTGCAGGACATCATGGCGACCTGGGTCGGAGCGACCGCAAAGCAGATCGCCCGGGGCGTACGCCGAGGTGACGTATCGGCGACCCAGGTCGTCGCCGACCACCTCGAGTACATCTCCCGAGCCGACCGTGAGCTGGCCGCGTTCCGCGCCGTTCGTGGCGGTGAGGCGATCACCGAGGCGGAGAAGGTCGACGAGCAGGAGGACCTGGCCAACCTGCCGTTGGCCGGGGTTCCGGTGGCGGTCAAGGAGAACACCCCGGTCGCCGGCCTGCCCACCTGGAACGGGTCGGCCGCCGCCCGCACCGACGTGGCGGAGGCCGACCACGAGGTGGTGCGTCGGCTGCGCGGCGCCGGCGCGGTGATCCTCGGCGTGACCCGCATGCCCGAGCTGGGGCTGTGGGCGCTGACCGACGACGACAGTGCGGTGACCCGTAACCCGTGGGACAGCACGCGTACCCCCGGTGGGTCCTCGGGCGGTGCCGCCGCCGCGGTCGCCGCCGGCTTGGTGCCGATCGCGCACGCCAACGACGGTCTCGGCTCGATCCGGATTCCCGCGGCCTGCTGCGGACTCGTCGGGCTCAAGCCCGGCCGGGGCGTGGTCCCCTGCCAGCTCGGGGCGGACGACTGGTTCGGCCTCACCGAGCACGGCATGCTGACCAGCACCGTCGCCGACGCGGCGGTCGGCTTCTCGGTGCTCGCCGGCCGGCGTCCCGAGAAGTTGGTTCCCCCGCAGCGGCTGCGGGTGGGAGTCTCGCTGCGCTCCCCGGTGCGCGGTGTCGCACCGGACGCGCCCAACCGGGACGCGGTCGCCGCCGCCGGTCGGCTCCTCGCCGCGGCCGGGCACGACACCGTGCCGGCCGATCCGGTCTACCCGACAGCGCTCGGCCTCCAGGGCATCGCCACCTGGTTCGCCGCGGCCGCAACCGACGTCCGGGCCTCCGGCCTGGACCGGCGTGGCCTGCAACGGCGTACCCGGCGGCACGTCGCGCTCGGCGAGTGGGCGCAGCGTCGCGGCTACGTGCGGGAGGCGGACCGTGCCGCCTGGCGGCAACGGTCGGTCGACTTCTTCACCGACCACTCGGTCGACCTGCTGCTCACACCGGCGCTGGCCAGCGCGCCACCGGAGGCGGCCCGCTGGTCGGAGCGGTCCTGGCGGGCGAACATGACAGCCAACATCCGGTACGCCCCGTACGCCGCACCCTGGAACATCGCCGGCCTCCCGGCGGTCGTCGTGCCGGTCGGCCGCCGCCCGGACGGCCTGCCGGTCGCCGTGCAGCTGGTCGGTCCGCCCGGCTCGGAGCTGCTGCTGCTCGGTGTGGCCGGTCAGTTCGAGATGGCTGCCCCGTGGACGCGCCACGCCCCCGGCTACCCCCGGGTCGGCACGGAGTCGCCGGCCACCGCCTGACCGTCGACGGTGTGTGCGCTGTCGGGCACTCCGGTGTCGCCGCCGAGGGTTCCGGAGTCGGGTGGCACGATCGGGGCATGACGGAACTGGTCGGTCTCGACGACGTGCGGGCCGCACGGGAGTTGCTCGCTGGCGTCACCCGCACCACCCCGCTGGAGCCCTCCCGGCCGCTCAGCGCGGCGCTGGGCGGGCCGACGTGGCTCAAGTGCGAGAACGTGCAGCGCGCCGGCTCGTACAAGGTGCGCGGCGCGTACGTGCGGATCTCCCGGTTGTCGGCGGCGGAGCGGGAGCGCGGCGTGGTCGCGGCGAGCGCCGGCAACCACGCGCAGGGCGTGGCTCTGGCCGCCGGCCTGGTCGGCACGCACGCCACCGTCTTCATGCCGGTCAACGCGCCGCTGCCGAAGGTGGCTGCCACCAAGGGGTACGGCGCGCAGGTCGAGTTGGCCGGGAACACCGTCGACGAGTCGCTGGTCGCGGCGCACACGTACGCCGAGCGCACCGGCGCGGTGCTGATCCACCCGTTCGACCACCCCGATGTGATCGCCGGGCAGGGCACCGTGGCGCTGGAGATCCTCGAACAGTGCCCGGAGGTGAAGACGATCATCACCGGGGTGGGTGGCGGCGGTCTGATCTCGGGCATGGCGGTGGCCGCGAAGGCGTTGCGCCCGGACGTCCGGATCATCGGCGTGCAGGCGGCCGGGGCGGCGGCGTTCCCGCCCTCACTGGTGGCCGGGGAGCCGGTCCGGCTGCCCGTCTTCTCCACCATCGCCGACGGCATCGCGGTCGGCCGGCCGGGCGAGATCACCTTCAACCACGTGCGCAAGCTGGTCGACGAGATCGTCACCGTCTCCGAGGAGGACATCTCCCGGGCCCTGCTGATGCTGCTGGAGCGGGGCAAGCAGGTGGTCGAGCCGGCCGGCGCGGTCGGTGTGGCCGCGCTGCTGGCCGGTGTGGTCGAGGTGGAGACGCCGGTGGTCGCGGTGCTCTCCGGCGGCAACATCGACCCGCTGCTGATGCTGCGGGTGATCGAGCACGGGTTGGCCGCGGCGGGTCGCTACCTGCGGGTGACAGTCCGCTGTTCGGACCGGCCGGGGCAGCTCGCGTCGCTGCTCAGCCAGATCGCCGAGCACCGGGCCAACGTGGTGGACGTGGAGCACCAGCGGGCCAACCCGCACCTCAGCCTCGGCGAGGTGGAGGTGGCGCTGTCGGTGGAGACCCGCGGCGTCGAGCACTCGGACACCCTGATCAGTGCCCTACGGGCCAGCGGCTACCAGGTGGTCTTCGCGGCCGAGGCGTGACACCGGTGGGTGCCACGCCTCGGATACGCGGTGTTTCGACAGCGGGTGCCGGGGTCGGTCGAGCGGCCGGCAGCGGGTGACGCGACCGGCGGCGGTCAGCCGGAGAACGGCTCGAAGCTGACCACTGTCACCTTGATGTCGGCGCCGCTGGGCGCCGTGTAGGTGCAGGTCTGCCCGGCCCGACCGCCCAGGATCGCCTTGCCCAGCGCGGACTCGGGGCTGTAGACGGTCAGGTCGGTCGTGGCCGCGATCTCCCGGGAACCGAGCAGGAAGGTCTCGGTGTCGTTGGTGTCGTCGTCGAAGTAGATCGTCACCACCATGCCCGGCGACACCGCGTCGGCGGTCGGGGCCTCGCCGACCTTCGCGGTGCGCAGCAGCTCCTGCAGGTAGCGGATGCGACCCTCGGCCTTGCCCTGCTCCTCGCGGGCGGCGTGGTAGCCGCCGTTCTCCCGCAGGTCGCCCTCCTCGCGCCGAGCGTTGATCTCAGCTGCGATCGCCGGACGGTTGGCGATGTGCTCGTCGAGCTCGGCCTGGAGGCGGTCGTACGCGTCCTGCGACAGCCAGGTGGCGGGCGCCTCGTTGCCAGTGGACACAGGCGTTCTCCTCAGTTGTGCGTGGCTGGCTGACAGGTGAACTACCAAGTTACCAGTGCGGTACGACACAGCGTGTCGGCCATCACCGCCGGTGTCCGGATCCCACACCGTCGGTAGGTGCCCCGTCAGCCCTGTTCCTGGTGCTGTTCGAGCAGCTCAGGACGGTGGTCGGCAGCGCAGGACCTCGCCGATGAACGGCCGTGCCGTGGTGGCCAGGCGGTGCTGGGTCGTGACGTGCCGCTCCCCGGGGTCGGCGGTCACGGTGACCTGTTCCCGGCCGACCTCGGCGCCGGCACGGTCCCGGGCGCGCAGCACACAGACCGCTGATCCACCGGGCGGGACGGTCACCCGAAAGTCGACAAGCACCTGCTTGTCCGTGATGTCGGTGTAGGTGATCACCTGGGCGTCGTAGACCGGGTCGCCGTACTGGCGGTAGAGCCGGACCGAGATCACGGTCAGCGTCGCCACGAGCGCCAACAGCGCCAGCGCGGCCAGCAGCGTACGGCGGCGCTTTCCGCCCGGTGCCCGACGGCGACCGTAGCGCCCGGCCGGGAATACCGGCGCGCCTGGTGAAATTGTGGCGTGCGTCTCGGTCACCGGCGGGTATCTCCTGGCGTTGTTGTCGGCGGCATCGGCAAGAATGACAGAGCACCATCCTCCCACCCGGTCCAGCGGCAGGAATGGCAGGTCATGCCCGGCGCTGGTGGCCGGTGACAGGGTGCGGTGAGGAAGATCCCGGCAGGTCAGCCGGTCGAGCCCGGTCGGGTCCACCGTCCGGCACAGACGAGGAGCGCCGAAGTTGGCAGAGCAACTGCGTCTCATGGCCGTGCACGCGCACCCGGACGACGAGTCGAGCAAGGGCGCGGCGACGACGGCGAAATATGTCGCTCAGGGGGTGGACGTCCTGGTCGTGACGTGCACCGGTGGCGAGCGCGGGAGCGTGCTCAACCCCAAGCTCGACCGACCCGACGTGTGGGCCAACATCGGCGAGATCCGGCGTGCCGAGATGGACGCCGCGCGGGCCATCCTCGGCGTCGACCAGGCCTGGCTGGGCTTCGTCGACTCGGGTCTGCCCGAGGGCGATCCACTGCCGCCGTTGCCAGAGGGCTGTTTCGCCCTCCAGGACGTCGAGGTCGCCGCGGGCCCGCTGGTGCGGCTGATGCGCGAGTTCCGTCCGCACGTGGTGACCACGTACGACGAGGAGGGTGGCTACCCCCACCCGGACCACATCATGTGCCACAAGGTGAGCGTGGCCGCGTTCGAGGCCGCTGGTGACCCGGAGCGCTACCCCGAGCTGGGCGCGCCCTGGCAGCCGCTGAAGCTCTACTACGACATCGGCTTCTCCAAGGGCAAGATCATGGCCTTGCACGAGGGCATGCTGGCCGCCGGTCTGGAGTCGCCCTACGAGGAGTGGCTCAAGCGGTGGGAGGATCGCCCCGACAAGGGCCCACGGATCACCACCCGGGTCGAGTGCGCCGAATACTTCCCGGTCCGCGATGACGCGCTGCGCGCCCACGCCACCCAGGTCGACCCGGACGGCTTCTGGTTCCACGTGCCGATGGAGCTCCAGCAGCGCGCCTGGCCGACCGAGGATTACGAGCTGGCCCGCTCGATGGTCGACAGCCCGCTGCCCGAGTCCGATCTCTTCGCCGGGGTGCGGGAGACGGCGCACGCGCGCTGATTCCCGGCGGGGCTACCCTGGTTACCAACCGCACATCGGAGGAACGCCATGCTGACCGCTGCCCAGGTGCTCGCGGAGAACAACTTCGGGGACACCCGCACGGGTGGTCTGGCCGGGCCGATGGGCCTGTTCCTCATCCTGCTGCTGGCCACCGCGACCATCCTGCTGATCCGCAACATGAACGCTCGGCTGCGCCGTCTGCCCGACCGTTTCCCCCAGCAGTCCGGGCCGACCGATCCGACCAGGGCCGATGCGGCAGTCGTCGATCCGACAGACGGGACCGGGGGGCGTGATTCATCCACGCCCGCTCCCAACGGGCACCAGCAGCACCTGAACGGGTAGTCCGCGCGTGAATCACGCTGAACCGGGTGGTCGCCCCCTGTTGCGGCCACCCGGTTTGGCTTAGCCTTCCGCCGGGGGGACCAAAAGTCTCCGAGCCGTGTGCGGGAGGGGGCGCCGATGACCAGCACAGCACCGGCCGCCCACCGCGACGTCGGTCGGTCGGCTGACGGGGGAGGTCGATGACCTCCGGTCCGGCCGACGACCCGTTCGATCGGCTCGGGGTGCGTGGCACACCGGGCCGGCTGCTCGTGCTCACCGCCGCCGTCACGCTGACCGCCCTGGCCGCCGCCGCGGTCGGGTTGACCCTCCCGGTCCGGCTGCCGGCCGACGACCCCCTCGGCGGTCCGGCCCGCTTCGGCATCGCCGTCGCCGTCCTGGCCCTCGCCCAGCTCGCCCGGCTGCGATTCCGCTCGGCCGCGGGCATGGTCAGCATCACCTGGGGCGAGGCAGCCCTGATCGTCTGCCTCTACCTGACTCCAGCCGGCTGGCTCCCGTCCGCCACGCTGCTCGGCACCGGGCTGGCCTGGACGTTGCTGTCACTGCACAACGACCGCCGTCCGGCCCTGGAGATCGTCCGGATCGCCGCGTCGCTGGCCGCCGCGTCGGCACTGGCCGTCTCCGTGACCACCGCGCTCGGGCGGCCGCTGCTCTCGCCACCCACCCCGATCCTGGCCCTGGCCGTGATCGCCGGTTCGGTGACGTACCTCCTGGTGACCGCCTGGCTCGGCGGAGTGACGCTGGGCCTGCGGCACGGGCTGCCGATCGGGCCGCCGCTGCTGGCCGCGCTGCGCGGCAAGCTGCTGATGTTCGTCGGCAACGTGGCGGTCGGCCTGGTGGTGGTCGCCCTGCTGGAACTCGACCCGCGCTGGTTGCTGTTGCTGCCGCCGCTGCTGTGGCTGCTGCAGCAGACCTACCGTTACCGGCTGCGCTCCGATCAGGAGCGCCGCACCTGGCGTGCCTTCGCCGAGGCCACCGCGGCCCTCAACCAGCTCGACGAGCGGGGCGTGGCCAGCGCGGCGGTCACCGGGGCGCTGACGCTGTTCAACGCCGAGCTGGTGGACGTCGACGTGGCCCGGGTTGACGGCCGGTGGCACCGCTACCGGGGCGACGCCAGCGGTCAGCTGGTCGACCGAGAGACCAGCTCACCGGACCAGTCGGAGCTGGACGAGCACGAGCTGAGCCGGGCGCTGTCGGTCGGCGCCACGCCGGTCGGTCGGCTGCGGGTGCGGTTCCCCCGCTCGGCCCCGCCCACGGCCCGCGAACGTGACGCGGTGGCCGCGTTCGGCGACGCCCTCGCCGCCGCGCTGCACGACGCCGCGACCCACCGCGAGCTGCGGCTGGTGACCGCCCGTTCGTCGTACGAGGCGGTGCACGACCCGCTCACCGGGCTCGCCAACCGGGCGGCGATGCTGAGCAAGGGCGACCAGTCGCTGCGACAGCTCAGCCACGACCATCCGGTGGCGCTGCTGCTGCTGGACATCAACCAGTTCAAGGAAGTCAACGACACCCTGGGCCACGCGGCGGGTGACCAGCTGCTGCGACTGACCGCGAACCGACTCAACGCGCTGGTCCGCGCCGGTGACCTGCTCGGTCGACTCGGTGGCGACGAGTTCGCCCTGCTGCTCACGGCGGTGCCGGTGCTCGGCGACCGGACCGCCCCGATGGCCCACGCGTTGCGTCAGGCCCGCGAGATCGCCGAACGGCTGGCCGCACCGACCGAGGTGGCCGGCGTACGGATGTCCATCGAGGTCTCGGTCGGGGTGGTGGTGGCCGCCGCCGGCACCGCGGACCTGACCGAGCTGCTGCGGCGGGCCGACATCGCGATGTACCAGGCCAAGGAGGGCGGCGGCAACGTCGCCGCGTACGACGGGGCGCGCGACGCGGCCAGCACCGACCAGCTCGCCCTGCTGGCCGAGCTGCGTGAGGCGTTGAAGGTCGACGATCAGCTGGTGCTGGCGTTGCAGCCGGCGGTGGACCTGGCCACGGGTGCGCCCACCGGGGTGGAGGCGCTGATCCGTTGGCAGCACCCCCGGCGTGGGTGGCTGAACCCGGCCGACTTCATCAGGCCGGTGGAAAACAGCGAGCAGCTCGGCACCTTCACCCGCTACGTGCTGAACAAGGCGCTCAGCGTGGCCGCCAATTGGGCCCGTGAGGGGTTGGACGTCCCGATCTCGGTCAACCTCTCGGCGCGCAGCCTGCTCGACCCCCGGTTGCCGGCGGAGATCGCCGAGGCGTTGCGCCGCCACCAGGTGCCGCCGCACCGGCTCGTCCTGGAGATCACCGAGACGGTGGTGATGAGCGAGCTGGAGGTCATCGACGAGGTGCTGGCGACGCTCCGGTCGATGGGCGTGCAACTCGCGGTCGACGACTTCGGCACCGGCTTCTCGTCGCTGACCTTCCTCACCCGGATCGCTGTGGACGAGTTGAAGGTGGACCGTTCCTTCGTCATCCGGATGGCCGACTCGCCGGAGGCCGCCGCGATCGTCCGGACGACCGTCGGCCTCGCTCACGAGTTGGGGCTGCGGGTGGTCGCCGAAGGGGTGGAGACCGCCGAGCAGCGGATGGCCCTGGCCGAGCTGGGTTGCACCTCCGCGCAGGGCTACCACTTCTTCAAGCCGATGCCGGCGGACAAGATCGGCGCGGTGCTGGGGTCGCTGCGCGACTCGGCGGAGTCGAACGTGTTCCGGCTCCGCGCCGACGGCGCCTCCTGAGCAGCCTGCGGCCCGTCCTGAACGGCCGCCGGCGCCTTCTGCCCAGTCGGTGTGACCTCGGCTGATCGCTCTCCGGCGAGGCGGACGACCGCGCCCGGTGGGGCGGCGGGCAGTGGACCGTCCGGGTGGAGCCCGCGCGGTCCGCGCCGGGGCTGGCTATGGTCGTCAGGTGAACCGACTCGCCGACGCCACCAGTCCGTACCTGCTCCAGCACGCCGACAACCCGGTCGACTGGTGGCCGTGGTCGGACGAGGCGTTCGCCGAGGCGAAGCGGCGGGACGTTCCGGTGCTCATCTCGGTGGGCTACGCGGCCTGCCACTGGTGCCACGTCATGGCACACGAGTCGTTCGAGAACGAGCAGGTCGGCGCCCTGATGAACGACAACTTCGTGTCGATCAAGGTGGATCGTGAGGAACGTCCGGACGTGGACGCGATCTACATGACCGCCACCCAGGCGATGACCGGCCAGGGCGGTTGGCCGATGACCGTCTTCGCCACCCCGGACGGCACCCCGTTCTTCTGCGGCACCTACTTCCCGCGACCCAACTTCGTCCAGTTGCTCCAGTCGGTCGCCACCGCCTGGCGGGAGCAGCGCGAGGCGGTGCTGGGCCAGGGCGCCGCCGTGGTCGAGGCGATCGGCGGCGCGCAGGCCGTGGGCGGCCCCACCGCGCCGCTGGACGCCCCGCTGCTCGACGCGGCGGCCGCAAGGCTGGCCAGCGAGTACGACGCCACGAACGGCGGTTTCGGTGGCGCCCCGAAGTTTCCGCCGCACATGAACCTGCTCTTCCTGCTGCGCCACCACCAGCGCACCGGCGACCCGGGCAGCCTGGAGATCACCCGGCACACCGCCGAGGCGATGGCCCGAGGCGGCATCTACGACCAGCTCGCGGGCGGCTTCGCCCGCTATTCGGTGGACGCGCACTGGACGGTGCCGCACTTCGAGAAGATGCTCTACGACAACGCGCTGCTGCTGCGGGTCTACACCCAGCTGTGGCGACTCACCGGTGACCCGCTGGCCCGCCGGGTGGCCCGGGACACCGCCCGGTTCCTCGCCGACGAGCTGCACCGGCCTGGGCAGGGGTTCGCGTCCGCACTGGACGCCGACACCGAGGGCGTCGAGGGGCTCACCTACGCCTGGACGCCCACCCAACTCGTGGAGGCGTTGGGCGAGGAGGACGGCCGGTTCGCCGCCGACCTGTTCACCGTCACGGACGAGGGCACCTTTGAGCACGGCATGAGCGTGCTCAAGCTCGCCCGGGACGTGGACGATGCCGCGCCCGAGGTGCGTGCCCGCTGGCAGCAGGTGGTCGGACGGCTGCTCGCCGCCCGGGACACCCGCCCTCAGCCGGCCCTCGACGACAAGGTGGTGGCCGCCTGGAACGGTCTGGCGATCACCGCCATCGCCGAGTTCCAGCAGGTCGCCGCCGTGTACGCGTCCCCGCAGGACGAGGACGCCAACCTGATGGACGGCGTCACCATCGTCGCCGACGGGGCGATGCACCAGGCCGCCGAGCACCTGGCAACCGTGCACCTGGTGGACGGCCGGCTGCGCCGGGTCTCCCGAAACGGCAAGGTCGGTGAGCCGGCCGGTGTCCTGGAGGACTACGGCTGTGTGGCCGAGGCCTTCTGCGCGCTGCACCACCTCACCGGCGAGGGCCGCTGGCTCACCCTGGCCGGCGAGTTGCTGGACACCGCCCTGGCGCACTTCGCCGCGCCCGGTGGCGCCTTCTACGACACCGCCGACGACGCGGAGCAGCTCGTCGCCCGCCCGGCCGACCCGACCGACAACGCCACCCCGTCCGGCCGGTCGGCGTTGATCGCCGGGCTGGTGGCGTACTCGGCGCTGACCGGGGAGACGCGCTACCGGGAGGCCGCCGAGGCGGCCCTCGGCACAGTCGCGCCGATCGTCGGCAAGCACCCCCGGTTCACCGGGTACGCGGCCATGGTCGGCGAGGCGTTGCTCTCCGGTCCGTACGAGATCGCCGTGGTCACCGACGACCCGTCCGGCGACCCTCTGGTGGCCGCCGCCCGCCGGCACGCACCGCCCGGAGCTGTGGTCGTCGCCGGGCGTCCGGACCAGCCGGGTGTGCCGCTGCTCGCCGACCGTCCGCTGGTCGAGGGGCGGTCCGCCGCGTACGTCTGCCGGGGTTTCGTCTGCCAGCGGCCGGTCACCTCGGTCGAGGACCTGGTCGCCGAGCTGAGCTGAGCGCACGGCCACGCCCGGTAGTCACCCGCGTCGCCCGCCGGCTGGTTCCGCCAGCGCTTCCCAGGCCGGTCGCCAGCCCTCCGGCGGGGCGCGTCGGCGTCCCGGATAGGCTGGCCGCGCTATGGATTCCCGTACCGGTCTGCCAGTTGTCGGCATGGTGGGTGGCGGCCAGTTGGCCCGGATGACCCACCAGGCCGCGATCGCCCTCGGCCAGTCACTGCGTGTGCTCGCGACCGCCCCCGACGACGGCGCGGCGCTGGTCGCCGCCGACGTCCAGTACGGCGACCACACCGACCTGGCCGCCCTGCGCACCTTCGCCAAGGGCTGCGACGTCGTCACCTTCGACCACGAGCACGTACCCTCCGAGCACATCCGCACGTTGGCGGCCGAAGGGGTGCCCCTCTACCCGCCGGCTGACGCGCTGCTGCACGCCCAGGACAAGCAGGTCATGCGGGAACGTCTGACCGAGCTGGGTGCGCCCAACCCGGCCTGGCGGCCGGTCGGGGAGCCCGCCGACCTCGTCGGCTTCGGCGAGCAGATCGGCTGGCCGGTGGTGCTCAAGGCGGCCCGTGGTGGGTACGACGGCCGGGGCGTCTGGATGGTCGACGACGCCGCCCAGGCCACCGAGTTGGCGACCACGCTGCTCGCCGGCGGCACCCGGCTGATCGTCGAGGAGCGGGTGCCGCTGCGGCGGGAGTTGGCCGTGCAGGTGGCCCGTTCGCCGTTCGGTCAGGTGGCTGCGTACCCGGTGGTCGAGACCGTGCAGCGCGACGGCATCAACGTGGAGGTGCTGGCCCCGGCGCCCGGCCTGGACGAGGAGTTGGCGGTCGCTGCTCAGCAGCTCGCCATCGACCTGGCCACCGCGCTCGGTGTGATCGGCCTGCTGGCCGTGGAGTTGTTCGAGGTGCGCGACGACGCCGGCCGGCCCGCGATCGTGGTCAACGAGCTGGCGATGCGTCCGCACAACTCCGGGCACTGGACCATTGAGGGTGCCCGGACCTCGCAGTTCGAACAGCACCTGCGGGCCGTGCTGGACTACCCGATGGGTGACACCGCGCTGACCGCCCCGGTGGTGGTGTCGGCGAACGTGCTCGGCGGTGAGCCGGGCGGGATGTCGATCGACGAGCGGTTGCACCACCTCTTCGCCGCCGAGCCGGGTGCCAAGGTGCACCTGTACGGCAAGCAGGTGCGACCTGGCCGCAAGATCGGGCACGTCACGGTGCTCGGTGACGACCTTGACGACCTGCGGGCGCGGGCCGCGCGGGCCGCGCGTTGGCTGCGCGAGGGCCACGAGTGAGTCACGGTTTCGGGAACGAGGAGAGGGCCGCAGTGAGCACGGTTGGCTTGATCATGGGCAGCGACTCGGACTGGCCGACCATGCGGGCCGCGGCCGAGGTGTTGGACGACTTCGGCGTGGCGTACGAGGTCCGGGTGATCTCGGCGCACCGGACTCCGGTCGCGATGATCGAGTACGGGCGCGACGCCGCCAACCGGGGCCTCAAGGTGATCATCGCGGGGGCCGGGGGTGCCGCCGCACTGCCGGGCATGGTCGCCTCGGTGACGCCGCTGCCGGTGATCGGTGTGCCGGTGCCGCTGAAGCACCTCGACGGCATGGACTCGCTGCTGTCCATCGTGCAGATGCCGGCCGGGATCCCGGTCGCCACCGTGTCGATCGGCAACGCCCGCAACGCCGGTCTGCTCGCCGTACGGATCCTCGGTGCCGCCGACGAGAGCCTGCGCGCCAAGATGACGACCTACCAGCAGGACCTGGAAGAGCTGGTTGCAACAAAGGAAGCCGCCCTCCAGGCCACCCTGCGCTAACCCCACTCACCCGCCCCCGCCCTACCCCACCCGCGATCTTGCACTTCCGGTCGTTGCTTCGCGGCTTTTACCCCTTATGCCGCGACAGAAAGTGCAAGATCGCGCGAGGCCAGGCCCCGGCCCACTCACCGCGCGCACTCACGCACCCCGCCGTGACCCTCCGACTCATCTCATGCCGCGCAGGGCGGTCTGTAGGCGTTCCTGGGCGCGACGGCGGCGTTCGTTGCTCGCGCCGAGCACCAGCAGCAGGATGCCCACCGGGATCAGCGCCAGCCACGGGCCGAGGCTGAACAGGGCGTGGATCGCGGTGATCGCGGTGACCGACGCGCCGACGATCACCGGGGCCTGCTGCCGGCTGGACGAGCCGAAGATGAGCACCGCGACCGCGCCGAGCAGCAGCAGCATCTGCCGCAGCGTGCTGGACTCGGTGGCCAGCACGATCGCCAGCGTCGGCACGAAGGCCGCGACCAGCGCCGGCCCGTACGCCACCCAACTGCTCATGTCGGGTCGGTGGCGCAGTTCCAGGACTCCGACGAGGAGGGCCAACACGGCGAACGGCAGCGTGTACGCCTCGGGCAACGCCACGTCGGCCACTCGCATCAGGATCCACCACGCGGTGATCTCACACACCACCACCGCCCAGAACAGGATCCTTCGTTCCACCGGCCGGCGACCCGGTCGGGTCGCCGCCACCCCGAGGACAGCACCCCAGGCGGCCAGCAGAGCGGCGATGTGGCGGGGCGAGTCGAAGGCGAGAGCCAGCGCGATCAGCGCGGCAGCGTACCCGCTCCACTCCACCGTGGATGCCTCCCGCTGCGCCTCGGGGCGGCGCAGCCGGGGCAGGGTCGCGGCGAGCACCTGTAGGACCGCGCCGACGGCGAGCACCCCGAACGCGGACCAGACCGCCGCCAGCCCGGCGACCAGGCCGGCGGTGAGGACGAAGAGCTGCGCCATGAGTGAGGCGAAGAGCCAGCCGAGGATGCGCGCCCGCTGGGTGGTGCCGAACAGCGCCGCCACCGCGCCCACCCCGACCGCGCTGCCCAGGGTGAACAGGGTCATCTGCCGGTCGGCCAGGCTGCCGGCGAGCCCGGCGCTGCCACCGGCCAGACCGATGGCGAACACCAGCACCCGGGCCAGCCGCAGTGAGCGGGCCCGCTCGACCAGCGGCGGCGGTGGGGTCAGTGCGAGACCGAGCATCGCGATGGTGAAGACGGAGAGCGCGGCGACGGTGCTGGCGGGCCAGCCCCGGCCCAGCGCGATGGGTGCGATCAGCAGCGTGACGGCCGCCCCGGGCAGTACCACCGGCACGGCCCGGGACCGTCGCCCACCGCTGAACCCGGTGGCGGCCAGCGCGGCGGTCGCGGTGAGCAGCAACGCCGTCAGGACGTGGGTCGGGTTGACCACGTCCGACGGTGGGGTGAGCAACTCCGGTGGCGGACCCTGCCAGATCCGGGTCAGTGTGCGGTGCGGCTCGACCAGGGCGGTGACCAGCGCGGGTGCGATCGAGGCGAGCGCCAGGGCGGTCGGCAGCGCCGCCGCGGCCAACGAGCCCGCTGCCGGGTTGACCCGCCACCGTCGTCGCTCCGGGTCGTCCGGCAGCCGCCGGAGGGCGCCGTCGAGTCGTACCGCCCAGCGCCGGACCGGCTGGGCCGCGCCGGTGGGCGGCACGGTGGCCGCGCGGATCAGCTCGGCCAGTACGCCGAGCAGGGCGGCGGCGGCCGCGTAGACGCCGGCGGCGAGGCCGGTGGGGATGGCGGCGAGGGCGCTGATGGTGGCCCCGCCGACCACCGCCACGCTGACCCAGGGCAGATATTGCGGCACCAGCCGGCGGACCGCGGCCACCGCGGCCAGGCCGAGGCTGGTCGCGGCAAGCGCGGCGGTCAGCACCACCTGCGCCGAGTGTTCGAACTCGGCGGACAGTGCCGCCACCGCACCGGGGAGGGCCAGCAGGGCGGCACCGATCGCCGCGCCGCCGATCTGCGCCAGGTGCGGCGGCATCCCCTCGGTTTCGATGTCGGCGACCTGTGGACCGGCGAGGACGCGGGCCAGCGTGGCCACCACCACGCCGATCAGCGCGATGCTGCCCAGCGCCAGGGCCGTGGTCCACGGGCGGACCAGTCCGGCTCCGGCGGCGTGCAGCGCGACGACCCCGGCCACGGTGGCCCGGGACAGCCCGGCGCGTGCCTCCTCCGTGGCCACCGCTGCCATGCCGAACACGGTGGCGACCATTCCGCCGACCAGGACCGGTGACCACCAGGCCAGATCGAATGCGGCCGGCGCGCCGATCGTGGCGAGCACCACCGCCACGCCGGACACGTCCCAGCGCCACGGCGGCGGGAGCAGGATGCCGGCGGCGAGGGCCAGCAGCGCCAGCGCGACCGGCGCCTGCCAGGTGGCACCGCCGACGGGGGCGGCCGGCCAGTCGCTCAGATCGCCCCTCCAGATCGGGCCGGGGGTGGCCAGCACGCCGACCCCACCGCGGATCGCCGACCAGCCGGCGAGGACGCCGATCAGGGCACCGCCGACGGTGAGACCCAGGATCGGACCGCGTCGCCACTCCTCCGGCATGCTGCGGGCGCCCACGGCGACCACCAGGAGCAGGGCGGCGGCCACCGCCAGCTGCCCACCCGGGGCGAGCACCGCCCCGATCCGTACCAGGGTGGCGATCAGGGCGGTGGTGACCGCCGCGGCGGCCAGGTCCGAGCCGTCGAGGGTGAGATCGGCTCGACGGCCGGCGTCGATGGAGGGGGCCAGGAAGAGCAGCACCGCCGCGACCAGCAGGAGCGCGCCCACCCAGGCGTCGGCGACGGTCGCGCCGGGCGCCCCGAACGCGGCGGCGGTGACCATCAGCGCGCCCAACCCGGTGCCGACCGACAGCGGCGCGGGGATGTGGCGCTGGGAGACCTGCACGACGGCGGCGTAGCCCAGGGTCACGCAGACCGCCAGGAAGCTGGCCGCCAGGATCGGGACGGTCACCTCGCGGAGGCTCGCCGGGGTGGGGGTCGGGTCGCTCGGCATGGTCGCGGCCACGAAGGCCGCCACCGCCCCGGGCAGCGCGAACGCGGCGCCACCGGCGGCCCAGGCGGTGACCGTGTCGGAGGCGGCCGAGGCGATCCGGACCCGGGGCGCCAGCGTGACCAGGGTGCCGGCCACGAACAGGGTGATCAGGACCGCAGCGGTGAGGGTGGGGCTGGCCAGGCTGGCGCCCGCGCCGAACAGGCCGACCACGGCCGCCCCGATGGCGTGGGCCACCGCGGCTCGGTCGGTGCGGGCGGACAGCCCGATGACCCCGATGCCGATCGCGGTGATCACCATTGGCCAGGGTGCCGCCGCCCAGCCGAGACCGAACGAGGCCGGGACGGCGAGCGCGGTCAACGCAGCGCCGGCGACCGCGAACTCTCGGCGGATCTCGGTCGGCAGGGCCAGCACCGCCGCGATGGTGAGCAGGAACGCGGCACCCGCGAGCTGCCAGGTGGTCGGCCCGACGGCGGCGGCCAACTCGCCCGGGTACCGGCTGAGGTCGGGGTTCCAGGCGGGCAGTGCCGCCCGGACCGGTGCCACCCCGGCGCGTAGCGCGCCGCCGGCGACCACCAGCCCACTGACGGTCAGCGCCACCGCGGAGGCCAGCTGTGGGCCACGTCGGGCCGCCTCCGGGACCGCGCGCACCGCCAGCCCGGTCACCGTGATGACCGCCGCGATCAGCAGCAGCGCCCGGCCGGGGAGTGCCACCGAGGCGATTCGGCTGAGCGAGCCGATCACCGCCAGGGTGACGATGCCGGCCGCGACGTCCGGCAGCGGCGGGCGACGCAGCACCAACGCGCCGGCCAGCCCGATCATGGCGGCGAGCAGCAGCACCACCCCGGCGCCGGTCGCGGTCGGCACGGTCTGCGCCCGCAGCAGGGCGGTGACCGCGTACGCCAGCGAGACGGCGACCGCCAGTGCGTGCAGCAACCAGGTCAGCTCACGCAGGCCCGGCACCGGCCGGGTCGGCCGCGGTTCGGTGGCACCGCCGGTGGCGTCGATCAGCTCGGCGGCCTCCTCCGGGTCGCCCTCCGGCCGGCTCTCCGCGTCGCGTCGGCGCGGCGCGGACGGCGTGCCCGGCGAGGGCAGGTCCTGCCGGACGGGGCGTTCGACGGTCACGCCGGAGCGGGCCAGGCCGAGGTTGACGAGGGCGACCAGCGCCAGCACCAGCGCCCAGCCGCCCGGGCCGGTGATCTGGTCGTACGCCAGCAGGGGCAGAACCGGCTGCGCGGCGAGCACGGTGGCGAAACGGGGCGCGCGCAGACCGGTCCAACCGGCGTACCCGAATGCGACGGCGGCGGTGACCGCGAAGATCACCCCGGCGAAGACCGTGCCGGAGCCGCCACCGGTGCCGATCCGGTCCACCGCCCAGAGGGCGTTGCCGGCGAGCGGCACCAGCAGCAGGCCGACCGCGGCAATGGTCTCGGCGGTCGAGGTGAGCCCGCGCCGGGCCAGCGCCGGTGGGGCGAGCAGCATCAGCACGGTGGCCAGGAGCAGGATGCCGAGCCGGGCCAGCGCGTCCATCGAGCTGGTGGCCACCGCGGCGAAGACCACCGCGGCGACGCCGAGCAGCAGCGCGCCCAGCCCGAGGGGGATGTTCTGCACCTCGCGCGAGGACGCCTCCGGCGGGTGCTCCGGGTCGTCCACGTCCAGCCAGGCGGCTCGGGGCGGGGGCGGCGGCGGATCCTCCGGGGCGGACGGAGTGCCCTGGCGGGGCACCCGGGGCGGCGCTCCCATGGTGGCCGTCGGTGGCCGCCGGCCGGGGCGCCGACGCAGCACCCGGCGCGGCCGGGTGGCCTGCTTGATCCGCTCCTCGCCGGCGTGGGCGAGGATGTCCCGCTGGAAGAGCGCGGCCTGCATCTTGGCGGCGATCTGCCGCTGCTCGCGGGCGATGGCGGCGTCGCGCGCCTTCATCTCCGCGATCGAACGCTCAATGTCGGCCAGGTGCTCGACCCACTGTGGTTGATCTGCCCCACAGTGCGGGCATCGGACGGCCGGCTTGATCTCCCGGCCGCACGAGGAGCATTGAAAGGTCGCCACGACACCCCTCCACCCGCACTGTGGACTCCCACTGTCGCAGCATGCCCAAAGCTGGCGCGGATTTCGACTCTTGTCGGCGGGTCCGGGGCAAACAACGACACCGGCCGGCCATCGAGATGCTCGATGGCCGGCCGGTGGTGCGTCGGTCGGGTCAGGGGCGACCCATGCCCCGGTACTCCCAGCCCGCCTGGGCCCACAGTGCCGGGTCGAGGCAGTTGCGGCCGTCGACGACCTTGCGACCCTTGACCAACTCGCCGAGGGCGACCGGGTCAGCGTTGCGGAAGTCGGCCCACTCGGTGAGGACGCAGACCAGGTCGGCCTCGTTGACCGCCTCGTTGATGCTGTTCTCGTAGGTCAACTCGGGAACCGCGCGGCGGGCGTTCTCGGTGCCCTGCGGGTCGTACACGTGCACGTCGGCGCCGGCCTTGTGCAGCAGTGCGGCGACGGCGAGCGCCGGGGCGTCGCGGACGTCGTCGGTGTTGGGCTTGAAGGTGGCACCGAGCACGGCGATCCGGGTGCCGGAGAAGTCCGGGCCGGCCGGGCCGGAGCGGCGGCCGAGCAGGTCCGCGGCGAGCTGGAGCACCCGGGTACGCCGGCGCAGGTTGATCAGATCGACCTCGTGGAGGAAGCGCAGCGCCTCGCCGGCGCCCAGCTCCTGGGCGCGGGCCTGGAAGGCCCGGATGTCCTTGGGCAGGCAGGCGCCGCCGAAGCCGAGGCCGGCCTGGAGGAACCGGTTGCCGATCCGTGGGTCGTAGCCGATCGCGCGGGCCAACTGGGTGACGTCGCCACCGGAGGCCTCGCAGACCTCGGCCATCGCGTTGATGAAGGAGATCTTGGTGGCCAGGAAGGCGTTCGCGGCGACCTTGACCAGCTCGGCGGTGGAGAAGTCGGTGACCACCAGGGGCACCTCGCGGTCCTCCGTGGCGGCCAGGTCGAACACGCCCTTGTGCGCGGCGTAGAGCATGCCGTTGGCCCACTCGCTCTTGACGCCGACCACGATCCGGTTGGGCCGCAGGACGTCGTCGACGGCGAAGCCCTCCTGGAGGAACTCGGGGCTCCACGCCACCTCGACGTCCAGGTCGTTCGGGGTGTGCTTGCCGACGAGCTGCTCGACCCACTCGGCGGTGCCGACCGGCACGGTGGACTTGCCGACGATCAACGCCTTGCGGGTCAGGTGCTGCGCGAGGCTGGTGACCGACGCCTCGACGTACGACAGGTCGGCGCCCATGCCGTCGGCCCGCTGCGGGGTGCCGACGCAGATGAAGTGCACGTCACCGAACTCGGCGGTCTCGGCGATGTCGGTGCTGAACCGGAGGCGGCCGGCGGCGAGGTTGCGCCGGAGCAGCTCGTCCAGGCCGGGCTCGTGGATCGGCACCTGACCGGCGTTCAGCATCGCGATCTTGTCGGCGTCGACGTCGAACCCGAGAACCTCGTAGCCCAGTTCGGCGTAGCAGATGGCGTACGTCGCACCGAGGTAACCAGTCCCTAGGAACGTCACCCGCGGCCGGGGTGCGCCCGAGGGCGGGGTCACCGCGGCGATGGCGGGGGTCGGCTGGATGGTGGGGTAGGGGATCGTCACGCCTGTCTTCTCCGCTCGCGCTGGCGCCGCGTCGTCGCGTCGCATTCTGCTGCGGCGCCTGGGCGGGGCACCGGAGGGTGGCTCACTGTCTCAATCTCCATCATCGCTGAGCGCGTTAGGTGCACCGTCCTGCCCGTACCTACGCGCCGGTAACATCACCTGAACTGCAGTCGCTAGTCTTCAGTCTGCGCGGTCGGCGGTCAGGAGTCGTCACAGACTGCGCATGATAGTGGTGAAGGGGAGGGCCGAGATGGCCGCAGGGGAGTCGTTCGACGTCTACCGGTTGCCCGAGGAGCACCAGGCGATCCGGGAAGCCGTGCGGGAGGTCTGCGCCGCGAAGGTGGCTCCGCACGCCGCGGAGGCCGACGAGACGGGGGAGTTCCCCAAGGCGTCCTACGACGCACTGCGAGCGGCCGACTTCCACGCACCGCACATTCCGGAGGAGTACGGCGGCGCGGGCGCGGACGCGCTGGCCACCGCCATCGTGATCGAGGAGGTGGCCCGCGCCTGCGCGTCCTCCTCGCTGATCCCGGCGGTGAACAAGCTCGGCACCATGCCGTTGTTGTTGTCCGGTTCCGCCGATCTCAAGACTCGTTACCTGACGCCGGTCGCGGCCGGTGACGCGATGTTCTCGTACTGCCTCTCCGAACCGGAGGCGGGCAGCGACGCGGCGTCCATGACCACCAGGGCGGTACGTGACGGGGATCACTGGGTGCTCAACGGTGTGAAGCGCTGGATCACCAACGCCGGCGTGTCCGAGTTCTACACCGTCTTCGCCGTCACCGACCCGTCCGCCCGGTCCCGGGGCATCTCGGCCTTCGTGGTCGAGAAGTCCGATCCCGGGGTGAGCTTCGGCGCACCGGAGAAGAAGCTCGGCATCAAGGGCTCGCCCACCCGCGAGGTCTACCTCGACAACGTGCGGATCCCGGCCGACCGGATGATCGGCGCGGAGGGCACCGGCTTCGCGACCGCGATGAAGACCCTGGACCACACCCGGGTCACCATCGCCGCGCAGGCCGTCGGGATCGCGCAGGGCGCGCTCGACTACGCGAAGGGGTACGTGGCCGAGCGTCGCCAGTTCGGCAAGGCGGTCGCCGAGTTCCAGGGGATCCAGTTCATGCTGGCCGACATGGGCATGAAGCTGGAGGCGGCCCGGCAGCTCACGTACGCGGCTGCCGGCAAGTCGGAGCGTGGCGACGCCGATCTCACCTACTTCGGCGCGGCGGCGAAGTGCTTCGCCTCCGACGCCGCCATGGAGATCACCACCGACGCGGTGCAGTTGCTCGGTGGTTACGGCTACACGCGGGACTACCCGGTCGAGCGGATGATGCGCGACGCCAAGATCACTCAGATCTACGAGGGCACCAACCAGGTCCAGCGGATCGTCATGGCGCGGCAGCTGCTGGCCGGCGTCGTCTAGGTCGGATTCCGGTGCTCCGGGATCCCGGAGCACCGGAGCGTCCGTCACCGGTCCGGGGCCGTCTCGCTCACCGGCCGCACGGGGCAACCCCGCAGGGCGTACGCGAGCAGACCCGTCACCGCCAGGGCGGCGGCGCACGCGGTGGCGGCGGTGCTGCCGGCGGGTTGGATCAACCAGCCGGCGAGCTGCATCTTCAGATCCTGGCTGGGCCCCATCATCGGCAGCACCGCGACGAGGGTCCAGGTCAGCGGAGCGATCCAGGCCAGGGCGGCACCCAGCACCGTGGCGCCGAGCGCGGTGAGCCCGAGCAGCCCGGCGGTGTTGCGCAGCATGAGGACGAACGGTTCGTAGCGCGTGTCGGTGATCATGCTGAGGGACAGCAGCGCGGTGATCGCGGCGGCGGCGAGCAGCAGGTGCCCGGCACGGCGTACCGGCCAGTTGACCGCCATGGTGTGGTCGAGGGCGTCGTCGGCCCCGTTGAGGGTGGTGCCGACCGCGACCACCGCCAGCATGATGACGAGGCTGGCCGTCCGGGCGCTGATGACCGTCGAGTCGGTGTAGGCCAGCGACAGCGCCCAGGTCAGCGCGATCAACGAGGTAGCGGTGGCCAGGGCGAGGGGCACCCGGCGGGAGCGCAGGTGCAGCTGGAGCCACCTCACGGCTGGTCCCCCGGCAGGATCGCCACCAGCTCGTCGTCCCGGCAGGCCAGTACGCCCTCGCGTACCGCTGCCATCCGACGTCGTTGCTCGACCTCCGGCAGGCTCACCAGCGCCTGGTACGCGCTCGTCAGCAGCGCCATCTCCTCGGGTGCCCATCCGGTCTGCGGGGCCGGTGGTCGACCGGTCAGCCAGGCGGCGGCGACCATCCGGGCCCGGTACACGTCGCCCCGAACCGACTGGTCGCCGCACTCCTGCTGCCAGGCGGCCTCCAGCAGGGACGGCAGGAAGTAGTCACCGGACAGGTCGGCGCGGCCGACGCGGTCGATGGTGGGGGTGTCGAAGACGATCGTGTCGGCGGAGTGCCGGGCCGGCGCGGTGTGCGGGTCCAGCCGCGCCCAGTAGGTGACCTGTCGGGTCTCCACCGCCCGGACGGGTGCGTTGGGTAGCTTCGCCGCCATCATGTCGAGCGCCTGGCGGGCGGGGCCGACGACGGCGGGCAGCAGCCCGGCGTGTGCCCGCGTCACGCAGACCTGTGGGCCGTCGTTGTCGCAGACCAGCTCGATGGCGACCGGGTCGACGACCGCCGCCCCGCGGGCTCCGCCGACGGGCAGCAGCGGTAGGGCGACCGCGACGCCGAGCAGCGCCGGGAGCACGGCGAACGCGATCGCGCGGCGACGGACCGCGCCCAGCAGCAGCAGGCCGGTCGCGGCGAGGGACACCAGCCACAGCGCCTGGAGCAGGCTGACCCGCGTCGCGATCGTCTGGAAGTCGTCCAGGCCGGTGATCGCCGGCACGAGCAGCACCGCCGCCGGTTCCGGGCGGAGCTGCGTGAGATCCGTGCTCATCGCGGGTGACATGGCCAGCTCCGGCACCAACCCCACCAGGACGAACCCGACCACGGCGAGGACCGGCGCGGTGATCACCCGGGGCACGGCCCGGCCGGCGGCCATGCCCAGCCAACCCGCCGCGATCAGCGCCGGAACGCCGACCGCGAAGACGACGATCGTCGCGCTCGGGAAGTAGTTCGACGTCGGCACCACCCACCCGGCCGCGATGAGAAACACCAGGAGGTACGCGGTCACGACCGAGACCGCGAGAGCGCCGGCGGTCGGGACGACGCGCTGCCACCGCGGCCGGACGGTGCTGGCGAACAACTCGTTGACCCGGTGACGCGCGTCGCGCCGGCCCATCCACGCCCCACCGGCCAGCGCGAGCGGCAGCAGCACCATCAGCAGCGACCGGGCCATCACCGCCAGCTGCATCCACCGCCCCGCGAAGAACTGGGTGGACGACAGCAGCAACGCCGCGCCGGCCACCAGTATCAGCAGGGCGGTGCCCAGTGCCGCCGAGCGGCGCAGTTCGATGCGGAGGATGCGTCCCGTCATGCCGACACCCGCCCACGGTAGGCGCGCAGGACCGACGAGTAGCCACGTTCGGTGGCGCTGTCACCGGCGTCGCCGGCCCCGCCCTGTTCGGTCAGTTGCCCGGTGGTGCCCTGCCACACCAACCGGCCCTCACTGATCAGCACCACGTCGGAGCAGGCCACCGCGACGTCCTCGACCAGGTGGGTGGAGACGAGTACGCAGCTGTCCAGGCCGATCTCCCGCAGCAGTTCGCGGAAGTCGAGGCGCTGCTCCGGGTCCAGGCCGACCGTCGGCTCGTCGAGTAGCAGCACCGCCGGGTCGTTGACGATCGCCTGGGCGATGCCGGCGCGGCGCAGCATCCCGCCGGACAGCGTCTTCATCCGGGAGTCGGCGCGGTCCGCCAGACCCACCCGTTCGACTGCCCGCTGCACCGCGCCAGGGATGACCGCCTTCGGCATCTCCTTGAGCCAGGCGATGTACTCGACGAACTCCCGGACGGTGAAGCGCGGGTAGAAGCCGAAGTGCTGCGGCAGGTAGCCCAGGCCGCGGCGTACCTGGCGGAGGTCGGCGTTGCCGGTGACCTCGCCACCGAGCAGGGTCAGCCGCCCACCGGCCGGCTTCAACACCGTGGCCAGGGCTCGCATCAATGTCGTCTTTCCGGCGCCGTTGGGGCCGAGCAGCCCGTGCACACCGGTGCCCAACCTCAGGTCCAGCTCGTTGACCGCGAGGTGTCGGCCGGCCCGTACCTGCAACTTCTCGGCGTGCACCGCCCACGCGTAGGTGGACGGGGCGGTCTCGGCCACGCTGACCGTACGCATCATGATCTCTCCATTCGGCCCAGGCTCGATGTCGTCATCGGTGCAGAAGGTTCTGGTGCGGTCCGTACGGCCGTCGCCGGGCTCGGACGAGTACGACGGCCGTCGACGCCACGGTGGCGAGCGCCCACCCCGGCAGGCTGCCGCCGGTGAGGACCGTCGGAAGTCGCCCGTCGGCGAGGCTCGGCACGACCACACCGGCGGACCAGGCGACGGTCAACGCGAGTGCGGCGCGGTCGACCCCCACCACCGTGCCCAGCGCCAACGCGCCGGCGGTGAAACCCAGGGCGGGCAGCAACCAGAGACCGGGGGAGTGCCCGGTGACCCAGCCCGCCACCGCCAGCACCGGTATGACCGCCGACAGCACCCCCAACGTGCGGCGCATCAGCAGCGGCAGCCCGCTGCGGGGCATGGTGGCCGTCAGTTCCCAGGCCGGGTCGAGGCGCCGGCTCCAGACCGCGGCCACCGGCAGCAGCGGCGCCACCGGCGCGATCAGGAGCACCAGCGACGGAAGGCTGTTGAACGTCCACTCGAACAGGGCCGCGGCCAGCATCAACCCGGTGGCGGTGACCAGCCAGGGCAGCACCCGGGCGGCGATCCCGGTGCGCAGCAGCCGGTGACGGCGTACCGGACCCGGGCCGCTGGCGATTCCGGTGGCGATTCCGTCGGCCACCCGGTCCAGCAGGTCGCGGGTGCCCGGGTCGACGGCGTCCGTGAGCACCTCTCGGCAGGCGGCGCAGCTCTCCAGGTGCGCCTCGACCGCCCAGATGGTCGTGTCGTCGACGCCGGCAGCACCGGAGGCGTACTGGGTGATGAGGGTGGGCGTCGGGTGAGTGGTCATGACAGCGCCTCCCGGAGGGCGATTCGGGCCCGCCGGGCCCGGGTCTTCACGGTCCCCTCCGGCATGCCGAGCAGCAGAGCGGTCTCCCGTGCGGTCAAGCCGTCGAGGACCATCGAACGCAGCACCTGACGGAGTTCCGCCGGTAACTCGTGCAGGGCTCGCTCCAGGTTGGCGTCCAACCCGCCGGCCAGCGCCTCGTCCTCGGCCGCCGGAGCCACGGTCTCGAAGGTCGGCACCGACGGGACCCGCTCCCGTCGGGCCCGGTGGCGGAACGCGTCGATCAGCCGGTGCGCGGCGATCGTCCACAACCAGCCCACCGCGCTGCCGGAGGTGGAGGACTGCGCCTGGCTGCCGGCCGACCGCCAGACCGCCAGGTACGTCTCCTGCAACACCTCGGCCACCACGTCCTCGTCGGCGCAGCGCCGACGCAGTCGCGCGGTCAACCACGGAGCGGTACGCCGGTACAGCGCGTCGAACGCGCGCCGGTCGCCCCGAGCGACGCGGCGAAGGAGTTCACCCTCGTCGAGTCCGTCCAGACTTTGTTTCACACCAGGCAAGACGACGCGTACCCCCACGCCGGTTCTGACCCTGCTGTGACCCTGGTCACAGTCGGCCGGGGTGAACGGGGCGTGGTGACTCTCCACACACCGGGAACGTCACCCGTCGCCGAGGTGTTGCCGAGCGAGAGGATCACCCTCGGATCATCGGCCCACCCGGCCGCCCCCGCCACGCCCCCTGCCTCGTCACGTCCACGCCGCCCACCGTCGGGCACCCCACGCCGTGCCGCCACGTCCACGCGGTCCCGGTGACGTCCCGCGCCGCCGCTCGGGACGACGCGCCCGCAGAGAGATCGAGATGATGAAGCAGTTGGTGGAGAAGACCGGACGCGATTCCGCCGTCGCGCAAGAAGTGCTGCCCGGCGACCTGATGACCAACCGTCAGCGGGCGCAACTCGTCCTCGTGCTGGGCGCGTTGATTGCAATCGGGCCGTTGACCATCGACATGTACCTGCCCGCGCTACCCGCCATCACGGCGGGCCTGCAGACCACCGAAACCGCTGTGCAGTTGACGCTGACCGGCACGCTTGTCGGCCTCGCGTTGGGCCAGTTGCTGATCGGGCCGCTCTCCGACGTGGTCGGACGGCGGGTGCCGCTGCTGGCCGGGCTGGCCGCGCACATCGTGGCCTCCGTGCTGTGCGTCTTCGCACCCAACATCGCGGTGCTCGGTGGGCTGCGCGTACTCCAGGGTCTCGGCGTCGCCGCCGCCACAGTGGTCGCGACGGCAGTGGTTCGCGACCTGTTCAGCGGGGCCTCCTTCGCCCGGATCTTCTCCCGGCTGATGCTCGTCATGGGCCTGGCGCCCATCCTCGCGCCGACCCTGGGGAGCGGCCTGCTGAGCTGGACCGACTGGCGGGGCGTCTTCGCGGCGCTGGCGGTGCTGGGCGCGCTGCTGATCGTCGTGGCCGCGTTCCGGCTCCCGGAGACCCTTCCGGTCGCGCGTCGGCGGCACGGCGGGGTGCGGGCCACCCTGCGCGACTACCGGGGGTTGGTCAACGACCGGGCGTTCGTCGGGCTGGTGCTGGTCGCCGGGCTGGCGATGGCGGCCCTGTTCGCGTACGTCTCGGGTTCGTCGTTCGTGCTCCAGCAGGAGTACGGCCTCGACGAGCAGCAGTTCGGCATCGCCTTCGGGGCCGGCGCGGTGGGCCTGATCGGGGCCACCCAGTTCAACGTTCGGCTGCTGCGCCGCTACACCCCGCAGCAGATCCTGGTCAGCGCCCTGATCGCCGGAACGGCGGCCGGCCTGCTGCTGGTCATGTTCGCGGCGACCGGCATCGGTGGCCTGGGCACCCTGCTCGCGTCACTGTGGCTGGTCCTGGCCGCCGCCGGCCTGGCCCTGCCCAACGCGCCGGCGCTGGCCATGAGCCGGCACAGCGAGGCCGCTGGCACCGCCGCCGCGCTGCTCGGCGCGGTGCAGTTCGGCATCGGCGCGGTCTCGGCCCCACTGGCCGGTCTGTTCGGCACCGGGAGCGTACCGATGGCGATCGTCATCGCGGGTGGCATGGCCGCCGCGCTGATCGTCATGCTCCTCGTGGTTCCCCGCGCCAGCCTCGGCACTGTCGACCCGGATCTGGCGGTCGCGCTGCACTAGCTCGGAAGAGACGAAAGGGGCGGGCCGGTCCACCGGCCCGCCCCGACGATCAGCGGATCTCGGTGGTGTCCTCGGGGCGCGGTTGGCCGCGCGGTGGGGCGGACCAGGGTGATTCTCCACCCACACGGCGGGGCAGCGGCTCGGTCGGTGTCGAGTCCGTCGGGTAACCCAGTGTGAGGGGGGCGCTGTCGCGCTCCGCGGGCGCGGGGGCCGGCCAGTCGGTCAACGTGAAGTCGTCGTTGCGGGGGCCTCCGTCCGACGCGGGGGTGGGTGCCGCGGCCGGCTCGGCGGCCGGGCTCGGCCACTGCCGCCAACGCTGTTGGCTGAAGGTCGCCATCAGCAGCAGCAGGCCGAGCAGGAAGAGCGTGCCGTTCTCCACGGGCAGTCGCAGCGGCAGAGGATCGCCGAGCACCTTCCACTCGTGCGGGATCGCGTCCCGCACCGAGAAGGGCGCCACGAACATCCCGATGTACGGGGTGACCAGCAGCGCACCGGCCACCATCGGGCCCAGCGGCGAGAAGCGCAGCGTGCCGAGCAGGCCCAGCAGGACACCGCCGACACCGAGGTACACGGCCGGCTCGATCAGGTTGGCGGTGTTGAACGTGCCGATCTCCACCCAGCGGTCGACCGTCCGGCTCGACCCGTCCTGCCCCAGTGTGACCAGCACCCAGGTGATGGGCGCCACCACCAGCCCGGCGAGGAAGCTCCAGAGATGTCGCATCCGCGCACCGTACCGTTTTCGACATGACTGAGCACCTCTCCGCCGCTCCAACCGGCAAGCCGACGTCGTACTCGCGCGTCACTCTCAGCAAGATCATGACCGCGGTGGACGTCAACCTCTACGGCACCGTGCACGGCGGGGTTCTGATGAAGTTCGTCGACGACGTGGCCGGGGCCGCTGCCGCCCGACACAGCGGCGGGACCGCGGTGACCGCGGCGATCGACGAGATCGTCTTCTCCGAGGCGGTCCGGGTCGGCGACCTGGTGCACGCGCACGCCCAGGTGAACTGGACCGGCCAGACCTCCATGGAGGTGGGCGTGCGGGTGGTCGCCGAACGGTGGGACTCGGCCGAGGACGCACCGGTCCGGGTGGCCACCGCGTACCTGGTGTTCGTCGGCGTGGACGTCGGCGGGGCGCCGCGGGCGGTCCGCCCGGTGCTGCCGGAGACGGCGGAGGACGAGCGCCGGTACAAGGAGGCGGAGATCCGCCGTGCCCACCGGCTGGCCCGCCGTCGCGCCATCCAGGCCCACCGCGCCGGCTGACCCACATGAGGTGGCGGGTTGGAGTGTGGGACGGGCACGCGTCGGTTGGCCTACCCGGTGCGCAGAATGGCGCTTCGAGGTAGGGCAAGATGGCGCCACGGCCCAGTCACAGTGTCGTGTCGGGCCAGGGGGAGGGTGGAGCAGTGGGTGACATGCTGTGGACGCCGCCGGCGGACGTACGTGAGCGGTCCCGGATCGGTGCCTACCTGCGCTGGCTGCGGGAGCACCGCGGGTTGGACTTCGCCGACTACGACGCGGTGTGGCGCTGGTCCACCACCGATCTGGACGGGTTCTGGCGCTCGATCTGGGACCACTTCGAGGTGATCGCGCACACCCCGCCGACCGCCACCCTGGCCGAGCGGGGGATGCCCGGCGCCCGTTGGTTCCCCGGCGCCACGCTCAACTACGCGGAGAACGTGCTGCGGATGCCGGGGCGGGCCGACGACGACCCGGTGGTGATCTCCCACGGGCAGACCCGCCCGCCGGTCACGTTGACCGCCGGTGAGCTGCGCGAGCAGGTCCGCCGGGTGTCGGCCGGGCTGCGCCGGCTCGGCGTCACCGCCGGTGACCGGGTGGCGGCGTACGCCCCGAACATCGCCGAGACGTACGTCCTGCTGCTGGCCACCGCCAGCCTGGGCGCGATCTTCTCGTCCTGCGCGCCCGAGTTCGGCACCCGTAGCGTCACCGACCGTTGGCAGCAGATCGAACCGGCCGTCCTGGTCGCCGTGGACGGCTACCGGTACGGCGACAAGCCGGTGGACCGGCGTGCCGAGGTCGCCGCGATCCGGGCCGCCCTGCCGTCGCTGCGCCACACCGTCAGCATCGGCTACCTCGACCCGACGGGCGCCGCGCCCGAGGGCGCACTGGGCTGGGCCGAGCTGGCCGCACCCACCGACGAGCCGTTGACGTTCACGCCGGTGCCGTTCGACCACCCGCTCTACGTGCTGTACTCCTCGGGCACCACCGGGCTGCCGAAGCCGATCGTGCACGGCCACGGCGGCATCCTGCTGGAGCACCTGAAGATGCTCGCCCTGCACCACGATCTGGGCCCGGCCGACCGGTTCTTCTGGTTCACCACCACCGGCTGGATGATGTGGAACTTCCTGGTCTCCGGCCCGGCGGTGGGGGCGGCCATCGTGCTCTTCGACGGCAACCCCGGGGTCCGGGCGGAGCCCGGCCGGCCGGCTGAGCCTGACCTCGGCGGGCTGTGGCGGCTGGCGGCGGAGACCGGCACGACGTACTTCGGTACCTCCGCGCCGTACCTGCTGGCCTGCCGTAAGGCCGGGTTGATCCCCCGGGAGGTCGCCGACCTGTCGGCGCTGCGCGGCGTGGGTTCCACCGGTGCTCCACTGCCCGCCGAGGGTTTCCGCTGGGTGTACGAGACCGTCGGCGACCACGTCCAGCTCCAGTCGCTCTCCGGAGGCACCGACGTGTGCACCGGTTTCGTCGGTGGGGTGCCGCTGCTGCCGGTGTACGCCGGTGAGATCGCCTGCCGGGCGTTGGGCGCCAAGGTGGAGGCCCGTTCCGCGGACGGCACGCCGGTCATCGGCGAGCTGGGCGAGCTGGTGATCACCGAACCGATGCCGAGCATGCCGGTGGGCTTCTGGAACGACCCGGACGGCACCCGCTACCGCGAGGCGTACTTCGACGTCTACCCGGGCGTCTGGCGGCACGGTGACTGGATCACCATCAACGAGCGGGGTGGCTGCGTGATCACCGGCCGCTCCGACGCCACCCTGAACCGAGGCGGGGTGCGCCTCGGCACCGCCGAGTTCTACTCGGTGGTGGAAGGGCTCGAGGAGGTGCTCGACTCGGTCGTCGTGCACCTGGAGGACGACGAGGGCGGTGCCGGGGAACTGCTGCTCTTCGTGGTGCTGGCCGAGGGTCTGGAGCTGGACGACCCGATGCGCGCGAAGATCTGCCGTGAACTGCGCACGGCGCTCTCACCCCGGCACGTGCCCGACGAGATCCACCAGGTGCGTTCGGTGCCGCGCACCCTTTCGGCGAAGAAGCTGGAGGTGCCGGTCAAGAAGATCCTCACCGGCACCCCGGTCGACCAGGCCGCGGCGAAGGGCGCCCTGGTCAACCCCGAGTCCCTGACCGCCTTCGCCGCCCTGGCCCGATCCCGCACGACGTCCTGACCCCCGCCCCTCAGGCGTCGATCACGGAGCTGTGGTGCCTCGCAAAAAGGGCATACCAGCATCAGTTGCCCACTGCAACTCCATGATCGACCGAGTGGGGGTGGGGGCTAGGGGAGGGGGTGCGTGACCTTTTCCGTGGCTAGTCGGGCGGTCAGCCGGGTCGGGTCCAGGTTGGCGTTGAGGACCACTGTGGCGGCCCGGGTCAGCGGGGCCAGCAGCCAGTCGACCGGGTCGGGGTGACGGGTGGCGTCCACGAAGATCCGCGCGCCGGGCTCGATGCCCAGTTCCACAGCGCGGGCCTCGGCGCGAGCCAGCAGGTGCGCGTCGGTGGGGCCAGGGCCGGATTGCGGCGTGAAGTGATCACCGTGTCCGCGTACCTCGACGACGTAGTCGGCGAACCCGGGCGGCACCTGCCGAAGTGGGGCGGCGAGCGGGGCCAACCCGAGGGCGTACCGCTCGTCGGCGGACCAGGACTGCGCCTCGTCGAACTGGTCGGCGGCGGCGAAGAGCACCCCCACGTCGCCCGGCGTGTCGACGACGCTCAGCTTGGCCGACCAGCAGGCCAGCAGCACGGCCGCGGTCTGCCAGTGCGGCGGCAGCAGCACGCCGGCCGGGGTGCCCGGCGCGAGGCCGACCTCGTCGACGAGGAGATTGGCGGTCTTCGCCACCCAGTTCGCCAAGGTGACGCCGGAGAGTTCGGTGCGGTCGCCGGTGGCGTCGTCGTACCAGGTGAGCAGCGGTCGGGTCGGGTCGGTCGCGATCGCGTCGGCGAACACCCGGGCAATGTTGTCGGCCATCGGCGCGAACGATACGCCCCTGCGGGCCGTACTCGATGACGATGACAAGTCGGCGTACCGTCGGGTCGCAGTCAGCGTCGGCCCCACGCCCCGGCGTAGGCTTTACCCCCGGAGTGTTGTTCCCCACAGCCCGCCAGTACAAGGAGTCGCCCCGTGACCGCCGGTCGCCCGCCCCGCGTGCTCATCGACGCCACGAGTGTCCCCGCCGACCGTGGTGGTGTCGGTCGATACGTCGACGGTCTGCTCGGTGCCCTCGGCAAGGTGTGCGGGTCGGGGGTGGAGCTGGCGGTGGTCAGTCTCCGCACCGATCTGGAGCGTTACACCCGCATGCTGCCCGGCGCGGAGATCATCCCGGCCCCGGCCGCCGTGGCGCACCGCCCGGCCCGGCTGGCCTGGGAGCAGACCGGCCTGCCGCTGCTCGCTCAGCAGGTGGGCGCAGAGGTGCTGCACTCGCCCTTCTACACCTGCCCGCTTCGGGCCGGGTGTCCGGTCACGGTCACCGTGCACGACGCGACGTTCTTCACCGAGCCGGAGCATTACGACAAGTCGCGCCGCACGTTCTTCCGCAGCGCCATCAAGACCTCGTTGCGCCGCGCCGACCGCGTGATCGTGCCCAGCAAGGCCACCCGGGACGAGCTGATCCGTCTGCTCGACGCCGACCCGACGCGGATCGACGTGGCCTACCACGGCGTCGACCAGGCTGCCTTCCACGCTCCCACCGAGGAGGAGAAGGCGCGGGTACGTGCGCGTCTGGGGCTGGGCAACAGCAGCTACGTCGCCTTCCTCGGTGCCAAGGAGCCTCGCAAGAACGTGCCCAACCTGATCCGTGGGTGGGCGCGGGCCGTGGCTGACCGGGTCGACCCGCCGGCCCTGGTGATCGCCGGCGGGCAGGGGCACGACGAGGACATCGACCGGGCGGTGGCCGAGGTGCCGTCGCACCTGCGTCTGCTGCGCCCCGGCTACCTGCGCTACGGCGACCTGCCGGGTTTCCTCGGCGGTGCCCTGGTCGCCGCCTACCCGTCCTACGGCGAGGGGTTCGGGCTGCCGATCCTGGAGGCGATGGCGTGCGCCGCCCCGGTGCTGACCACGCCCCGGCTCTCGCTGCCCGAGGTGGGCGGCGACGCGGTCGCGTACACCTCGGAGGACCCGGAGCAGATCGGCACCGACCTGGCCGCCCTGCTCGACGACGAGCAGCGGCGCTTGTCGCTGGCGAAGGCGGGGTTCGACCGGGCCAAGGAGTTCACCTGGGAGTCCAGCGCCGAGGTGCACATCGCGGCGTGGAGTCGCGCCCGTTCCTGATCCTCCGCGCCGCTGCGGGTGACCCGTGCCACTTTGGGCAGGTACGTCGGGCATGATGTGCGGATGCTCTATGCGGTCATTCCGGCAGGTGGCAGTGGCACGAGGTTGTGGCCGTTGTCCCGCGCTGGCCATCCCAAGTTCCTCCACCCGCTGACCGGCACCAGCGCCTCGCTGCTCCAGGCGACCGTGGAACGGCTCGCGCCGCTGACCACACCGGATCGGACCCTTGTGGTCACCGGTGCCGCGCACGTGGCGGCGGTGGCACGGCAGCTGACCGTGCTGCCGGAGGAGAACATCCTGGTCGAGCCCTCCCCCCGGGATTCCTGCGCGGCGATCGCGTTGGCCGCCGCGGTGATCGCGTCGCGTGACCCGAACGCGGTGATGGGCAGCTTCGCGGCCGACCACCTGATCCGCGACACGGACAGCTGGGTCTGCACGGTCCAGGAGGCGGTCCGCGGGGCCGAGCAGGGCCTGCTGATGACCGTCGGGATCACTCCGACCCGTGCGGAGACCGGCTACGGGTACCTGGAGACCGGCGATCCGACCGAGGGTGTGCCGTGGCGGCCGGTGGCCGAGTTCAAGGAGAAGCCGGCCGCCGAGGTCGCCGAGGCGTACGTCCGTTCGGGCCGGCACCTGTGGAACGCGAGCATGTTCGTGTGGCGGGTGGACGTCTTCCTCGCCGAGCTGGCTCGCCAGCAGCCGGCGCTGCACGCCGGCGTCGCCGCGATCGCCGCCGCCTGGGGCACCCCGGAGCAGGACGACGTCCTGGGCGCGATCTGGCCGACCCTGCCGAAAATCTCCGTCGACTACGCGGTGATGGAGGGTGCGGCCACGGCGGGTCGGGTCGCGACGGTGCCGGGCGACTTCGGCTGGAACGACGTCGGTGACTTCCACACCCTGGGTGACGTGCTGCCAACTGACGACGCCGGCAACGTGGTGCTCGGCACGGAGGCCAAGCCGGGCGTGCTGCTGCGGGACAGCAGCAACCTCGTGGTCGTGCCGCAGTCGGGTCGGTTGGTGGCCGTCCTCGGCCTGCGCGACCTGATCGTGGTGGACACCCCGGACGCGGTGCTGGTCTGTCCGCGCGACCGGGCGCAGGACGTCAAGACCCTGGTCGACGAGCTCAAGGAGCGAGGCGAAGAGGGCTACGTCTGAGGGCGGCGAGGGCCGGTGCGACCAGTTGGACGGTCCCGCCGGCCAGCGGCTCGGGCAGCTGGTCCGCTGGGAACCAGCCCAGCTCCTCGGCCTCGTCGCTGACCTGCTCCACCGCCGAGGGCGGGGCGATCATCGCGAACCGGACGTCGTGGTGCGCCGAGCCGCCCTGACACTGCACCTGGTGCACGTCCACGTCGATCGGCACCGGGTCGATGCGCAGGCCGGCGATCCCGGACTCCTCGGTGGCCTCGCGGAGCGCGGCGGCGACCAGGGTCTGGTCGGTCGGCTCGCAGTGCCCGCCGAGCTGCACCCAACGCCCGAACTTGAGGTGCAGGCAGAGCAGCACCCGGGAGCCGGTGGAGTCCAGCACCAACGCGCTGGCGGTGACGTGCCCGGGCCGGTGCTGCCGGCTCATCGCTACCGGGCCGGCGGCGAGCAGCGCGAGGGTCCGGTCGCGCGCGCTGGCCGCGTCCGGGCTGGTGGGCTGCCAGCCCTCCAGCAAAGCGGTGGCGTCGGCGTGCAGCGCCTTGTACGTCTCGGGGTCGGTCGTCTGGGCGGTCGGGCCGGTAATCACGGTGTCGGGCACCCCGCCACTGTACGAGCGTGTGCTCCGTACGCTGGCTCGGTGACCCTGCGACTCGTCGAATTCGTGGTGGCCGGTAACGAGGCCAGCGATCTGCTGCCCGTGCGGTCGGCGGCGCTGCTGCGCGCGTACGGTGCCCGGCGGGGCTTCTGGACGGTGCTGGACGAGGGGCCGGTGGAGCGCTGCCTCGCGCTGCTGCTGGAGCGCGACGACGGGGAGTGGACGGCCCTGCACGTGCGGGCGGACGCCGGTGTGGAGAACGGGCGGACCGAGGACGGTGAGGCGCTCGCCCACCACGACGGCTGGGTGTACGTCTTCGGCTCCCACTTCGGCTCGAAGGCTGGCCCGCTGCGACCTCGGCGCGCCTTCGTGGCCCGGTTCCGTGAGGACGACGCGGCGGCCGGGCCGGTGCCGGTGCACGTGGTGCGCAACTCGTTTCGACTGCACCGGGCGGTGAACGATGCTCTCGCCGCGGCGCCGCTGACCCTCCTGCCGGCGGGGGAGCGGGTGCGGGAGCGGTTCATCGTGGAGACGCTGGCCCGGGGGACCCTCCGGGAGAAGAGCTGGGTGAGTCGGTTGGCCCCGGGCGACCTGCCGTTGAACGTGGAGGCGTCGGCCTTCACCCCGGCCGGGACGGTGCTGCTCGGGCTGCGTTTCCCGGTCACCGATGCCGGTGAGCCGATCCTGGTCGAGGTGGCCGGCGTGCCGGGCATGTTCACGGCCGACCAGGCGTGGCCGCGGGCGTTGGGCGCGTACGTGTTGACCGGGGTCACTCCGCCGGGGCAGCTGACCGGCTTCCGCGCGATCACCCCGACGGTGGACGGCGGGTACACGGCCGTGATCGGGTCGATCGACGCGTTGGGCAAGGGATCGGTTCTGCTCGACGACCATCCGGGCGGGGGCGAGGTCACCTCCCGGCACGTCCGGTTCCGGCTCACCGGCGGCGAGGCGGGCGACGGGCGGCGGCTCGTCGGGGAGCAGGTGGCGGACCTGGCCCCGTTCCACCACGTCGAGGGGGTGGCGGAGCTGGACGGACTGTCGTTCTACGTCACGGACGAGGACCATCGTGTCGCGCTCTGGGTCGGCTGAGCCGGCGCGGGGGCGGGATGACCGGACGGCACCTCTGCGGAGCAAGGGCCGCAGACCCTCGTGGTGCCGTCCGATCACCGGGGCCTCCCCGGTCCCGGTGCCCTGTCAGCACGGGCGTCTAGGACGCGCGGCGCCGTGTTCGGGCATGGGAAGCATGCCCAACCGGCCCCGGAAGCGTCGAGGTTTTTCAGTCCAGGCTTAAAGATGGAGATTACTGCCGGCCAGGTAGAGTCGAACGGTCAACCGGCATCCCCCTGCCGGCGACACGGGAGCGCTCCATGCTGAAGATCCACTTTTCTGGGGAGGACATCCTCCGGACCCGGGTGGCGCCGGCGGCGGACCCGGTCTGGGAGCTGGTCCTCAGCCTGCACGTGCTGCGCGGTCGCACCCGCGATCCGCTGACGGCCAACTGGCGGCGCAGTGTGGCCCGGGATCTGCGCCAGGACTCCGGCTCCGAGCAGCTCCGGCTGCTCTTCGCGTTGAACCCGCCGCGCGGCTACTTCCCCGACTTCCTCACCCCGTACGCCAGCGTCGAGGGCTTCGAGGCCGGGCTGGACGCACTCCGCAGTACCCCCGTCGAGTTGCTGCACCGGGACCTGAGCGTCCTGGCCGCCGAGAACCAGCTGCCCGCCTCGGCGGCCGCGCTCGCTCGGGGTGAGGTGTCGGCGCTGCACCACCTGGCCGAGTCGATGGAGCAGTACCGCTCGTTGGCGATCAGCCCGTACTGGAGCCGGATCCAGGCCGCGGTTGCGGCGGACCGCGCGCGACGGGCGCGGGCGCTGCTCGACGGCGGCGTCGAGGGCCTGCTCACCAGCCTCCGGCCGGCGATGCGCTGGGAGAGCGGGGTGCTGGAGGTCCGCAGCTACCCGCACAGCCGGGAGCTGCACCTGGACGGCCGTGGGCTGCTGCTGGTGCCGTCGTTCTTCTGCGCGGCCACTCCGGTCGCACTGCTCGACCCGGCGCTGCCACCGGTGCTGGTCTACCCGGTGGACCGGCTGGGCGCGCTGGTCTCCGCCGACGCCAGCGCCGCGTCCGGTGCCGGCCGCGAATCACTCGCCGCGCTGCTGGGCCGCACCAGGGCGGCGGTGTTGCAGGCCAGCGACGAGGGCTGCACCACCGGAGAAGTCGCCCGCCAGCTCAACATCTCGCCGGCGGCGGCGAGCCAGCACGCCACGGTGCTGCGCAACGCTGGTCTGCTGGTCAGCCACCGCGAACGCAACAGCGTGCTGCACACGTTGACCCCGCTGGGCCGGGCCATGCTGGACGCGTGACCCGGCCGTTCGCACAGGCCGAGGGCGGCGCTACAGGGCGAGCGCGGCGCTCGCCGGGCTGCCGGGCGGTGGCGGCAACAGGGTCGACCCGACGCCCTGGGCGGCCAGGGCGACGCGCAGCCGGTGCAGGTCGGCGCCGAAGCGGACCAGACCGAGCGGCTCGACGGGCGTCGGGGCCGAGCCGAGCAGCAGGTCGGCGCCGTCCGGCCACCCGGGCATCTCGGCGACCAGACCGGCGCGTACCTCGGCCTCGTCCACCAGGGTGAAGACCGTACCGGGGGCGATCACCTCGGCGACCGCGTCGATGGCCCGTCGCACCGCGGTCAGGTCGGCCGGTGTCGGACCGGGACCGTCGGTCAGGGTGGCGGCGTCGGAGAGCCCGGCGGCGCGGGCCTCGGCGGTACCGAGCGAGAACAGGTCCTGCGCCGCGTCGCGGATCAGCGCCCGCGCCCCACCGGCGTCGTCCGGGTTGGTGGCGGGCAGGTAACCCCGCACCACCGCGACGGGCACCTGATCGCACTTGCCCTTGATCAGCTCGCCGGCGCCCGCCAGTTCGTCCACCACGGCCATCTGGGTCAACTGCAACTCGTTGCCGTACGGGTCGACCTCGCCCCGGTGGTCGCGGATGGCCGGCATCCCGGCCACCCCGAGCGCCACATCGGTGAGCCCGTTGCGCCAGGGCCGGCCCATCGTGTCGCTGATGATCACAGCCAGGTCCAGGTCGTAGCGCTCCCGCAGCGCGCCCCGCAGAGCCCGCGCCGAGGCGTCCGGGTCGACCGGCAGCAGCACCAGCTGGGTCTTGTCCACGTTCGACGCGTCGATCCCCGCCGAGGCCATGACGAAGCCGTGGTGGGTCTGCACGATCCGGGTCGCCCCCCGGCTGGCGACCACCCGGGCGGTCTCACCGGCCAGGACCTCGTCCCGGGCGGCCAGCCGTTCCGGCCCGTCCGCCGGCACGTCGACGAGCCGCCCCTCCGCCTTGGACACGATCTTGCTGGTCACCACCAGCACGTCGCCGTTGCGCAGCCATGGCGCAGCGGTCGCGATCACCGCGGCCAGGTCGTCACCCTCGGTCACGTGGCCGATGCCGAGCACCGGCAGAATCTCCAGCCTCACGTCAACTCCACCGCGGCGCGGACCATGGCCGCCGTCGCCGCCTCGTCGGTCATCCGCAGCGGCACCGCGCGGACCGTCACCTCGGGCACCACGGTGCCCGCGTCCTCCTCGGCCACCAGCCAACCGTCGAGCAGACCGCCGCTCGCCCGGCCGCCGTAGAGCCGACCCACCCCCGCCGCGCTGCACTCCACACCGAGCACGGCCAGGCAACGGTCGGCCATCCCCCGCACCGGCGCGCCGCCGATGATCGGAGAGACACCCACCACCGGCGCCGGGCCGTCCGCCACCGCCGCACGCAGCCCGGGTACGGCCAGCACCGGCGCGACGCTCACCACCGGGTTGCTCGGCGCGATCAGCACCAGGTCGGCCGAGGCGATCGCGTCCAGCACCCCGGGGGCCGGCTTCGCCGTCTCCGCGCCGACGAACACGAAACGGTGCGTGAGGATGTCGGCCCGATACCGCACCCACCACTCCTGGAAGTGGATCGCCCGCTGACCCTGGTCGTCCTCCACCACGGCATGGGTCTCCAGGCGGTCGTCCGTCGCCGGCACCAGGCGTACGCCCGGCTCCCAGCGGCTGGCCACCGCCTCGGTGACCGCGCTCAACGGGTAACCGCCGTTGAGCATGGTGCTGCGGACCAGGTGGGTGGCGATGTCCTTGTCGCCGAGGCCGAACCAGGTCGGCTCCGCCCCGTACGCGGCCAGCTCCTGTTTGACCGTCCAGCTCTCGCCGACCCGACCCCAGCCCCGTTCCGGGTCGGCGCCCCCGCCGAGGGTGTACATGACGCTGTCCAGGTCGGGGCAGATCTTCAACCCGTGTAACCACAGGTCGTCGCCGACGTTGACAACGGCGGTCACCTCCGCGCCGACGTCACGGGCGTACGCCCGGACCCCGAGCAGGAACCGGGCGCCGCCGATGCCGCCGGCCAGTACCACGATGCGCATGTCGACCATCCTCGCGCACGTGACGCCTCCGATCCGTGGGTGGCCCGGGAGACTAGGCTCACGTGCACCTGTCCGTTGATGCCCCGAGGGGGAGCTCGTGACCAGCCCCGCCGAGCCCGCGTCCGCCGACGCGACGCAGGCCCGCCAGCTGACCAAGCCGCTACGGGAGCTCGCCGCGCTCGCGCTGCTTGGCGCCAACGCCGTGTTCCTCTTCGTGGGCCTGCTCCGGCTCATCGCCCCGAACGACTACAGCTCCTTCACCGACCGCGCGGGCAGCGCCTTCTACGCGTTCGTCGGGGTGGAGGCGGTGGGTCTGCCACTGCTGGCGGTGCTCCTGGCCACGCACATCTCGCCGGTGTTGGCGAAGGCGAAGCTGATCACGCAGGCCGCTGTCGTCGAGTACGCGGTCAGCGCCCTGTTCGGCACGCTGACCATGCTGATCTGGACGGTGGGTCGGCTGGCCGAGGCCGAGGTCCTCGACGCGCTGCTCGGCGTGCTCACCCGGTTCGCCTGGATGGTGATCCTCGCGGTCGCCGCCTGGGTGGTCTACACCATCTGGCGCGCCCATTACTACGTGCCGCGCCCCAAGCCGCAGCCGGGCGTCTACGGCCAGCCCCAGCCGGGCTGGCCGCAGCAGCAGGGCGGTTGGCCGGCCCCGGGTCAGCCCGGCGGCCAGCCGCAGGGTGGATGGCCCGCTCCGGGCCAGCCTGGCGGCGGCTACCCGCAGGCCGGTCAGCCGGGTGGTTACCCGCAGGCGGGCCAGTACGGCCAGCAGTCGCCGCCGTTCCAGGCCCCGCAGTCCGCGCCGCCGCACCCGCAGTCGGCCCCGCCGCACCCGCAGTCGGCCCCGCCGTTCCCGCAGTCCGCGCCGCCGTTCCAGGCACCGCAGTCCGCGCCGCCGGCGAACCCCGCTCCCCAGTCGGCGCCGCCGTCCCCGGCCGCGCCGCCGTTCGGGCAGCCACCGTCGGCCGACCCCACTCAGGCGATCCCGCGCCAGTCCGCCGACCCGACCGAGGTCATCTCCCACCCTGCCGACCCGGACACCGACCGCACCCAACACATCAGGCCCAACGACCACCCCGACCAGCCCCGCTGAGTCCGTCACGATCAGCAGCCCAGTCTGACGGTCCCGCCCGTGCCGGCTACGCCGGTAGCGGCGCGGGTGGGAGCCGGCAGGGTAGATCTTGGACACTTTCCGTTCCGCGTTGACGGAAACTGTCCAAGATTGCCAGCTGCGGGGGTGTGAACGGCCTGGGTCGCGGCGCGGGCCACCTGTCGCGCCCACCACAACTCCATGATCGACGAGGCCGGGTGGTCCTCGGACGGCCGCCAACGCCAAGGGGTGGAGCTACTTCTCGTCGTGGGCGACGCTGCCGTGATCGTCGAGTGCCGTTTCCCACGGTGCGGGCTGGGACTGGTTGGGAGGCGTCGGGCTGCGCATAGGGTGAGTGGATGGTTGATCGCACCCACTCCGGCCCGAGCGATGCGAGCGTGCGGCGGGCCCTGGGCCGGGCCGCGAACGGGCGGGCGCTGGATGTCGACGAGGCGACCGCGCTGTTGTCCGCTCGTGGCGACGCGCTCGACGAACTGCTGCGGCTCGCCGGGGGAATCCGCGACGCCGGGCTGCGGGATGCCGGGCGGCCGGGTGTGGTCACGTACTCCAAGAAGGTCTTCATTCCGCTGACCCGGCTCTGCCGGGACCGCTGCCACTACTGCACCTTCGCGACAGTGCCGCACCGGCTGCCGGCGCCGTTCCTGGACCGCGACGAGGTGCTGGCCATCGCCCGGGCCGGTGCCGCGCAGGGCTGCAAGGAGGCGCTGTTCACCCTGGGTGACCGGCCGGAGGAGCGTTGGCCGGCGGCCCGGACCTGGTTGGACGAACGTGGTTACGACTCGACCCTGGACTACCTGCGTGCCTGTGCGGTGGCCGTGCTGGAGGAGACCGGCCTGCTGCCGCACCTCAACCCCGGGGTGCTGTCCTGGTCGGAGCTGCAACGGCTCAAGCCGGTCGCGCCGAGCATGGGCATGATGCTGGAGACGACAGCGACCCGGCTCTGGTCCGAGCCGGGTGGCCCGCACTTCGGCTCACCGGACAAGGAGCCGGCGGTCCGGTTGCGGGTGCTCGAGGACGCGGGGCGGGTCGGAATGCCGTTCACCACCGGCATCCTGATCGGCATCGGGGAGACCCCGGCGGAGCGGGTGGACGCGCTCTTCGCGATCCGCCGCGCTCACCGGGAGTACGGGCACCTCCAGGAGGTGATCGTGCAGAACTTCCGCGCCAAGCCGGACACGGCGATGCGCGGCATGCCCGACGCGGAGCTGCACGACCTGGCCGCCACGGTGGCGGTGGCCCGGCTGCTGCTCGGCCCGAAGGCCCGGATCCAGGCCCCGCCGAACCTCATCGCCGGCGAGTACGACCTGCTGCTGCGCGCCGGCATCGACGACTGGGGCGGCGTCTCCCCGCTCACCCCCGACCACGTCAACCCGGAGCGCCCCTGGCCGCAGATCGACGAGCTGGCCCGGCACACCGAGCTGGCCGGGTTCACGTTGCGGGAGCGGTTGACGATCTACCCCGAGTACGTGCGCGCGGGTGACCCGTGGCTCGACCCACGGTTGCTGCCGCACGTCGGTGCCCTGGCCGATCCGTCGACGGGCATGGCGGTCGAGTCGGCGATGCCGCAGGGACGACCGTGGCAGGAGCCGGAGGAGGTGTTCGGCGGGCGGGTCGACCTGCACGCCACCATCGACACCACCGGCCGCACCGACGACCGGCGCGGCGACTTCGACAGCGTCTACGGCGACTGGTCCGAGGTCGCTGGCAAGGTCACCCCGGAGGCGACCGCCCGCCGGGCGGGCGTACCCGTGGCGCCGGCCGGGAGTGGTGCGGACCGTGACCTGGCGGCCGGGCTCAAGCTCGCCGCCGACGACCCGGCGGCGCTGCTCGACCCCGGGCACACCGATGCCGCGCTGGCGCTGTTCGGCGCGGACGGGCCGGCGCTCGACGAGCTGTGCCGCCTCGCCGACGACGTTCGCCGCGCGACGGTCGGCGACGACGTGACCTACGTGGTCAACCGCAACATCAACTTCAGCAACGTGTGCTACGTGGGCTGCCGCTTCTGTGCGTTCGCGCAGCGTGAGCGGGACGCCGACGCGTACCGGCTCTCCGTCGAACAGGTCGCCGACCGGGCCGAGCAGGCGTGGGCCCTCGGCGCCAGCGAGGTGTGCCTCCAGGGCGGCATCGACCCGAAGATGCCGGTCACCGGGTACGCCGACATCGTGCGCGCGATCAAGGCCCGGGTGCCCGAGATGCACGTGCACGCGTTCTCGCCCATGGAGATCGTCACCGCCGCCGCGAAGGCCGGGGTGCCGGTCCGTGAGTGGCTCCTCCAGCTGCGCGAGGCCGGGCTGGACACCATCCCGGGCACCGCCGCCGAGATCCTCGACGACGACGTGCGCTGGGTGCTGACCAAGGGCAAACTCCCGGCCGCCGCCTGGGTCGAGGTGGTCACTACCGCCCACGAGATGGGCATCCGGTCCAGCTCCACCATGATGTACGGCCACGTCGACCACCCCGGGCAGTGGCTGGCGCACTTCCGGGTGCTGGCCGGGGTGCAGGACCGCACCGGTGGGTTCACCGAGTTCGTGGCGCTGCCGTTCGTGCACACGAATGCTCCGATCTATCTGGCGGGTATCGCCCGACCGGGCCCGACCTGGCGGGAGAACCGAGTGGTGCACGCCATGTCCCGGCTCCTGCTGCACGGCCGGATCGACAACATCCAGTGCTCCTGGGTGAAGCTCGGTGACGAGGGCACTGTCGCGATGCTCCAGGGCGGCTGCAACGACCTCGGCGGCACGCTGATGGAGGAGACCATCTCCCGGATGGCCGGCTCCGACAACGGTTCGGCGCGTACCGAGGAGCAGTTGCGGGCCATCGCGAAGGCCGCCGGTCGTCCGGCGCGCAAGCGGTCGACTGCGTACGGTCACGCCCGGCCCTGACGTCGAACCTTTCCCCGCCACCGGCCGTACCACGCGATGCCGGTGGCGGTCGCGGCGAGGACCGCCGCCGGTGTCCCCTCAGGGGCCCGGCGGCGTCGCGAGACGGCACCGGACCCGTCCGTCTCCGCGGGCGCGCTCGCGCCACCGTCGGAAAGGTTGCCCATGACCAGTGACCAGCGGAAGCGGCAGTGGCCGCGACTGACCCGCCGGCAGACGTTGACCGCCGCGGCCAGCGCCACCCTCGGCGCCGCCGCGCTCACCGTGCCGGGCCTGTCGGCCGCGCAGAACGCCCCCGGCGCGGCCGGACGAGCCGACGAACCAATCGTCGTGCACCTGCGTGACGCCGACTCCGGAACGATGGACGTCTTCGTCGGTGAGACGCGCATCGAGGTACGCGATCGCGGCCTGGCGGACCGGCTGCGGCGCGCCGCCCGGCGTTGACCCGACCCTCCGCCCCGCCATCCTGTCCCCGCCCAGTGAGGTTGGTCCGTCATGTCTTCCCACCGCGAGGCCCCGGAGATAGCCAAGGATCCGGTCGCCGACAGCTCCGACCTGTACGCGTTCGTCAGCCCCGACAAACGCGACACGGTCACGTTGATCGCCAACTACGTGCCGTTGCAGCTTCCCTCCGGGGGCCCGAACTTCTTCGAGTTCGGCGACGACGTGCGGTACGAGATCCATATCGACAACGACGGTGACGGTCGTCCGGATGTCACCTACCGGTTCGAATTCACCACCGAGATCACCAACCCGAACAGCTTTCTCTACAACACCGGTCCGATCGATTCGCTGGACAGCAAGAACTGGAACCGGCGGCAGTTCTACAGCCTGACCCGGGTGGCCGACGGTCGCGAGCACCGGCTGGCGCACAAGCTGCAGTGCCCGCCGTGCAACGTCGGCCCGCTGTCCACCCCGAGCTACGCCGACCTGGTGCGGCAGGCCACCTATTCGCTCTCCACGGGGGAGCGGGTCTTCGCCGGGCAGCGCGCCGACGGGTTCTTCGTCGACCTCGGGGCGATCTTCGACCTCGGCACGTTGCGGCCGTTCCAGCAACTGCACGTCGCCGGGAAGAGGATCTTCAAGGCCGAGGGGGAGCCGGTCAACGCCACCGACCGGATGAACGTGCACAGCATCGCGGTGCAGGTGCCGCTGGAGCGGGTGCGTCGGCGCGCCAACCGGTACGGTGCCGCCGATCGGGCGTCGGTGATCGGGGTGTGGACGTCGGCGTCGCGCCGGCAGGTGCGGGTGCTCGGCGACCGGGGCGGGGCGGACACCAGCACCGGCCCGTTCACACAGGTCTCGCGGTTGGGTAATCCATTGTTCAACGAGGTCATCGTGCCGATGTCCAAGAAGGACCTGTGGAACTCGCTGCCGCCGACGGAGGACAAGCGGTTCGCCCAGTTCGTCGAGCAACCGGAGCTGGCCGCGTTGCTGCCGGCGCTCTACCCGGACGTCTTCCCCAACCTGGACAAGCTCACCAAGGCCAAGAAGGCCCGAGCCGACCTGGTGGCGATCCTGCTCACCGGGGTGCCGTCCGGGCTGATCGACGGCTTCACCAACGCCACCGGTGAGGTGCAGGCCGACATGCTGCGACTGAACACGGCGATCCCGCCGACCAGGCGTCCGGACCGGTTCGGGGTGCTCGGTGGCGACCTGGCCGGGTTTCCGAACGGCCGGCGGGTCGGTGACGACGTGGTCAGCATCGCGTTGCGGGCGATCGCCGGGGTCACCGTCCCGCTGGTGGACAAGACGTTCCAACCGGACGCAGCGGCCGCCGCGGTCACCCCGGGGCTGAGCGCCGCCGACGTGACAGCGCCGTTCCTCGGAAACTTCCCCTACCTGGGTACGCCGTACGACGGGTTCAACAACCCGCCGGCGGAGTCCTGATCGGGGCGGGGGGAGCGGATGCACGAGCACACGTACGGACCGTCGGAGACTGGGAGCGTCGTCCTCGATCTGGGCGGCGACACCGGTGCCCTGATCGTCCACACGGGTCGGGATCTGCACGGCCGGGAGATCGAGATCAGTCGCAACGGCGAACGGCGGGTCCACTCGGCGGTGCGTGAGCGTCGGGTGCGGGACGGCTCGTTCCACACTGCGGTCTATCCCGATCTGCCGAGCGGAATTTATACCGTCTGGTGGGACGATCGTACGCCTGCGGGCACCATTTCCGTCCATGGTGGAGAGATAGCCGAATTTGCCTGGCCCAGCAGCGGTTTCGGGGCCGCTGGCTGACCTCGTCGCATCGGTTTCACCACCGCGCCCCGTCCACAATGTGGACGGGGCGCGAGTGCTGTCCGCAGCTCGACGGGCGGTCTGCGCCGCACCGCGTTAACCTGTCCCCCACCAAGATCAGCTTAGGGGTGGAGGTCTCTGGTGCCGTCCGGTCGGCGACTCGTCGGTGAAGCGCCACGGCAGAAAAGTCGGGCAACTCGCCGGAGAGGGCGTTACTCGGCCGGGGTCTGAATCGATAGGGCAGGTTGCGAGGCTGGACGGCCCGAGTGGCCGGCCGGGGGTGTCGGGAGGGCGACTCCATTATCAAGTTTGGCTTGACGGCGCACGCATTACACGCGTGTAATTTGAATGGGGTTGTTCGCACGGAACGCAACAAAACGGGACCGGACGGACAAGCACGCCTTTCGCGTGGGGGGTTGCAGCGGCGATGACGCCGGTGCGCGACAAGGAGGCATTTGATGGACGGCCAGCTTGAGGTGGCCGACCTGCTCGGAAACGCGCCGGAGTGGCAGGAGCGGGCGTTGTGCTCGCAGACCGACCCCGAGGCGTTCTTTCCCGAGAAGGGCGGCTCGACCCGCGAGGCGAAGCGGATCTGCTCGCGTTGCGAGGTCAAGACCGAGTGCCTCGAATACGCACTGGGTCACGACGAGCGGTTCGGCATCTGGGGTGGGCTCTCCGAGCGGGAGCGGCGCAAGTTGAAGCGGCGGGCCGCCTGACCGGTGTGAGGTCGAGGCGGCGGGCGTCTGAGCGGTGCAGGTCTGGGCGAGGGGCCGCCTGAGCGGTGTGAGGTCGAGGCGGTGGGGGCCGCCCGACTCTCCGCTCGGGGGGTGGCTCAGGCGAGCTCGTCCGGGTCCACCCCGAGAAGGTTCGCCACCTGCTCGATGATCACGTCATGAACGAGATCGGCGAGGTCCTCACGGTCCATCGCCCGGAACTCCAGGGGCCGCCGGTACAGCACGATCCGCGGCGGCACCTCCTGCCGGCCCGGGCGGCCGGGCAGCAGCCGGGCCAACGGGACCTCGCCGTCCTCCAGGACGTCCGAGTCGTAGACGTTCAGGTCCGGCGGGACGTCCTCGACCGCGAACTCGACCCCGGCCAGCTCCTTGGCGAACCGACGCTCCAGCGTCTCGACGGTGTCCAGGACCAGGTCGTCGAAGACCTCGGCCTTGGTCCGGGCCAGCGGCACGGTGGCCGGAACCAGCCGCCCGCGCAGGCCGCGCCCGTGCCGGTCACGATGCGCGCGCCGGCCGGAGCCGGGGCGGCGGTGTTCCGGGCTCGTCATGAGGCAAAGGGTAGCGCCCGCGTCGGGCTGGTCAGCGGCAGCGCCGCTACCGTGGCGCGGCGCGCCCAGGACGGTCGACTGTGATCACCATGACGGGCGTGTCGCAACGCGAAGCGATGCGCCGGACCCGGTAATGGAGATACCCTGCCGCACGTGAGGTCACCACGGCGCTGCTCCCGTAACGGCTGCCCCCGGCAAGCGGTCGCCACATTGACCTATGTCTACAACGAGTCGACAGCGGTGGTGGGGCCGCTGGCGGCGTTCGCCGAGCCGCACACGTACGACCTGTGCGAGCCGCACGCCCGCAGCCTGACCGCGCCGCGGGGCTGGGACGTCGTCCGCCACGAGGGCGAGTTCGAGCCGCCGCCGCCCACCACGGACGACCTGGTCGCGCTGGCCGAAGCGGTCCGCGAAGCCGCCCGCCCGGCCCCCCGCCCCCCGGAGCCGGACCAGAACCGTCCCGAGAACCCCCACCAGACCGGCCGCCGGGGCCACCTCCGAGTAATCCCCCCCAACCACTAACCCCCCACCCCACCTCACCCCACCTCACCCCACCCCACCCCGGCCCCCAGCGCTCCGCGTCCCTCTCTGCGTTGATCAAGAGGTTCCGGTCATCAGCCGGCGCGTCCTTGACGCAAACCTCTTGATCAACACGGGGGTTGGGGTTGGGGTTGGGGTTGGGGTTGGGGTTAGAGCTTGGTCCAGGCTTGGGTCAGGACTGTGCGGAGGATCTGCTCGATCTCGTCGAAGTGCTGCTGCTCGGCGATCAGGGGTGGGGCCAGTTGGATGACCGGGTCGCCCCGGTCGTCGGCCCGGCAGTAGAGGCCCGCCTGGAACAGGGCGGTCGAGAGGAAGCCGCGCAGCAGACGCTCCGACTCGGCCTCGGTGAAGGTCTCCCGGGTGGTCTTGTCCTTGACCAGTTCAATGCCGTAGAAGTAGCCGTCGCCGCGGACGTCGCCGACGATCGGCAGGTCGTACAGCTTCTCCAGGGTGGCCCGGAAGGCGTCCTCGTTGGCGCGTACGTGCCCGACCAGGTCCTCGCGGGCGAACACCTCCAGGTTGGCCAGGGCCACCGCGCAGGAGACCGGGTGGCCACCGAAGGTCACCCCGTGGGCGAACATGCCGGTCTCGGTGAGGAACGGTTCCATCAGCCGGTCGCTGGCGATCATCGCGCCGAGCGGGGCGTAGCCGGAGGTGATGCCCTTGGCGGTGGTGATGATGTCCGGCTGGTAGCCGTAGCGCACCGCGCCGAAGTACTCGCCCAACCGCCCCCACGAGCAGATCACCTCGTCCGAGACGAGCAGCACGTCGTACGCGTCGCAGATCTCCCGCACCCGCTCGAAGTAGCCGGGCGGTGGTGGGAAGCACCCGCCGGAGTTCTGCACGGGCTCAAGGAAGACCGCGGCGACAGTGTCCGGCCCCTCGCGCTCGATGGCCCGACCGATCTCGTCGGCGGCCCAGCGGCCGAACGCCTCGGGGTCGTCGCCGTGCTCGGGCGCCCGGTAGAAGTTCGTGTTCGGCACCTTGATCGCGCCCGGCACCAGCGGCTCGAAGTCGCTCTTGATGCCGGGCAGGCCGGTGATCGACAGGGCGCCCATTGAGGTGCCGTGGTAGGCGATGTACCTGCTGATCACCTTGTACTTGGTGGGCTTCCCGGTGCGCTTGAAGTACGCGCGGGCCAGCTTCCACGCCGCCTCGACGGCCTCGGAGCCGCCGGTGGTGAAGAAGATCCGGTTGAGGTCGCCGGGGGTGAGTGCGGCGATTCTCTCGGCCAGCTCGATGGCCTTCGGGTGCGCGTACGACCAGAGCGGGAAGTAGGCCAGCTCGCCGGCCTGCTTGGCGGCGGCCTCGGCCAGTTCGGTGCGGCCGTGGCCGGCGTTGACCACGAAGAGCCCGGCGAGCCCGTCCAGGTAGCGGCGACCCTGCGCGTCCCACACGTACGCTCCCTCGCCGCGCACGATGGTCGGCACCTCACCGGCGGAGTAGCTCGCCATCCGGGTGAAGTGCATCCAGAGGTGGTCGGTGGCGTTGGCCATGTCAGCCCCATCGGTCGTCGGGCCGGTCAACGGGGTGAGGCCGGCCGCTCTGCCAACGGTTATCGCACAGTCTCAACCTCCGAGGCAAGTGTTATCGGCGGTATCACGGTCGGTTGGCGACGGATTTAGCGCAGAGGTCTCACCGATGCAACGGAATCCGCACCGTCGTTGACCGCTTGGTCGGCAGTCGGCAGTCGGCAGGAGTTGGAGGTGTGCTGGTGGGTGCCTTTGGAGCTGAATCGTCTGCGGCATCAGCTCCAAAGGGCCCGCCTGGTGGTAGCGCCTCCCTCGGCCGCCGGCTCGATCCACCCCGCATCACGGAAACCGGGGCATCACGGCGGCCGGGACACCCCGACTTCCGGAGAGCCGAGTGGATCAACAGGCGATCACCGCCCTCAGGCCGTACCCCAGGTGTAGGTCTGCTTGCGCAGCTTGAGGTAGACGAACGCCTCGGTGGAGAGCACCCCGGGCACCGCGCGCAGCCGTTGCAGGATCTCCAGCAGGTGGTCGTCGTTGCGGCAGACCACCTCGGTGAGCAGGTCGAACGACCCGGCGGTGATCACCACGTAGTCGACCTCGTCCAACTCGGCCAGCCGGTCCGCGACCGCTTCCAGGTCGCCGTCGGTACGTAGGCCGATCATCGCCTGCCGGTTGAAGCCGAGCTGGAGCGGATCGGTCACCGCCACGATCTGCATCACGCCGGAGTCGAGCAGTCGCTGCACCCGCTGCCGGACCGCCGCCTCGGACAGCCCCACCGCCTTGCCGATCGTCGCGTACGGGCGGCGGCCGTCCTCCTGGAGCTGCTCGATGATCTGCTTGGCCACGTCATCCAGCAGAGCGTGATTGGCACCGTCACGGACAGCGACGCGTCGACCGCCATTGCTGTTCTCGTGCTGCCGGTTTGTCATTGCCCGCTCCCCATGTCCCGAATCGTGATGTCGCGCGTGTATCCCCGCGTAGTCTGGCGTATTTCGTCGTGTATCGCTATTCCCGCAACGGAATCCCTTGTAAGGGAGGTCACCTCATGTCAGGATCAGTCGTCCATGGCACTTGACCCTCCCGACATTCCCGCCGGCGCGCCTCCCCGTCCCGCCCGCCGACGATGACCCCCTAGGAGTCGTCATGCGTACTCCCCTCCGGCCCCTCTCCCGGCGTGGACTGCTCACCGGCACTCTCGGTTCGGCCGCCCTGCTCACCATGGGTGGCAGCCTCGCGGGCTGCGGCACCAAGGGCGCGCAACAGACCGAAGCTGGCTGCGTCAGCGAGGACCTCTCCGGCACCGAGAAGAAACTGGCCTTCGCCAACTGGCCGCAGTACATGGACGTCGACGACACTGACGAGTCCAAGCGGCCGAGCCTCGACGAGTTCATCACGAAGACCGGCATTCAGGTGACCTACACCGAGGACATCAACGACAACAACGAATTCTTCGGCAAGGTGCAGAACCAGCTCGCCGCCTGCCAGAGCACCGACCGGGACATCATCGTGCTGACCGACTGGATGGCGGCCCGGATGATCCGGCTCGGCTGGATCCAGAAACTGGACCCGGCGAAGATCCCGAACGTGCAGGCCAACCTGCTTCCGTCGCTGCTCAACCGCCCCTTCGACACCGAGAACCGCATCTCCATTCCGTGGCAGTCCGGCCTCGCTGGCCTTGCCTACAACGGCAACGTCACGAAGGAACTGCGGACGGTCGACGAACTGCTCACCCGCCCCGACCTCAAGGGCAAGGTGACAGCGCTCAGCGAGATGCGCGACACCATGGGCCTGCTGCTCGGGTCGAACGGGCACGACCCGGCGAACTTCACCGCCGCCCAGTTCGACGACGCCCTCAACAAACTCAAGAAGGCCGTCGACTCCGGGCAGATCCGCAAGTTCACCGGTAACGACTACGCGCCCGATCTGGCCAAGGGCGACATCGCCGCGTGCATCGGCTGGTCCGGCGACGTCATCCAACTGTCCGGTGAGGACGAGAAGGTGCGGTTCGTCGCGCCGGACTCGGGCGTGATGCTCTACAGCGACAACATGATGGTCCCCAACAAGGCCACCCACAAAGGCAACGCCGAAACGCTGATCAACTACTACTACGAGCCGGCGGTCGCGGCGAAGCTGGCCGCGTACGTCAACTACATCTGCCCGGTCAAGGGCGCCCAGGCCGAGATGGAGAAGATCGACCCCGAGCTGGCCGCCAACCCGCTGATCTTCCCCGACGACGCGCTGCTGTCGAAGTCCAAGGTGTTCATGGCCCTGGACGAGAAGCAGGAGAAGGAGTACGAGGGCAAGTTCCAACAGGTCATCGGGGCGTGACGGGAATGGCGCGCGAGACACCCGCCGGCGACCTGCGCCTGGCCGACCTCACCAAACGGTTCGGCGTCTTCACCGCTGTCGACGACCTGAGCCTGACCATCGAGCAGGACTCGTTCTTCGCGCTGCTCGGCGCGTCCGGCTGCGGCAAGACCACGACGTTGCGGATGATCGCCGGCCTGGAGGAGCCGACCAGCGGCCAAGTGCTGCTCGGTGACCGGGACATCGCCCGGCTGCGACCGTACAAGCGGCCGGTCAACACCGTCTTCCAGAGCTACGCGCTCTTCCCGCACCTGAACATCTTCGAGAACGTGGCCTTCGGGCTGCGTCGACGTGGCATCCGCTCGGTCGACGACGAGGTCACCCAGATGCTGTCGCTGGTGCAACTCGACGGGTACGGCAACCGCCGCCCCGCCCAGCTCTCCGGGGGTCAGCAGCAGCGGGTCGCGCTGGCCCGCGCCCTGATCAACCGGCCGCAGGTGCTGCTGCTCGACGAACCGTTGGGCGCACTCGACCTCAAGCTGCGCCGACAGATGCAGATCGAGCTGAAGCGCATCCAGACCGAGGTCGGCATCACCTTCGTGCACGTCACCCACGACCAGGAGGAGGCCATGACCATGGCCGACACCGTCGCGGTGATGAACGCCGGCCGGATCGAGCAGTTGGGTGCCCCGGCCGACATCTACGAGTTCCCCGCCACCGCCTTCGTGGCGAACTTCCTCGGCCAGTCCAACCTGCTCGCCGGCGAGGCCACCGGCGCCGGTGGCGGCGACGTCGCGGTGACGGCGCACGGCACGCGCTTCTCCGTGCCCGCCGGCCGGTCGCGGGCCGAGCACGGCCCGGTCCACCTGGGGGTACGCCCCGAAAAGCTGATTCTGGTCGGCTCCGCCGACCAGGTGCCCGCCGGGCATCAGCACGTCACCGGAGTCGTCACCGACGCCTCCTACGTGGGAGTCAGCACGCAATACCTGCTGCGCACCGGCTGGGGCACCGAGTTGTCGGTCTTCGCCGCCAACAGCGGGACGTCGACGCCCGTGGCGGTCGGCAGCGAGGCGGTGGCGTACTGGGATCCGCGGCACGCGTTCCTGCTGCCCCGCGACGCCGCCGACACCGACCGGACGTCGCCGGTGCTCGACGAGCCGGTGGGTGCGTCGTCGTGACCCTGCTGGCCCCCACCAGGGCGGGGCACCCGCCACCCGCGCCACCGGCAGCCCGATCCGGGCGGCGCGGACTCCTGCCGTACCTCCTGTTGCTGCCCGGTGCGGCCTGGCTGCTCATCTTCTTCGGTGTGCCCCTGGTGCAGTTGGCGGCGGCCAGCCTGTACGACCCCAGCGGCTCGCTCTCCACCGGGTACGCGATGACCTGGGCGGTCAGCAACTACCCGGACGTGCTGCAGGCGTACTGGCCGCAGTTCCTGCGCTCGTTCGGCTACGCCGGGCTGGCCCTGGTGCTGGCGTTGCTGCTGGGCTACCCACTGGCGTACGCCATCGCGCAGAAGGCCGGCCGCTGGAAGAACCTGCTGCTGGTCTGCGTCGTCGCGCCGATGTTCACCAGCTTCCTGGTCCGCACGCTGGCCTGGAAGACGATCCTGTCGGACAACGGTGCGCTCGTCGGTCTGCTGCGCGACGTGCACCTGCTCGCCCCGGACGGTCGGCTGCTGGCCACCCCGTTCGCGGTGGTGCTCGGCCTGACGTACAACTTCCTGCCGTTCCTGGTGCTGCCGCTGTACGCGAGCCTGGAGCGGTTGGATCCCCGGTTGCTGGAGGCGGCCACCGACCTGTACGCGAGCCCGGTGCAGGCGTTCCGTCGGGTGACGCTGCCGCTGTCCATGCCCGGTCTGGTCGCCGGCACCCTGCTGTTCTTCATCCCGGCCAGCGGCGACTACATCAACGCCGAACTGCTCGGCACCCCGAACGAATACATGATCGGCAACGTCATCGACTCGGCGTTCCTGGTCCGACTGGACTACCCGCAGGGCGCCGCGCTGTCGTTCCTGCTGATGGCGGCGATCCTCGCGGTGGTCTTCGGCTACCTCCGTCGAGCCGGCACGGAGGAGGTCCTGTGAGGGTTTCCCGTTGGCTCGCGGACCGCTGGGTGATGATCGTGGCGTTGCTGGTGCTCGGCTACCTGGCGCTGCCGATCCTGGTGGTGGCCGCGCTGTCGTTCAACCGGCCGTCGAGCCGGCTGTCGTACGACTTCAACGAGTTCACAGTGGACAACTGGCGGCAGCCGTGCGCCACCTCGGACATGTGCGACGCGGTGGTCCGCAGCGTGCAGATCGGCTTCATCGCCACCGTGGTCGCCACCGTGCTCGGCACCCTGATGGCGTTCGCGCTGGTCCGGCACCGCTTCCGTGGCCGATCCGGGATCAACGTGCTGATCTTCCTGCCGATGGCCACCCCGGAACTGGTGATGGGCACGTCGTTGCTGGCCCTGTTCGTGTCGGCGGGCGTACCGCAGGGTTTCTGGACCATCGTGATCGCGCACGTGATGTTCTGCGTGTCGTTCGTCGTGGTCACCGTGAAGGCGCGGCTCGCCGGGATGGACCGGCGGCTGGAGGAAGCCGCCATGGACCTCTACGCCAACGAGTGGCAGACCTTCCGGCGGATCACCCTGCCGCTGGTGCTGCCCGGCATCGTGGCCGCCGCGTTGCTGGCCTTCTCGCTGAGCTTCGACGACTTCATCATCACGAACTTCAACGCCGGCACCACAGTCACGTTCCCGATGTACGTCTGGGGCGCTGCCCAGCGTGGCATCCCACCGCAGGTCAACGTGATCGGCACCGCGATGTTCGCGGTCGCGCTGCTGTTGGTGGGGCTCAGCTCGCTGCGCGGTCGACGGGCCCGCCGCGCCAACCTGCTGGCCGGGCCGCCGGGTCACCTGCGTCGGTCGTCATGACCCTCCCGGATGCGGGTCTTCCGACCGGTGTTCCGTCATGACGATTCCGCACACCGGCCGGGCGTTGGCCGACGCGGCACCCGTGCCGTACTGGCTCGATCGCCCGGACCGCCCCGACCCGCTACCGCCACTGACCGGTCGGCACTCCGCCGACCTGCTGGTGATCGGTGGCGGTTACAGCGGACTGTGGGCCGCGTTGTTGGCGAAGCAGGCGGACCCGGACCGGGACGTGCTGCTCGTCGACGCCGGGACCTGCGGTTGGGCCGCGTCCGGGCGCAACGGCGGCTTCTGTGCCGCCTCGCTGACCCACGGCCTCGCCAACGGCGTCGACCGGTTCCCCGACGAGGTCGGCGAGTTGGAACGTCTCGGCCGGGACAACCTGGACGCCATTGCCGCCACAGTCGCGAAGTTCGACATCGACTGCGACTTCGAGCGCACCGGTGAGCTGGCCGTCGCCGTCGAGCCGTACCAACTCGACGGGCTGGCCGCCGACGCGGACCTGGCCCGCCGGTACGGCCACCGGGTGCGGTTGCTCGACCGGGACGAGGTGCGCGCCGAGGTGCACTCACCGACGTACCTGGGTGGGATGTTCGACGCCGACCGGGTGGCCATGGTGGACCCGGCGAAGCTGGCCTGGGGGCTTCGCCGCGCCTGCCTCGACCTCGGCGTACGCGTGCACGAACACACAAGGGTCACCGGCCTGCGCGCCGACAGTGCCGCGCTGCACGCCAGCACCCTGGGCACCGGTCCCGCCCCCCGATCGGCCGACAGTGGCCGGGCCGACACCCGGGCCGCCGGCCTGCCCGGCTCGATACGGGCGCGCCGGGTCGTGCTGGCCACCAACGCGTTCCCGCCGCTGCTGCGCCGGCTGCGGGCGTACCTGGTGCCGGTCTACGACCACGTGCTGATGACCGAGCCGCTCACCCCGGCCCAGCGCGACGCCATCGGTTGGCGCAACCGGCAGGGGCTCGCCGACACCGCCAACCAGTTCCACTACTACCGGATCACCGCCGACGGGCGGATCCTCTTCGGCGGCTACGACGCCGTCTACCACTACGGCAATCGGGTCGCGCCCGAGCTGGAGCAACGACAGGCCACCTTCACCACCCTCGCCCGCCACTTTTTCACCACGTTCCCGCAGCTCGCTGACGTGCGGTTCAGCCACCGTTGGGGCGGGGTCATCGACACCTGCACCCGGTTCTGCCCGTTCTTCGGCACCGCCTACGGCGGTCGGTTGGCGTACGCGGCCGGCTACACCGGTCTCGGCGTCGGGGCCACCCGCTTCGGCGCCCGGGTGCTGCTCGACCTGCTCGACGGCGGGAACACCCCGCTGACCCGGCTCGACCTGGTTCGCCGCAAGCCACTGCCGTTCCCGCCGGAACCCGTCCGCGCGGTCGGCATCAATCTCACCCGCTGGTCACTGGCCCGCGCCGACGCGCGCGAGGGCCGGCGCGACCTCTGGCTCCGTACTCTCGATCGTTTCGGTTTGGGGTTTGATTCCTGATGCGTGTCCTCCTCGTCGGCGCCGGTGGCGTCGGCTCCGCCGCCGTAGCCATCGCCGCCCGACGGACCTTCTTCGAGACCATGGTGGTCGCCGACCACGACCCCGTTCGGGCCCGGCGTGCGGTCGCCGGGCACGGTGACCGGTTCGTCGCCGCCCAGGTGGACGCCGCCTCGGCCGACGCGGTCACCGCGCTGTGCCGGGAGCACCGGATCACGCACGTGCTCAACGCCGTCGACCCGCGGTTCGTCATGCCGATCTTCGATGGAGCGTTCGCGGCCGGCGCGGACTACCTGGACATGGCGATGTCGCTGTCGCACGTCGAGACCGGCGTGAAGCTTGGCGACGAACAGTTCGCGCTGGCCGACACCTGGTCGGCGGCCGGTCGGCTGGCGCTGTGCGGCATCGGGGTCGAGCCCGGCCTCTCCGACGTGTTCGCCCGTTACGCCGCCGACGAACTGTTCAGTGAGATCGACGAGATCGGTGTCCGGGACGGGGCGAACCTCACCGTCGACGGGTACGACTTCGCGCCCTCGTTCTCCATCTGGACCACCATCGAGGAGTGCCTCAACCCGCCGGTCGTCTGGGAGAGGGACCGGGGCTGGTTCACCACCGAACCGTTCTCCGAGCCGGAGGTCTTCCACTTTCCGGAAGGGATCGGGCCGGTCGAGTGCGTCAACGTCGAGCACGAGGAGGTTCTGCTCATCCCGCGCTGGGTCAAGGCCCGCCGGGTCACCTTCAAGTACGGCCTCGGCGACGAGTTCATCGAGGTGCTCAAGACCCTGCACAAGCTCGGTCTGGACGCGGTCTCCCCGGTGCGGGTACGCGGCGTCGAGGTCTCCCCGCGTGACGTGGTGGCCGCGAGCCTGCCCGACCCGGCCACGCTCGGTGCCCGGATGCGCGGCAAGACCTGCGCCGGCACCTGGGTACGCGGCCTCGGCCCGGACGGGCGACCCCGCGAGGTCTACCTGTACCACGTGGTCGACAACGAGTGGTCGATGCGGGAGTACGGGCACCAGGCGGTGGTCTGGCAGACCGCCGTCAACCCGGTCGTCGCGTTGGAGTTGCTCGCCAGCGGCGCGTGGGCCGGTGTCGGGGTGCTCGGGCCGGAGGCGCTGCCCCCGATGCCCTTCCTCGACCTGCTGAACGGTTACGGGTCGCCATGGGCGATGGAGGAGCGGTGAGCCCACCCCGCTGACGGCATCGCGACAGTTCCGCCGTCGCCGATGGCCCCCGATCCCTCGTCGATTCGGTGCGTGGTGATCTGCGGCTTTTGTTGGTGCTGACACCCGCACGATCGGCCCTGCCCCGCCGACCTGGAGGTGTGCCGCACCTGCCGACTCGTCGCCGGCGAGCGCGCCCACCGATCTTCCCCGCCAAGCGAAAGGCGCAGGTGACGAACGCGACGGGGGATATTGCAGGCTGTGTTTGCGACGACACTCATCGCCGTGACGATGCAACCACCACAGAACCCGGGGCCGCCGTACCCGCCGTCGTTCGACCAGACACCCCGACCGAACTGGTTCCGCCGGGCCACTCCCGCCGGCCGGGTCGCCGTGATCCTCGGCTCGGTGACGCTGTCGCTCCTGCTGCTCTGCTGCACCGGCACCGCCATCGTCGGCGCGTTGACCGGCGAAGCGGAACCGACCAAGGCTGGCGGCACTGCCGCCGAGCAGCCGCAGCAGCCCATCCTGGCCGCACCCGGCGAGCCGACCCAGGAAGCCCCGGCCCAGGAGGAGTCGCCGATCGCCGCACCCTCGTCGGCGCCCGCCACTGCACCCTCGTCGGCGGCAGCCGTGCCGGTGGTGCAGGTGACGACAGTGACCGAGCAGGCCACCATCAGGTACGGCGAGCGGACCGTCAAGGACTCGTCACTGGCCGAGGGCAAGCGGGTCGTCCGGACCAAGGGCGTGAACGGCGTCCGGACCCTGACCTACGAGGTGACCACCACCGACGGCGTGCGGACGGCCAGGAAGCTGGTCAAATCCGCCGTGACGAAGCAGCCGGTGACCCAGGTCGTCGCCGTCGGCACCAAGAAGCAGCAGTCGTCGAAGTGCGACCCGAACTACAGCGGCTGCGTCCCGATCGCCAGCGACGTCGACTGCGCGGGTGGCAGTGGAAACGGCCCCGCCTACGTCAGCGGACCGATCAGGGTGATCGGCGACGACATCTACGACCTGGACCGAGACGGCGACGGCATCGCCTGCGACTAACCCCCGCGCCCCCGCGCCCCGCCCGCCCCTGCCCGCCCGCCCTCGCCCCCGCCCCCGCCCCCGCCCCCGCGATCTTGCAGTTTCTGTGCTCACCTTTCGCTTTATATAGGGCGTATCGGCGACAGGAAATGCAAGATCGCGGGGGCGGAGAGTCCGGGGCGTGCGGCGCTAGCACGGCAGGAGATGGGGTTGGGGGTTTTCCACAGGGGGGAGGGTTTTCCACAGGTGGTCGTCGCGGGACCTCTACGGGGTCCTGGGTTGGTCAGCCTGCTCCCATGGCTACTCAGTTGTGGCGTACTGACGCACTCATGCGGCAGCTCACCGTTGGTCGGATCCGTAGTCGGCTCGACCGCGAAGAACTGCACCGCGTACGCAGAGGGGTCTACGCCGACCAACCCTGCAGCGACGATGACGCGCTGCGTGCACTGATGCTCCGGCTGCCCGATGGGGCGATGTTGGCGAGGCAGAGCGCCGCCCGCCGACACGGCTTCGGGGTGCTGCGTGATGATCTGATCCACGTTCATCTGCCCGCCGAGGTGCCAAAACCCCGTCTACCCGGGGTGGTCGTTCACCGGACGGTTCTACCCGCTCGGCCGGTCTTCGTCGGCGGTCTGCCCTGTGTGCCGGCGGCTCGCTGTGCAGTCGACCTGGCTCGCGCCGTTCGGCGACTCGACGCACTCCCGGTACTCGATGCCGCGCTCCGGTCGGGCTTGGTCACCCAGGATGAACTGCTCGCCGAGGTCGCAGCCCACAACGCGTTGCGTGGTGTCCGTCAAGCTCGACAACTCATACCGCTGGCGGACGGCAGGGCGGAGTGCCGACAGGAGAGCCAGTTGCGACTGATTCTGATCGATGGGGGACTGCCTCCACCGGAACCGCAACTATGGGTGGCCGACCGTCATGGCATACCTCTCTACCGGCTCGATCTGGGCTACCGCGAACGCCGGATCGGTATCGAGTACGACGGACTGTCGCACCTGGACCGTGACAGGCTCAGGCACGACCGAGAGCGGGTCAACTGGCTGGATGCAGCGGGTTGGCGGATGCGCTATTTCACCGATCGTGACCTCTACCGCCGCCCCCAGCACATCAAAGCCACCATCCGCGCCGCACTCTCCTAACCGCCCCACCCCCACCCCCGTCCCCGCCGATCTTGCGCTTTCTGTCCCGACAAACAGCTCATCAAGGGGCATTACGGCAACACGAACTGCAAGATCGACGGGAGTGGGGCGAGTGCCGCCGAGCCTGGGGCACCCGTCTCAGGCGGCGAGGTGGGAGCGGATGAGGAAGCGGACGCCTTCGGGGGCCTCCAGGGAGAAGCCGCTGCCCCTGCCGGGGACCACGTCGACGGTCAGCGTGGTGTGTTTCCACAGCTCCCACTGGGACTTCGACATCCAGAACTCGACCGGCTCGGTCACCCCGTCGACCGCGAGGGAGGCGAGCAGCACGTCGGACGAGCCGGTGCGGAACTCGCCCGCCGGGAAGCACATCGGGGCGCTGCCGTCGCAACAGCCACCGGACTGGTGGAACATCAGCGGACCGTGCCGCCCCCGCAGCGACCGGATCAACTCGGCCGCGGCGGGGGTGACGGAAACGACCGGCATCAGAAGAAGCCGAGCTTCTTGGTGGAGTAGCTGACCAGCAGATTCTTGGTCTGCTGGTAGTGCTCCAGCATCATCTTGTGGTTCTCCCGGCCGATGCCGGACTGCTTGTACCCGCCGAACGCGGCGTGCGCCGGGTACGCGTGATAGCAGTTGGTCCACACCCGCCCGGCCTGGATGGCCCGCCCGGCCCGGTACGCGGTGTTCATGTCCCGGCTCCACACACCCGCGCCCAGCCCGTACAGGGTGTCGTTGGCGATCTTCACGGCGTCGTCGAGGTCGGCGAAGGAGGTCACCGAGACGACCGGTCCGAAGATCTCCTCCTGGAAGATCCGCATCGAGTTGTCGCCCTCGAAGATGGTCGGCTCGACGTAGTACCCGCCCGACAGGTCGCCGCCCAGATCGGCGCGTGACCCGCCGGTGAGCACCTTGGCGCCCTCTTTCCGCCCGATGTCGAGATAGGACAGGATCTTCTCCAACTGGTCGTTGGAGGCCTGTGCTCCGATCATCGTGTCGGTGTCCAGGGGATGCCCCTGCACGATCTGCTCGGTGCGGGAGACCGCTGCGGCGAGGAAGTCGCTGTAGTGGCCCTGCTGGATCAGCGCCCGGGATGGGCAGGTGCAGACCTCGCCCTGGTTGAGCGCGAACATGGTGAAGCCTTCCAGGGCCTTGTCCAGGAAGTCGTCGGATGCGGCGCTGACGTCGTCGAAGAAGATGTTCGGGCTCTTGCCGCCCAGCTCCAGCGTGACCGGTTTGATGTTCTCACTGGCGTACTGCATGATCAGCCGCCCGGTGGTCGTCTCGCCGGTGAAGGCCACCTTCGCGACCCGGGCCGAGGACGCCAGCGGTTTGCCAGCCTCCACACCGAACCCGTTGACGATGTTCAGCACTCCCGGCGGCAGCAGGTCCGCCACCAGCGACAGCCAGTAGTGGATGGACGCCGGTGTCTGCTCGGCGGGTTTGAGCACCACGGCGTTGCCGGCGGCCAGCGCGGGCGCGAGCTTCCAGGTCGCCATCAGGATCGGGAAGTTCCACGGAATGATCTGCCCGACCACGCCGAGCGGCTCGTGGAAGTGGTACGCCACGGTGTCGTCGTCGAGTTCGCCCAGGGAGCCCTCCTGGGCCCGGATCGCCCCGGCGAAGTAGCGGAAGTGGTCGATGGCGAGCGGGATGTCGGCAGCGAGGGTCTCCCGGACCGGCTTGCCGTTCTCCCAGCTCTCGGCCACGGCCAGGGATTCCAGGTTCTCCTGCATCCGGTCGGCGATCCGGTTGAGGATCAGCGCCCGTTCGGCCACCGAGGTGCGGCCCCAGGCGTCGGCGGCGCCATGGGCGGCGTCGAGGGCCTTCTCCACGTCGGGTGCGGTGCCCCGGGCGACCTCGGTGAAGGTCTGCCCGGTGACCGGTGTCGGGTTCTCGAAGTAGGCGCCGCCGTGCGGCTTGACGTACTCGCCACCGATGTAGTGGTCGTAACGGGACTGCCAGTGGGTGGGCGCGTCGTAGCGCGTCATGGTTACCTCCGCCGTCGTTGTGCGGGTGTGCCGACGGCGACGGTAGTTTCAGCGACGTTGCAGCCACGTTGCGCGCGGAAGGTCGTACTCCCCGGCGAGCTGGTCGATGCGTGCGAGGGCGAGGGGCCGACGCGGCGCGCCCAGCGGCAGCGCCCGTGCCAGGGCCTGCCAGGCGGCCAGGTCGTCGGCACCGGCCGGCGTCGCAGTCCAGGCCGCGAGCAGCGCCGGGTCCGCGGCGGCCAGCACGGCCGCGCGGAGGTGGCCGTCGATGAGCCGGCGCAGTCGGGCCACTCCCGGCGCGTCCGAGCCGGGCAGCAGCGACCCGGGGTACGCGTCGAGCGCGCCCGTCGGATCGCCCTGGTCCAGCCGGTCGGCGACGGTGGTGAAGTCGGCGCGGACGGTCCCGCGTAGCCGGTACGGGCGGGAATCGAGCAGCTCCGGACCGAGCACCCGGCGCAACCGGGACAGTTCGGCGCGCAGGGTGACCGGGTGCAGTCGGTCGTCGCCGTACAGGTCGAGGCCGAGCTGAACGCCCGTGCGCCCCTCGGGGTGCTGGAGCAGCAGCACCAGCAGTTCGCTGTGCCGTCGACCCAACCGGATCCGTCGGCCCTCGAACCGCAGCTCCGCCTCGTCCCGGCCGAGCGCGGTCACGGTGGCGACGCCGGGTTCCGGTGGTCGGTCGGCGGCGAGCTGCGATTCGGCGGCCCGGGCCGTGGCCCGGACCAGCGCCAGGCTCTGCGGGTTCGCCAGATGGTCCCCGCCGGTGATGTCGATCGCGCCGAGCAGCCGCCCGGTGGTCGGATCGTGGATCGGCGCGGCCGCGCAGGTCCACCGCTGGACCGGGCGACTGAAGTGCTCGGTGGCGAAGATCTGCACGCTGTGGTCCACGGCCAGCGCGGTGCCGGGGGCGTTGGTGCCGGCGTGCGTCTCGTCCCAACGGGCGCCGGGCATGAAGTTCATCCGCTCGGCGTGCCGCAGCACACCCGGATGCCCCTCGACCCAGAGCAGTCGCCCGTGCGCGTCGCAGACCGCCATCAGGTGCGCGCCGTCCTGGGCGATACCGCCGAGCAGGTCCCGGAACAGCGGCAGCACCCGGGCCAACGGGTGAACCGCCCGGTACGCGGCCAGAACGTCGTCGGCCAGGTCGACCGGCGGGGTGGCCTCCGGGTCGAGCCGTGCCGAACGCTCCCAGGAGCGGCGGACCACCTCCCGCACCCGGTGCGGCGCCGCGCCGGCGGTCAGGAAGGCTTCGTGGGCGGCACCGACCTGCGCGATCCTCTCCGCCGGATCGACGCCGAACTCCAGGGCGAGCCACGGGTCAGCCATCGGGCGACCTCCTCGGCCCCCATCGTGACGCAGCTCACCCCTGCACGCCAACCGCCGGGGCCTTCGGGGGACGGACGACCCAGAAGACGTGACACGGGCACGAAGTCGACCAGGACTGGCTTGCGGTGGTTTGCCCGCTGGACACCCACGTGGAGGATGGCTGCGGCGGGTGCTTACAGAACCCTTAACCCGGGCCTGCGACGGTATGCCGGGCAAGCCGAACTGGGGGAGCGGAAAAACGTGCGGGTGCTGGTGGCGGACGACGAGCGGTTGTTGGCGGACACGGTGGCCGAAGGGCTGCGCCGCCTCTCGATGGCCGTCGACGTCTGCTACGACGGTGCCGGTGCGTTGGAGCGGGTCGGGGTGAACCGGTACGACGTCGCGGTGCTGGACCGGGACATGCCCGGACACACCGGCGACGAGGTGTGCCGCAGCATCGCCGACTCCCAGGTTGGCACCCGGGTACTGCTGCTCACCGCGGCGGCCGGCATCCGGGACCGGGTGGAGGGCCTCGGCCTCGGCGCGGACGACTACCTGACCAAGCCGTTCGCCTTCGCCGAGCTGGTGGCCCGGGTGCAGGCCCTCGGGCGACGGTCCACGCCGGCGCTGCCACCGGTGCTCGCCCAGGACGGCCTGGCGCTGGACGTGGGCCGACACCTGGCCACCCGGGACGGCCGCCCGCTCGCGTTGAGCCCCAAGGAGTTCGCGGTGCTGCACGTGCTGCTGCGCGCGGACGGTCAGGTGGTCAGCGCCGAGGAGTTGCTGGAGCAGGCCTGGGACGAGTTCGCCGACCCGTTCACCAACGCCGTACGGGTCACCGTGATGACCCTGCGCAAGAAGCTCGGCGATCCCGCGATCATCCACACCGTTCCGAAGGCCGGCTACCGCATCGGCGGCACGGCGTGAGCTGGACGCCCCGACGACGGGTGCTGCTGGTGGGGCTGCTGGCGCTGCTGGCCGGCCCGATACTGCCGGCGATGGGCAAGTGGCTGTCGGGGATGACCTGGGCCTGGGGGCAGCAGTTCTGTGACGTGCCCATGCCCGGGTTGTCGACGGTGTGCGGCAACGTACGGCCCGGGGCGTTCATGCTGCCCCTGGTGGCCGTCCTGCTCGTGACAGTGGCCGTCCTGGTGGGGCTCTGGTTCGCCGCGGCGTGGTGCCTGCGCCCGGTCGCCGACCTGGCCGGGCCGATCGGGCACCTCGGCCCGCAGAACCTCGGTCACCGGATCCGGCCCCGGGGCAGCGACGAGTTGGCCCGGCTGTCCCGGGCGATCGACGAGATGATGGAACGCGTCTCCGCCGGGTACGAGGGGCAGCGGCGGTTCGCCGCGAACGCCTCGCACGAGCTGCGGACGCCCCTCGCCGTGCAGCGGACGCTCATCGAGGTCGGCATGGCCAGGGCGCTCAGCGGCGAGCAGTTGGAGCTGCTGACCAGCCAACTGCTGGAGACCAACGAGCGCAACGAACGCCTGATCGAGGGCCTGCTCGCGCTGAGCGAGAGCGACCAGGGCCTCCGATCGCGGATACCGCAGCGGTTGGACACGATCGTCGAGGCGGTGCTGGCCGGATACCTGGACCGGGCCCGGGAGGCCGGGGTCACCGTGGAGACCCACCTCGTACCCCGGGTCGTCGTTGGCGAGCGGGTGCTGCTGGAACGCCTGGTCACCAACCTGGTGGAGAACGGGATCAAGTACAACCGGCCGGGCGGCTCCCTGACCGTCGTGGTGAGCGGCGTGCCCGCGCTGTCAGTGGTCAACACCGGCCAGCCCGTGCCGGCCGAGGCGGTGGCCGGTCTGTTCGAGCCGTTCCGCCGGCTCGCCCGGGACCGGACCTCGCAGGGCGGCGGGGCCGGCCTGGGCCTGGCCATCGCCCGCTCGATCACCCAGGCCCACGACGGCATCATCGCGGCCCGGCCCGCCGAGTACGGCGGCCTGCGGGTCGACGTCCAGCTACCCACCGTGAACTGACACTTCCACCCACCTTCACCGGGGTCCACGTACCGCTGGACCCCGCCTGTGGTGTGCCCGAAAAGGAGACACGATGACACGCACCGTTGGCCAGGTCCGGGCCGATGTCGAGGAGGCCAGCCGCTGGCTTGCCGGCCGCGTGGTCCGCACCCCCGTGCTGCGGTCCCCGGTGATCGACGAGCTAGCCGGGGCGCGGGTCCTGCTCAAGGCGGAGAACCTCCAGAACGGCGGCTCGTACAAGATGCGGGGCGCGCTGCGCGCGGTCGGCCGCCTCGCGATGGCCGGCCACACCGGGGTGATCGCGCAGAGCACCGGCAACCACGCGGTGGCGGTGGCGTTGGCGGCCCGGCAGCACCGGCTTGCGGCGACAGTGGTGCTGCCGGTCGACGCGGCACCGACGAAGGTCGACCGGGCGCGCGCGGCGGGGGCGCGGGTGGTGTTCGCCGGCACCGGCGTCGAGGAGCGGGTGGCGGTGGCCGACGGGCTCAGCGACGAGAGCGGCCACCCCGTCGTCGACGCGTACGACCACCCGGACGTGATCGCCGGGCAGGGCACCGCGAGCCTGGAGCTGATCGAGGACGCCGAGCGCGCGGGGACGCCGTTGGACGCGTTGGTCGTACCGGTGGGTGGTGGTGGCGGGGTGGCCGGCGCGTGCCTGGCCGCCGCCGGCTCCGGCATCGAGGTGTACGGGGTGGAGCCGGTGGGCTGCGACTCGCTCGCCCGCAGCCTGGCGGCAGGTGTACGGGTGCCGGTCACGCCGGCGCCCACCATCGCGGACGGGCTGCGGCCGTCCTGCGTGGGGGAGCTGCCGTTCGCCATCGTGCGGGACACGCTGCGGGGGGTCGTCCGGGTCGACGACGACGAGATCGCGGCGGCGTTCCGGCTGATCCTGACGGAGCTCAAGGTGCTCGCCGAGCCGTCCGGGGCGGCAGGCCTGGCCGGCGCCCTCCGGCTCGCCCCGGAGAGGGACCGGCAGCGGACGGTCGGCGTGGTGCTGACCGGCGGAAACGTGGAGGAGTCGCTGGTGGCCCGGTTGATGGCCCCGCGATCCGCCGACCTGGCTGAGGAAGGGGCGGCGGCGTGAGCGCGCCAGTTCGGATCGGAATCCTGTTCGGTGGACCGTCGGCGGAGCACGAGGTCTCCTGTGCCTCCGCGCTCGGGGTGGCCCGGGCGCTCGCCGGTGGCGGCTACCGCACTGTCGCCATCGGCGTCACCCGCAGTGGCGGGTTCCGGCTGATGCCCGACGCGCTGTTGGCCGAGTTGCGCGACCGACCGGCCGGCGAGCGGGCCATCGACGACCAGTTGGTGGTGACCGGGCCGGCCGTCGAGTTGCGGGCCGGTCCGCGTCCGGGTGTCGTGCAGGTGTCCGCCGGTAACGCCCCCGGCGCGGTGCACGCCGAGCTGGACGTGGTCTTCCCGGTGCTGCACGGTCCGTACGGCGAGGACGGGGTGGTGCAGGGGCTGTTGGAGTCGCTGAACGTGCCGTACGTCGGGTGCGGCATCCTCGCCTCGGCGGTCGGCATGAACAAGGTGGCGATGAAGCGGGCGTTGCGCGCCGAGGGCATCCCCGTCACCCCGTACGTGTCGTTCGACGCGCAGACCTACCGGGCGGTCGACGACCCGCAGAAGTTGGTGACCGGGCTGAGCCGGCCACTCTTCGTCAAGCCGGCCAGCATGGGTTCGTCGATCGGCATCTCCCGCGTCGGCGAGGGCGACGACCTGGCCACCGCCGTGGAGGAGGCGCTTCGCCACGACCAACTCGTCATGGTCGAGCAGGGGGTCGCCGGCCGGGAGCTGGAGTGCGCGGTGCTCGGTGGCTGGCGTCCCGAGGCGTCGGCGGTGGGCGAGGTGCAGGTCAGCGGCGGCTGGTTCGACTACCAGCAGAAGTACTTCGGCGACGCCGACCCGATGATCGTCCCCGCCGTACTGCCGGACGAGGTGACCGCGCGGGTCCGCGAGCTGTCGCTGCGCGCGTTCGCCGCGATCGGCGGTTGGGGTCTGGCCCGGGTCGACTTCTTCTACGACGAGACGACCGGTGAGCTGTACGTCAACGAGCTGAACACGATGCCCGGCTTCACCGCGCACTCGATGTACCCGAAGGTGTGGGCCGCCGTCGGGGTCAGCTATCGGGAGGTGGTGGACCGCCTCGTCGAGTTGGCCCGGCTCCGGCACGCCGAACGGTCCGCGAGCACGGCGGGGAGCATCCGATGATCCTGCTCTCCGACCCCCGGGTGGCGGCGGTGCCCAGCGCCGACGACGGCGAGGAGTTCGTGGACCTGCGTGAGCTGCCGGAGCTGCGGCTCGACGGCCGGGCGGCCGACCCGGCCGGGGCGTACGCCCGGTTGCGCGCCGGTGTCGTGGACCGCCTGCTGGCCGCGCAGCGTGCCCTGCCCGGTGGGCTGCGGCTGCTGGTGGTCGAGGGCTACCGGCCGTACCAGGCGCAGCTGGTCATCTTCACCGGCTACCGCGACGAGCTGCGCCGACGGCACCCGGAGTGGTCACCGCAGCGGCTGCACCGGGAGACCACGAAGTTCGTCTCGCCGGTCGAGGTGGCCCCGCACAGCACGGGCGGCGCGGTGGACCTGACGCTCTGCACCGACGACGGTGTGGAGCTGGACCTGGGCACGGCGATCGACGCCACCCCGGAGGACAGCGCCGACGCCTGCTTCACCGACGCGCCGACGATCGGCGGCACCGCCCGTCGGCACCGGCAGATCTTGGTGGACGCCCTCGGCGGCGCGGGCATGGTGAACTACCCGACCGAGTGGTGGCACTGGTCGTACGGCGACCGCTACTGGGCGCTGATCACCGGGGCCCCGCGCACCCGGTACGGGCCGGTGGACCTGGCCGCCGCACGATCGATACCCGTGCCGGCTGAACGGTAGGGCGCTTTGGTCCGTACCGGTGGGTGAAGGACACCACCGAGGACGGGAGTGACGGCGATGAGGGTGCAGCGCAGGCACGTGCTGGCAGCGAGCGTGGCGGTGCTCGCCGCGGTGGGCGTGTCGGTGGGGACCAGCTTCGGGTTCGCCGACACGGCCCCGGCACGGTCGTCGGTCTGCTCCGGCTCGGTCACCTTCTCCGCGGAGGGCGGGGCGCCGGCGGCGACCAGCGACCGCTTCCCGGTGGGGACCCGGCTGCGGGTGACGAACCTGGACAACAACCGGGCGGCCACGGTGACGGTGACCGGCCCGTCGGGCAGTTGCGTGCTGCTCAACGCGGCGGCCATGGAGCTGGTCCGCGAGCCGGGGAAGAACGTGATCCGCCGCAACGTGGTGGAACGCGTCGACGGCGCGGCCCCGCCCGCCGGCGCTCCGGCCCCCGGCACCGTCCGCCCCGGCGCCGCGTCTCCCGGTGCGCCCGGCCCGGCGCCCCAGTCGGCCTGCTCGGGGGCGATCACCTTCTTCGAGGAGGCGGCCGGACCGGCGGCGACCAGTGGGCAGTTCCCGGTGGGGACCCGGCTGCGGGTGACCAACCTGGACAACAACCGGGCGACCACTGTGACGGTGACCGGCCCGTCGGGCAGTTGCGTGCTGCTCAACTCCGCCGCCATGGAGCAGATCCGCGAGCCGGGCAAGAACCTGGTGCGCCGCAACACGGTCGAGGTGCTTCGCTGACATCGGTGGAGGGGCCCGTGCACCGGGCCCCTCCACCGCTCAGCCGCTCAGCCGAAGGCGGCGTCGAGGAGGTCGGCACCCCGGCCGAGGTGCCCGTCGGAGATCACCAGCGGGGGCAGGAAACGCAGCACGTTGCCGTACGTGCCGCAGGTCAGGGTGAGCAGGCCGGCGGCGTGACAGGCCGCCGAGATCGCCGCGGTGGCGACCGGGTCGGGGGTGAGGGTGCCCGGCAGCACCAGCTCCACGGCGAGCATCGCGCCCCGGCCGCGTACCTCGGCGACCCGGGGATCCCGCTCGGCGATGGCCCGTAGTCGGGGGACCAGCACCGACTCGATCCGTCGGGCCGCACCGGCGAGGTCCAGCTCGTGCATGGTCTCGATGGTGGCCAGCGCGGCGGCGCAGGCGATCGGGTTGCCGCCGTACGTGCCGCCGAGCCCACCGACGTGCACCGCGTCCATCAGCTCCGCCCGACCGGTCACCGCTGCCAGCGGCAGGCCACCGGCGATGCCCTTGGCCACTGCCACCAGGTCGGGTTCGACGCCCTCGTGCTGACAGGCGAACCAGTCGCCGGTACGGCAGAAACCGGTCTGGATCTCGTCGGCGACGAAGACCACCCCGGCCGCCGTCGCCCAGGCCCGCAGCGCGGGCAGGAAACCCGGCGCGGGTACGACGAAGCCACCCTCGCCCTGGATCGGCTCGATGAGCAGCGCGGCTACGTTCTCCGCGCCGACCTGCTTCTCGATCATCTCGACGGCCCGGGCCGCCGCCTCCGCGCCGGAGAGCCCACCATCGCGCAGCGGGTACGACATCGGCACCCGGTAGATCTCCCCGGCGAACGGCCCGAACCGGTGCTTGTACGGCATGTTCTTCGCGGTCAACGCCATGGTCAGGTTGGTCCGGCCGTGGTACGCGTGGTCGAACACCACGACCGCCGGCCGCCCGGTGGCGTGCCGGGCGACCTTGACGGCGTTCTCCACCGCCTCCGCGCCGGAGTTGAACAACGCCGAGCGTTTCTCGAACCCGCCGGGCGTCAACGCATTGAGCTGCTCGCACACCGCCACGTACGACTCGTACGGCGCGACCATGAAGCAGGTGTGGGTGAACCGTTCCACCTGCGCCCGGACCGCCTCGACCACCCTCGGGGCCGAGTTGCCCACGCTGGTCACGGCGATGCCGGCGGCGAAGTCGATCCACTCCCGGCCGTCCACGTCGGTGATCGTCCCGCCGGAGGCGCGGTCCACGTAGGACGGAATCACACTGCCGACACCCCGGGCCACGGCATCGCCGCGCCGCTTGTGCAGCTCCTCGGACGTCGGCGCGGCGGCGCTTTTCGTTCGCGGCTGCGGGGCTCGCAAACCCGGCTCACTCCTCGCGCCCACGGTTCAGCCCTCGATGTTGTGCATGACGTGCTTGATCCGGGTGTAGTCCTCCAGGCTGTAGACCGAGAGGTCCTTGCCGTGCCCGGAGTGCTTGAAGCCACCGTGCGGCATCTCGGAGACGAACGGGATGTGCGTGTTGACCCAGACGCAGCCGAAGTCCAGTCGACGGGTCATCCGCATGGCCCGGCCGTGGTCCCGCGTCCAGACCGACGCGGACAGGCCGTAGTCGACGCCGTTGGCCCAGCGCACCGCCTCGTCCTCGTCGGAGAAGCGCTGCACGGTGATGACCGGCCCGAACACCTCGTCCTGGATGATCTCGTCGGCCTGACGCAGCCCGGAGACCACCGTCGGCGCGTAGAAGTAGCCGCGTTCGCCCTGCCGGGACCCGCCGGTCTGGATCGCCGCGTGGTCCGGCAGGCGGTCCACGAAACCGCTGACCCGGGTGAGCTGGTTGGCGTTGTTCAGCGGGCCGTAGAGCACGTCGGCGTCGTCCGGGGCGCCGGTCTTCGTGTTGCGGGCCTGCTCGGCGAGCGCCGCCACGAAGTCGTCGTGGACGCCGGGGCCGGCCAGCACCCGGGTGGCCGCCGTGCAGTCCTGCCCGGCGTTGAAGTAGCCGCCCAGCGCGATGGCCTCGGCGGCCGCCGCCACGTCCGCGTCGTCGAAGATCACCACCGGGGCCTTGCCGCCCAACTCCAGGTGGGTGCGCTTCAGGTCGGGGGCCGCCGCGGCGGCGACCTCCATGCCCGCGCGGGTCGAGCCGGTGATCGACACCAGCTGCGGGGTCGGGTGCGACACGAGGGTACGACCGGTGTCGCGGTCGCCGCAGACCACGTTGAACACCCCCGGTGGGAAGAACTCGGCGGCGATCTCGGCGAGCAGCAGCGTCGACACCGGGGTGGTGTCCGACGGCTTGAGCACCACCGTGTTGCCGGCGGCGAGCGCGGGGGCGATCTTCCAGACCGCCATCATCAGCGGGTAGTTCCAGGGGGTGACCTGCGCGCAGACGCCGATCGGCTCACGCCGCACGTAGGAGGTGTGCCCGGCCAGGTACTCCCCGGCGGACCGTCCCTCCAACATCCGGGCGGCACCGGCGAAGAACCGGAACTGGTCCACCGCCGGAGGAAGCTCCTCCTCGGCGGTGAGCTGGCGGGGCTTGCCGGTGTTGCGGACCTCGGCGTCGACCAGCTCGGCGGCGCGCGCCTCCACGGCGTCGGCGAGCTTGAGCAGTGCCCGCTGCCGCTCGGCGGGGGTGACCTCCCGCCAGCTCTCGAAGGCGGTGGCGGCGGCGCTCATCGCCGCGTCCACGTCGGCGGCGCCGGAGACCGGGGCCTGGGCGAACACCTCGCCCGTGCAGGGGTCGACGAGGTCGGCGTAACCGCCATCGGACGGGTCGACGTAGGAGCCGTTGACGAAGTTGCGCAGCTGCTGCTGGTCACTCATGAGGGATCACTCCGAGGGGGCCGGGGGCGCGGTTCTGCGGCGGTTATCGCAATCTCTCTGCCATCTTCGCTACTGAATTCGCGGCAGACAAGGGTTATCGCGACTGTTTCCGTCGACTGGTCGCTCGGCTACGCTGCTCGGCGTGGAGCCCGCAGCCTTCTTCGTCGCCTCCCGCCCCGCCACCGGCGAGGGTGAGTTGACCGTCCACCACCCGTACGACGGCCGCCCGGTGGGGCGTACCACAGTCGCCACGCCCGACCAGGTCGACGCCGCCGTCGCCGCGGCGGCCGGGGTGGCCGCGCAGGCCGCGGCCCTGCCCGCGCACGCCCGCGCGGCGGCCCTCGACCACGTGTCCCGGCGGCTCGCCGAGCGTGCGGGAGAGATCGCCGCCCTGATCACCGCGGAGAACGGCAAGCCGCTCAAGTGGGCCCGCGCCGAGGTCGGACGTGCGGTGTCGACCTTCCGCTGGGCCGCCGAGGAAGCCCGCCGCTTCTCCGGCGAGTTGCAACGACTCGACACCGACCCGGCCGCCGGCGGGCGGATCGCGCTGGTCCGAAGAGTGCCGCGTGGGCCGGTGCTGGGCATCACGCCGTTCAACTTTCCGCTCAACCTCGTCGCCCACAAGGTGGCGCCGGCCATCGCCGTCGGCGCGCCCATCATCGTCAAGCCCGCGCCCGCGACGCCCCTGACCGCGCTGCTGCTCGGCGAACTGCTGGCCGAGACCGACCTCCCGGCCGGGATGTTCTCGGTGCTGCCGCTGCCCAACGACCGCGCCGCCGAACTGGTCACCGAACCCCGGCTACCGGTGGTGTCGTTCACCGGCTCCGGGCCGGTCGGAGCGGCCATCCGCCGCGCCGCGCCGGAGAAGCACGTGACGCTGGAGTTGGGCGGCAACGCCGCCGCGGTGCTCTGTGCGGACTGGACGGCCGACGAGGACCTGGACTTCGCCGCGCAGCGCATCGCGACGTTCGCCAACTACCAGGCCGGCCAGTCGTGCATCGCCGTCCAGCGGGTGTACGTGCACCACGCGGTGCACGCCGACTTCCTGCCCCGGCTGGTGGCGGCGGTGCGGGGGCTGCGGACCGGAGACCCCGCGTCCGAGCTGACCGACGTCGGGCCGATGGTGTCCGAGGACGCGGCCCGCCGGGTCGAGACGTGGGTGGCCGAGGCCGTCGCCGCCGGCGGCACCGTCGAGGTGGGCGGCCTCCGCGACGGCGCGACCTACCCCCCGACCGTGCTCACCGGCGTGCCGGCGAACGCCAAGGTCGTGGCCGAGGAGGTGTTCGGGCCGGTGCTGGTGGTCACCCCGGTCGCCGACGACCAGGCCGCGTTCACGGCGGTCAACGACTCGGCGTACGGCTTGCAGGCCGGCGTCTTCACCCGGCGCCTGGACGTGGCCTTCGCCGCCGCCCGCGCGCTGGAGGTGGGCGGGGTGATCATCGGTGACGTGCCGTCGTACCGTGCCGACCAGATGCCCTACGGCGGGGTGAAGGGCAGCGGCGTCGGCCGGGAGGGGCTGCGCAGCGCGATGGACGACTACACCGAGCCCCGGGTCATGGTGCTGACCGGCCTCGCTCTCTAGGCCGGCAACGCTGCCGGGCTAGTCGGCCTGCCAGGTGCCGTCGTCGCGGACCCGGGCGGGCGCGCGGCCGAGCAGCAGGGTGGTCAGCGCGGCGTCGATGGTGTCGCCGAGGAACCACTCGCCGGCCTGGTCGAGCGCGAAGACCCGGCCGCGCTCGTCCACCGCCAGGATGCTGTCCTGCTGCTCGGTGCCGATCGGAAAGAGGCGTACGCCGAGCACCGCGCCGAAGTCCGCGAGGGTGTCGGCGGTGTGCGCGATGGTGTGCGGGCGGATGTCGAAACGGGAGATCCACACCTGCTCGCCCCGGCCGCGCCGCGCACCGACCAGGCTGGGGAACGCGGTGAGCGCCTCCACGGCGGCGGGAAAGACCTCGTGTCGATGGTTGCGCCCCGGCACCGACGTGACGTCCCGTACGGCGGCGGCGGCCATGATCTGATCCCCGATGTGTGGCCGCCACCCGGCGGCGACCAGCGCGTTCGCGACCTCCGCCGGGAACCGCCCAGGATCGGGGTCGGGTGCCTCCGGCGCGTTCCAGGTCTCGGTGTAGGCGCGAGACGACTCCGGCAGGACGTTCGCCCGCACCAGGAAGGCGATGCACGAGTCGCAGGGCCGCTCGGCGGGCCCACCAGCGGGATCGCCCGGCTCGCGGATCCGGAAGATCTCGAAGCGGGCGCCCTCCAGCAGCGCCGCTGCCTCGGCCCGCCCCATCGGCGCGATGCCCTCGGCGGCGCGGCGGTGGTCGTACTCGTGCAGGACGTCGGAGACCACGATCAGCTCGGCGTGCGCCTCCCCACCGCGAACCAGCTCGCCGGGCGGCAACTGGTCGAGATAGTCGCGGACCAGCGGGTGATGGTTGAGTGGCACGTCGGCCTTCGTGCCCTGGGCCGTCCAGATCCGGCCGTCGATGGTCAGGTGCGCGGCGGTGTTCGGGGTGGCACCGCGATGGATTTCCCGGACCAGCAGGCTCGACGGGTCGAGAGTGCGGGGAGCTGTCGGCCCCGAGGGCTGGCTACGCCGGTACAGCTCCGCCACCACCGTGCTCGGCACCCGGGGCCAGGTGGTGACCGTGCCGGTCTGCTTGTCGATGACGGTCGTCGGCAGGTCACCCGGCACCGTGCGCACCTCGGTGGGCACGACGGACGTGATGACCCACCCCAGGTCGAACTCGTCGACCATCGCTGTGCACTCGTGGCCGAGGCGCTGCGAGTCACGGCGGGCCCAGGTGGCCGCAAGCTGCTCGGCCTGTTGACGGTCGATCACGCATTGAAACTACCGGACTACACGGATCGATGGCGGCCGGTATTGTTTCGCTCTACCGACGGTGACGGGAGGGCGGCGGTGGACGAACAGGCGGACCGGGGCGTCAATCGCGAGCTACGGGCCCGATTCGACGAGGTCTATGGGCAGTACCAGCAGCTCAGATCCGGTTTGGACACCCTCCAGACGCGACTCGCCGCGCTGCGGGTGACCCGCCGGTCGGCCGACGGGCAGGTGACCGCGACCGTGGGCGCGCAGGGCCAGTTGATCGAGGTCGAGCTGACGCCGGCCATCTACCGGGACCGCGACGCTGACGCGCTCGGCCGAAATGTCACCGAAACGATCCGGGCCGCGGCGACTGCCGCCGCCGACGCCACGCGCGACCTCGTCGCCGAGAGCATGCCGGCGGGCTCCGGGGCGACGGACTTCCTCAGGACCGGCGATTACGCCACGCTGCTCGGTCGGGCCGACGCCGTACTCGGCAAGGGTGAGGCGAAGCCATGACCGACGGGCAGCTCTGGCTTGATCCGTCCCGGGCCCGCCGCGGTGGCGCCGACCTGGCGCTCGCCGGCGAGGCGGTGACGGCCCGTCGCGCGGCGGAGGGAGGCGCGATCGAGGCCGCCAGCGGTGCCCGGCCCTGGGGTCGCGACGACATCGGCGCCGCCTTCGAGCGCAACTACCGCGGGTTCGAGCAGACCGTGCTGCGGGCCTGGGCCGGCGTCGGGCACCGGCTCACCGAGCTGGGCAGCGACGTGGTCGAGGCGGTCGACGCGAGCGTGCAGACCGACGGGGCCAGCGCCGCCCGGGTCGGTCGGGCCGCCGACCGGCGCTGACGGCCGACGATCTGAGATGAGCGTGCTGCCGAGCCCCATCCCGCACCCCCTGGACTACGCGCCGTGGGACGTGCCCGGCTGGATCTACGAGGCCCTCGACTGGGTGGTCGGCGTGCAGTGGCCGGAGGGCAACGAGCGGGCCGTCTGGGACGTCGCCGACCAGTGGTACGCGGTCGCCTCCGTGCTCGCCGGGCCGCACGCCGACGCCGCCGCGGCCGCCGTCGAGGTGCACAACGGGTACGGCGGCGTCGGGGTTGTCGACGCGGCGTTCGAGGCGGCCTGGCGGGGGATCGCCGAGGGCGCCGACGCGCCGCTGCCCGTGCTGCTCGCGGTCACGGCCGACCTGGGCCGACTGGTCGAGGAGTGCGGTTGCGACATCGAGGGCGCCAAGCTGGAAGTCTGGATCGAGCTGGGCATCCTGGTCATCGAGCTTCTCACCGTGGCGGTGGCGGCGGTGTTGACCGCCGGTGCGGCAAGCCCCGCCGCCGGGGCGGCGATCACCGCGACGCGGCTGCTGGTCCAACAGATCTTCAAGCGGCTGATGGGCCAACTGGCCAGCAAGTCCCTCAGGCACGGGCTCAAGGAGGCCGGCGAGCGGGCCGCCAAGGAGGTCGCCCGGGGTGGTGCACGCGGGCTCGCCAAGCGGGCCGTCCGGGGAGGGCTGGAGGAGGCCACCGAGGAGGCCGGGGTCACCCTGGCCACCCAGGCGTACCAGAACTCCACCGGGCGGGCACACGGCCTGGACCTGACCGATCTCGGTGCCTCGGCGGTCGGCGGGCTGGCCGGCGGGGCGGTGGCGCCGCTGGCCGGCCTGGGCCGGCACGCGACCGGGCGAGCGGCGAAGGTCGGGGAGCACCTGGGGCGGGAGATGACCGGCGAGGTGCTCGCCGACAGCGCGGCGAGCCTGGCCACCGGTCAGGGTCTGACCTCGATGGAGGACGTGGCGCGCGCCGCCGCGTCCGGGGCCACCGGTTCGGCGACCGGGCAGACCGACCACGCGCTACGCGCCCGGCTCGACGCACAGGCCAACGCCCTCGCCGGAGCATCGTTCACGGGTCCCTCCCTCCCGGCCGTGCTGCCTGTCGCGGGGGATGCGGCCTCTGCGGGGGCGTCTCCCTCTCCCGGGGTCTCGTCCGCTGCGGCCTCCGCCGCAGCGGGGGCTGCCTCTACGGGGGCTGTCGGTGGTGTGGCCTCGGGTGGTCTGGTCACAGCCGCCGGCATTCCGGTGCAGGCGACGGAGGCCGTTGCCACCACGCCGCCGAACCAGTTGGCGGCGCCGACGCCACCCGTTGTCGAGCAGTCACGGGGAGCCGGGCTGGCGTCTCCGGTCGCGCCCGACCTGCACACCTCGTCACCGATGCCGGTCGCTGCGGTGTCCGACGTGGACGCGGTCGACCGTTCGGTGGGCGCGTCCGAGGTGACATCATCGGCGGGCGGATCGTTCGGCGACAGAGCGGGCGTCGCGCACCCGGCCGACCCCGTGCTCTCGGCGGCGACCACCAACCCGGCCACGTCAGCGGTGGGTGCCGGTCCGATCGCGTCGGCTTCGGCTGCCGATCCGACCACTTCGGCGGTGGCTGATCCGAGTCGGTCGGTGGTGGGTGCCGACCCGAGGCTCTCGTCGGCGTCCGCGCCGGTGGCCGGCCCCCTCGAATCGAGCGGCGGGCCGGCTGCCACCGGTGTGCCGCCGGTCCAGCCCGGCAACTCGCCGCACCCCACCACCGCCGGGCCGACCACCTGGTCTCCGACGACCGGGCCCTCCGCACCGACGATCACCCCCGGCCCGGCGGCACCGGTCACCTTCGGCGTCCCGACCACCACCAACGGGCCGCTGCCGGTCGCCACCCCGGCACCGGTGGTGGGTCGGTTCGCCGTGCCGTCGCGTGTCCCGACCCGGGAGACGCCCGCACCGGTGCGAGCGCCCGACCATCCCGCCCGGGGAAGAGCGTCGATCCCCGTCGACGTGGCCGCGTTCGGCGCCCCGTCGGTGCGCGAGCCCGAGACCAACGACGCGTACGCGGCGCAGTGGGCCGCAGCGGCGGAAGCCGCCGAGCGGCGGCGCTACCAGGACCACTACGAGTCGCTGCGGATCGGGTTCGAGAACAACCGCCGGCAGGCCGAGGCCGCCCGACTGCGCACCCGTGCCGTGGAGCACGATCGCCGAGCCGTCGAGTACGCCACCTACGCCCGACAACTGCACCAGGCCGGCAACCGGCAGTGGGCCGACGGCTGGCAGCGCGCCGCGAACGAGGAAGCTCGCGCGTACGCCGAATGGCGTGACGTGGCAGACGCGGTACTGGCCGGCACCACGGCCCCGCCGGTCGTGGACATCAGCGCCACCTTCGAGCACGCCAACCGGGACGTGGGCGCGCTCGCGCTCGGCGCGGTGGAGACTGCCGGCCCGTCCAGGCTCACCGGCGACGACGACCCGCCGCCGATCGACGACTCCCGGCCGTACGGGCAACCCGGAGGACTCCGGCCACCGCTCGCCCTGCACCAGGTCGACGTCGAACGGCAGATGCCCCGCGATCCAGACGGCACCGTCACCCGCACCGCCGACCCCCGACACGGCGGCTGGTTCGGGCTGCTCAACGACGGCGGTCCCGCGGCCGACGCCACCCGGGGCATCAACTGCCTGGACTGCACGCTGTCCCTGTTCGAGACGTGGGTGCACGGGCGACCCCGCGTGTCGGCGCCCCGAACCTTCGACGGCTACCTCGACGGTGACATCCGGCGCCCCATCCGTGGCGAGGCAGGCGGCCCAGGCCGGGTGGAGGACGTGACCGGCGGGCGCTTCCAACAACTCCTCGCCCCGGCGTCCGGTCAACGTACGGACCCCGCGCAGGCGCGGCAGGCCGCCGACCGGGGCTACCGCAACCTGCACGACCAACTGCTGCTGGGCGGCCACGGCAGCTACTCGTTCCTGGTCACCGAGTGGGCGCACGGTGGTTCGCACGCCTGGGTGGCGCTCAACCAGAACGGCACGGTGCTCTTCGTTGACCCGCAGAACGGCGTGGTCCGGGACCGGCCGCTCTACCCCAACGTGGTCGGCATCGACGCGCTGGTGCTGAGCGGAGACGGCCGACCGATGCCGCTCGGCGGACTACCCCGGGGCCGGTTCAGCGAACGGCCCGACCTGCCGGATCACCCGCCGACGCACGACGACGGCGGCCACGGCGACCCGTACATCAACCGGATGTACCTGCTCCTCGACGGCCCGGGCTCGGCCCCCGATGCCGACGCCAACGTTCCAGCGAGCGCCGACCTCGACCAGCCCACACCGGGTGGCGGTCCTACCCGCGCCGTTCTGTCGGCCGACAGCGTGGACGACGTCTTCGCCGCGGGTGTGACTCCCGTCGAGTTCGCGACGGCGGTCGACCCGCCCACCCTTCGTCGGCTGGTACCGGACCTGGACGAAGCGTCGGCACGGGATCTCGTGCGACTGTTCGCCGACGACCGGGTCCGGGACATGCTCGACAGCGCCCGGCGAGAGCCGCCCCCGAACGAGCCGGACCTGGCCGAGCTGCTGGTGCGGCAGTTGGTGCAGCACCCCGACCTGGCGCACATGATCCAGTCCACGCCTGAACTCGCGAAGTCGCTGACGGCCCGTCCGCTGACCCTGTACCACCTGGCCAGCCATCAACAGGCCATCGACGTCCTCGCCGAGGTGCTGGACGACGTCTCCCAGCAGGAGGCCATGGGGCCCGGGCTGTTGGGACAGACAACCGGTACCGGCAACGATGTGGATCAACCACAACCAACGCCACTCACGGACGACCAGCGGCGGATCAGCGCGCGTATTCGGATTCCGGATGATCCACCTACCCAACCGGGATTCGAGAAGCGTCTTCAGTCTGACCCCTCCTATCGGCAGCTTTACCTCGACGATCTCTATGCGGCGGCAACTGTTGCCCAGGCGGAGCTGAATCAGTTGGCTACGTCCCTGGCCCTTGTCGGTGATCGTCGGGTCGGTGAGCCCGGCTGGCGTGAGCAGCCCAAGGATCGTCGTCGAGCCGAGGACAAGGTGGCCAAACACCAGGGCGATGCTTCCAAGCTGCTCGACCTGGCCGCCGCGAAGGTCGAGTTCCGCAACCTCGACGACCTCTACGCGGCACTCGGGCGGCTACGCGACCACCCTGACGTCGTCATCGTGAATTTCCAGGACCGGTTCGTGTCTCCCGAGGACAGTGGCTACCGGGACGTACAACTCGTACTAAGGACCCGGAACGGGCACCTTGCGGAGTTTCGTCTACACCTGGCCGCGCTCGACGAAATCGCGGTCTGGGAACATGCGCTGTATGAGGTGCGCCGCGATGTGGACGCCGTGGCCCGGATCGAGGGTCGAGCCTTGACGAGGCGCGAGGGAGCGATCGCAGACGGAATCCTTCGTCGCGAACAACAGCTGTTTTGGCAGGCGCTGCAGTCGACTTACGAGGGGAACGCTTGATGGCCCAAATGCCAGGTCTGGTGCTCCCGTCCTACTACCTGTACTACCAGTCGCCCGTCAAAATCGTGGAGACGCCCGACGGCGGCGCCAGGGTTTGGCGTGTTGCGATCGACACTGGCGCTTGGCAGGAGAAGAACGACCTGTTCAGCGAGATCGTCTTTGACATCGGGGGCGACGTATTTCGGCGCACTCCTGAGGACTTTGTGCAGGAGGTGGAGCGCTTTCGGGCTCACTATCTCGAGGGCGAAGGCCCGATCTTCGCTCTCTACGAAACGGTGCAGGCGGTCAGGGACGTGGCGAAGGCGGAAGATCGTCACCTGACGCCGAAGGAGCAGGCGCTCATTCGTGGGATCCGGCAGCGGACGTTCGTCATGTTCGAGGAGCAGCTTCGCGCGGCCGGTGATCCTGGCGCGGACCCGGACATAGCGAGAGGGCAGTAGGCGCGCTTCGCGGATGGACAGACGGAGGGACGGGTGGGTGGCGGGGCCGAATAAGATCGACGCATGGCGAGATTCGGTACGCACAGCGTCAGGTCCACGGTCTGGGCCTGGCCGGTCGGCATTCTGATCGGCCTGGCGATCGGCATTCCGGTGTTCGGCGCGAAGGGTGGCGTCGCCTTCGGTGTCGCTCTCGGCATTGCCTTTGCGCTCGGGCTGGGTGTGATCAGGGGCCGGGCCGACGGTGAGCCCGCTCGGGGTGGCCCGGACGGTAGGGCCGCCGGGAATGGCGTCGACGCCCCAGGCCGAGGGTGATCGACTCCGGTTCCTCGAAGTCGGGGCATCCAGGGCCGTGGGACGGCCCGACTTCCGTAGAGCCGAGTGGATCATGGCGAGCGCCGGGAGCGCCGGGAGCGCCGGGAGCGCCGGGCACGCCGGGCACGAGCGGCGCGCCGGCCACGGGGACAACCGGGCCGGGCAGTGTCGCCGAGGCGGTGGCCGTACAGGAGGAGTTGCGACCGCTGGTGGACCTGGTGGGGCCGGGGCCGAGCGCGCCCGCGACGGTGGCCGGCCTGGACGTCGCGTACGCCGAGGGTGGTGACCTGCTGGCGGCGGCCGTGACGGTCCTGGACGCCCGGACCCTGGCGGTGGTGGACTCCGCGGTCGGTGTGGGGCGACCCGCGTTCGGCTATGTGCCGGGGTTGTTCGCCTTCCGTGAGTTGCCCGCGTTGCTCGCTGCGCTCGACCGGCTGACCACCATCCCGGACCTGCTGGTCTGCGACGGGCACGGGCTGGCCCATCCGCGCCGGTTCGGGCTCGCCTGCCATCTGGGGGTGGTCACCGGGTTGCCCGCGATCGGGGTGGCGAAGACGCCACTGGTCGGGGTGTGGGATCAGCCGTCCGCCGAGCGGGGTTCCTGGTCGTCGTTGCGCGACGGTGACGAGGTCGTCGGTCGGGTGCTGCGGACCCGTGACGGGGTGAAGCCGGTCTTCGTCAGCGTCGGCCATCGGGTGAGCCTGGAGAACGCGACCGCGCGGGTGCTCGCGTTGACTCCGCGCCACCGGCTGCCGGAGACCACCCGCACCGCCGACCGGCTGTGCCGTGACGCCCTCGCAGAGGCGGAGCAGGCCCGCTGATCGGCTGGTCAGTCCGGCCACCAGGAGGTCGGCCGGAGGAGCCGTAAACCGTAACGCCGCACACATGCGGGGCGCTCTATGACCGGTGGGGTGGGTGGGCCGGTAGTAGCCTGACCTGCGGACCCCACCCGGGGAGAACAGGCGAGGTAATCATGACAGTGCGTCGACGCGTGGCACGGCTCGCGGCGGTCTGCGGTCTTGCGGGCGGCCTGGTGATGCTCGGTGCGTCACCGGCGCTGGCCGATCAGGACTCGGTCCGGGTGGGCGCGGCCAGTAGCTTCGCCGCCGGTGGTTCCGCACAGGGGGTGAACGTCGCGGTGCGCAAGCGCACCGACGGGTGCGTCCTGCTGCGTACCGCGCTGGGCTTCAGCCTGGAGGGTCTCCAGCCGAACCAGGTGGCGGTGGAGGTCAACGCGGGCGGGCGCTGGTTCCCGGTCGCCGTCACCGGCGGCACCGGCACCGTGTCGACCGCGCAGACGTCACCCTTGAAGCCGACGCTGTGCAAGGGCAAGAGCATCACGGTGCGGTACCGGGTGGCGTTCGCGGCGGGTTCGCCGGGCGGCCGTCTCGTGGTCTCCGGCGCGGGCATCAGCGCCGCGGGCCAGACGCTTGGTCACGCCACCGACGCGGCGCGGCTGACCGGAGCGCGGGTCACTCCGTCGCCGACTCCGTCGCGGTCGAAGAAGCCGACGCCGACCCCGAGCCCGACCGAGGTCGCGACCGTGGACGAGGCGGTGAACCCGGCCGCGCAGGCTGGCGTCTCCGCGGCGCCGAACACCACGGCGACCGCCGCCGAGTCGTCCGGAGGAGGATCACCGGTGATGTACTTCGGCATTGTGCTGGTGGCGGTCGGTCTGCTGCTCATCGTGCTGCTGTTCCGTCGCTCGCGGCAGGACCGGAAGCCGTCCGACGACGCGCCCGGCACCCTGCCGGGCAACCCCGGCGGCACCACCTACCGCGCCGGGGGTGGGTTGCCGCCCGCGCCCGGTCGCCCTGGCCAGGTGTACGGCCAGCAGCCGCCGGGCGCCGCCTGGGGTGGTGCGGTGCCGTCACCGCGTCCCGCCACCGGCGGGGTTTACGGTGCCCGGCCGGACACCCCGGCGCCGGAGGCCACCCAGCCGATGCCGGGTCGGCCCGACGGTCGCCCGAAGCCTGGTGACCCGCCCACCGATGGTGGCGGTCAGACCGTGTTCATTCCCCGGCTCCCCGGCTGAGCGGAGTACGGCCCGACCCTCCGTTAGGCTCAGGATCGGTGTCTAACCTGCGGCCAAGGAGTGGAACACGTGTCTGATCTGTCCCAGATTGTGAAGGCGTACGACGTCCGCGGGACGGTGCCGGACCAGTGGGACGAACGGGTCGCCGAGGCACTGGGCGCCGCCTTCACCCAACTGCTCAACTCCACCGACGAGCCGGGCGACGCCGTCGTCGTCGGGTACGACATGCGGGCCACCTCGCCCGGCCTGGCCGCCGCGTTCGCTGCCGGCGTACGCGCCGAGGGCCGCTCGGTGATCGAGATCGGCCTCGCCTCCACCGACCTGCTCTACTACGCGTCCGGTTCGCTCGACCTGCCCGGCGCGATGTTCACCGCCAGCCACAACCCCGCGCAGTACAACGGCATCAAGATGTGCCGCTCCGGTGCCCGCCCGATCGGGCAGGAGAGCGGCCTGGCCGAGATCCGGGAGCGGGCCCAGGCCCTCCTGGACTCGGGCGACGCTCGTCCCGCCGGTGCGCCGACCAGGCCCGCCGAGCGGCGCGACCTGCTCCCCGACTACGCCGGCTACCTGCGCAAGTTGGTCGACCTGTCGGGCATCCGGCCGTTGAAGGTGGTCGTCGACGCCGGCAACGGCATGGGTGGCTTCACCGTTCCGACAGTGCTGGGCGACGCGGCCCTGTCGCCGCTGCCGTTGGAGATCGTGCCGCTCTACTTCGAGTTGGACGGCAGCTTCCCCAACCATGAGGCCAACCCACTTGACCCGGCGAACCTGGTCGACCTCCAGCGCGCGGTGGTCGAGCACGGGGCCGACATCGGGTTGGCCTTCGACGGTGACGCCGACCGGTGCTTCGTGGTGGACGAGCGCGGTGAGCCGGTCTCACCGTCGGCGATCACCGCACTCGTGGCCGCCCGTGAGTTGGCCAAGCACCCGGGTTCCACGGTGATCCACGGCCTGATCACCTCCAGCGCCGTCGCGGAGATCATCCGGGAGCACGGTGGGCAGCCGGTCGTCGCCCGGGTCGGGCACTCCTTCATCAAGGCGGAGATGGCCCGCACCAACGCCGTCTTCGGCGGCGAGCACTCGGCGCACTACTACTTCCGGGACTTCTGGTTCGCCGACACCGGGATGCTCGCGGCGATGCACACGTTGGCCGCGCTGGGCGAGCAGTCGCTGCCGCTGTCCGTGTTGGCCGGTGAGTACGAGCGCTACGTCGCCTCCGGCGAGATCAACTCGACGGTGGTCGACCAGGCGGCAGCGGTGGCCGAGGTGCGCGCCGCGTACCCCGACGCGGTGGCCGACGAGATGGACGGGCTCACCCTGCGTTTCCCCGACGGCGCCTGGTTCAACCTGCGCGCCTCCAACACGGAGCCGCTGCTGCGACTCAACGTCGAGGCGCCCACCCGGGATCGGATGGTCTCGCTCCGGGACGACGTGCTCGACCGCGTTCGCCGATAAGATCGCCTGCGCCGGTCGGCACCGCCGTCGGTCAAGCCGTACACGTGGAAGGAGCCGCGCCATGGCCCTGGATCCGCAGTTGCTCGAGATTCTTGCCTGTCCGGACACGCACCACGCCCCGCTCACCTATGACGCCGAGGCGCAGACGTTGACCTGTACGGAGTGCGGCCGGATCTTCGAGGTCCGCGACGACGTGCCGGTGCTGCTGCTCGACGAGGCGCGCGGCGGCCCCGGGCAGTCCTCATGATCGACGGTACGGCCGGGGTCAGTGGGCGCCGCGACGCCGACGAGGCCCTGCTCGACAACCCGCAGGCGTTGGCCGAGGCCGACCCGGGCGGCATGCTCCGGCACACGGCGTCGGCCGGTGCGCAGGTTCGCGAGAGCGCCGCACTGGCAGCCGAGGCGAACCTCGCGGTGCTCGCCGACGACGGGCGGCCCCGAGCCGTCGTGATCGCCGGCATCGGCACCGCCGGGCGTACCGGGGACGTGCTGGCCACGGTCGCCGGGCCGCGCTGCCCGGTCCCGATCATCGGGCACCGCTCCGCCGGCGTACCCGGTTGGGTGGGCGCGGCCGACGTGGTGATCGCGGTGAGCGCGTCCGGACGTAGCCCGGAGGCGCTCGGCGCGGCCGAGGCGGCCCACCGCCGCGGTGCCCGGCTCGTCGCCGTGGGTGCCCCGGACTCGCAGTTGCAGTCGATCGCCGAGCAGGCCCGGGCGCCGTTCATCCCGGTGCCCCGGCGTGCCCCGGCCCGGGCCAGCCTCTGGGCGCTCACCGTGCCGGTCCTGCTCGCCGCCCGTTCCCTCGGGCTCGTGAAGGTCAACGAGGCGGACCTGGCAGAGACCGCGGCCCGGCTCGACGCGGACGCCGACCGCTGCCGGTCCGCCGCCGAGTCCTTCGTCAATCCGGCGAAGTCACTGGCGCTGGGCCTGGCCGGCTCGATCCCGATCGTCTGGGGTTCGTCCCCGCTGGCCACGGTGGCGGCCCGCCGGTTCGGCGACACCCTGTCGGCCAACGCCCGCTACCCGGTGGTCACCGGAGCGCTGGGTGAGGCCGGGCGGGGTCGGGTCGGGCTGCTCGACGGCGTCTTCGGCGGCCTGGCCGAGGGGGAGCGGGACATCTTCGCCGACCCGGCCGAGGACGACGGCGAGGGCACCAGGCTGCGGCTGGTGCTGCTGCGCGACGGCGGGCTCAACGCCGAGGACGACACCGACGAGCCGCTCGCCGTCGAGGAGCGCCGTGCGGACGCGGTGCAGACCCTCGCGGAGCGCCGTGGCGTGCGGTGCGACGTGGTGACCGCCGAGGGCGGCTCCGCCCTGGAACGGCTGGCGTCGCTGATCGCCGTTCCGGATTTCGCCTCGATCTACCTTGCTCTGGCACATGGGCTGGACCCGATGGCCGTTCCGGCCATCACCGAGATGAAGGAGCTGTCGAACCAGTGAACGAACGTAGGGGGCGGCGCGTCATGCGCGGACCGGGCGGCTTCGTGCGGCGAAGCGGAGCGGTGGCATGAGCGCCAACGGTGGGACGAAGGCGATTGTCGCCGCCCTGCTGGCCAACATCGGCATCGCCGTCACCAAGTTCATCGCGTTCCTGCTCTCCGGCTCGTCGTCGATGCTGGCCGAGGCGGTCCACTCGGTCGCCGACTCCGGTAACCAGGGCCTCCTGCTGCTCGGTGGCAAGCGGGCGAAGCGCGCGGCCACCCCGGAACACCCTTTCGGGTACGGCCGGGAGCGCTACATCTACGCGTTCATCGTGTCCATCGTGCTGTTCAGCATCGGTGGCCTGTTCGCGCTCTACGAGGCGTACCACAAGTGGCATCACAAGGGCGGCATCGAGTCCTGGCACTGGCTGCCGGTGGTCGTGCTGGTGTCGGCGATCATCATGGAGTCGTTCTCCTTCCGGACCGCCATCAAGGAGTCCAACCACGTCCGGGGCAACCAGTCCTGGGTGCGTTTCATCCGGCGGGCCAAGGCGCCGGAGCTGCCGGTGGTGCTCCTGGAGGACTTCGGCGCGCTGGTCGGTCTGGTGTTCGCCCTGTTCGGCGTCACCATGACGCTGATCACGGGCAACGGCGAGTGGGACGCCGCCGGCACCGCGATGATCGGCATCCTGCTGGTCGTCATCGCCGTCGTGCTGGCCATCGAGACGAAGAGCCTGCTGCTCGGTGAGGGCGCCGAGGCGTCCGAGCTGGCCGCCATCGAGCGGGCCGTCACCGACGGCCCCGAGGTGGAGCGGATCATCCACATGAAGACGCTCTACCTGGGCCCGGAAGAGCTGATGGTGGCTGCCAAGATCGCCGTTCCGGAGTGGGAGAGCGCCCGCGACCTGGCCCGTGGCATCAACGCCGTCGAGGCGCGGATCCGCGCCGCGGTGCCGATCGCCCGGGTGATCTATCTGGAGCCGGACGTCTACAGCGCCGCTGCCGCCGAGGCCGGCACCGGTGCCGCGGCCGCCACCGCCGTGCCCCAACCGCAGGACACGTCGGGCGAGCCGGCCGGGCGGCCCGGGGGCTGACGGGTGGAGCCACTGTACGGGCCGATCCGGGACTACGCCTGGGGCTCGCGCTCGGCCATCGCCCTTCTCCAGGGGCGATCGGTGCCGAGCGCGGGTCCGGAGGCGGAGCTGTGGTTGGGGGCCCATCCGGGCGCCCCGGCACACGTGGATCGCGCCGGTCTGCGGGTGAGCCTCTGTGACCTGGTGCGGGACGAGCCAGGGCAGTGGCTCGGCCAGCGGGTTTCCGAGCGGTTCGGCAGCCGGCTGCCGTTCCTGCTCAAGGTGCTCGCGGCCGACGCACCGCTGAGCCTGCAGGCCCACCCGGACGCCGAGCAGGCACAGGCCGGTTACGCGGCGGAGGCGGGGCGTCCCGAGGGGCAGCGCAACTACTCCGATCCGCACCACAAGCCGGAGCTGCTGGTCGCGCTCACCCCGTTCGAGGCCCTGTGCGGTTTCCGGGATCCGGCGGAGTCGGCCGAGGCGCTCGCCGCGTTCGGCGTACCGGCGTTGGCGCCCGTGGTCGCCGCGTTGCGGGCCGGGCCGGCGGGTTTGCGGACGGCGGTGCGGACGCTGCTCGGCTGGCCGGTCGCCAGGCGTCACGACCTGCTGGCCGCGGTGGTGGCAGCGCCGGCCGACGGCCCGGACGCCGAGCTGACCCGCCGGCTGGCCGAGGCGTACCCGGGGGATCCGGGTGCGCTGGTCGCGCTGCTGTTGCACCATCTGCGGCTGGAGGCGGGGGAGGCGATCTGGATGCCCGCCGGCAACCTGCACGCCTACCTGAGCGGCTGCGGCGTGGAGATCATGGCGGCCAGCGACAACGTGCTCCGCGGCGGCCTGACCCCGAAGCGGGTGGACGTCGACGAGTTGTTGCGGGTGCTGCGCTTCGAGGTGCTCGACGATCCGGTGCGGGCCGCGCAGCCGGTCGGCCCGGGCGTGGACTGGTGGCCCGTGCCGGTGGACGATTTCGCGCTGCACCGGGTGCGGGTCGACCAGGCGGTGCCCTCGGTGACGCTGCCGCTGCCCGGCCCCCGGGTGGTGCTCTGCGCTGGCGGTTCGATCACCGTGGACGACGGGGCCGGCGCGTTGACGCTGGTCTCGGGCGAGGCGGCGATCGGTACGGCGTTGGGAGCGCCGCTGCGGATCGACGGCGCCGGTGTGGCGTACGTGGCGACGTCCGGGCTGCGCTGACCTCGACTCGGGCCAACGACACAAGTCCGACTTTCCCGGAATAGCTTGACGTCACCCTGCCTGAGTGTGACTCTATGAGTACGCAGCGTTATCGCGACGACGGTCCGAGAACGTGCGGGGGAAACCAAACCGGGGGGATGCACGGGGCGGGCGGGACGTGGGCGGGAAGGTCCGTCCATCACCGACCGCCCCGTGCGCTGTCCGCCGACCGTGCCTGATGCCCGTCGCCGACGCGCGTAAGGTGGAGGGTCGGCGCAGACATCGTTCGACAGGAGCTTTCATGACCAGCACCCTCCCGGCGTCCGCCAGCGGCACGCCGTCCGAGGCCCGGCCGAGCACGCTCGCCGACGGCGACTTCAAGGTGGCGGATCTGTCGCTCGCCGAGTTCGGGCGTAAAGAGATCCAGCTCGCCGAGCACGAGATGCCCGGCCTGATGGCGATCCGGCGCGAGTTCGCCGAGGCGCAGCCGCTCGCCGGCGCGCGGATCACCGGCTCCCTGCACATGACCATCCAGACCGCCGTCCTGATCGAGACGTTGGTCGCGCTCGGCGCGCAGGTGCGCTGGGCGTCCTGCAACATCTTCTCCACCCAGGATCACGCCGCCGCGGCGATCGTCGTCGGCCCGGACGGCACCCCCGAGGCTCCGGCCGGGGTTCCGGTGTACGCCTGGAAGGGCGAGACCCTGCCGGAGTACTGGTGGTGCACCGAGCAGGTGCTCGCCTGGCCGGACGGGCAGGGCCCCAACATGATCCTCGACGACGGCGGCGACGCCACCCTGCTCGTACACAAGGGTGCCGAGTTCGAGCGGGCCGGGGCGGTCCCGCCGGTCGAGTCCGCCGACTCCGAGGAGTACGCGGTCATCCTCGAACTGCTGCACCGCTCGCTCGGCGAGGACGGCCAGCGGTGGACCCGGATCTCCGCCGGCATCAAGGGCGTGACCGAGGAGACCACCACCGGCGTGCACCGGCTCTACGAGATGCACCGGGCTGGCACCCTGCTCTTCCCGGCCATCAACGTCAACGACTCGGTGACCAAGAGCAAGTTCGACAACAAGTACGGCTGCCGGCACTCGCTCATCGACGGCATCAACCGCGCCACCGACGTGCTGATCGGCGGCAAGATGGCGGTCGTCATGGGCTACGGCGACGTGGGCAAGGGCTGCGCCGAGTCGCTGCGCGGCCAGGGCGCCCGGGTCGTGGTGACCGAGGTGGACCCGATCTGCGCGTTGCAGGCCGCGATGGACGGCTACCAGGTCGCCACGCTGGACGACGTGGTCGAGCAGGCCGACATCTTCATCACCGCCACCGGCTGCTTCGACGTCATCACCAACGAGCACATGGCCCGGATGAAGCACCAGGCCATCGTCGGCAACATCGGCCACTTCGACAACGAGATCGACATGGCCGGGCTGGCCAAGCGGTCCGACGTCGAGCGGATCAACATCAAGCCGCAGGTCGACCTGTGGCGCTTCGCCGACGGGCACGCCATCATCGTGCTCTCCGAGGGCCGCCTGCTGAACCTGGGCAACGCGACCGGGCACCCGAGCTTCGTCATGTCGAACTCGTTCGCCAACCAGACGATCGCCCAGATCGAGCTCTTCACCAAGACCGAGGAGTACCCGATCGGCGTCTACGTGCTGCCCAAGCACCTGGACGAGAAGGTGGCCCGGCTGCACCTCGGCGCGCTCGGCGCCAAGCTGAGCACGCTGACCAAGGAGCAGGCCGCCTACCTCGGCGTCTCCACGGAGGGTCCGTTCAAGCCGGATCACTACCGCTACTGATCGACATCTCCGGACCGGGTCGGCTGTTCGCAGCCGGCCCGGTTCGTCGTCTCCGCCGCCGGCTCGGCGGGCTCGGCGTCTCCGGCTCAGCTGGAACGGGGGCCGCGTCGGGTGGGCCGGAACCACGTCCAGACGCACCAGATCAGCCAGCCGACCGACACGACGGTGGCCAGCGCCCGCAGGCGTAGCGCGCTGAGCAGCAGCACCACGGCCAGCACCGTCAACCACGGCAGGAATCCCCTCACGGCGGGGATCCTTCCACAGCCGACCGGCGACAGGCCGGCTGCCGGCGGGCGTCGTCCTCGCCACGGACCTGGTGAGCTTGTCGTGAACGACTTGACGAGGGCCCTGAGCAGGGAGGAAGGTATGCCTGCCCTAAGTCAGCCAAGGCGTGCCTAACTACTCGGAGCCCGGATGTTCGCCACCTACCTGATCGGCCTGCGGGAAGGGCTGGAAGCCACCCTGGTGGTCAGCATCCTGGTCGCCTTCCTGGTGAAGTCGCAGCGCCGGGACCGGCTGCCGCAGGTCTGGGCCGGCGTCGGCCTGGCCGTGGCGCTCTCGGTGCTCTTCGGCTGGCTGATCGAGTACACGTCGACCTCGCTGCTGTCCCGTTCCGAGGATCGTGAGCTGTTCGAGGCGATCACCTCGGTCGCCGCCGTGGTCTTCGTGACCTGGATGATCTTCTGGATGCGCCCGGCCGCCCGGACCATCGCCGGCGAACTGCGGGGCAAACTCACCGAGGCCCTGGCCGTCGGGTCTCTCGCCGTCGCCGGCATGGCCTTCCTCGCGGTGATCCGCGAGGGCCTGGAGACCGCGCTGATCTTCTACTCGGCCGCCCAGGGCGCGGCCGGCGACAGCGGTCCGTTGCTCGCGTTGATCGGCGGCATCGTCACCGCCGTGGTCCTCGGTGTGCTGCTCTACGCCAGCGCTCTGCGGATCAACCTCAGCAAGTTCTTCACCTGGACCGGAGCGCTGCTGATCCTGGTCGCCGCCGGCATCCTCAAGTACGGCGTGCACGACTTCCAGGAGGCCGGCGTCCTGCCCGGCCTGAACGACCTGGCCTTCGACATCACCGGCACGCTCGACCCGAGCACCTGGTACGCGGCCCTGCTCGCCGGCATGTTCAACGTGACTCCCGCGCCGACCGTGCTGGAGACGATCGCCTGGGTCGCGTACGCCGTACCGGTGCTCCTGCTCTTCCTGCGACCGGCCCGGCGCAAGCCGGCACCCACCGCGACCACCACCACCGTCACCGAGCGCGGGGCCGACACCGGCGCCGAGGCCGAGGCGGCGTCCACGCCGCAGCGTGCCTGACCCACGAGGAGAGACAGTCCAGATGCGTACCACCCAGTTCTTCGCGCTGGCCGCCGCCGGCGTGCTGGCGACGGCCGGTCTGGCCGCCTGCTCCGACTCCGACAAGGGTGACTCGGCCGCGTCCGGCGGGCCGATCGTGGTCAAGGCCAGCGACACCGCCTGTGAGGTCGGCTCGACCGACCTGGGTGCCGGCACCGCCACCTTCAAGATCACCAATTCGGGCGCGAAGGTGACCGAGTTCTACGTGTACGCCGACGGCGACCGCGTCATGGGCGAGGTGGAGAACATCGCCCCCGGGTTGAGCCGCGAGCTGCACGTGGAGTTGCCGGCCGGCACGTACCAGACGGCCTGCAAGCCAGGGATGAGCGGCAAGGGCATCCGGGGTGCGCTCAAGGTCAGCGGGTCGGCGCAGCCGCTCACCGCGGACGCCGCGCTGGGTGACGCCACCGACAACTACCAGCGCTACGTCAAGAGCCAGACCGCCGCGCTGCTGGACAAGACCGAGGAGTTCGTCGGCGCGGTCAAGGCCGGCGATGTGGCGAAGTCCAAGGCGCTCTACCCGGTCGCCCGCACCTACTGGGAGCGGATCGAGCCGGTCGCCGAGATCTTCGGTGACCTCGACCCCAAGATCGACGGCCGCGAGGAGGTCATCGAGGAGGGGATGGAGTTCACCGGCTTCCACCGGATCGAGAAGGACCTCTGGCAGTCCGGTGACATCAGCAAGGACGGCCCGATCGCCGACCGGCTGCTGGTCGACGTCAAGGAGATCGTGGCCAAGGCGAACGCCGAGAAGCTCTCCCCGCTCCAGCTCGCCAACGGTGCCAAGGAACTGCTCGACGAGGTCGCCAGCGGCAAGATCACCGGCGAGGAGGACCGCTACTCGCACACCGACCTGTGGGACTTCGCCGCCAACCTCGAAGGTTCCAAGGCCGCCGTGTCCGCCCTGCGTCCGGCGTTGCAGCAGCGCTCGCCGGAGCTGGTCACACAGTTGGACACCGAGTTCGCCAACGTCGAGGGACTGCTCGGCAAGCACCGCGACGGTGACGGCTGGAAGCTGCACACCGCGCTGAGCAAGGCCGAGCTCAAGGAGCTCTCCGACGGGATCAACGCGCTCGCCGAGCCGATCAGCAAGGTCGCCGCGGCCGTCGCGAAGTGACCACCTGGCAGAAAGAGTCGAGTCCATGAGCGGGAGCAGGTTCACCCGGCGCCGGGCCATCACCCTGGCCGGCGCCGGGGTGGCCGGGGTCGCCGGGGTGGCGGCCGGCGCGGGGGCGCTGCTGAACGGCTCCCACGACCCGGCCGCGGCGAACGACCACCCGGCCGGGGCCGTGCCGTTCCACGGTGAGCACCAGGCCGGCATCGTCACCCCGGCGCAGGACCGGCTGCACTTCGTGGCCTTCGACGTGATCACCAAGGACCGGGCCCGACTCGTCGAACTGCTGGAGGAGTGGACGGCCGCCGCCGCCCGGATGACCGCGGGGCGCGACGCCGGGGTACTGGGTGCGGTCGGCGGGATGCCGGAGGCCCCACCGGACGACACCGGTGAAGCACTCGGCCTGCCTCCCTCGCAGCTCACCCTCACCATCGGCTTCGGGCCGACGCTGTTCCGCGACGCCGACGGACGGGACCGCTTCGGCCTCGCCGACCGTCGGCCGGCCGCCCTCGCCGAGTTGCCGAAGTTCCCCGGCGACGCGTTGCAGCCGCAGCTCTCCGGCGGCGACCTCTGCGTCCAGGCCTGCTCCAACGACCCGCAGGTGGCGGTGCACGCGATCCGCAACCTGGCCCGGCTCGGCATGGGCGTGGTGAGCGTCCGCTGGTCGCAGTTGGGCTTCGGCCGCACCTCGTCGACCTCCCGGGAGCAGGCCACCGCGCGCAACCTCTTCGGGTTCAAGGACGGCACGGCCAACCTCAAGGCCGAGGACACCGACCTGCTGCGCGACCAGTTGTGGGTGCAGCCGGGCGACGGACCGGACTGGATGGCCGGAGGCTCGTACCTGGTCACCCGCAAGATCCGGATGCTCGTGGAGACCTGGGACCGGACCTCCCTCGCTGAGCAGGAGGAGATCGTCGGCCGCGCCAAGGGCAGCGGCGCGCCGCTGGGGCGCAGCGACGAGTTCGACGAGCCCGACTTCGCCGCCCGTGGCGCGGACGGGAAGCCGGTGATCGCCGAGCACGCCCATGTCACGCTTGCCCACCCGAGTCGGAACGGCGGCGCTCAGCTGCTGCGCCGGGGTTACAACTTCGTCGACGGCTCGGACGGCCTCGGCCGACTCGACGCGGGCCTCTTCTTCATCGCCTACCAGCGCGATCCACGCCGTCAGTTCGTGCCGATCCAGACGCAGTTGGCCCGGCACGACGTGATGAACGAGTACCTGCGACACGTCTCCAGTGGGGTGTTCGCCTGCCCTCCCGGGGTACGCGACGGCGGAGACCACTGGGGGCGTGGGCTGTTCGGCTGACCGTCGTCCGGATTGCGACAACCGGATCGGCCCAGCCTGCGGTGGCGCCGGGCGGCGCCAAAGGGGGATCATGGTGGCAGCCTGGCGACGGCCCGTTCGCGCGCCAGGCACCGCAGCCGTGGCGCCGCCGCCGCGGACCGCGGTCACCGGTTTGCCGGCGGCGCGAAGCGTTACCGGCGGACGCCGGTCCCACCGAACTGAATGAGGATGCAATATTAATCCCATGAGAGCCCGCGTACTGGTGGTCGACGATGACCCCGCGCTCGCCGAGATGCTCGGCATCGTGCTGCGCAGTGAGGGTTTCCTGCCCTCGTTTGTGGCGGACGGCGAGCGGGCGTTGGCCGCCTTTCGCGACAGTCGTCCCGATATCGTGCTGCTTGACCTGATGCTTCCCGGTATGAGCGGTATCGACGTGGCCCGGTCGATCCGGGCGGAGTCCGGCGTGCCCATCGTCATGCTGACCGCGAAGAGCGACACCGTGGACGTCGTGCTCGGCCTGGAGTCCGGCGCCGACGACTACGTGGTCAAGCCGTTCAAGCCCAAGGAGCTGGTGGCCCGGATGCGGGCCCGACTGCGCCGAGGCGAGGACGTGGCCCCGGAGATGCTCACCATCGGCCCTCCGGACAACCAGATCACCATCGACGTGCCCGCGCACACAGTGAGCCGCAACGACGAGGAGGTGAAGCTGACGCCGCTGGAGTTCGACCTGCTGGTCGCGCTCGCCCGCAAGCCACGTCAGGTCTTCACCCGCGAGGTGCTGCTCGAACAGGTCTGGGGCTACCGGCACGCTGCCGACACCCGTCTGGTCAACGTGCACGTCCAGCGGTTGCGGGCCAAGATCGAGCCGGACCCGGAGCGACCGGAAATCATCCTCACCGTGCGGGGCGTGGGCTACAAGGCAGGGACCGGATAGCCTGGTCGCACTGTGTCGACCACGCCGCCCCCACCCTCCCCGAGTACGGCTGCCCGCCGGCCCAGCGCCGGCGGGGAGCTCTGGCGTGCGGTGAGCGGTCGGGTCGCCCGTGCGGTGGGTCGGGCGCACCAGACCTGGCGCCGCTCGCTCCAGGTCCGGGTCGTGACCATCACGCTGGTCGCGTCCAGTCTGCTGGTCGGCGGGTTCGCGTTCCTGATCGCTGACAAGATCACCACCATCCTGCTCGACAGCGCGCGCAGCGACGTCCGGCAGCGGGTGACCAGCGGTGCCAGCTACGCGGCCAAGCAGGTCTCCTTCTACGGGCAACCGCAGGAGGCGCAGCTCCAGGAGACCATCGACGGCACGGTCAACTACCTGGCCGGCGGCGACCCTCAGCAGACCAGCGGCGTGGTGGTGGCGATCACCGCCGACGACTATCCCAACGACATCCAGACGCGCACCGCCCCGTCGGCGAACGTGCAGTCGCTGATCAGCCCCGAGCTGCGGGCCGCGATCGCCGACGGCAAGGTGGCCAGCCAGATCCGCACCGGGCGACTCACCGGCGAGACCACCAAATACCTGGTCTACGGCTCGCCGGTGCCCACCCGCTTCGGCCAGATCGAGCTCTACTATCTGGTCCCGCTGGGCCAGCAGGACGTCACCGCCGCCGACGCCCGCGCCACAGTGGTGGCCACCGGCGTCGCGCTGGTGATCCTGCTCGGGTTGCTCGCGGCACTGGTCACCCGGCTGGTGGTCAACCCGGTCCGGGTCGCCGCACGAACCGCCCAGCGGCTCTCCGCGGGCCTGCTCGATCAACGGATGGTGGTCAACGGCGAGGACGACCTGGCCCTGCTCGCCGCGTCGTTCAACCAGATGGCCACCAACCTGCAACGGCAGATCCTGCGCCTGGAAGAGATGTCCCGGTTGCAGCGCCGCTTCACCTCAGACGTCTCCCACGAGCTGCGTACCCCGCTGACCACGGTCCGGATGGCCGCCGACCTGATCTTCGCTGAGCGCGACGAGTTCGACCCGGCGGTCGCCCGCAGCGCCGAGCTGCTCCAGGCCGAGCTGGATCGATTCGAGGAGCTGCTCACCGACCTGCTGGAGATCAGTCGGTTCGACGCGGGCTTCGCCATGCTGGATTCCGAGCCGACCGACCTGGTGCCGGTGGTGCACCGGGTGGTCGACCGGCTGGCTGGCCTGGCCGAGCGGGTGGGCGTACCGATCGAACTCGACCTGCCGGGCACGCCGGTGATCGCCGAGGTCGACCCCCGCCGGGTCGAGCGGGTGTTGCGCAACCTGGTCGGCAACGCCGTCGAGCACGGTGAGGCCCGCCCGGTGCTGATCACCCTCGGCATCGACGAGACCGCCGTGGCGATCACCGTCCGCGACCACGGTGTGGGGCTGAAGGTGGGCGAGGAGAAGCTGGTGTTCAACCGGTTCTGGCGGGCGGACCCGTCCCGGGCCCGGCAGACCGGGGGCACCGGGCTGGGGCTGTCGATCAGCCTGGAGGACGCACGGCTGCACGGCGGCTGGCTGGAGGCGTGGGGTGCGCCCGGGCAGGGCGCGCAGTTCCGGCTCACCCTGCCGGCCCGTGCGGGCGATCGGCTGACCACCTCACCGCTGCGGCTGGTGCCCGCCGACGCCGCGCTGCCGTTCGGCGGCCCCCGCGACGGTGGGCCACTGGCCATCGGTCCCGGCACCGGCGGTGCATTGGCGATCGGCCCGGCTCCGGCCGGAGACGGGCAGCGGACGGAGGTGCGCTCGTGAGACGGCCAACTGTGCTCGGGGCCCTCGGCGTGATGGTGCTGCTGGGCGCCGGCTGTGGCATCCCGGCGGCATCCGACGTGCGGGTCGACGGTAAGGGCGGCGCCGCCACCGAGGCCGGTGTGATCAGTCGGGGCAGTGAGCCACCGACGCGGTCGGCCAGCGGCAGCGTCAACGAGACGTTCGTCAGCAACTTCCTGTCCGCCGCCGCAGGTGAGCCGGATCGGGCGTACGAGCGGGTCAAGGCGTTCATCGCCCCGGAGGACAGGACCCGGCTACAGGACAAGAAGGGCAGCGAGGTCGCGCTGAACGTGGTCCGGCTGCGCGAGGCGGTCTACACCCTCAACAGAGACTTGACCACGACCGTGACGATCACCGTGCAGCAGATCGGGGTGCTGCGGACCAACGGCACCCTGGCCCCACCGGTGGCGACCGAGACGGAGTACGAGTTCGGCCTGCGCAGCGCGTCCTTCAACGGCGGCGCCAACGATGACCGGGCCGGCCTCTACATCATCAACCCGCCCAACGTGCTGCTGCTCAGCGACACCGCCCTTCGTCAGTACTACCAGGACGAGACGATCTACTTCTGGAGTTCGGATCGCAGCCGCCTGGTGCCCGACCAGCGCTACCGGCCGCAAGCGGTGCCGGTCGAGCGGCAGGTCAACGAGGTGGTGAAGTGGCTGGTCGGCGGCCCCTCCGACTGGTTGCGCCCGGGGGTCGTCGGGCTGCCGGACCGCACCGAGCTGATCAACAACGCCACCGGCGGGAACGGTCGGTGGGAGGTCAACCTGGACATGTCCGGTGACGACCAGAACGGGATCGATCAGTTGATCACGCAGATCGCCTGGTCGTTGGGCGACCTTACCGGCCAGCTGGAGTTGAAGATCCGCAACAACGCGCAGCCCGTGGTGGACCTGGGCGAGCAACGAGACTCCCGGGCGCTCTATCCGCATGCCGCCGGCCCGCAGCGCTTCGGCGTGTACGACGGCGCGATCCACCCACTCGACTTCGACGGCGAGCCCAGCGGCACGGTGCCGTTGACACCCGAGGCCAACCGCAACGTCGTCTCCGCCAGTCTCGGACTGGCCAAGGACCGCCGGATCCTCGCCGCGATGGTGGTCGCCGGCGGCAGCAAGAACCGCTACCGACTCGCCGTGGGTACGGGCGCCGACCCGGTCTCCGTGCTCAGCCGCAGCGGCACCGACTACTCCGCGATCGGCCGACCGGTCTGGCTGCGTACTGTCGACAACCGCCCCAGCCGCGGCCTGGTGGTGGCCGACGGGCAGCTCTACCGGTTCGACGAGGCGGCCCGGATGTATCCGGTGCCGCTCAACCTGCCCTCCGCCGCGGTCACCGCGGTGGCCGCCGCGTTGGACGGCCAGCGGGTGGCGCTGATCGCCGGCGGCCGTCTCTACGTCGCCGCGGTCAACCTCGACGGCGGCGGCGTCTCCATCGGCCCGCCCCGGGAGCTGGTCACCTCGCTGACCAATCCCACGGCGGTCGACTGGGGCGGGGAGGACCAACTGGTGGTGGCGGGGTCGGTCGGCCAGCCGGCGATCTACGAGATCAGTGTCGACGGCGCCCTGGAGACGCCGCTGCGGACCGACCTCGGCGCCAAGGTCACCCACCTGACCGCGTACCCGACCAACCGCGGCGTGCGGGCGCCCAGCGGGGCCTACATGTACGAGGCGAACGGGGTGGCCTACCGCAGCAGCCCCTTCGAACGGATCGAGCCCGGCCGGGTACGCGACATCGCCCCGGTGCCGACCGGCGTCCGGCCGAGCAACCCGTCGGCGCCGTTCTTCCTCTACTGACACGGTGAGCGGGCTCTGGGCGGACCTCGCCGACCTGGTGCTGCCCGCCGACTGCGCCGGTTGTCGGGAGCGCCGGCCCGGCCTGCGGCACGGGGTCTGCCCGGCCTGTGTCGTGGCGCTGGGTGCGTTGCGCCCACGGGCGGTCCGCCCCACCCCCGCACCGCCGGGCCTGCCGTCCTGCGTCGCCCTCGGCGCGTACGCGGGTCCGCTGCGCGAGGCCCTCCTGGCGTACAAGGAACACGGCCGACACGGGCTCGCTCGCCCGCTCGGCGCGCTGCTCGCCGAGGTCGTCGCGGCGGCCGTCGGTGGGGCCCGCCCGGTGGCGTTGGTTCCGGTCCCCGACACCGCGGCGGCGGCCCGGTCCCGTTACGGGGACCACCTCGACCGGCTTGCCCGGCACTGCGCGGCCCGGCTCAACCGGAGCGGTTGGGCGGTTCGGGTGCATCGTCCGCTGCGGGCGTCGCCCCGGCCCGACTCGGTCACCCTGGACAGCGCCGGCCGCGCGGCTGCGGCCGAGGCGGCCTTCCAGCCCCGCGCGACCGGGCCGGTTCGGGGTCGTGCCGGGGGCGCGGCGCCGGTCGTGGTGCTGCTCGACGACATCGTCACCACCGGCGTGACCCTCGCCGCCGCAGGCCGGGTGCTGACCGCGACCGGGTGGGCACCGAGTGTCGCGGCGGTGCTCGCGGCGACCGAGAAAAGACACCAGTCGTAACCGATCGTGTTTCCGTTTCACCCGTTGGTGTATGAGCTGCGAAAAATCCTGGGCCGTCTCGGCAACATGGGGTGACTGCCGGGCAAACAGGAGTTAGCGTTTCGCTGTCAGGGGTAGGAGGTCGTTCCAACCGCCCCTGGCGGTGAGAGGAGGCGTAGCCGTACCAACCGGTCGACGCCAGCGGGTCTCCCCACGGCGCGCGGCCGGGTAACCGGATCGAAGACCGTCCGAACAAGGGAGGTCACGTGGACATCGTGGTCAAGGGCCGAAACGTCGAAGTGCCGGACCATTACCGGGTACACGTAGCCGAGAAACTCGCGAAGATCGAACGCTACGACCACAAACTTATTCGCGTCGATGTCGAGCTGTTTCACGAGCGCAATCCGCGCCAGGCCGACCACTGCCAGCGGGTGGAGATCACCTGCGTTTCCCGGGGCCCGGTGATTCGGGCCGAAGCCTGCACGAACGACTTCTACAGCGCGCTCGACGCGGCCATCGCGAAGCTCGACACCCGGCTGCGCCGCGCGGCCGACCGCCGCCGCGTACACCGGGGCCGGCACGCGCCGATCTCCGTCGCCGAAGCCACAGCGGGCCTTCCGGTCGCGGACCTGGTGCCCAACGCGCTGAGCGCGCCCAGCGAGGGCGCCCGCGCCGGCACCGCCGTCGCGGAGCGGGTCGAAGAGGAGTACGACGACCAGCCGTGGCACATCGCCCGGGAGAAGGTCCACCCGGCCGAGCCGATGACCATCGACGACGCGCTGTTCGAGATGGAACTGGTCGGCCACGACTTCTACCTTTTCCAGGACAAGGAGTCCGGCCGCCCCAGCGTCGTCTACCGGCGCCACGCGTACGACTACGGCATCATCTCCCTCGCCACCTGACCGTCAGCTCGTGGGGTTGTGGTGGGGCGCTCCCACCACAACCCCGCGGCACCGGTCAACGGAGGTCGGCGGGGAGCAGCGCGAAGGTCAGGTCGTCCAGGCGCGCGCCGGCCAACCCGGGCAGCCGGCCGCGCTGAACGGACTCGCGCCGAAAACCGACCCGCTCCAGCACCCGGTGCGACGCGGTGTTGTCCGGCACCGTGCCGGCCGACAACCGGGCGATACCGGCCGAGCCGAACGCCCATCCCGCGAGCAACCGGACCGCCCGCGTCGCGTACCCCCGGCCGCGCCACTTCGGCAGCAACGCGTAGCCGACCGACGCCTCGCCGGCGGCCACGTCGGTGTACGACAAGCCGCAACTGCCCACCGGCTCGCCGCTGGCCACGTCCGTGATCATCAGCCGGGCGATCTCGCCGGTCAGCCAGCCGCTCTGCGCGAGACGACAACGCCGCTCCATCGCCTCGCGCGTCGGCGGCACCGGCGGAGCCTGGTTCGCCACCACCTCGGGCCGGCTGTGCAGCCGGTACATCAGCGCCGCGTCGTCCGGCGCGAGTGGGCGCAGCGCCACCACCTCGTCGGTGAGCACCCCGCCGGGCAGGTCGGGCAGCAGCCGGGCGGCCGGGCCGGGCGGATCATCTGCGACGCGTACCCAGGCCAGCAGGTCGTGCCGGCCCTCGTCCCGGGACGCACCTGCCGAACGGCGCAGACCCTCGTAGCGGAAGCCGGCGGCCAGCGCGACCCGTTGGCTCGGACCGTTCTCCGGTTCGGTGAGCAGCTCCAGTCGGGCCGCCCCGGCGGCGAACGCGTGCTCGCTCAGCGCGCGGGTCGCCGCGGTGGCCAGCCCGCGACCACGCGCCGCCGGTCGCATCCAGTAGCCGATCTCCAGCTGACCCCGGGCGGGCACCGGGTTGTTCAACCCCACCGCGCCGAGCAGGCGATCGGTCGCGGGGTCCGCGACGGCGTACGCCGTGCCGCCGCCGGTCCAGGCCGCCGGGGCGCCGACGTCGATCCACCAGCGGGCGTCGGTCTCGGTGTACGGCGTCGGCAGGTTCGACAGGAACCGTTGAGTCAGCGGGTCCGCGCAGCCGTCCACCACGTCTGCGCTGTCCTCCGCGCGAAACGGGCGCAGCCGCACCCCGTGCGCCTCGACGACCGGCCGCAGATTCATCCCAGATCCTTCGCGAGAAGCGCCCCGACCCACACGTCCACCCGCTCGCCCCGGTGCTGCACGCCGCCCCGGGCGACCCCCTCGACCAGGAATCCCGCCTTCTCCGCCGCCCGACGGGAGGCGGTGTTGCCCACATTCGCCTTCCACTCGATCCGCGCCAGGCCCAACGTGCTGAAGCCCCACGCGCTGAGCGCGACCAGCGCGGCGGGCAGGTAGCCCCGACCCCGGGCCGCCGGGGCGGTCATGAAGCCGGTGTCGGCCACCAGCGGGTCAGCGGGGGAGAGCCGCAGGTCGAGCGTGCCCGCGTACCTGTCGTCGGAGTCGGCGATCACGAAGCAGGCGGCGTCCCCCCGAGCCCAGGCGTCCCGGCCGTAAGCCTGGTAGCCCTGCGCGTCGGCGCGCTCGTACGGGTCCGGCACCGTCGTCCAGCGGATGCTCTCCGGGTCCCGGCAGGTCTGCACCACGGCGTCCAGGTCCTTCTCCTCCATGGGCCGCAGAAGCAGCTCGCCGGCTCCGTTCTCGGCGAACAGAACGGGCTGCGGACGGCCGAAGACGGCGGCCCGCCGGGCGGCGAGGGTGCCCGGCCCGGCCGGACCGGTCGACCCGGCGGCCGGTACCTCGCCGGGTAGCAGCGAGCCGATCCAGCCGTCCGCGCTGCCGAGCAGCGCCGGGTTTGCCATCCGCAACCTGCCGTCGATCCGGAAACCGGCCCGGAGTGCCACCAGCCGGGAGGCGTGGTTGCCCACCTCGGCCTGCCAGATGAGCCGGCGGAGCCCGAGGGTGTCGAAGGACCAGCGGGCCACCGCCCGGGTGGCCCGGACCATCACGCCCCGGCCACGCGCCCAGGGTGCCGTCCAGTAGCCGATCTCACCGGTGCCGTCCTGGTCGATCGAGATCAGCCCGCTGGAACCCAGCACCTCCCCGGTGTTCGGGTCGCAGACCGCGAACGGGGCCCCGGTGCCCTCGGCCCAGGCCTTCCGGCTCATCTCGGTGACAAATCCGTGGGCATGTTCCGGCCGGTACGGGCGCGGTACGGTGGTCCAACGCTGAATGTCCGGGTCCTGGCAGGCTCGGTGCACGGCCTCGGCATCCGTCTCTCGCCAGGGCCGCAGCAGCACGCCGTCCTCGATGATCTCCACGAGCTCCACTCGTGCATCCTGCCGTAGCGTTCGCCGACGGCGTAACCGGATAACGTTTGGGGCGTGTGCAGGACGCGAGTTATGTCGGGTTCGGCGGGGTCGAGCACCGCCACCAGTGACCATCGCGCCGATGGAGCGCCTACGATGGTTCGAGACTGTCTAGGGGAGCGTTGATCCGTGTCGATTCTGGAAAAGGTCCTTAACGCGGGCGAGGGCCGCATGGTGCGCCGGCTCAAGGCCATCGCTGCCGCCGTCAGCTCGATCGAGGACGACTACGTCAACCTCACCGACGAGGAACTGGCCGGCATGACCGAACAGTTCCGGGAGCGGCTCGACGAGGGCGAGACCCTCGACGACCTGCTGCCGGAGGCGTTCGCGGTGGCCCGCGAGGCGGCGGCCAGGGTGCTCGGCCAGCGCCCGTACGACGTCCAGGTGATGGGCGGCGCGGCGCTGCACTTCGGCAACATCGCCGAGATGAAGACCGGTGAGGGCAAGACGCTGACCTCGGTCATGGCCGTCTACCTCAACGCGCTCTCCGGCAAGGGCGTCCACGTGATCACGGTCAACGACTACCTCGCCCAGCGTGACGCGGCGTGGATGGGTCGGGTGCACGAGTTCCTCGGGCTGACCGTCGGCGTGGTGCTGCCCAACCGGCCGGCCAGTGAGCACAAGGCCGCCTACGAGTGCGACATCACCTACGGCACCAACAACGAGTTCGGCTTCGACTACCTGCGCGACAACATGGCCTGGTCGAAGGAAGAGCTGGTGCAGCGCGGGCACAACTTCGCGGTGGTCGACGAGGTCGACTCCATCCTGATCGACGAGGCCCGCACCCCGCTGATCATCTCCGGCCCGGCCGAGCACTCCGCCCGCTGGTACGGCGAGTTCGCCGGCGTGGTGGCCCGTCTCCAGCCCGGCACCGACGGCGAGGGCGACTACGAGGTCGACCACTCCAAGCGCACCATCGCGGTGACCGAGCGGGGCGTCGCCAAGGTCGAGGACCGGCTCGGCATCGACAACCTGTACGAGTCGGTGAACACCCCGCTGGTCGGCTACCTCAACAACGCCATCAAGGCCAAGGAGCTCTACAAGCGCGACAAGGACTACATCGTCAGCGACGGTGAGGTCCTGATCGTCGACGAGTTCACCGGTCGCATCCTGCACGGCCGTCGCTACAACGAGGGCATGCACCAGGCGATCGAGGCCAAGGAGGGGGTGGAGATCAAGCAGGAGAACCAGACCCTGGCCACCATCACCCTCCAGAACTACTTCCGCCTCTACGAGAAGCTGTCCGGGATGACCGGTACGGCGCAGACCGAGGCGAGCGAGTTCAACAAGGTCTACAAGGTCGGCGTCGTGACCATCCCGACCCACCGCCCGATGGTTCGCGAGGACCGGCCGGACGTCATCTACAAGACGGAAAAGGCCAAGTTCAACGCCGTCATCGAGGACATCGCCGAGCGGCACCAGATGGGTCAGCCGGTGCTGGTGGGCACCGTCTCGGTGGAAAACTCCGAGATCCTCTCCCAGTTGCTGCGCCGCCGTGGCATCCCGCACAACGTGCTGAACGCCAAGTTCCACGCCCGGGAGGCCGAGATCGTCGCCCAGGCCGGGCGTAAGGGCGCGGTCACCGTGGCCACCAACATGGCCGGCCGCGGCACCGACATCCTGCTCGGTGGCAACCCGGAGTTCCTCGCCGCGAACGAGCTGCGCCAGCGCGGCCTCGACCCGCTGGAGAACGAGGAGGAGTACGCCAAGGCGATGGAGGAGGTCCTTCCCACCTGGAAGCAGGCCTGCGACGCCGAGGCGGAAGAGGTCTCGGCCGCCGGCGGGCTCTACGTGCTGGGCACCGAGCGGCACGAGTCCCGGCGGATCGACAACCAGCTGCGTGGTCGCGCCGGCCGGCAGGGCGACCCGGGCGAGTCCCGTTTCTACCTGTCCCTTCAGGACGAGCTGATGCGGCGCTTCCGGGCCGGAGCGGTCGAGGCGGTGATGGAGCGCTTCAACATCCCGGAGGACGTGCCCATCGAGTCGAAGATGGTCACCCGGCAGATCAAGAGCGCGCAGGCCCAGATCGAGGGCCAGAACGCCGAGATCCGCAAGAACGTGCTCAAGTACGACGAGGTGCTCAACAAGCAGCGCCAGGTCGTCTACGCCGAGCGGCTCCGGGTGCTCAACGGCGAAGACCTCTCCGACCAGGTCCGTAACATGATCGACGACACCGTCGAGGCGTACGTGCGGGGTGCCACCTCCGACGGCTACGGCGAAGACTGGGACCTTGAGCAGCTCTGGTCCAGCCTCAAGCAGCTCTACCCGGTCGGCGTGACGATCGAGGAGCTGGAAGAGGAGGCCGGCGGCTCCCGGGCCGGCATGGACGCCGACTTCCTGGTCGCCCGCCTCAAGGAGGACGCCAACGCCGCGTACGACCGGCGTGAGGAGCAACTCGGCACCGAGGGGGTGCGCCAGCTCGAGCGGATGGTGCTGCTCCAGGTCATCGACCGCAAGTGGCGCGAGCACCTCTACGAGATGGACTACCTCCAGGAGGGCATCAACCTCCGGGCGTACGCCCAGCGCGACCCGGTGGTGGAATACCAGCGCGAGGGCTTCGACATGTTCGCCACCATGATGGACGGCATCAAGGAGGAGACCGTCGGTTTCCTCTACAACGTCGACGTCCAGGTGACCGAGCCGGAGCCGGAGGAGGGGACCGACGAGGTCACCCTGCTCGACAAGCCGGTGGAGATCCGGGCCAAGGGCCTCAACCAGGCACCGCGGCGGCAGGGCCTGCAATACTCCGCGCCGACCATCGACGGTGAGGCCAGCCCGGGCGCGGTAGCCGTGGAGCAGGCCGAGCAGCAGGCTCCGGCGCTCGGTGTGGGCCGGCCGGCTCCGGGTGCTCCGGCGGCACCGGGGCAGAGCGCGCCGTCCGCGCCGCAGCGGCCGGCATCCGGGCTGCGTGGCCCGGCAGTTCCGTCGGCTGCCGCCCGTCGGCCGGCACCGAACCAGGCGGAGGCGAGCAACGGCCCGTCCCGCAACGCGCCGTGCCCGTGTGGCTCGGGCCGCAAGTACAAGCGCTGCCACGGCGCTCCCAACGGGGGCAACTGACCAACAGCAGCTGCACCGACAGCGTCTGACCGACGGGTCCCGGCCGAACAGGCCGGGGCCCGTCGGTGTCTGTGAGCCTCGTCGACGCCGGGGCCGGTGCGGTCAGAGCACGTGTAGGGCAACGCAGAGCCAGCGGCCCCGACGATGTTCGAGGCGCAGCGCCATCGCCCAACTTCGGCCGCCCGCGCCGGTGAGGACGGCTGCCGCCTCCACCGCGGCCCCCCGGGGCTCGCAGACTCGCAGGCGCAGCAGCCGAGCCGGTGGTCGGCCGCTACGGCGACGGGATGCCCCGGCCCGGCCGGATGCGCGGGCGAGTTCGGCCAGCAGGTCGCCCGCGCGGGCCGGGTCGAGCAGCGCTCGCACCTGGGCCGGCGAACGGTAGCCATTGACCACCTCCAGGCAGGTGCCGACGAAGCGATGCGCGGCTCGGGTGGTTTCCGGTGCGGTCGACGTCGGCAACGACGCGACCGGGTGGGTGGTGGTGGACCTGCTGGGCACCGGTCGCAGGGCTGCTCGCCGCTCCGGCGGCCGGACCGGGCTGGGCCGGGTGGAGGCGAACAGGTCGAGGGCTAGTTGACCGTCGGTCATCGACGGCCAGCACGACCCGTCGGCCTCGTCGACGTACGGCGGGTCGAAGGGCGGGACGGGGCGCAGCCGCACGGGTGGTCGGGAAGGACCGGGTCGCGCTCCGCTCATCATGGCCCCCTTTGATCTTGCGTTTGCTTGCGTTTGCCTCCGACAAGCTCGATTCTGAGCGACAAAACAGCCTCGGTCAATGGCTTCGTGGCGTCCTTGGCCCGACAGGGCGCATGATCCACTCGGGTTCCTTGATGTCGCGTGGTCTCAGCGGCCGAGACACCCCGGCTTCCGTAAAACCGAGTGGATCATGCCCCGAGCCGAGCCGAGCCGAGCCGACCCGAGCCGATCCGGGCCGGGCCGGGCCGGGCGGGGCGCGCGCGGGCGGGGCGGCCGGGCGGGCGGGCGGCCGGGCGGGCGGGCGGGCGTCCGGGCGGGGCGACCGGGCCGGGCGGGGCGGGCGCCCGGGCGGGGCGGACCTGGACAGGCCGTGCTGCACGGCGCAGGCCGAGCGGTGCGGGCGAAACAGGCTGGAGAGCGAGCCGGGCTTCTACTACTCAGGGTCGCGGTCGACCAGCGGGTTGCTCTGTACCCAGTCTGCCGTCTCGTCGTACTTGCGCGCTATGTACTCCTCCAGTCGAGCGCGCTCGACGCGCCACTGGCCGCGCCCGCCGATCTTGATCGCCGGCAGTTCGCCGCTGCGCACCATGTGGTAGACCTGCGAGTCCGACACGTTGAGCTCGGAGGCCACGTCGGAGAGCAGCAGGAACCTCGGCTCCACAGGAACTCCCGGGGTTGATGTCGTTTGGCTCAGTTTGCCACCGACAGCCCTCGCCGCCCAGCACGGGACCGGGTCGGTGGCGGACCAATCAGGCGGGACACACCGGCTCGGAACTTCCTCCCGCCGGAGGCGGGGTGTATGACGGTCACGGCGTGCGGCATGATCTGCGCCCGTGCCGGCGGCCGCCGGTGGAGGACGACGCGGGGAGACGACCGGTGACCGACGAGCTTGTCCGGGTGTACGTGCCGGCGACCGTACCGATGCTGGCCCGGCTGCGTGCGGAGGGCCTGGCCGCCGACGAGGCGCACGCCGTGACCCCGGCGCTGCGCGAGTGGTACGCCGAGGGCGACGAGGAGGAGTTGGAGTATGTCGCCTTCACCCGGGCTGCCCAGGACGCCCTGCACCTGCTCCGCGCCGACCCGACCGCTCCCCGCCGTCGCGTCGTCATCTCGGTCGACCTGCCGTCGGCAGCGATCGGGCGTGGCGACGGCGAGCTGGGCTCCAGCGCGGTGACGTTGACCGACGCCGTGCCGGTGGGCGCCGTCGCGGCCATCCACGTGGACAGCGCGGACGCGGCCGAGGAGGTCGGCGCGGCGGCCGACGTCGTGGCCGAGGCGGCGGCTGGTGACCCGGACGCCCAGTTCACCGTCGACGGCGCCGAGGACCACGAGCTGGAGTGGTACGACGTGACGGAGCTGGACCAGCTGCTGAGCGCTACCGACTGACCGGGGAAGTAGGCCCGGGGCCGCCCGAGTCGGCCCCCGACCCCGATCACGGAGTTGTGGTGGTGAACACAGGCCGCACAAGCGGGTGAACCGGTCACCAGAACTCCATGATCGACCGGGAAGGGGACGACTGGGGCGGGGAGCGAGGCGGGGCGGCCCTGCTCGATCCCCGCACGGCCCGCCCTGCTCCGAACGCCAGACCCGGCTGCCTGCGCCGAACGCCAGACCCGGCTGCCTGCGCCGAACGCCAGACCCGGCTGCCTGCGCCGAACGCCAGGCCCGGCTGCCTGCGCCGAACCCCGGCTCAGGTCGGGCGTCAGCGAGCCGGGTCCGCCTTCGCCGGGTCCGCGTCGGGCGTCCCGGCTGGGTCGCCGTCGAACGTCTCGGCCGGGTCCGTGTCGAACGCCTTGGCGTAGCCCGGCTTGTCGTCCGCCGGGTCGACCTGGTCCGCGACGGGGTTCGGGCCGTGGGCCGGTTCGTCGTCGTCGCTGTGGGCCGGACTGAGCGTGCGACCGAACGCGATGAGCGCGGTCAGCGCCCCCACGAAGAGCACCCAGATTCCGTTGTCCACCCGCGAGGTGCCCAGCGAGGTCTGGGCCACCGCGTCCGCCTCACTGAGCGCGCTGGCAAGGTCGAGCAGCGACCGGCCGCCAACCCTGATGATCACTTCGGCGAGCAGCAGGAGGAGCCCTGGCCCGGCACCGGCGAGCAGGTACGCCGGCCAGCGCAGCGCCGGGGCCTCGGGATCACGGCGGACGGCGCGACGCCGTGCCCAGGTCAGGTAGCCGAAGGCCAGAAGCCCGGCGAGCAGCCCGGCGACGAGCGATTCGGTACGGGACACCCACTTGGCCGCGTTGATCAATGATTCCTGGCTGTCGCCGGAGCCGAAGAGGTTGAACAGCGGGTCCCGGGCGCGGCTGAACGCGACCACGAAGATCAGCGTGCCCAGCGCGGCGGTGACCACAGCACCGATCGCCGGGGCGGTCCGCGCGCCGGCCAGCGCGCCTCCGATGATCGCCGCGGCCGCCGTGGTGCCGGCGATCACGTTGGTGGTGGACGTGTCGAAGTAGGTGAGGTTGATGGCCACCGCGGCAGCGAGCCCGACCAGCATTCCGCCGCCGATCGCCCCGGCGAAGCGCAGGGTGGCCCAGTCGCCGTACCGGCGGGCCAGCAGGTTGCCACCGGCCAGCGCGACGGCCGCCCCGGCCACCAGCGCGGCCGAGATCACGCCGGGCAGGGCGAACGCGGAGAGGCTGATCGCGGTGACCCCGGCCGCCGCCGACGTGATGGCCTCCCGGGTGGACCAGAGCATGGCGGCCAGCCACCCGAGCGCCAGCAGCGCGAGCACTGCGGCGCCGGGCGCGGGCAGCGGCCGACTGCCGGCGCTGGCCGCGTCGACCGCCGGCTCGTCCGACTCAGCGGCCGGGACGCGGCCGGGCTGCTTGGTCATCGTCTCCCCTTCGAGGCGGCAGGTCACCGACCATTCAGGGTACGCGGGCCCGCTGGGCTGCCTGTCGCCCCGGGACAGCGGGACGGATCGAGACCGGTCGGTAAGGGGAGGAGGGGTGGGGCGGTCCTTGGTGCAGGGCAGTGGCGGAGATGGGTCGCGTGGCCCGTCGTGGGAGAATCACGGGAGGTCCCGCCGCTGCTCGGCCTCCCGTGTGGCGTCCGGTGTCCGGCCATCCGGTCGGTGCCCGCGGGTCCGGTTTCGCCACTGCTGTCGAGATCGCCAGGAGCCTTGATGGATGCCGTGTTCTCCGTTCCCGAGCCGCGCAACGAGCCGGTTCGCAACTACGAGCCGGGCAGCCCCGACCGGGACCGGCTCCAGCGGCGGCTGACCGAGCTCGCCGCCGAGCGCATCGACCTGCCGATGACCATCGGCGGTGAGCAGCGGATGGCCGGCGGTGACCCGATCAACGTGGTGCAGCCGCACAAGCACGCCCACGTGCTGGGGGTGACCGCGCACGCCACCCACGACGACGCGCGCGCCGCGACCAAGGCGGCCAAGGACGCCGCGCCGATGTGGCGGGCGCTGCCCTTCGAGGAGCGCGCCGCGATCTTCCTGCGCGCCGCCGAGCTGCTCGCCGGTCCCTGGCGGGACACGCTCAACGCCGCCACCATGCTCGGCCAGTCGAAGACCGCGATCCAGGCGGAGATCGACGCGGCGTGCGAGTTCATCGACTTCCTGCGGTTCAACGTGCACTTCGCGCGTCGCCTGCTCGAGGAGCAGCCGGCGTCCTCGCCCGGCGTCTGGAACCGCTTCGACCACCGCCCGCTGGAGGGCTTCGTCTACGCGGTCACCCCGTTCAACTTCACCGCCATCGCCGGCAACCTGCCGTCGGCGCCGGCCCTGCTGGGCAACACGGTGGTCTGGAAGCCGGGCCCGACCCAGCAGTTCGCCGCGCACTTCACCATGCGGCTGTTCGAGGCCGCCGGCCTGCCGCCCGGCGTGATCAACATGGTCACCGGTCGGGGCGAGGAGGTCTCCGACGTCGTGCTCGCCGACCCGGATCTGGCCGGCATCCACTTCACCGGTTCGACAAAGGTCTTCCAGCAGTTGTGGCGGACCGTTGGCGACAACATCTCCCGTTACCGGGGCTACCCGCGCCTGGTCGGCGAGACCGGTGGCAAGGACTTCGTCGTCGCGCACACCAGCGCCGACGTGGACGCGCTGCACACCGCGCTGATCCGTGGCGCGTACGAGTACCAGGGCCAGAAGTGCTCGGCGGCCTCCCGGGCGTACGTGCCGCGCTCGATCTGGGAGGGTGGGCTGCGGGACCGGCTGGCCGCTACCACCGACTCGCTGACCTACGGTGACGTGGCCGACTTCGGCAACTTCGGCGGTGCGGTGATCGACGACAAGGCGTTCGCCCGGCACACCGCCGCGCTGGAGCTGATCGCCGGTGACGACAGCTGCCGGGTGCTGGCCGGTGGCACCGCCGACGACTCGGTCGGCTACTTCGTGCGACCGACGCTCTTCGAGTGCGGCGACGCCGCCCACGAGACCTTCACCACCGAGTACTTCGGGCCGATCCTGGGCGTGCACGTGTTCGACGACGCCCGGTTCGACGAGGTGGTCGCGCAGGCGGAGTCGATCGCCCCGTACGCCCTGACCGGCTCGGTGTTCGCCACCGACCGCCGGGTCGTCGAGTCGGTCGGCGAGCGCATGCGGTACGCGGCCGGCAACTTCTACATCAACGACAAGCCGACCGGCGCGGTGGTCGGGCAGCAGCCCTTCGGTGGCGCCCGCGCCAGCGGCACCAACGACAAGGCCGGCTCCTGGCTGAACCTGGTCCGTTGGATCTCCCCGCGGACGATCAAGGAGACCTTCGTGCCGCCGACCGACCACACGTACCCCCACATGGGCTGACCGGCGACGACCCGCCGGCGGCGCGCGTGGGCGCCGCCGGCGGACGCCCGGAATGTGCAATCCATCGATAGTCCTCAACGGACAGTCTGTCGCCGACAGTGCACTTAGGAAGTCCTGTCGGGTGGCAAACCGGCAAATCCTGGACGCCGCGTGCGCAAAGTGGCAGCGTAGTGGGCATGGCGGATTCCGGAGTCAACCCTACGGCGGCGGCCCTGCTCGGCCTCCTCCACGAGGGCCCGATGACAGGCGGTCAGTTGATGGCCGCCGCTGAGCGCCGTCTGGCGCCGTACTGGTCGATGACCCGCAGTCAGGTGTACCGCGAGTTGCCGGTGCTGGCTGAGCGGGGTTTCGTGCGGCTCGGCAAGCCGGGCCCGCGGATGAGCCAGCCCTACGCACTCACCGCCAGCGGAAAACGGACGTTTTCCCGCTGGCTCGCGGAGAACCCGGGGCGGGACACCATCCGCAACCCGATAGCGCTGCGGATGGCCTTCGGCAACCTGCACTCCGCCAGCCAGCTGAAGGGCCTGTACGCCTCGGCCAACGAATACCACACCGAGGCCCTGGCCCAGGTCCGGGAGCAGGTGAAGAACGCCAAACGGGACGGCGAGACGTACGACGCCAGCGCGCTGGAGTTCGCCGTCGCCTACCACCGGGCGGCCCTGTCGTGGTTGAAGTCCGCCCCCGTCGGGTGACGGTCAGCGGGTTCGCGCATAGGGAACGAGCTGCTCCGCTCCCGGCACAGTACGCTTGTCTGTCGTGACCGCTGCCGATTACGCCGAACAGCTCAAGGAACTCGACGCGACCCTGCGAAACATCGAGGCCGTCCTCAACCTCGACCGCCTCCACGAGGACAAGGCCCGCCTGGAGCAGGAGGCCTCCGCCCCCGATCTGTGGGACGACCAGGCCAAGGCCCAGCAGGTGACCTCGCAGCTGTCGTACGTCAACGGCGAGATCAGCAAGCTGGGCAGCCTGCGTTCCGGCCTCGACGACGCCCAGGTGCTGCTGGAGCTGGCCGAGGCCGAGGCCGACCCGGGTGTGCTGACCGAGGTCGAGTCGGAGATCACCGGGCTGACCAAGGCCATCCAGGAGATGGAGGTCCGCACCCTGCTCTCCGGCGAGTACGACTCCCGGGAGGCGCTGGTGGCCATCCGGGCCGGCGCGGGTGGCGTGGACGCGGCGGACTTCGCCGAGATGCTGCTGCGGATGTACCTGCGCTGGGCGGAGCGGCACGGCTACCCCACCGAGGTCTACGAGACCTCATACGCCGAGGAGGCGGGCCTGAAGTCGGCCACCTTCGCGGTCAAGGTGCCGTACGCGTACGGAACGCTCAGCGTCGAGTCGGGCACGCACCGGCTGGTCCGGATCAGCCCGTTCGACAACCAGGGTCGTCGGCAGACCAGCTTCGCGGGCGTCGAGGTTCTGCCGGTCACCGAGCAGACCGACCACATCGACATCCCGGAGAACGAGGTTCGGGTCGACGTCTACCGCTCCTCCGGGCCGGGTGGGCAGAGCGTCAACACCACCGACTCGGCGGTGCGCCTGACGCACATTCCGACCGGCATCGTGGTGACCTGCCAGAACGAGAAGTCCCAGCTGCAGAACAAGGCCTCCGCGCTGCGGGTGCTCCAGGCTCGACTGCTGGAGCGCAAGCGCCAGGAGGAGGAAGAGAAGATGGCCGGCCTCAAGAGCGGTGGCACGAGCTCGTGGGGCGACCAGATGCGCTCGTACGTCCTGCACCCGTATCAGATGGTGAAGGATCTCCGAACCGAGCAGGAGACCGGCAATCCGAGCGGGGTCTTCGACGGCGACCTCGACGATTTCATCGAGGCCGGCATCCGTTGGCGCAAGCAGCGTCAACTCGCCAACGACGGTGCGTGACGGCGCGCGGGCGGAGCGCGTCGTCGATCTCCAGGTAGAGGCCTGATTCGACGACTCGTGCCGGATCGGCGGGGCGTGGGGCTTGGCTCAGTTGTTACACCGCGTAGACTCACCACCCGTGATTCAGCTTGAGCAAGTGACGAAGACGTACCCGAAGGCGTCCCGGCCTTCGCTCGACAACGTGTCCGTCTCGATCGAGAAGGGCGAGTTCGTCTTCTTCATCGGTCCATCCGGCTCCGGCAAGTCCACGATCATCAAAATGCTGCTGCACGAGGTTGCCCCCAACAAGGGGCGCGTCGTCGTCAACGGCAAGGACGTCACGTCGATGCGCTCCTGGAAGCGACCCCACTTCCGGCGCTCGATCGGCTGCGTCTTCCAGGACTTCCGGCTGCTGCCCAACCGCACCGCCTACGAGAACGTGGCGTTCGCCCTCGAGGTGATCGGCAAGACGAAGGCGGTTGCCCGCCGGGTCGTGCCGGAGGTGCTGGAGCTGGTGGGGCTCGGTGGCAAGGAGCACCGCTACCCGCACGAGCTCTCCGGTGGTGAGCAGCAGCGGGTCGCCGTCGCCCGGGCGTTCGTGAACCGTCCGCTGATCCTGCTGGCGGACGAGCCCACCGGAAACCTGGACCCGGACACCTCGATTGAGATCATGCGCCTGCTGGACCGGATCAATCGCACCGGCACGACCGTCGTGATGGTCACCCACGACTCCAACATCGTGAACCAGATGCGCCGCCGCGTCGTTGAGATTGAGAGCGGTCGCATCGTGCGTGACCAGGCCCGCGGCGTCTACGGGTGAGCCGGCGCTCCACCCCTGCGCAGCCTGACGACGAACACCTCATGCCGGAGACCCGGAGGAAATCCCGATGCGCGTGAAATACGTCCTGTCCGAGGTACTGGTCGGACTGTGGCGCAACGTGACCATGTCCATCGCGATGATCATCACGATGGCGGTCTCGCTGACCATGCTCGGCGCCAGCGGTCTCATGTACCGCCAGGTCGACGACATGAAGGACCTCTACTACAAGAACATCGAAGTCTCGATCTTCTTGACTCAGGAGGTGACCGAGCAGGAGCGCACCGACCTGCAGACCAAGCTCGACAGCGACCCCCTGGTCAAGGACGTCCTCTACGTCAACAAGGACGAGGCGTACAAGCGCTTCAAGGAGATGTACCAGGACGCGCCGGACCTGGTGAACGCGGTCAAGCCGGACCAGCTGCCCGAGGCGTTCCGGCTCAAGCTGAACAACCCGGAGCAGTACAAGAACGTCTACGACCAGTACAAGGACACCGCGGGCGTCGAGGAGATCATCGACCAGAGTCGACTGCTCGACAAGATCTTCAACATCCTCACCTCGATCCAGAACATCGCCCTGGCTGCCGCCATCGTGATGGCGATCGCCGCCCTGCTGCTGGTCGCGAACACCATTCAGGTGGCCGCGTACAGCAAGCGGCGTGAGGTGGCGGTCATGAAGCTGGTCGGCGCGTCCAACTGGTTCATCCAGGCGCCGTTCGTGCTGGAGGCCGTGGTGGCCGGCCTGATCGGTTCACTGCTCGGTCTGGTGGCCCTGGTCGCGGCGAAGTATCTGCTCTTCGACGGGTCGTTGAGCGCGTTGCAGGGTCTGCTCTCGCCGATCACCTGGGGCGACATCCTGTTCATCTTCCCGCTGATGGCTGGCGTCGGTGGTCTGGTCAGCGCGGGCACCGCCTGGATCACCCTGCGCTTCTACCTGCGGGTCTAGGCACCGAACGGGTCGTCCCGTCGTTTCCCGAGGACCCTCCCGCAGCCGGAAATAAACGGCGCGGGAGGGTCCTTGTGATTCCGGTAGCATGATCGGTTGTCCGGCCGGGGTGGGCCCGGCCGCGGACTCCAGGAGAGGGGGTGGCGCCGATGCCACGGGAAAAGGGGCGCAAGGTGGTCGCCTCCAACAAGAAGGCACGCCACGACTACGCCGTCCTCGACACGTACGAGGCCGGCATGGCGTTGACCGGCACCGAGGTCAAGTCGCTGCGGGCCGGGCGAGCGTCGCTCGTCGACGCGTTCGCGCAGGAACGTGACGGCGAGCTCTATCTGCACTCGATGCACATCCCGGAGTACACCCAGGGCACCTGGACCAACCATGAGCCCCGGCGTACCCGCAAGCTGCTGCTCAACCGGGCCGAGATCGACAAGCTCCTCGGCAAGACCCGCGAGGGCGGTTACACCATCGTCCCGTTGCAGGTCTACTTCTCGGACGGCTGGGCCAAGGTCGAGATCGCCCTGGCCAAGGGCAAGAAGTCGTACGACAAGCGTCAGGACCTCGCCAAGCGGGAAGCGGACCGGGAGATCGCCCGGGTGTCCGGTCGACGTGGCAAGGGAATGGACGACTAGTTCATCCTGTTTGTCCGGGTCGGCGTGCCGGCCCGGGGCTCGGGATGAAAGCGGTTGCGGCAGGCGTTAGTCTTGTCAGTGCCGCCACATCGGCGGCCTGTCGAGGGGGTGACTGGTTTCGACTTCGTACGCAGCGACAGGGGAAGCGAGCCGAGGAAGCCGACGTCGTCTCGAGAATCGGTCGTCGGAAACTTATAAGCGCCAAGCAAAATCGCGCTGACTTCGCTCTCGCCGCCTGAGGCGAGTAGCTGAGTCTGTCGGCCTGGGAACGCCTTCGTCCCAGTAGCCGGCATCAGCTAGGAGGCTGGCCAATCGGACCCGGTCGCGGGGTCCGTGCGGCGAGATTAATCAGCGACTGGGCCCGTCACACCAACTTGCTCGCGTGAGCGGTGGGGCCGAGTAGAGGCACAGCGAGCTGCGCTCGGAGAAGCCCTGACAAACCGGCGAAGGACCCGGGTTCGATTCCCGGCACCTCCACCACCTCGAACGAAGCGCCCCGGCCCACCGGCCGGGGCGCTTCGTTGTTCGCGGGGTCTTACGCTGCCCCCTGTGACCAACCAGGAGCTGCGCCTGTCGGTCGGCGCGTCGCCCGGCCAGCGCGTCGTGGCGGTGGTGTTCGGCGTCCTGCTCGCGGCCGTGGGCGCGGCCTTCGTGGCACTGCCCCTCGTCGCCGACGGGTTGTTGCGCCGGCTGACCGGCCCGGGTGACGCGTTCGCCTCCTATGAGGAGGCACGCGACCTGCCACCGGGGCTGCTGCCGCCCGGCCTACGCGACTCCGCCGACCCGAACCAGTCCGGTCCCAGCCCGTTCGTCGGCCTGTGTGGCCTGCCCTTCGTCCTGCTCGGCCTCTACCTGGTGCTGCGGGTGCTCCGCACGGCCGCCTGGCTGGACGGCAGCCGGGCGCGGGTACGCGGTGCCCTGCGCACCCGTACCGTCGACCTCGCCACCGCCCGGATCGAGTCCGGCGCGGTGTCGTACCGCGAGGCGGACGACGACGGTCCGGCCGGCGAACCGCAGGTACGGGCCATCCTCGCGACCGACCCGGGGCGCGCCCGGGGGGTCACCATCCCACTGCGCGGCATGGGGCTGCCCGTCCTGCCGCCGTCCGAGCTGCGGGCGCTGGCCGAGGCGATCACGACGGGTCGACCGCGCGACGAGCGGGCCGGCGACGCGCACGCCGTGGCCGACCACCTGCGCCGGCTGGCAGAGCGCCCGTCGACCGACTGAGGCGGTCGTACGTCCCAGGAGGCCCGTGCGGTGCCCCAGGGCGGCATCAGCGTGGCTGGTGGGGTCACTGGGTTCAACGGGGCAGATGAGACGGCTCAGGGCCCTGGACAGGGCGGGCGGGGCAGCCGCACCATCGCGGTATGGGGTAGCAGCGCCGCCGCGCGGGAGGTGCCATGGTCACCGGTCCGGTCCAGCAGCCGTCAGTCGTCGCCCGACCGCGCCTCGCGCATCCGGCGGGGCTCCCCGCCGATCCACATTCCATCGGTCTACCCGGCGCGCCGCGCCCGGCCGGCCTCACCGGAGACGTGCACGCTCTCGGCCGGGCCGTCGCCGCCGCGAGCACCGAGCCACGCTGGCGTGAAGAGGTGCTCCTTCGGCTGCGTCCGGTGCACCGGGGCTTCACCGAGCACGTCCGGGTCACCGAAGGTCCCACCGGTCTCTACCGGGAGTTGCTCACCCAGTCGCCGCGACTGGACCACGGCGTGCGGCTGCTGACCCGGGAGCACGTGGCGATCGTCGCCGCGATCCTGGCGGTCCAGCAGATCGCTGAGCGGCCCGAGGCGCACCCCGATGAGCTGCGACACCGGGCCGGGCACCTGCTGCGAGGGTTGGCCCGGCATCGGCGGCGCGGCGCCGACCTGCTCTGGGAGGCGTACCAGACGGATCTGGGTGGCGAGACCTGAGCCCAGGCCGGGAACCGGCCGGTCGGCGGAGGCGTCGAACCGTACATGAATCGGCCTGCACTGCTGCTCGTACTCCCGTTGCTGCTCACGGCGGGCTGTGCCGCGACCGACGCCGGTCCGGCCGCCGGTCCGCGCAGCCCGACGCGCGGCGTGGAGGCGTTCGACCAGCGAGCCGCTCAGGTCGCCGAGGCGTGGCGGCCCGGCCCCGACTGGCGCACGGGCTACGTGCCGCTGGAGGGGCCGACAGTGCTCACCGGTGACCCGGGCTTCACCCCCGAGACCGAGGCGGCCTTCCGGGCCGGGTGGTACCGCGCGCAGGTCGGGATACCGCCCACCCGGGTCGGCGGCGAGATCCAGTTCCCGGACGGACGGTTGAGACTGCCGTTGGTCAGCGCCGCCGAGGCGTACCGGCAGCTCGACCAGGGTGACCCACTGCCCTGCCCGGGGCGGCCGAAGCAGCTCGGTCGGCCCACCCCCGGTGGCCCCACCGTCGAACCGGGGCCCGACGGGTGGGCCACGAGCAGCACGCAGACGGCCTGTCTCCCGCTCACCGTCACCGCTGTCACGTTCGACGCCGTGCCGGTTCGCACGAGCCGGGGGGTGGCGCAGGTTCCGGCCTGGCTGTTCACCGTCAAGGAGCTGGCCACCCCGGTGGCCCGGCTCGCCGTCGCGCCGTCGGCGGTCACCCCCGTCCCCGAGCCGACCACGACGGCCCGGCCGCTGCCGGACGGGTTGGTGGCGGCCCAGGACCTGGCCGCCGTCGACGGCGCCCGGCTGACCGTGCGGCTCGGCGTCGGCGCGTGCGACACCGGAATCGCGCCGCTGGTGTGGGAACGGCCGGACGTCGTGGTGGTCGGTGGCGGCGTCACCCGGGCCACCGGCGAATGCATCGCTGTGCTGAAACTGGAGCCGGTCACCGTCACCCTCGCCGCGCCGCTGGGCAGCCGGCCGGTGCTGGACGTCTTCACCGGTGCCCCGCTGTCGATCGGACCGCGCTGACCCGGTTCAGAGAATGCTGGGCACGTCGGTGCTGATCGGCACCGGCAGCACCGTGGGCCCGTCGGCACGCAGCCCGGCGGAGAGCGCCGCGCCGAGCTGATCGGGGGTCTCCACCACCTGCGTGGCGCAGCCGTAGCCGCTCGCGATCGCCATGACGTCCAACCCCGGCAGGTCCAGGCCGGGCACCCCCGGGGTGTGCTTCAGCTCGGCGAACGCCTTGAGGATCGCGTACTGCTGGTTGACCGGGACGACGACCACCACCGGCAGGGCCAGGCGTGCGGCCGTCCAGAGCGACTGCACCGAGTAGTGGAAGGAGCCGTCGCCGATCACCGCCACCACCGGGCGACCGCGCCCGGTGTCCCGCTCGGCCAGTGCGACGCCGATCGCCGCCGGCAGGCCGTAGCCGAGGCCGCCGCTGGCCATCGTGAAGTACGACGCCGGGCGGGCGATCCGCAGCTGACGACGCAGCGCGGACAGATTGGATGGTGACTCCTGGACCAGCACGCCGTCGGTCGGCCAGTGTGCGGCCAGCGCGGCGAACATGGCGTCGGCGCTCAGTGGGGTGCCGACCTCCGGCGGTGGCGGTGCGTCCGGTCGCGTGGGCGCCGGCCGGTCGCTCGGCGGCACCCCCTCGACGAGCGCGGCCAGTGCCAGGCCCGGGTCGCTGAGCAGGCTGTCACCGACCGGGGCTCGCGCGGCCTCGTCGGGGTCGTCCGTGATGTGCAGCAGGCGCGCGCCGTCGGGCAGGTGCCCGCCCGGCACGTACGGGTAGTAGCGGAACACCGGGGCGCCGACGACCAGCACCGTGTCGTGCCCGCGCAGCGCCTCGGCGAGCGGACCGATCGCGTACGGCAGCACGCCGCGAAAGTGCGGGTGGTCCTCGGGGAACACGGCCCGTTCGGTGGCGGGAGCCGACCAGACCGGCGCGGCGAGCCGCTCCGCCAGCGCGATCGCGGCCGGCCAGCCTCCGGAGCGGTCCACCCCCGGCCCGTACACGAGCACCGGGTTGCGGCTGCCGGCCAGCACCCGGACGAACTCCTCCAACCGCTGGGGGTCCGGCGCGAACCGGGTGGCCACCGTTCGCGGCGCGGGCGGCGGGTCGGCGGGCTGGTCCCAGTCGTCCATGGGCAGGGAGAGGAAGACCGGCCCGGCCGGTGGCTGCACCGCCGTCGCGTACGCCCGCAGCATCGCCGCGGGGATGTCCTGCGCCCGGGCCGGCTCGTAGGCCCACTTCACGTAGGGCTGCGGAAGCTCGGTCGGTCGACGGCTGGCCAGCCGGGGTTCCAGGAGCAGCATCTCCCGGGTCTGCTGGCCGGCGGTGACGATCAGCGGGGTCTTGTTGTGCCAGGCGGTGACCAGGTTGCCCATGCCGTTGCCGGTGCCCGGTGCGGTGTGCAGGTTGACGTGGGCGGGCACTCCGCTGGCCTGGGCGTAGCCGTCGGCCATCGCGACGGCCGTCGCCTCGTGCAGCGCGTGGACGTAGTGGAAGTCGGCGGGGAAGTCCTGGAGGAACGGCTCCTCGGTGGAGCCGGGGTTGCCGAAGACAGTGGTCATCCCGAGGGTGCGGAGCACGTCGTACGTCGCGTCCCGGACAGTTGCCATCGCCACCCGCCTCCGTGTCGCGGGCAGGGGCGACCGCGGTCGCCCTCCCGATCAGCCGAATCTATCGGGATGTGACGGACCTTTCGGGCGTTTCTCGGCCGTCGGTGGCCCCGATCGGTCGATCACCGGGAGCTCGGCCGTCGGGTGCGTCAGCCCTTCGTCTTAACTGTCCGATCACCCGCCGGTCAGACCTTAGCCAGCGCCCAGCACGCAGGCTATGGTGCCAGGCATGGCGTTGACAGCGCGGCTGAACCCGATGCGGCGGGCGGATCCGGTCGATGACCGGCCCCCGGCGCGGGCTCACGGTTGACGGGTGTGTGGCATGCAGGGAGAGGGCCAGGCGATCGGCGGACGAGCGATGGAGTCGATGACCGGGCGGCTGCTGGTCGCGACTCCGGCGCTCAAGGACCCGAACTTCGACCGTACGGTGGTGCTGCTGGTGGCCCACGAGCCGGGCGGCGCGCTCGGTGTGGTGCTGAACCGGGCCACCGAGGTGCCGGTGGCCGAGGTGCTCGGTGACTGGAGCGACCTGGCCCGCCACCCGGCGGTGCTCTTCGAGGGTGGCCCGGTGCAGCCCGACTCGGCCATCTGCCTCGCCCGGATGCGGCACCCGATGCGCCGGGTGAAGGGCTTCCACCAGGTTTCCGGGGCGGTCGGCACGATCGACCTCTCGATCGACCCGGAGCGGCTGCGGGAGAGCATCGGCGGCATCCGGGTCTTCGCCGGCTACTCCGGCTGGGGCAGCGGCCAGTTGGAGCAGGAGATCGCCGACGGGTCCTGGTTCGTGCTGGACGGGCTGCCCGGGGACGCGTTCGTCGACCGGCCCGACGACCTGTGGCCGATGGTGCTGCGCCGGCAGGGCGGGATGATGGCCGCCGTCGCGCACTTCCCGCCGGACGTGGCGCTCAACTGACCCGGCCCGGCGGGGGACCCCGCGAGATGACCATGCGGGCCGGTCTGTGTATAGTTTCCCAGTGCCCGGGCGACCGGGACGACAGCAAGGGGCCGTGGCGCAGCTGGTAGCGCACCACACTGGCAGTGTGGGGGTCAGGGGTTCGAGTCCCCTCGGCTCCACCCTTGAGAAACGCCCTGGTCGGTATATACCGACCAGGGCGTTTTGCTGTTGCTGGCGGTGCCGCCGCAGGGTCGTGCACCCCTTCGCGGGTCGCCGGTGGTGCCCCAACTGCGTAGCCAGGGCACCCTCGCCCCGGCTACCGAACGATCGGTGACCACTCCCGCTGGCTGGCGATCGTCACCCCGGGGGTGCGGTAGTAGGGGTCCTCGGCGACGATCGCGGCGAACGCCTCGGCGTCCGGGACGTCGAAGATCAGTAGTGCCCCGGAGTCGTCGGCGAACGGCCCGGCCATGACCAGCCGACCCTCCTGGTGCAGGGCCTGGAGACGCTCCCGGTGCGCCGGTCGGGCGGCGAGCCGGTCGGGTTCGGCGCCGAAGGACAGCTCCAAGATGAACACCGGTTCCTCCTCATCGGGGCGATCTTTCGAAGCACCCTAGTCGATCCGGCGCGCCACCGACGTCTTGTCGTGGACCCCGTCGGTGCTGGTCAGGGATCGACGATGATGTCGATCGCCGCGCTCACCTGACGCTCGAGGTCGTCGAGGTCGTCGAGGGTCGGGGCGTCGATCAGGAACGTCACCCCACGGTCACCGGATTCGCGCAGCTCACCGAGGCGCGCTCCGCGTTCCTTGAGCACGATGACGTGTCGCAGGGCGGGCGGGTCGTCGGCTTCGCCCGGTGCGATGACCGGCCACGGTTGCCCCTCCGGCACCCACTGCGGCTCCACGCCCGGCCAGCGCAGCTTCACGTCCTGCAACGTTCCCGTCGGCTGGGGCAGGTAGACCTGGCGGGCGTACCGCCGGGGTGGGGGGTGTGCCGCCGGCTCGTCGAGCGCCACCTCCATGATCGTCTCCTCCAGCGCCCGACCGGTCGCCAGGTGGTAGAGCGGCATGATGCCATCGCCGGGAGTACGGGCGGCCACCTCCATCAGGACCGGCCGTTCGTCCCGGTCGAGACGGAGTTCGGTGTGCACGATGCCGGCGACGAGACCGAGCCGGCCCACGATGTCGCGGTTGGCGGCGAGCAGCCTGTCGTGCTCCGCGCCGGGAGGTGCGGGCACGGTGTGGGCCATCTCGACGAACCAGTCCGAGCCGTCCTCGGTGGTTCGTTTCTGGGTCGCCGACTCGAAGACGATCCGACCGTGTTGGACGACCGCCTCCACCGAGTACTCGGCGCCGGTGACGTACTCCTCGACCAGCAGGGTCTCCGCCGCCGGGTACTCGGTGAGCAGCGCGGGCAGGGCCGCGGGGTCGCGCACCGCCCGGACCCCGGAACTCGACCGCCGGCCGGAGGGCTTCAGCACCGCCGGGAACCGCACCGGGCCCACGTCGAGCCCGGCGCGCCCCTGCGGTGGGACGACGACCAGCCGGGGGCTCCACTGCGGCAGGTAGAACCGTTGCAGGTACTTGTTGCGACACACCCGCGCCGCGCGTACCCCCGGCCCGGGCAGGCCGAGCGCGTCCGCCACGATCCCGGTCTGCTCGACGAGCATCTCGCCCGCTGCGTAGACCCCGACGATGTCGTACTCCTGCTGCCAGCGCTGGACGTGGGCGACCACACCGGAGGTGAAACTCCCCTCGATGCCGACCTCGCCGGTGACGAAGGCCGCGTCCGTGAGGTACGTCCCGGGACCCTCGCCCCGGGCCATGGCGGCCGTCGTGTCGGCGCGCCACTGTTCCGAGGTGATCAGCAGGATCCGCAGCCCTCGACCGGCGAGGTCGGCGAGGAAGCCCCAGTTGCGGGCGATGACCCGGTAACCGCCGAGCAGCAGGAAGGCGCGGGTCTCACTCATAGCCGTACTGCTCCAGGATGTCGCCGAACAGTTCGGTGAAACGGGCCTCGTTGCGCTTGGTGAACCGCTCCCGCCAGGTGCCGGTGGTGCCCCGGAAGAAACTCCAGGAGTTCTGGTCGTAGACCTTGCCGGCGACCTCCTCGGCGTCCGCGGTGGACCCGACGTGCTTCAGCAACCGGTCCACGGCCTCGAGTTGGCGTTGCCGGGACCCGCCGCCGCGCTCCCCGACCAGATCCTCGTAGCTGACCTTGCACACGTCGGGGTGGCGCAGCAGCCACAACCCCCTCTCGAACTGGTCGCGGCCGAGGAAGGACGTGTCCCGCATCGCGTAGTCGAGCTTCTCCTCCCAGGTCGGCAGGGAGGTCAGGATGCGGTGGAAGATGTCGAACTCGTAGAAGTTGCCGTACCCCTCGCGGGTCCGCCCCTCCAGAAAGTTGACCATGGACACCAGGGCGTCGCGGGGGTCGCGGTAGTTGTAGACCAGCGGCGGGGTGCCGGTCTCCACCCACTCGGCGAAGAAGGACCCGTCCACCTTGCTGATGTCCAGCTCATGGAAGATCCAGCAGAGCCCGGCCGGGGTGTCCGCGAACCGGGAGTACGGCAGGTGCGGGTTGGTGATCACCGAGTCGGCGAAGTCGAAGCGGGTCTGCCCGTACCGGTTGACGACGTGCTGGCCCAGTCGGCGTTGCCAGTGCCAGCCCAGGGCGGACCAGGCCTCCTGGGTGCGGAGCAGGTACTCCTCCGTGCCCTCCAGCTCCAGCAGTTCGTCGTAGTCGGACTTCGACAGGGTGAGCGCGGCGATCTGACGTCGCTGCGCGTCGGTGAACTCCGGGGTGTTGCGGGGGGTCGGCCGGGGCACCCCGGCCATCTTGTACCCCAGGTTGGTCATCAGACCCTGCATGAGGTGGGTGCCGGTCTTCTGCAGCGAGATCACCATGGCACGAGGGGCGAGCGGCATGTCGGTCTCCCGGTGGTCGTGCGTCAAATGCGACGCGTGATGAAGGGAATCAGCGGACGTAGGCAGCCAGGTGGCCGGTGGTGCGCTCGTCGAGGAACCGGAGGAGCCGGGCGAACGACTCCCGCCGCTGCTCATCGGGCGTCCACAGCCACAGCTCACGTTTGGCGACCCGGGCGCCTCGGCGGAACTTCGGAGCGAACGCCTCGAACCCGAGGCGGTACCGGGGCACGCCGGCCCGGATGCACGACTCGACCGGCTGCCCGAACACCAGGTGGTGGTAGGCGACGCTGGTACCGGTGACGTCGTAGTCGCTGCCGTAGCCGAGGGTGCAGCAGCCGTGCCGTCCGTACATCTGCACCGTGCAGGCGAGGACCTCGGCGTCGGACCGGCCCGCCACGGCCACCCGGATCGCCCCGGGGAGCACCGCCGCCAGGTACGCGCGGGCCGCCCGCAACTGGGACCGGTTCGGTGCCGCGCCGTTGCGCTCGCCGGTGCGCGCCTCAAGGTCCACGATCCGGTCGACGTGCTCGGCCAGCGGCACCTCGCGGACCTGGAGGCCGGCCCGGGTCACCTCGCGCTCGGCCAGTCGGTAGTTGCGGCGCGTCTCGGCGTTCTGCCCGTCGAGGAACGCCTGGTAGGTGGGGTAGCCACCCAGGTGCAGCGCGGACGCGGCGGTGACCGAGCCCCGGACGAAGCCGGCGGCCTCCAGCAGGCCACGCAGCAGCTCGTCGTCGGTGGCCACGTACGGCAGAACCACCGCTCCCGCGCGGCCCTGCCGGACCAGGTCCTGGAGGGTCGCCACGACCTCTCGGCCGGCCTGCTGCCGCCGGGTGATGTCGACGTCGGGGGCGGTGAACAGCGGACTGCGGTCGTACGTGCGGACGACGAGCGGCTCTCCGACGGTGGAGGTGAGCCAGTCCGCGAGATCGCCCGACTCGGGTGCGTCCGGGCCGAGCGCGCCGAGCAGGGCCCGGTGCTCGGCGCGGATCCGGGCCGCGTCGTCGTCCGGGGTGAGCCGGAGGAATTGTTCCTCGGTGAGGAGTTTCCACGGGTGGCTGAACAGGCCCGTCCCGGCCACGGCGGTGACCGCGTGGATCGCGGCAACCGGCCCCCGGTCGTCGTCGGCGGTGACCAGCAGCGCGGTGCCCGGCTCCAGCCGTTCGCGGAACAGCAGGTAGCCGTGGGCCGCGTCGGGTTCGGCGTCGGCGGCCAGCCGGGCCCAGGTCGCCTCGTCGACGGCGCCGATGCCGTCGGTCACGTCAGTCGCCATGCCGGATGGACCGTTCCTTCCGAATCGTCGTGTCCGTGAGGGCCCGCACCTCGGACATCTGGGCCGCCCCGCGCAGCGGAGAGGCGTACAGCAGCAGCGAGGAGACGGTGAGCGAGACGGCCACCACCCACACCGCCGTGGTCGCCCCGGCCAGGTCGGTCAACACCCCGCCGAGCAGTGCCCCGACCGGCAGCGAACCGAAGGCCGCGATGCGGTAGCTCGCGGTCACCGCACCGAGCAGGACGGGTGGGGGGACCTGCTGCCGCACGGTGACGGCCAGGACGTTGTAGACCGCCAGAGCCGCCCCGTTGATCACGAAGCCCGCCCCGAGCAGCACGGTCGCCGTGCCGGCCGCGGCGAGCCCGGGCACCAGCAGCAACCCGAGCGCGGCGACCGTGATCGAGACGGTCAGCGCCCGACCGAGGTGCAGTCGGGCCCCGACCCGCCCGGCGACGAGGGAGCCCACCAGCGCCCCTACGCTGCCGAGCCCGATGACCAGGCCGATCAGGCCACCGGAGAGCCCGAGGGTGCGCACGCCGTACACCAGGAAGACCGTCGCGAAGGCCTGCTCGTGCAGGTTGAAGAGTGCCGACTGCACGCACAGGTCCCGGATCGGTCGGCTCCGCCAGACGTAGGCCAGCCCGGCCCGGATCGTCGGCGCGTCGCCCCGGTCGGTCGCCGGCCGCAGCGCCCGAGCGGGGAGGGCCGCCATCGCCATCGCCGCCGCGCAGAACAGTGCCCCGGTGACCACCGCGGCCCAGGAGGCGCCGGCGGACTGCACGATGAAACCCGCCGCCGCCGGCCCGGCCATCTGGGTCACCGACGTGGTGGCCTGCAACAGACCGTTACCGGCGACCAGCCGGTCGCCGTCGAGCAATCGGGGCGCGGTGACCTGGGACCCGATGTCGTGCAGCACGGCCGCCGAGCCGATGAGGAACGCGCCCACCAACAGCGCCGTGAAGACCAGGCGGTCGGTGGCGGCCAGGGCCCCGATGCCGAACAGCACGACGCCGCGCGCCGCGTTGCCGGTGACCAGGATCCAGCGCAGCGAGGTACGGGCGGTCCAGGTGCCCACCAGCAGGGAGAACGCCAGCACCGGCACGAACTGGGCCGCGCCGACCAACCCCACCTGGGTCCCGCTGCCGGCCAGCACCGTCACGACCAGCAGCGGCAACCCGAAGGCGGTGATCTGGTGTGCCGACCGGGCGGCCAGGTCGCCCAGCCAGAGGGTACGGAAGGCCGGCTCCCGCAGCGGGGGGCGCGGTGGCGCGCCGACGCCCCCACCCTCCGGCAGGCGCCGGATGTCAGCTGACACCGGTACCGGTGACGCTCGCTGACGCGTCCGATGAGGTGACTCTGCGGTACAGCGCGTTCCCGCTCCAGATCAGGTCGACCTGGCCCCACTCCATCGCCGACACCACGTCGGGGAAGAAGCTGCGGCCGTTGTAGTTCGCGCTGGTGTTGCAGAGCACCGGAATTCCGCTCCACTTGTGGTACTCGCGCAGGACGGCCGCGAGCATCGGGTTGTCCTCGGCGCTGACCGTCTGCAAGCGGGCGGTTCCGTCGAGGTGGATCGCCGCCGGGATCCGGTCCACCCAGTCGGGGCGCACCCGGTGGTCGAAGAGCATGTACGGGTCCGGGGTGCCCGGGTCGAAGACCGTCGGAGCCTGATCGGTCAGGCAGATCGGTGCGACCGGCCGGAAGCTCTCCCGACGCTTCATCCGGTTGAGCTCGTCCTTCATCGCCGGGTCCACAGCCGGGGCGAGGATGCTGCGTGCGCCCAGTGCGCGAGGGCCCAGCTCGGCGCGGCCGTGCAGGACCACCACCGGCTTGCCGGTGCGGTGCAGCAGCCGGGCCAGCTCCTCCGGTCGACATGGCGCCACCGTCCAGCCCGCCGGAACGTGCGAGTTGTGCACGAGGTCAGGGCCGGCGAAGACGTTCCACGAGATCGGCGCCAGCCGTTGCTCTCCGCTGACCAGAATGGCGCCGGTGCCGACGGCCGACCCCGAGTCGTCCGGGAAGGGCGGCACCCACATCTCGCGGATGGCCTTGTGCGCCCGCATGGCGCTGTTCCACTTGATGTTCAGGGCGCAGCCCCCGGCGAAGCAGAGGTTCCAGGGGCCGGCGCCCTTCCAGGACTCGGCCTTGGCCACGAGTCGCTCGACGAGCAGCTCCTCGATGAACTCGTGCACGCTGGCGAGCACGTCGTCGTCGGAGACGCCCAGTTGGTCGGTGCGCCGACGGACGTCCTCCAGATAGGCGTGGACATAGGCGTGTGAGGGCTCGCCCGTGCTGCCGCAGCCGATGATCTCCTCGCGGTACTTGCGGACGGCCGGGCTGTTGGCCTCGAAGTGCTCGTGGAACAGCTCTCCGAGGACCTGCTTGATCGGCTCCCGGGCGGTGCCGAGGGCGATGTAGGCCATCAGTTTCCCGGCCACCGAGAGGTCGTCGACGTTGCGGGACAGCTTGTCGCGGCGGTACGGCCCGAAGTGCTGCGAGGCCATCGAGTAGAAGTGCCCGATCAGTGGAAAGACCTCGCCGCCGGGCTCGATGCGGCCGTCCTTGTCCACCGCGTAGAGCCGGGGGAAGCATCCGCCGTCCCAGACCAGGACGAGGCTCGGCTCGCCCCGTCGGGCGAAGGGGCTGGTGCTGTACGCGGCGGCGAGGTGGCTCGCCACGTGCACGTGGCTGACGTACGGCACTGTGGCGTCGCCGATGGGCAACTCGCCACGGTGGCCCGGCTGTGCCGGATTCGGTACCCGCTCCGTCTCCCGGTAGGGCGCCAGGCGGACGTCGACCGGGCTGCCGTTGTTGAGCCGGTGGGCCTGCCCGTGAACGGCGCCGTCCCAGCCGTCCAGTGCCCACTGGTCGACGTCGGAGACCTTGTACCCGAAGTCGCCCAGGATCCGGGTGATCAGTGTGAGGTCGTCCACGTCGCTGTATCGACGGTTGTTCTCCAGCTTCTGCGCCTCGACGTTGAACTCCAACACGTCGTCCTGGAACAGAGCAACGCCCCCGCTCTGTGTGAGCTTTACTCCGCACGTAATACGCATAGCTGCCTCTCCCGTTTTCGGCGACTTGAAAGTCCTATCGATGTTCCGCCGGCAAGTCAACCCCTCGGTCATTGCCGACACCGATCAGGACGCCTTCCGGTCGTGGATAGGGGAGTGGCGTTACTCGATGTGGTTCGTCGTCCGCGTCGGGCCAGGAAGCGGCGTCGAGAGCCCTTCCCGAGATACCGCAATGCCTATCGGCGTAATGGGTTATGGATTTTCCGCCATCTGAAATTCGCGTGTTACGAGTTGGTAACTCAGCGCTGTCGGCTGACAGGGTTGGCGTCAGGTCCGATCGCCAGCTGTGGCGTCCTGGGTGGCATATCAGCAGCTCAGCATGGCTGTGACGTGCATGGGGGATTAATGAGTGGCAATGAGGCCAGTTGGCGTCTATCTTCGACCGGGGGTGCCGCGCGGTCCGGGGGTCCTCCGGTGGACGAAGCGGATCTTGAGCGATGGATACGCGAGATCCTGCAATCGACGCATCCACTCCGACTCGGCTCGGAACTGCGTCGCGCCGAGCGCGTCGCGAGAGCCAGATTCTCCGACCCGACAATTGCCCAAGCGGTCCACAGGGCTGTTGCGGCGACAATGAAAACGCGTGATTGAGCAACCATCACCAAGCACCCGCAACCCCGCGGGACCGGGTCAGGAAAAGCGCTCCCGAAAAAAGATTGCTTCTTGTCTTCCGGGTTGATCGGTCATACCCGGACACGCAAAACGCCCCGACCGGAGACCCGGTCAGGGCGTTGGCGACTAAATGTCCGGTAAGGGCTGGGGTCAGCCCTGACGGCTCTTCCACTGCGGGTTGGCGCGGTTCACCACGACCACCCGGCCGCGACGGCGGACCACCACCGAACCCGGCTTCTGCTTCAGTGCACGCAACGAGCTACGTACCTTCATGTCTGCCTCCTCGGTGCAAGCGGTTCCGAGTATCGAAACGCCACGCCCACCCGCAGGATTCCCGGCCGGTCAGCGTCGAACCTTTGCCGTCTCCCGGCCGTACCAGTGGGCGGAGGTCATCCTCATGCCCGTACGCCGGCTCCTCGCCACGGTGCTGGTCGCTACCGCGACCGTGCCCCTGGCCGCCACGCCCGCCGCCGCCCACGGCGCCCCGACCGACCCGATCAGTCGCGCGGCGGCCTGCGGCCCCGAGGGCCGGTACGCGACCACCAGCGCCTGCCGGGCGGCGATCGAGGCCGGCGCGGCGGTCCGCGAATGGGACAACGTGCGCGTTTCCACGATCAACGGGCGGGACCGGGAACGGATCCCGGACGGTGAGCTGTGCAGCGGCGGGCTGTCCGCGTACCGGGGACTGGATCTGCCCCGCACCGACTGGCCCAGCACCACGCTGACCACCGGCGCGACGTTCACCTTCCGGTACCGGACCACCATCGAGCACCGGGGCACCTTCCGGCTCTACGTCACCACGGCCGACTACGACCCCCGCAAGAAGCTGACCTGGGCGGATCTGGAGTCGCGCCCGTTTCTGACGCTGACCGACCCGCCGGTGCGGGCCGGGGCGTACCAGTTGGCGGGCCGGCTGCCGGCGGGCCGCAGCGGACGGCACCTGATCTACACGATCTGGCAGAACTCCAACACCCCGGACACCTACTACTCCTGCTCCGACGTGGTGTTCCGTGGCGCCAGGGCCACGGCCACCGCCACCCCGACGAAAGCCGGCGCGACGAAGAGCGCGGCGGCTGCTCCGCGTACCCCCGCGAGTGGGCCGCCTGCCACGCCGCCTGCCACCGAGCCGGCAGTGGCGGCGGCGGCCGACCCGGGCGTGCCGGTGGCGTCGGTGACCAACCTCGGCGGCCGGTGGCCGGTGCTGGCCGGTGCCGCCGCCGTCCTGGTCCTGGCGCTGCTGCTGATCGGTGCCGGACGGCGGCGTCGCAGCGCCGCCGCACCGGTGGGCCGGCAGTGCGAGGTGCGCAACCACCGGGCCGGGCGGCGCCGGATCTGGTGATCCGACCCGCCCGGGACCCGACGGCGTTCAGCCCAGGTGGCGCTCGATCTCGGCCAACTCGTCGGCGGTGAAGTCGAGGTTGTCCAGCGCCGCGATGTTCGTCTCCAACTGCTCGACGCTGCTCGCCCCGATGATCAGGCTCGTCATCCGCGGGTCACGCAGCGCCCAGGCCAACGCGAGCTGAGCGAGGGACTGGCCGCGCCGCTCGGCGACCGCGCCGAGGCCACGGATGGTGGCCATCTTCTCCTCGCTGAGGTCGCTCTCGTTGAGGAAGACGCTGGTGCGAACCCGTGAGTCGGCCGGGATGCCGCCCAGGTAACGGTCGGTCAGCAGACCCTGGGCCAGCGGGCTGTACGCGATGCAGCCCGCACCCACCTGCTCCAGCGTGTCGAGCAGGCCGTCGGACTCGGTCCAGCGGTTGAGCATCGAGTACGACGGCTGGTTGATCAGCAGCGGCGTACCCAGCTCGCGCAGGATCGCGGCGGCCCGCGTGGTCTGCTCCGAGTTGTAGTTCGAGATGCCGACGTAGAGCGCCTTACCGGAGCGGACGATGGCGTCGAGCGCCCCCATCGTCTCCTCGAGAGGGGTGTCCGGGTCGAACCGGTGCGAGTAGAAGATGTCGACGTAGTCCAGCCCCATCCGGCCCAGCGACTGGTCCAGCGACGAGATCAGGTTCTTGCGCGAGCCCCACTCGCCGTACGGGCCGGGCCACATCAGGTACCCGGCCTTGCTGGAGATGATCAGCTCGTCCCGGTACGGCTTCAGGTCGGTGGCGAGCATCCGGCCGAAGTTCTCCTCCGCCGAACCGGGCGGTGGGCCGTAGTTGTTGGCCAGGTCGAAGTGGGTGACACCCAGGTCGAAGGCGCGGCGCACGATGTCGCGCTGCCGTTCGAACGGGCGGTCCGGCCCGAAGTTGTGCCACAGCCCAAGCGAGACGGCCGGCAGCCGCAGGCCACTGCGTCCGCTGCGCCGGTAGGTCATGGTGTCGTAGCGGTCATCCGCGGCGAGGTAGGTCACGATCATGAGCCTAGCTCCGGCCCAGCGTGGTGCGGATCGGGCGTGGAAACCGGGACATCGGGGTAGTTTCGACGCCATGCGTTTCATTGCGCTCGACACCCCCAAACCGCTCTCCAAGATCGGGTTGGGCACCTGGCAGTTCGGCTCCCGGGAATGGGGGTACGGCCCGGACTTCGAGCGGCAGGCGGCGCAGATCGTCCGGCGGGCCGTCGAGCTGGGCGTGACGGTCTTCGACAGCGCGGAGATCTACGGCTTCGGGCGCAGCGAACGCATCCTCGGCGCGGCCCTCGGCGACGACCGGCCGAAGGTAGTGATCGCCAGCAAGATCCTGCCGGTGCTGCCGGTGGCCGCTGTGGTGCAGCAACGGGCTGTCGCCTCGGCGGCCCGGCTCGGCGTCACCAGCATCGACCTCTACCAGGTGCACCAGCCCAACCCGCTGGTCGGCGACCACGCCACGATGCGCGGCATGCGGACCCTGCAGGACGTCGGGCTGGTCGGCGAGGTCGGCGTGAGCAACTACGGGCTGCGCCGCTGGCAGGTCGCCGAAGCGGCGCTCGGCCGGCGGGTGCTCAGCAACCAGGTCCGCTACAGCATGCTGGACCGCGCACCCGAGCAGGACCTGCTGCCGTACGCGCGGCAGGCCGGTCGGGTGGTCATCGCGTACAGCCCACTGGCGCAGGGCTTCCTCTCCGGCCGCTACGACGCCAGGAACCCGCCGACCGGCGCGGTCCGGCGCGCCAACCCGTACTTCCTGCCGGAGAACCTGGAGCGCGGCGCGGCCCTGATCGACACCCTGCGCCAGGTCGCCGACGCCCACGACGCCACCCCCAGCCAGATCGCGCTGGCCTACCTGCTGCGCCACCCGAACGTGCTCGCCATCCCCGGGGCGTCCGGGGTCGAGCAGATGGAACGCAACGCCGCCGCCGCCGACATAGACCTCGCCGACGACGAGTACACGGCGCTGGCCGAGACCGCGAAACGCTTCCGACCGATCACCGGACTCGCCGCCATGCCGGCGATGCTGCGTGCCCGGTTCGGCAGACCAACCGGAAAGTGAGCACAGTGGACGACATCACCGCGCTGATCCTGGACGACCACGCCGCCTTCCGGCGTGGCTTCGCCCGCCTCGACGACGCCCGCGACGAGCAGGAGATGCTCGCCATCTGGGACGCCCTCGCCCTGCACCTGGACATCCACGCCGAGGCGGAAGAGGCGATCCTCTACCCGCACCTGGTCAAGCACGGCGACGACGGCGAGGACGAGACCGCCGACGCGATCGGCGACCACAACAAGATCCGCGACGCCATCGCCGAGGCGAAACTGCATCCGGTCGGCTCGGACCAGTGGTGGGAGGCGGTCGGTACAGCCCGCCGGGAGAACAGCGAACACCTGGCCGAGGAGGAGGACGAGGCGCTGCCCGACTTCCGCCGGCACGCCAGCACCGAACTCCGTGCCGAACTGGGCCAACGCTGGCTGACCTTCTACGGCGAGCACAAGAACGGGCGCAACCTCCCGTTCCGCGACAAGGACCCGCAGCAGTACGTCGCCGACCACCGCTGACATCTCCCCGACGCGGGGGAGTTGCCGGGACCGGTCCGGACAGCAGAATGGCGAGGTGAACCTCCGAGCGGCGCTGGCCCCGCTGGTCGCCGGCACCACCTGGCGACGCGGCGTGTTCCTGCTGCTCGGCGGAGTGCTGGCGCTGCCGTACGGGCTGCTCGCGGTGACCTTCGGCCAACTGCTCGCCGACTCGGCGATCCCGCGCCCACTGGTCTACACCCTGCTGCTCATCGCGGTGCTGATCGCCGTGGTCCCGTTGCTGCTGGACGGCAGCCGGGCCTTGGAGATCGCCGCCGTCCGGGCCCTGCTCGGTGTCGACCTGCCCGAACCCGCGCCCGGACACCACGGCGACCGGGAGACCCGGCTGCGTAGCGCGCTCTGGATCGCCACCCACCTCATCGTCGGCGCCGTGGTGATGATCGCGCTGTTCAGCGCCCTACCGATGGCGCTGGCGTTCATCGCCCAACAGTTCGGCGTCGGCACCGAGCTGACCAGCCGGGAACAGTTCGGGCCGCTGGACGGGCAGGACAGCGGATGGCTGACAGTGACCGGGGTGCTCCTGCTGGTCGGCCTCGGCTACGTCGTCGCCGGGCTCGGCGCGCTCGCCGGGTCCATGGCGCCGGTGCTGCTCGGTCCGGCCCAGGCGGAGCGGATCGCCGCCCTCGAAGCACAGGCCACTCGGCTCGCCGAACGCAACCGGCTGGCCCGGGAGCTGCACGACTCGGTCGGACACGCGCTGACAGTGGCCACCCTCCAGGCCGGGGCCGCCCGCGAGGTCCTCGACACCGACCCGGAGTTCGTCCGGCGGGCGCTCACCGCCATCGAGGACGTCGGGCGGACCGCGATGGACGACCTCGACCACGTGCTCGGGCTGCTCCGGGAGAACGGACGCGACCGGCCCGTGGTGGCGCCGCAGCGTACCCTCGCCGACCTGGACCGGTTGGTCACCGACGCCCGCGCGGCCGGCCTGGCCGTGGACGCGCACCGCGCCGGCGACCCGACCCGGGTGCCCGCGGTGGTCTCCCGGGAGGGCTACCGGATCGTCCAGGAAGGACTGACCAACGCGGCCCGGCACGGACACGGGCCGGTGACGGTACGCCTGGACCTGCACAGCGACGCGCTGGAGCTGGAACTGGTGAACGCGGTGAGCCGCCCCGGACGGGCCCGGCCGGGGCGGGGCGGTCGAGGCCTGGACGGCATGCGGGAGAGGGTGCTGCTGCTCGGCGGCCGGATCACAGTGGGCCCGGACGGCGACCGGTGGCTGATCCGGGCCCGCCTGCCCTACGAGGAGACCCGATGACCACTGGGGTACTCATCGTCGACGACGACGAGCTGATCCGCATCGGGCTGCGAGCGATCATCGACGCCCAACCCGACCTGCACGTGCTCGCCGAGGCCGCCGACGGTGCCGAGGTGCCGCCGCTGGTCGCCCGGCATCGGCCCGACGTGGTGCTGATGGACGTGCGGATGCCCGGCATCGACGGCATCCAGGCCACCCGGCACCTGCTGGCCACCTCCGCCGACCCGCCCCGGGTGCTGGTGGTCACCACGTTCGCCAACGACGAGTACGTCTACGAGGCGCTGCGCGCCGGCGCCTCGGGGTTCCTGCTCAAACGTGCCCGGCCCGCCGAGGTGGTGGAGGCGGTCCGGGTGGTCGCGGCCGGTGAGTCGCTGCTCTTCCCGGCCGCGATCCGACAGCTGGTCGGGGCGTACGGGCCGGCGGGCGGCGACCGGTTGACCGCCGCCCGGCTCACCGAACGGGAGGCCGAGGTGCTGCGGTTGATGACCACCGGCCGGTCCAACCCGGAGATCGCCGCGCACCTGGTGGTCGGGGTGGAGACGGTGAAGACGCACGTCGGCAACGTGCTGGCCAAGCTGGGCGTCCGCGACCGTACCCAGGCGGTCATCGCCGCCTACGAGTCCGGCTTCGTCACCCCGTCGGGCTGATTGGTCGCCGCTGGTCGATGCGCGGCCATCATTCGGAGTTGTTCGAGGTTGTTCGGAACGGTATCCAGCATTGTCGATCCCCTTCAAGAATGGATGAACCCCCAGTCGATGGGCGGGATTCATTCAGGCGAGGAGGACCGAGAATGGTACGGGGAAGACGGATCGCGGCAACGCTCGGCGGTGTCGCGTTAGCGGGAGCCCTGGTGCTCCAGGCGTCGCCCGCGAGCGCCCAGCCCGCAGAGGTCGCGCAGGCGAGCGCGGCAGCGAACCACCGATCCGCAGATGACGGAAGGTCTTCGTCGGCGGAGATGGGGACCTCGGCGGTCGGCGTCTCAGGGCCCTACTTCTCAATCCAGTCGTGCGTGAACGCGCTGGCGCGTGGCATCGCCCAGGGTCGGTGGATCGCCGGCTCCTGCACGACCATCCCACCGAGCCCGTTCTGGTTCGTGGTGTACGTGACGTAATTGCGGGACGGCAGTCGAAACGGCAAACGGCACCCAATGAGGAGGTCAGCGTAATGACGTGGAAAACGAGAATCATGGCGGCGCTCGGATGCATGGCGATCGCGGTCGTCCTGGCATTCCAGGCATCGCCCGCGAGTGCTCAACCGGTAGAGCGCTCGCTCGACAGGGCTGCGGTGAGTGCCCCGTTCCAGCAGCAGGCCGGGGAATTGTCGACGAACCAAGCGCGGGCGGCCGCGGATGGCGGCATCGAGGGTCCGATGTCGTACGGGCGGTGTCATGCCCGCGGCATCCTCGGCATCACGCTCGGCTGGTGGTCGTGGTACGGCTGCGGTCGGGAAGCGCTCACCGGCTTGTACTTCCTGTTCTACATCTAGACCTGCACGGACGTGCCCCTCGCTCGTCATCGAGCGAGGGGCACGGTGCCGCCGTTCGCGGGACGACCACCTCCCTCGGGGGAGCAGGTTCACCTCCGGCAGGGAGGTGTCGGGTCCGCCGGCGGCCGAGGCTGAGAGCATGACAACGATCACTGCCTCCCCGCCCCGTACCGACTCCCGCTGGCCGGACCGGCTCGCCCCACTGGCCGCCGGTTGGCTCGGCCTGTGGGGCGTGCTCGCCCTGATCGGCACCCTCACCGGCGCCGGCTACCCGTTCGGCCCGAACGAACCGCGCGGTGGCGACGTCAGCCTGCTGCGCCTGGTGCCGGTGGAGGTGGCCACTCCGCTCTTCGCCGGAGTGCTGCTCACCGCCGCGGTGGCTGCCCTGGCGATGAGCCGCCCCGCAGCGCGCCCGCCCGGCCCCCTGCGGGCGCTGCTCGCCGGCTACGGCTGGGCGGCCGCGTTCGTGCTCGTCCTGGTCGTACCGGACGTCCGGGTGCTGGTCGTCCTCGGCTACCTGCCGATACTGATCGTCGGTGCGCCGTTCGGGTGGCCGCCGGTCGACTACGCCGACATCTTCAACTGGGCGCTGTTCGCCCGGTTCGCCGCGCTGGCCGGCGGGCTGCTGCTGGCCGGTGCGGTGCTCGCCTGGCAGCGCCGCACCGCTGCGGCCTGTGTGGGCTGCGGCCGCAACCACACCGACCGAGGGTGGACCACCCCGGCCGCCGCCACCCGCTGGGGCCGGTGGGCCGCCGGCATCGCCGCCGTCATCCCCTTCACGTACGCGCTGACCCGGTTCGCCTGGGCGGCCGGCATCCCGCTCGGCATCTCCCGTGAGTTCCTCACCGAGATGCAGGACAGCGGGCTGGTCTGGGCCGGGTTCGGGCTGGCCGCGTTCGCCACCGTCGGCGCGATCCTCACCCTCGGCCTGGTGCAGCGTTGGGGCGAGCGGTTCCCGCGCTGGATGGTCGGCCTCGCCGGTCGGCGGGTGCCGGTGAAGCTGGCCGTGGTGCCGGCCACCCTGGTCGCCTCCTCCGTTACCGCGGCCTCGCTGGGGCTGCTCAGCAACCCGAAGTTCTGGGAACTCACCGGCGGGCTCAGCACTACCGGGGCGCCGATGCTGCTCTGGCCGGTGTGGGGCGTGGCGCTCGGCGTCGCCACGTACGCGTACCACCTGCGCCGCCGTGGAGCCTGCCGGCGCTGCGGTCGGGGTTGAGCGGGGAGTGGGGGTGCTCCCTGATGCCCGGGGCACCCCTGCGAAGGTGAGCTAGCGTGGGTCGGGTGACTGCGCCTACCCCGGTAATCCCGGTTCCACCGGCCGACCTGCCCGGCACGCTCGGCGCGCTACGGGCGGCCGGTCACCAGTACCGCACCGTCAAGCAGGAACTCCGCGACAACCTCCTCGCCCGGATGCGTTCCGGCGAGACCCGATTCCCCGGCATCGTCGGCTACGACGACACCGTGCTGCCCGAGGTCGAGCGGGCCCTGCTCGCCGGGCACGACATGGTGCTGCTCGGCGAGCGCGGCCAGGGCAAGACCCGGCTGATCCGCTCACTGGGCGCGTTGCTCGACGAGTGGACCCCCGTACTCCCCGGCTCGGTGCTCAACGAGCACCCGATGCACCCGCTCACCCCGGCGTCCCGCGCCGAGGTCGCCGAGGCCGGCGACGAGCTGCCCATCGGCTGGCTGCACCGCTCGATGCGGTACGGCGAGAAGTTGGCCACCCCGGACACCAGCGTCGGGGACCTGATCGGTGACGTCGACCCGATCCGCATCGCCCAGGGTCGTACCCTCGGCGACCCGGAAACCATCCACTTCGGGTTGGTGCCGCGCACCAACCGGGGCATCTTCGCCGTGAACGAGTTGCCCGACCTGGCCGAGCGCATCCAGGTGGCGCTGCTCAACGTGCTGGAGGAGCGGGACATCCAGGTTCGCGGCTACCAGCTGCGCCTGCCACTGGACCTGCTCCTGGTGGCCAGCGCCAACCCGGAGGACTACACCAACCGGGGCCGGATCATCACCCCGCTCAAGGACCGGTTCGGCGCGGAGATCCGCACCCACTACCCGGTCGACCTGGAGTTGGAGCTGGCGCTGATCCGCCAGGAGGCCGACCTGGTCGCCGAGGTGCCGGGGCACGTCCTGGAGGTGCTGGCCCGCTTCGCCCGCGCCGTGCGGGAGTCGCCGTCGGTGGACCCGCGCTCCGGTGTCTCCGCCCGATTCGCCATCGCCGCCGCCGAGACGGTCGCCGGTGCCGCATTGCGTCGCGCCGGGCTGCTCGCCGCCTCCGGCACGCCGGACGGGCGCTCCGAGGCCGCCGTCGCCCGCGTCGGCGACGCGGTGTCGGTGACCAGCACGCTGCGCGGCAAGGTCGAGTTCGAGAGCGGCGAGGAGGGCCGGGAGATCGAGATCCTCGCGCACCTGCTGCGTACCGCGACCGCCGAGACGTTCCGGGCCCACCTGGCCGGGCTGGACCTGTCCGGCTTCACCGCCCTGGTCGAGGACGGCGCCGCCATCGAGACCGGCGAGCTGGTCAGCGCCGCCGAGCTGCTGCGCCAGGTCGGCACCGTACCCGGGTTGGCGAAGGTCCTGGACCGACTCGACCTGGGCGACGCGCCCACCTCCGAGGAGGCTGCCGCCGCCGTCGAGTTCGTGTTGGAAGGGCTGCACCTGACCCGCCGGCTCGGCAAGGACGTCACCGACTCGGGGCGCACCGTCTACGGCGGCCGGGGCTGACCATGGCCGGCAACCGGTTCCGTTACGGGCAGTGGAACGGCGGGCCCGACCCGCTCGCGCCCCCGTACGACGTGCGCGAGGCGGTGGACGCGGTCGGTGCCGAGGTGCTGGCCGGCGGCAGCCTGCGGGAGGCGCTGCGTGACCTGCTGCGCCGTGGCCCGCAGGGACGGGGTGGCCTGGACGACCTGGCCGCCCGGGCTCGGCGGCTGCGCCGGGAGGCGCTGCGCAGGGGCGACCTGGACGGGGCGGTGACCCGGGCCCAGGCCCTGCTCGACCAGGCCCTCGCCGCCGAGCGGGACGAGCTTCGGGGCCGCGACGATGACGCCGCGCGGTTCGCCGAGGCGGTGCTGGACAATCTGCCGCGCTCGACGGCGCGGGCGGTGGAGGAGCTGTCCGGCTACCAGTGGGCCAGCGACGACGCCCGCCGCTCGTACCAGCAGATCCTCGACCAACTCCGCGACGACGTGCTCGGCCAGCGCTTCGCCGGGCTGCGCGACGCGGTGCGCGCCTCCGCCGACCCGGCCGCCCAGCAGCGGCTCGCCGAGATGATGGGCGACCTGAACGACCTGCTGGCCCGGCACGGTCGCGCGGAGGACACCACCGACGCGTTCGCCGAGTTCATGCGCCGACATGGCGACTTCTTCCCGGAGAAGCCAGAGAACGTCGACGAGTTGATCGACGTGCTGGCCCGCCGGGCGGCGGCCGGTGAGCGGCTGATGAACTCGCTCTCCGAGCGGCAGCGCGCCGAGCTGGCCGGCCTCATGCAGCAGTCGCTCGGCGACCGCCTCGCGGGGGAGTTGTCCGCCCTCGACGCGAACCTGCGGGCCCTGCGACCTGATCTGCGCTGGGGGCGGGGTGAGCGGGTCCGTGGCGACCAGCCGTTGGACTACGCCGACGCGGCCGGCGCGCTGGGTGAGATCGGCGACCTGGACGACCTGCTGGACCAGCTCGACCAGGAACACCCGGGGGCGACCCTCGACGACGTGGACGTCGACGCGGTGGCGCGCACGCTGGGCCGGGACGCGGCCGACGACGTTCGCCGGCTGCGCGATCTGGAGCGGGAGCTGCGCCGCCAGGGTTGGGTCAGCCGGGACGCGGAGGGGCTCACACTGAGCCCGAAGGCGCTGCGCCGGCTCGGCGGGACCGCGCTGCGGCAGGTCTTCGCGGAGCTGACCGCCGGGCCACGCGGCCAGCACGACCTGCGCTCGGCCGGTGCGGCGGGCGAGGTCAGCGGCGCGTCCAGGCCCTGGCAGTACGGCGATGAGCAACCGTTGGACGTGGTCCGGACGTTGACCCGGGCGGTCAGTCGGGCCGGGCCGACGGTGCCGGTGCAGCTCGCGGTGGACGACTTCGAGGTGGTGGAAACCGAGAGGCGTGCCTCGGCCGCTGTGGTGCTCTGCGTCGACCTGTCGTACTCGATGATCTCTCAGGATCGTTGGGGGCCGATGAAGCAGACGGCGCTGGCGCTGGCACACCTGATGGAGACGCGTTTCCCACAGGACGCCCTGCAGATAGTGGGCTTCGGCCGGGAGGCGATGACGCTCACCCAGCAGGAGTTGGCGGCCGTGGAGCCGGACATGGAGCAGGGCACCAACCTCCAGCACGCGCTGCGGTTGGCGGGCCGGCACCTGCGGCGGCACCCGGACGCCGAGCCGATCGTGCTGGTGGTCACCGACGGCGAGCCGACCGCGCACCTGGACCCGGACGACGGGGAGGCGCTGTTCCACTGGCCGCCGCTGCCGGAGACGATCGAGGCGACGGTCCGCGAGGTGGACCGGCTGAGCCGTTACGGTGCCACGCTCAACCTGTTCATGCTCGGCGACGACCCGGGCCTGCGGCGCTTCGTCGACGCGGTGGCCCGCCGCAGCCGGGGCCGCATGTTCACCCCGGACACCGACGACCTGGGCGAGTACGTGGTCAGCGACTACCTCCGCTCCCGCCAATCCCGCCGCTAACTCCCGCCGGGGCAGGTTGACTGGGGGGATGGAGAGCGGGGGATTGCGGCGGGCTTACGGTGCCCTGTTCGCGGAGGTCGACGCTGGCGGGTTCGGTCCGGCACCGGAGGGGCAGCTCAGTGCCGAGCAGATCGTCGCGCATCTGGTCGCCAACGACGAGCTGATGATCCAGGCCACCGAGGCGTTGCTGGCCGGGTCGCCGCTCGCCTACTACGAAGTGGAAGAGGACATCCACCGCCCGCAGCTCGACGCCCTCGCCGCCGAGCAGGGTGGTCTGCGGGGCCTGACCGCGTTGCTGCACGGCACCAGCGACCGGCTCTGCGGGCTGGTCGACCAGCTCGGCCTGGCCGCGGAGACGCCCGTCGAGACGCACCTGCGCGAGGGTTTCGACCTCATCGTCGACGAGCCGCTGCCCTGGTCCCGCACTCTCGACCTGCACACCCGGGTCCACCTGCCCAAACACCAGGCCCAACTGCACCTGCTCCGCTCCTGAGAGTGCCGGGCGGCGGATCAGCTTTCGACCAGCTCGGGGCGGGGGTGGAAGGTGCGGCGGTAGGTGGACGGGGCCACGCCGATGCGTTGGTGGAGTTGCTGGCGTAGGGCGGCGGTGGTGCCGAAGCCGCACCGGTGGGCGATCTGGTCGACGGTGAGGTCGGTCGTCTCCAGCAGCAGTCTCGCGTGGTCGGTGCGCTGTTGCAGCAGCCACTGGGCCGGGCTCAGGCCGGTCTCCGACCGGAAGCGTCGGGTGAAGGTGCGCACGCTCATTCGCGCCTGCTCGGCCAGGTCGCGCAGCGCGATCGGTTCGTGCAGCCGCTGCCGCGCCCACTCCCGGGTACCCGCCGTGCTGGTATCGGTCGCCTTCGGCACCGGCTGCTCGATGTACTGCGCCTGACCGCCGTCGCGCCACGGTGGCATCACGCAGCGGCGGGCCGCCCGGTTGGCCACCTCGCTGCCGTGGTCGAGGCGGATGACGTGCAGGCAGAGGTCGATGCCGGCGGCGACTCCGGCCGAGGTGAGCACCCGGTCGCCGGCGATGAAGAGCACGTCCGGATCGAGGTCGACCCGGTCGTGCAGGCGACGGAACCGCTCGGCGTACGCCCAGTGGGTGGTCGCCCGCCGCCCGTCGAGGAGCCCGGCGGCGGCGAGCACGAACGCTCCGGTGCAGATCGACATGATCCGGGCGCCCCGCTCGTACGCCGCGCGCAGCGCCTCGGTCACCTCCGGCTCGGCCGTGCCCGAGGTCAACGCGGTGCCGTCGTGGATTCCCGGGACGATCACCGTTTCCGCTGTGTCGAGCAGCTCCAGACCGTGGTCGGGGACCACCTGAAAGCCGGCGGTGCTGCGCACCGGCCGCCCGCCCGGGGTGCACACCCGGACGTCGTAGAAGGGTGTCCCGTCGGTGGCCCGGGCCGTGCTGAAGACCTGGGACGGGGTGCCGAGGTCCAGGCCAACCACCTGGTGCAGGGCGAGTACGGCGATCCGGTGCGGGCCAGCGCTCATGGCCCGATTATTGCGCATGATGGCTTTCCGGCCACTCGTCGAGGTGTGCGGCCCGGCTCAGACTTGTCCCGTGACCAAGAACCGCCGTCTGCATCCCGCCTGGCTGGTCGCCGCCGTCGCCTTCGTGGCGCTGGTCGGCGCGGCCGGCTTCCGCGCCACCCCGTCGGTGCTGCTGCACCCGCTGCACGAGGAGTTCGACTGGCCCCTGGCCACGATCTCCGCGGCCGTCTCGGTCAACCTTCTGCTCTACGGGCTCACCGCGCCGTTCGCGGCCGCCCTGATGGACCGGTTCGGCATCCGCCGGGTGGTCTCGGTGGCGTTGCTGCTGGTCGCCGCTGGCAGCGGGTTGACGGTCTTCATGACCGCCAGCTGGCAGCTCCTGCTCTGCTGGGGTGTGCTGGTGGGGCTGGGCACCGGCTCGATGGCGCTGGCGTTCGTGGCCACCGTCACCGGCCGTTGGTTCGTCCACCGGCGGGGCCTGGTCACCGGAGTGCTGACCGCCGGCGGGGCGGCCGGGCAACTGGTGTTCCTGCCACTGGTCGCCATCCTGGTACGCGACCACGGCTGGCGTAGCGCCGCACTCGTGGTGGCCGTGGCGGCGCTGGCGGTCGTACCCCTGGTGGTGTGGCTGCTGCGCGAGCACCCGGCGGATCTCGGCCTGCCCGCCTACGGGGCGACCGAGGTCGTCGCGGCGCCGCCGGCGACCGGCGGCGCGGCGACCCGGGCGCTGGGCGCGCTGGCCACCGCGGCCCGGACCCGACCGTTCTGGCTGCTGGCCGGAGGTTTCGCGATCTGTGGGGCCACCACCAACGGCCTGGTCGGTACGCACTTCGTGCCGGCCGCGCACGACCACGGGATGGCCCAGACCACCGCAGCCGGGTTGCTCGCCCTGGTGGGGCTCTTCGACATCGTCGGCACGATCGCCTCCGGCTGGCTCACCGACCGGGTGGACAGCCGGTTGCTGCTCGGCATGTACTACGCGCTGCGCGGGTTGTCCCTGCTGGTGCTGCCGAGCCTCTTCTCCGGCACCGCCGAGCCGAGCATGCTGGTGTTCATCGTCTTCTACGGCCTGGACTGGGTGGCCACCGTGCCGCCGACCGTGGCGCTGTGCCGGGAGTACTTCGGTGGCGCCGGAGCGGTGGTGTTCGGCTGGGTGTTCGCCGCGCACCAGCTCGGAGCTGCGGTCGCCGCGACCGGCGCGGGGCTGGTCCGGGACCGGCTGGGCGACTACGCGATGGCCTGGTACGTGGCGGGCGCGCTGTCGATCGGCGCCGCCGGGCTGTCGTTGCTGCTGCGTCGGCGACCGGGCCGGGGAGTGCCGGAGGCCGTGCTGATCGCCGCGACCGCGCCCAGGGCGTGGAGCTTCCGGGGCTGAACCGCGACGCGTCCGCCGGTCAGCTCACTGTCCACTGCTGGGCCGGCCGGCCGTCGCACTGTCGCTGCCGGATGTCGTCGCCGGCCTCGACGGCGTCGTCGTCTGCCTGGGCGCACTTGTTGCTGTGCGCGGCGATGAGCAGCACCGCGCTGGTGCTGGTCCCGCCGAACCGCCACTGCTGGTTGGCCCCACCGTGGCAGGGGAACTGGAGCAACCGCGCGCCGTCGTCCCGACTGCCACCCTCGACGTCGAGGCACTGCCCGTACGCGGCGTTGGTCAACGTCAGCACGCCCGCGCCGGCCGGGCTGACCACCCACTGCTGCTCCGGGGCGCCGGTGCACACCGCCAACTCGGCCTCGGCCTCCTTACCGTCACCGTCGAGCCCCAGGCAGAGGCCCGAGGCGGCGCGCAGCGCCCGGGGCCCGGTGGGCGGGGCGGCCGGCGTGCTGGCCGACGGGGTCGGTGACAGATCGGCCGGTGCGGTCGGGCTCGGCTCGCCGGTGGGCTCGCTGGGCTGCGCCGCGCTGGACGGCGTACCGACCGACGCCGGCACCGACGGCTCGTCGTCACCGTCGAGCAGCCCGGTGGCGAAGACCACCCCCAGGAGTACGCCGACGGCCCCGACCGCCGCCGCGACCCGCAGCAACGGATCGGCCAGCGGCCCGGAGCGCGGTGCCCGGTGACCGCCGTAGACGGTGCCGGCGGGGTCGGGGCGTTCCTCGGGCGCGGACATACGCGCCATCCTCACCCACGAGGTCGCGCCGGAGCCAGCGAGCCCGGCCGTCAGTCGACGACCCGGACGTCCTTCCAGAACGCCACCCGGTCGCGCACCATCTCGGCGTCCGGTTTGGGCTCCGGGTAGTACCAGACCGCGTCCTCGCTGGTGCTGCCCTCGTGTTCGAGGGAGTAGTAGGAGGCGGTGCCCTTCCACGGGCAGACGGTGTGCGTCGCGGACTCCCGGATCAGGTCGTCGCGCAGGGCGGAGCGGGGAAAGTAGTGGTTGCCCTCCACCAGCACGGTGTCGTCGCTCTCGGCGACGATCAGGTCGTTCCACACGGCTTTCGGCATGTCCCAACAGTAGGCCGCGCCGCCGCTCGCAGCAGCGCTCAGCGGGTGGGCTGCGGGTCGGTGACGTCGGCCACCGTGGCGTCGAGGGCGGCGATCGCGGCGTCGGCGGCGATCGCGATGGCGAGACCGCGCTCGCCGGCGCCCAGGGTGATCTCCCGGCCGCGCAGTCGCTCGTCGGCGACCACCGGCCAGGCGGTGCTCGCGCCGAACGGGGTGATGGTGCCGCGTTCGTAGCCGGTGGCAGCCAGGGCGCCCGCCGCGTCCGGCATGGAGAGCCGGTGCACCCCGAGCAGGGCGCGCAGCTTGGGCCAGGAGATGACCCGGTCGCCGGGGGTGAGCACGAACAGGTGATCGTCTTCACCACGGCGAACCACGATCGTCTTGACCACGTCGGGGACGGCCACACCGCGGACGGCGGCCGCCTCCGCGAGACTGCCGACCGCACCGTGCCTGACCAGCCGATACGGCAGTTGGGCGGCGTCCAGGGCGGTGATCGCTGGCGATGGCATGCCCGCCACGGTAACCGCCGGGCCTGGCACCGGACGGGAAACTGCCACCGCCGACATCCCACGGTTTATAAACGGCGAGCGTAAGGTGATCACATGCGCGCTGAGCGTGTGAATCAACCGATTGACCATGATCAAGCGGTGGACACGCTGCGGCGGTCGTACGCCGCGGTGCCCACGGGCGAGCCTGTCCGGCTGGCCAAACGCACCTCCAACCTGTTCCGCCCCCGGTCCGCTCCCCGGACTCCGGGGCTCGACGTGAGTGGCCTGAACGGCGTGCTGTCGGTCGACCCGGCCGGCCGTACCGCCGATGTGCAGGGCATGTGCACCTACGAGGACCTGGTCGACGCGACGCTCCCGCACGGCCTGATGCCGCTCGTGGTGCCGCAGTTGCGCACCATCACGCTGGGCGGCGCGGTGACCGGCCTCGGGATCGAGTCGACCTCGTTCCGCAACGGCCTGCCGCACGAGTCCGTCCAGGAGCTGGACGTGCTCACCGGGTCCGGCGAGATCATCACCGCCCGACCCGACGGTGAGCACGCCGACCTGTTCACCGCGTTCCCCAACTCGCTGGGCAGCCTCGGGTACGCCACCCGGCTGCGCATCGAGCTGCAACCGGTCGGCCGGTACGTGTCGTTGCGCAACGTCCGGTTCACCCAGCTGGAGGCGCTGACCGACGCGATCGCGGAGGTGACCGCCACCCGGTCCTGGGCGGGCGAGCCGGTGGACGCGATGGACGGGGTGATGTTCAGCCCCGGCGAGGCGTACCTGGTCTTCGCCACGTTCACCGACGGGGCCGACCCGCCCAGCGACTACACCGGTCAGGCGATCTACTACCGGTCGCTGCGCCAACGCACCCGCGACGTGCTCACCGCGTACGACTATCTGTGGCGTTGGGACACCGACTGGTTCTGGTGTTCGTCGGCGTTCGGCGCCCAGCACCCGGTCGTGCGCAGGCTCTGGCCGGCGCGTTACCGGCGCAGCGACTTCTACCACCGACTGGTCCGGCTGGAGCACCGCCACCAGGTGGCGGCCCGGATCGACCGGCTGCGCGGGCAACCGGCCCGGGAGCGGGTCGTGCAGGACGTGGAGATCCCGCTGGACCGTACGGCCGACTTCCTGCGCTGGTTCGCAGGCAGAGTGGGAATGAACCCGGTGTGGCTGTGTCCGTTGCGACTGCGTGAGCCGGCGGGGCCCGGTTCGGCGCGGTCCTGGCCGCTGTATCCGCTGCGGCCCGGGCAGGACTACGTCAACATCGGGTTCTGGGGGAGCGTGCCGATCGCGCCGGGCGCCGCCGACGGCGACGTCAACCGCACGATCGAACGCAGGGTGTCGGAGTCGGGCGGGCACAAGTCGCTCTACTCCGACGCGTACTACGACCGGGACGCCTTCGATCGCCTCTACGGCGGCGACACGTGGCGCGCGGTGAAAGACCGCTACGACCCGGACCACCGGCTGACGGGACTGTACGAAAAGGCGGTAGCACGAGCATGAGCCTGACCGACAGAGATCAGGGGGCGGCGAGCGTCCCCGCCACCCCGCCGGCGGGGGGCCGGCACACGGGTCCGACCGTCGCGGATGTTGTCCGCGCGGTCACCACGGGGCCGTTGCCGGTGCGGATCACCGGGTACGACGGCAGCGCCGTCGGCCCGTCCGACGCCGGCATCACCCTGGCGATCCAATCCGAGCGTGGGTTGTCGTACCTGCTCACCGCACCCGGCGACCTGGGCATGGCCCGGGCGTACGTCAGTGGTGACCTGGCGTTGCAGGGCGTGCACCCGGGTGACCCGTACGAGGCGTTGCGGGTGCTCAAGGACGAGCTGCGGTTACGCCCACCGTCGTTGGCCGAGGGGCTGGCGCTGGTCCGTGGGCTGGGCTGGGAGCGGCTGATGCCACCGCCGGCACCGCCGCAGGAGGCGCAGCCCCGCTGGAAGCGGGTGATGAACGGGCTGCGGCACTCGAGGGTGCGTGACGGCGCGGCCATCTCGCACCACTACGACGTCTCCAACGCCTTCTACGAGAAGGTGCTCGGCCCGTCGATGACGTACACCTGCGCGGTCTTCCGGTCTCCGGACGACACGTTGGAGCAGGCCCAGGCGGCGAAGTACGACCTGGTCGCCGGCAAGCTGGCGTTGAAGAAGGGGATGCGGCTGCTGGATGTCGGGTGCGGCTGGGGTGGCATGGTGCGCCACGCCGCCCGCGAGTACGGCGTCAAGGCGCTCGGGGTGACCCTGTCGAAGGCGCAGGCGCAGTGGGCGCAGGCCGCGATCGAGCGGGAGGGGTTGACCGAGCTGGCGGAGGTGCGGCACCTGGACTACCGGGACGCGCCGGCCGAGCAGTTCGACGCCATCTCCTCGATCGGGTTGACCGAGCACATCGGAGTGCGCAACTACCCGGCCTACTTCGGGTCGCTGCGCAGCCGGCTGCGGCAGGGCGGGCGACTGCTCAACCACTGCATCACCCGCGCGGACAACCGGGCGCCGCACCGCTCGGGCGCGTTCATCGACCGGTACGTCTTCCCGGACGGTGAGCTGGCCGGTCCGGGCCGGTTGATCAGTGAGGTGCACGATGCCGGGTTCGAGGTGCACCACGAGGAGAACCTGCGCCAGCACTACGCGCTGACGCTGGCCGCCTGGTGTCGCAACCTGGTCGAGCACTGGGACTACTGCGTCTCGGAGGTGGGTGCGGGCACCGCCCGGGTGTGGGGGCTCTACATGGCCGGGTCGCGGATGGCGTTCGAACGCAACGGCATCCAGTTGCACCAGGTGTTGGCCACCCACAACGGCTCGAACGGTGTGAGCGGCTACCCGCTGCGACCGGGCTGGTTGCCCTGATCACCTGCTGACCGCCGCCTGAAGCCGCGCCGAAAAAAGTCGGCGCGGCTTCTCGCGAAGTGATTGACAAAGAAGTTTTGTACGTACAAACTGATTTTGCCATGAGAGATGTCCTGTACCTGGAGCAGATCGAGCAGGCCGAAGTCCTGCTCAAGCCGCAGCGCGTCGAGGTGCTGCGGCAACTGGCCGAGCCGCGCACCTGCACCGAGGTCGCGGCCCGGCTCGACCAGACGCCGCAGCGCGTCTACTACCACGTCAAGCAGCTCGTCGCGGCTGGCCTCGTCGAGCTGGTCAACGAACGCAAGGTGCGCGGCATCACCGAAGGCATCTACCAGGCCGCCGCCCGCTCCTACTGGCTCTCCCCGCGGCTCGTCGGCCGGATCGGCCTGCGCCGGGCCCGCGACGAGCTGAGCCTGGGCTACCTGCTCGACCTGATGGAGGAGGTCCAGGCCGACATCGCCGGCCTGGACCGGGCGGCACCCGAGCTGCCCTCGATCGGGGTCTCCGGCGAGATCCGGGTGCCGGCCGAGCAGCGCCAGCAGTTCCTGCACGACCTGCAAACCGCACTTCAGGACCTGTTCACCCGCTACGGCGGCAGCGAAGGAGATGCCTTCAAGCTGGCCGTCGCCTGCTATCCGAAAGGGAACGACAATGAGTGAGCCGATGAAGGTCCAGGCCCGTCTCTCCGCGCCCGTCGGGCGCGTCCGCCAGGCCCTGACCGACCCGGCCGAGCTGCGTCTCTGGCTGGCCGAGCACGCCGAGGTCGAGCTGCCCCAGCGGTACGAGTTCTGGGGTCGCTACACGCCCGAGGGCGACGCCCCGCACCAGCGGCTGCTGCACGCCGACGACGACACGCTGCGCTTCGGCTGGCTGCTCGACGGCGTGGAGACCACCACCGAGTTCCAGTTGACCGCCGAGGGCACCGACAGCACCGTGCTGACGCTGATCCAGAGCCACTTCGACTTCGCCGAGGCGATGAGCGGCTCCACCATCCGGGGCGTGCTCCAGACGTTCTGGGCGCTGGCCATCGCCAACCTGGCCGCCCACCTGGAGGGCAAGCCACTGCTGCCGCGCACCGACTTCACCTCCGCCGACATGCGCGGTGAGTTGGTCATCGCCGCCCCCGCCGACAAGGTGTGGGAGTCGCTGACCGACTCCGAGCAGGCCAGCGCCTGGTTCGGCTACCCGATCGGCATCGAGCCGTGGGTCGGCGGCCGGTACGCCATGGGCGGCTTCGAGACCGGTTACGCGGCCAAGGTCGTCGACCTGGAGCCCGGCCGCCGGATGTCGGTCGACTGGGGTCCGACCGGCGTGACGAGCTGGGAGCTGGCCGAGTCCGGTGGTCGCACCACGCTGACCTTCGTGCAGAGCGGCTTCGACGAGGCCAACCCCCCGTACGGGGCCTGGAGCGGGTCGGTTGCCGGGCTGTTCGAGCTGCGCCGCTTCCACGAGGTACCGAACTGGCAGCCGATCTGGATCTCCGAGGAGATCCCCGGCCTGGAGCCCGCGCCGTCCAGCTGAGTGTTCCGCCTTGATCGTCTCGCCTTGATCGTGCTCGATCAGGGATGTAGTGCCCTCGCTCACCCAGGAGGCCACTACATCCTGGGTCGAGCACGATCTTGTGCTGGCGGCCTCACGCGATGGCGGCGATGTCGCCGTCGTCGAAATAGATCGCCTGGTGGAGCCGGCCACCCAGGGCGGCCGCGTACCGTGCCACCACATCCTGACCGGAGATCCTGCCCTGCTCGATCTGGGAAACCCGGCCCTTGGTCACGCCCATCCGCTCAGCGATCTGCTGCTGGGTGAAGCCGCGAGAGCGTCGCACCTCGGCAAGGCGGTGCCCGACGACCTGCGCGAGCAGCTCTTCCTTGCCCGCCTCGACAGCCGCCTCGCCGCCGGCACGCTGCACGTACTCCGCCCGGATGTCCGACCACCGCACGTGACCACTCACCGCTGTCCCCCCTCCTGCTGTGCACGTTCCTTCAAGTAAATCTCGTACCGCTGCTCGGCGAGCGGGATGGCCTGTCGATATCAGCTCGTCCATTGGCCTGACTTGTCGCCGGCAACCAGCAGAATGCTCGCGCGCCAAGGGTCGAAGACGAAGAGGATGCGGACCGTGCCGGGACGCAACTCCTTCAGGTTGGCTATCGACGACCCGCTGATCGTGTCGACCAGGGGTCGTCCCAGCCCGGGGCAGCTTCGGAGAGCGCGTCGATGGCCTGGACCACGCGGGCGAACGTCGGCTCGTCCAGGCTGTCGATCCAGGCGCGAACCTCGTTGACGACGAAGACATCCCACTCTTCCTGGCTCACGAGTGGAGTATACCAATCGCTATACCTGCGCGCTGGCCGATGGTTGTCCTGATCCGATGGCGGGATCTGGTGACTTTTCGCGGTTGAGTGGGTACTGGCGGGCGATGTTCTTCATCTTTGGTCTGCGTACCAAGGTCGACCGGTCCGGTGTCGCGCAGCAGGTCTGCCGCCACTGCGGCAACCAGGCCGCGCAGGTGATCACCCGCCGCTCGACGAAATTCACACTCTTCTTCATCCCCCTCATTCCGATCCGCACCCGGTACGCGCAGCAGTGCACGTTCTGCGGTGCGGAGTACGAGATCTCCAGGTCCGACGCCGAGCGCCTCCCGGTCGGCTGATCCGACGATGGAACGCTTCCTCTGCTGGCTGATCGGCCGACCGACGCCCTCGGTCGACGTGGCCGTGCACACCGTTGCCCGCCCGCCCTGCACCCCTGGCCGGCGCAGACGCCGCCGCGCACGCCGTCCGTTGGCCGGCACCGCGCTGCCCCGTTCACCCTGGAACCGATCCGCGGGCCGCTGAGCAGAGGCGCGAGCGACAGAGGCCGCACCGAGGAAGGCGCCGCAGCGGGGTGCACGTTCGGCTCTGGCGGCGTTTCTGAGCGCTGGTTAGGCTTTCGGGGTTTGCCGTGGACCGGCGCCGCCGAGGGTGCACGCACGACGAAAGAGCCGGAGCGACCGTGTCCCGACAGGACGGAAAGCAGGCTGCGGGGACGCTCAACCCCGCCGGCGCGTTCGTCGCGGCTGCGGTCATCCTGCTGGAGGCGGGCTGGCTGGTCGCCGGGTTGCCCGGCGCCGCGCTGGTCAGCGACATCGGCGCGATGCTGGTCGCCGCCTGGGCGACGCTCGCGTGCGTCGGGGTGGCCCGTCGACATCCGGCGCCGCTGCGCCGGTTCTGGACGCTGCTCGCCCTCACCATGGCGCTCGCCGCGATCGGCCGGGCGATCTGGACGGTGCAGCGGCTCGTCGGCGGTGACCTGCCGCACACGCCGGTGGTCGGGGTGGTCTTCACCGCCGGCATCCTCACCGGCACGGCCGCGCTGCTCAGCTCGCCGTCCGCACCGAGGACCGCGGTAGGGCGGGCCCGTACGTTGCTGGACGGGGTGATCGTCGCCCTGGCCCTGGTGCCGATCGGTTGGGTGCTGGTCTTCCGCGGGGTCGCCGCCGCCGAGCTGGCCGACCCGGCGCGCACGTTGGGGCTGCTCTTCCCGATGTTCGACCTGATGCAGCTCACCATCCTGGTCGCGGTCTCCGGGCCGGCCCGGCCGATGTGGCGGCCGATGACCGTCCTGGCGGCGAGCCTCACCCTGCGGGTCGTCGCCGACGTCGTCTACGTGTCGCTGGTCGCCCGCGCCGACTACACCGCCGGTCACCCGATCGACCTGTGCTGGCCGTTGAGCTACCTGCTGATCGGCCTGGCCACCCGTAACCCGCCGCCACCGGACTGCGACGGCACCGACGACACCGCCGAGTCGCCGCTGCCGCCCTGGTGGCGGGTGGCGCTGCCGTACCTGCCGGTGGGTGGGGCGATCATCGCGGTGGTGCTGGCCCGTCGGCCCACCGGGCAGACCCCGCAGCTGGTGTTCGTGACCATGATGGTGTTGCTGGCCGCCCTCGCGGTCCGACAGGGGCTGGCCGCCAACGAGAACCTTCGGCTGGTGGCCCGGCTGCGCCTGCTCGCGTACGGCGACCAGCTCACCGGGCTGCCCAACCGGCTGTTGTTCAACCGGCGGCTGCGCCTGGCCCTGCGCGACGGCCGACCGGTGGCCGTGCTGCTGCTCGACCTGGACGGGTTCAAGCAGGTCAACGACCGGTTCGGGCACGCCACCGGTGACACCCTGCTGACCGGGCTCGCGGCCCGGATGCACACCGCCGTGGACGGCGACGGCACCATCGCCCGGCTCGGCGGTGACGAGTTCGCCGTGCTGGTCGACGGCGGCCGGCCGGTGTCACCCGAACGGCTCGCCGAGCGGCTGCTGGACGCGTTGCGGCCCTCCGACGACGAGGAGGACGTCGGGGTGCACCCGTCGGCGAGCATCGGTATCGCCGAGTACGGCCCGCAGCACGCCTCCCACACCGACCTGCTGCGCGACGCCGACATCGCCATGTACGCGGCCAAGGCGGCCGGTAAGTCCGCGTACCGCACGTGCACGGCGGCGTTGCGCGAGTCGGCCGTCTCCCGCGCCGAGTTGATCGCCGACCTGCGCAGGGCGGTCGACGAGGACCAGCTGCGCCTGGAGTTCCAACCCATCGTCGACCTGACCACCGGGGCGGTACGCAGCGCCGAGGCGCTGGTGCGCTGGCGGCACCCCCGGCTGGGCATGTTGCCACCGGCGAGGTTCCTGCCGCTGGCCGAGGAGACCGGGCTGATCCTGCCGATCGACCGCTGGGTGATCCACGAGGCGTGCCGGGCCGCCGCGACCTGGCGGGGCCGGGCGCCGGAGGCGACCGTCGCTGTGAACATCGCCGCCGCGCACCTGCGTCGGCCGGACCTGATCGCCACTGTCACCGCGGCGACCAGCGCCGCCGGGCTGGCACCTCGGGCGTTGACACTGGAGTTGACCGAGTCGGCGTTGATCGAGGGCACCGAGGCGGTGCTGGAGCGACTGCACCAACTCCGGGAGCTGGGCATCCGGATCGCCATCGACGACTTCGGCACCGGCTACTCGTCGCTGAGCTACCTGCACCGCATCCCGGCGACCGAGCTGAAGATCGACAGGTCGTTCGTGGCCCGGCTGGGCACCGACGACCGGGCGTACGCCACGGTGGAGATGGTCACCCGCCTGGCCGGCGCGTTCGACCTGGCGGTGGTCGCCGAGGGGGTGGAGACCGAGCGTCAGCACGAGGCGGTCACCGCGATCGGCTGCCCACGAGGCCAGGGCTATCTGTACGGGCGGCCGGACGCCCCCGCCATGGTGGGTCAGAATCGGAGTTGACTCTCACGTAACGGCAGGCAGGAGCCTGGTTCCCGGAAGGGAGGGGGACCATGGCGTACACGGTGGGTCAGGTGGCGAAGGTCGCCGGCGTGACGGTGCGGACGCTGCACCACTACGACGAGATCGGGTTGCTCTCGCCCAGCGGGCGCACCTCGGCCGGTTACCGCCGCTACGACGACGCGGACCTGCAACGGCTGCAACTCGTCCTGTACTACCGGGAGCTTGGTTTCCCGCTTGAGGAGATCACCGCGATCATCGACGACCCGGCGGCCGATCCGGCCGCGCACCTGCGCCGACAGCACGAACTGCTGACGGTACGGCTCAAGCGGTTGCAGGAGATGGTCGCGGCGATCGAGTTCGCGATGGAGGCGAGCAAATTGAACATCCAACTCACGCCGGAGGAGCGGTTCGAGGTCTTCGGCGACTTCAGCCCGGAGGAGCACGAGGCCGAGGCGGAGCGGCGGTGGGGCGACACCGACGCGTACCGGGAGTCGAACCGGCGGGCCTCCCGCTACACCAAGGACGACTGGTTGCGGATCAAGGCCGAGAACGAGGACTGGGGCCGGCGGATCGTCGCGCTGATGGCCTCGGGCGCACCGGCGGACAGCCCGGAGGCGATGGACCTGGCCGAGGAGCACCGGCAGCTCATCAGCCGCTGGTTCTACGAGTGCTCGTACGAGGTGCAGACCGGGTTGGCCGACATGTACCTGGCCGACGAGCGGTTCACCGCGCACTACGAGAACATCGCCCCGGGGCTGGCCGCCTATCTGCACGAGGCGATCCACGCCAACGCGATCAGCCGGGCGTGACACGGGGTGGGGGGGGGGGGCGGGGGGCGGGCCCCCCCCCCCCCCCCCGGGGGTCCCGGGGGAAAAAGCACAAGAGATCCCCCGGGGGGGTGGACGCCC
>NZ_JBEORJ010000010.1:0-297095 GCF_040302185.1 Micromonospora sp. NPDC127501 | reverse complement strand
GGCCGCCCGAGCCGAGGTTGCCGTAGACCAGGCCGTCCACGTCGGTGCCGGTGGCGGTGAACAGGAACGGCGATCGGGCATCGGTGGGCCAGCCGCAGCAGCTGTGCCCCCGGGAGGGGGCTGACAGCTTCCAGGTCGTCAGGAGGCGGCTCGGCGGCGCGCTGGCTCGTCTGAGCGACGAGCCGGCGCGGAGGCACTCACCGGGGCGGCTGGCAGCGCCCGGTGGCGGCCGGAGCCACCACCGGGGCGTGCAGCGTCCCGGATCAGGCCGGGGCGACGGCGCGCGTACGGCGCATGGTCAGCACGTACTCGACCAGCGAGATCAGCACGTGCTTCGTCGACTCCCGGTTACGGGCGTCGCAGGCCACCACCGGCACGTCGCTCGAGATCGCCAAGGCGTCCCGGACGTCCTGCGGGTCGTGGTACTGCATCCCGTCGAAGCAGTTGATCGCCACCAGGTACGGCAGGCGTCGGTGCTCGAAGAAGTCGATCGCCGCGAAGCAGTCGGCCAGCCGGCGGGTGTCCACCAGCACGACCGCACCGATCGCACCCCGCACCAGTTCGTCCCACATGAACCAGAAATGGGTCTGACCCGGCGTACCGAACAGGTACAGAATCAGGTCACGGTCGATCGAGATCCGGCCGAAGTCCATGGCCACCGTGGTCGTCGTCTTGCCCGGCACCTGCCGGGTGTCGTCGACGCCCACGCCAGCGGAGGTCATGATGGCCTCGGTGGTCAGCGGCGTGATCTCCGAGACCGAGCCGACCAGCGTCGTCTTACCGACGCCGAATCCACCGGCGATAACGATCTTCGCCGACGTCACGCGGCCGCTCGGGTTCGGCGGGCGGTGCGACATGTCAGAGCCTGCGAAGTCCACTCAGCACCCTCTCCAGCAGTTCAGTGCCCACCGCGTCGTCGGAGTCGTCCAAAATGGTCGGCTCGTGGACCGCGACCAGGCCGTCCGTCGCCATGTCGGCGATGAGCACCCGGGCCACACCGAGCGGGAGCTGCATCCGCGCCGCGATCTCCGCGAGCGACTGCACGCGTCCGTCACACAGCGCGGCGATGTACTGGTGTTCGCGGCCCTGGCCGCCATTGCCATTGGCAAGGGCGCGGCCGCGCACCGTCGTCTCGACGAGCGCCTCCAGCGCGATGTCGAGCCGGGGACGGGTGCGACCACGGGTCACGGCGTATGGACGGACCAACGCTCCGGTTGGTTCGTCACGATCGGCCATCTCGCCGCTCACCTCCTTCGCACCCGTTACCGGCTCCCACCGGTGAAACCCGTCGTTGTCGTTGTTGCAGTCGTGCCGACCTCACGATCGGCGAGACGTCAGCCCAGCATGCCCGCAGCCGCACGCGGCTGCGGGGTCAGTGCGTCGCCCACCCGGTCGACCAGCAGCGCCATCTCGTAGCCAACCTGGCCCACGTCGGAGCTGCGGGCTGCCAGCACGGCGAAGGAGGAGCCGTCCGAGATGGACATCAGGAACAGGAAGCCATTGTCCATCTCCACGACGGTCTGCAACACCGCGCCTCCCTCGAAGCAGCGTGCTGCCCCCTGGGTCAGGCTGACCAGACCCGATGAGATCGCGGCGAGCTGGTCTGCCCGGTCGCGCGGCAGATCCCGTGACGACGCGAGGAGTAGGCCGTCCGCCGATACGGCGACCGCATGCGCGACGCCGGGCACCCGGTCGGCGAAGTTGGCCAGCAGCCAACCAAGATCCTGCGTAGTTGTCATCCTTCTTGCTCCTTCTGCCCGCTCCCGGCCACCGGGCCTGAGCCAGACTGCGAGGATTGCCCTCCCGGAGTCGCCTCCGGGCTGGTCGGGTTGTCCGAGGTGCTACGCCCTCGCTGCACGCCCCGGTGGTAGGCGGAGAGCAGGCCACGGACCGCCTCCGGGGAGCGCCGCTGGACCGAGGTGGTGGGCTTCTCTACCGCACCGGGTACCAGCTGCGCCATCGGCTTGCGCTTCGGCAGACCGGTCGTGGTGGTCTCGCTCACCGGCACCGCGCCGGCCGCCGCGGAGGCAGCACGCCAGCCGTCGTCGGCGGCGGTCTGCCAGCCGTTGCTCTGCGGTTGGGGCCGGCGGTTCGGCAGGCTCTCGGCGAGGCTGGGGCGGGTGCCCTCGTTCGCTGTGGAGCCGTTGTCCCGCGGCGCTCCTCCGGCCGTCGGAGTGTCTGCCATCGGTGTGTTACCTGTCGTCCCGGGTGGTGTCTTGTGGACTGCCCGACCGGTGGCCTCGACCGTGGCGAACTGCTGGGTCGCGGAGTCGCCGTTCGTCGCTGGCTGTGCGCCGGCCGCGGTCTCCTCAGAGCCCGGACGACGGGTACGGAACCAGGCTGACTCGAGCTCCCGGAAGATCGGCAGCTCCATCGTCTCATCCGCGTACCGCTGACGGTTCTGCGCCTGCGGCTGCTGCGGCGCCGGCCGAGTCTGCGGCGCTGGCCGAGTCTGCGGAGCCGGAGCCGGAGCCGGCGCTGCGGCCGGGGTCGGCGCAGGAGCCGGAGGCTGGGCCGCTGCCGGCTGCTCGCCGGGTCGCGGCACCCGCGGCAGCTCCGTCGTCATATCCAGCGCGGCGGCGAGCCGCTCGGGCACCGGCGGGGTGGCAGTGTCCCGCTCGCTACCGGGCACCGGCGGCGCCGGGGCGTTGGAGGCCTGCGCGGGCGGGGCGGATCGGGGCGCGAAGCCGCTGAACGACTGGCTGGAGGCCGGCGGTGCCGAGTACGGCTGGTTCGAGTACGGCTGACCGGACGCCGGCGAGGCCGAGACCGGCGACGCGGACACCGGCGGACCGGCGTACGGCTGCCCGGAGGCCGGAGCGGCGGACACCGGCGCGCCGCCGTACGGCGCACCCGAGTAGGGCTGCCCGGAGTACGGCTGGCCGGAAGCCGGCGAGGCGGAGACCGGCGCACCGGAGTAGGGCTGCGCGGAAACCGGCGGCGCCGAGTACGGGTGCGCCTCGGGGCTGCTCGGCAGCTGACGCGGAATGGACGGCTGCTGGCCGGTGGTCGGGGATTCGTCCCCGGCCCGGCGCTGCGGCAGCGGGTCGGTGCCCTGGCCGTTGGCCGACCGGGGGGTGAACCCGTCGCCGCCGTTGACGCCGTTCGTCCCGGCCGCGCCGGTCAGGTCGGACCAGGCCGGCATCGACCGGTACGCGCCACCGTTGGCGGGGGTGCCGGCACCGTTGCGCGTCGCGGGGTCGAACGGGCGACCGCCCAGGGTGACCTGGTTGCCGGACTCGCTCGGGCGAGGGCCGTTGCCCAGCGCGGGCAGCGCGCCGAACACCGGCGCGGGCCCACCGGACTGCGGACCACCGAACTGCGGAGCACCGAACTGCGGAGCACCGGCCGCCGGCAGCGCCGGAGGCTGCTGCACCCGACCGGAGAGCGCCCGGGGCACCAGCACCGAGGTGGGCAGGGTCACGTCGGCGACCGTGCCGCGATCGTTGCCGGGGCGCAGCTCGACACGGACACCGTGCCGGGACGCCAGCCGGGCGACCACGACGAGGCCCATCATCCGGGACACGGCCACGTCGACCTGCGGCGGCGTCGCGAGCCGCTCGTTGAGGTCGTGCAACTGCTCGGCGCTGATGCCGATACCGCGGTCCTCGACGTACAGCGAGGAGCGGTCGCCGACACGACGGGCCTCGACCATGACCTGCGAGTCGGGCGGCGAGAACGCGGTGGCGTTGTCGAACAGCTCCGCGACGAGGTGCACCAGGTCGTTGACCGCGTGCGCGGCGACCTCGATGTCGCGGTCGATGACACCGAACTCGATCCGGGTGTAGTGCTCGACCTCGGACTGCGCGGCGCGCAGCACGTCGATGAGTGCGGCCGGCTCACGCTGCACGCGGGTGGAGTCGGCACCGGCGAGCACCAGCAGGTTCTCGTCGTTACGGCGCATCCGGGTGGCCAGGTGGTCGAGCTGGAACAGCTCGGCCAGCCGGTCCGGGTCCTCTTCGCCGCGCTCCAGCCGGTCGAGGTGCCCGATGAGGCGGTCGACCAGGATCTGGGAACGACGGGCCAGGTTGACGAACATGGTCGCGACGGAGGCACGCAGTGCCGCCTGCTCGGCGGCCGTACGGACGGCCTCCAGGTGGACGGCGTTGAACGCCTCGGTCACCTGGCCGAACTCGTCCTTGCTGCGCACCGGCAGCGGTTCGGCGATCTGGTTGGCCAGCTGCACCGGGGAGAGCTGCCCGACGACCTGCGGGTCGCGCAGACGGGCCACCGCCTGTGGCAGGCCGTACTGGGCCACGGAGAGCGCGCCCTGCCGCAGCTCACGGAGTGAGCGGGCCATCGAGCGGGCCACCAGGTAGGCGAAGAGGATCGCCAGCAGCAGCATGCTGAGCAGCAGGCCGGTCTCCAGGAAGACCTGGCGCTGCACGTCCGAGCGGAGGGTGTCGGCCTGGTTGACCACTTCACTGTCGAGCTTGCGCTCGACGGTGCGGATCAGCTTGGCGTTGGCCGTCATGGCCGCTTCCCACTGGTCCGGGCCGAACGGCGCACCGCGCATGTTGCCGGTGGTGTTGCCGTCGATCCAGCCGGTGTAGTTCTGTGCCTGCCGGCGGTCGCCGCCCGCGACGGTCTGGTCGTGGAACTTCGCGTCGTCCGGGGTGGCGACGGCCTTGAAGCTCTGCAGGGCCTGCTGCTGGCCGGTGTCACTGGCGACGTAGTCCCGGCGCAGTGCCGGGGTCAGGCGCTGTCCGCCCTTCACGCCCAGCGCGCGGTGCACCACGACCCGGCGTACGGCGAGGAACTCCTTCTCCCGGGCGACCGCCGCGGCGGCGCGCATCCGGTCGCTGAGTTGGTTGTCACCGGCGAGCTGCGTGGACGAGTCGCGGATGGCGAGCAGGTCACTGATCAGACCCTCGTACGCCTGCACGGTCTCGGTGAGCGCGAGCTTTCCGTTGAACACCTGGCTGCGGACGCCCGACAGGTCCTGCAGGTTCTGGTCGATGCTGTCGAGGAGGCTCTCCAGGCTGCCCGGCAGGTCCTCGATCTCGGTCCGCTGCTGCCGGTAGGGGATCGCATCCTGATCCACCCGGGAGTTCACCCGGTTGTAGGCCTCCTGGTACTGCGCCGTCGGCTGCGTCCCGTCCGCGCCCAGCAGCAGCACGGCGGCGGTCCGCTCGTCCTGCAGGCTGTCGACCAGGTCACCTGAATAGCTCGACAGATTCGCCAGGTCGCCAGCTCGGTTGGCATTGTTGAGCGTCTCCACGTGGTCGATAAGACCACTGGTGCCCACCACGACCGTGGCGATGGTCGGCACGATCATGATGAGACCGAGCTTGGACCAGATCGGCATGTCCCGGAGCCGGCTGGCCGGCCGGCGCAGCCGCGACAGGAAGGAGCCCGCCGTCTTTGGCCGTTTGCTCACGTCACCGCCCTCGCGATTACAGCTTGAACGCGTTGCCCCGGGCAACGCCCAGCGACCGACCCGGCGGGTCGGACCCCCGAGATTCCATCACGCCGGTCGACAAGAAGAAAGCCCAGGTTGTCCCCGACCGAAGGTGTGATGAGATGTTGATGCGATTTGATAGCAGTCTGTCTGGCCGGAGTAACTGAAGGTAATGGAACATCCGCACCGTGTTGTCCTACTGGCCGGCCCATCGGGGTCCGGAAAGTCGTACATAGCGCAGCAAACCGGCTTGCCGGTGCTGTGCTTGGACGACTTCTACAAAGACGGCGATGACCCTACGTTGCCGAGACGAAACGGCCAGGTGGATTGGGAATCGCCGCACTCCTGGGACGCCCCCAGTGCGGTGGAAATCATTGCCCAACTTGCCCGCGAGGGCCGAGCCGATGTGCCGGTTTATGCGATCGGCGCCGATCGACGGGTGGCCACCCGGCCATTTGATGTCGCCGGATCGCCACTTTTCGTGGCCGAAGGGATCTTCGCCGCCGAGATCGTCGAGGAGTGCCGCCGCCGCGGCCTGCTCGCCGGGGCGTACGCGCTGCGCCGCCCGCGCGGGGCCACCTTCCTTCGCCGACTCGCCCGCGACCTGTCCGAGCAGCGCAAGGCGCCTCGGGTGCTGATTCGGCGCGGGGTGGCGCTGCTGCGGGCCGAGCCCGCGGTGCTGCGCCGGCAGATGGGCCTCGGCGCGGAGGCGGCCCGGGCCCGGGAGGTGCTGCACCGGGTGGCCGGGCTGCTCGCCGGCCACCCACATGGCTGAGCTCAGGCCAGCAACTTCGCGTACGCCGGCTTGATCACGTCATCGATGATCCGCAGCCGCTCGTCGAACGGGATGAAGGCGCTCTTCATCGCGTTGATGGTGAACCACTGCAACTCTTTCCAGCCGTAGCCGAACGTCTCCACCAGCAGCGACATCTCCCGCGACATGGAGGTGCCGCTCATCAGCCGGTTGTCGGTGTTGACCGTCGCCCGGAAACGCAGGTCCCGCAGCAGGCCGATCGGGTGGTCCGCGATCGAGCCCACCGCACCGGTCTGCACGTTCGACGAGGGGCACAGCTCCAGGGGGATCCGCTTGTCCCGGACGTACGCGGCCAGCCGGCCGAGCGAGCCGTCGGGGGCGATGTCGTCGACGATCCGCACCCCGTGGCCGAGCCGGTCCGCCCCGCACCACTGGATCGCCTGCCAGATCGACGGCAGACCGAACGCCTCGCCGGCGTGGATGGTGAAGTGGAAGTTCTCCCGCTGGAGGTACTCGAAGGCGTCGAGGTGCCGGGTGGGCGGAAAGCCCGCCTCGGCGCCGGCGATGTCGAAGCCGACCACCCCGGCATCCCGGTGCCGCACGGCCAGCTCGGCGATCTCCTGCGAACGGGCGGCGTGCCGCATCGCGGTGAGCAGGGTGCCCACCCGGATGGTCAGACCCGCCTCGACCGCCTGGGCGGTGCCCTCGGCGAACCCGGCCAGCACCGCCTCGACCACCTCGTCCAGGCTGAGGTCCCGTTCCAGGTGCTGCTCCGGGGCGAAACGCACCTCGGCGTAGACCACGCCGTCGGCGGCCAGGTCCAGGGCGCACTCGCGGGCCACCCGACGCAGCGCGGGCGCGGTCTGCATGACCGCCACGGTGTGCGCGAACGTCTCGAGGTAGCGCTCCAGGGAACCGGAGTCCGCCGCTTCCGCGAACCAGCGCCCGAGCGCCTCCGGGTCGGTGGTGGGCAGTTCGTGGCCCACCTCGGCGGCCAGGTCGACGATCGTCGCCGGCCTCAGCCCGCCGTCGAGGTGGTCGTGCAGCAGCGCCTTCGGGACCTTGACGATGTCCTCGTACCGGATAGTTGCGACCATGCTCAGACCCTAGTCAGCGGCCTGGGCGGATCGGTACGGGACCGGCCGGGCGTCACGGCCGCCAGCCGTACACCCGGTGCACCTCGAGGCGGATCACGAGTCGTCCGTCGGCGACCATGGCGGCGCGGTAGTCCGCCCAGTCCGGGTGGTCGCCGCGAATCCGGCGGTAGACCTCGACCAACTCGTCGACCGTCTCGTCGGTGGTGGCGGCTGCCGGCTCGCTGAGCGTCACGGTCCCCTCCGCGACCGCGTACGCGCCGCCGTCCGGCGTGGTCACGTGGAAGCTGGCCCGGGGATCGCGGCGCAGGTTGCGCACCTTCGCCCGCCCCCCGGTGGTGGAGCAGCGGATCAGCCCCGGTTCGGCCAGGTAGTCGAGGTTGGACAGCTGGGGCCGCCCGTCCCGGCGCAGGGTGACCAGCACTCCCCGCCCCCGCCGACCGAACAGCTCCCACAGTCGGTCGCTCACGCCGACACCGGCGTCGGCGGTCGGCGCGCCCTGCGGGCGGGATTTGGTTGACATGTCATCGAATCTAGAGGCAGATCGATGACATGTCAACGAAAGCGTTAGACTCCACGGATGGACGGACCCCGGTGGCTGGACGAACGGGAGGACCGCGCCTGGCGCGGCTACCGCCGGATGCGTCGACTGCTCGACCTGGAGCTGGCCCGGGAGCTGACCCAGGACGCCGGCCTCTCCGAGCCGGACTACGACGTGCTGTCCGACCTCTCCGAGACACCCCGGGGGCGCCTGCGCCTCAGCGAGCTGGCGCACCGGATGCTGTGGTCACGTAGCCGGCTCTCCCACCATCTGAGCCGGATGCAGCAGCGTGGCCTGGTGACCCGCGAGGAGTGCGCCGACGATGCCCGCGGCTCGATCGTCGTGCTCACCCCGGCGGGCCGGCAGGCCATCGAGTCCGCCGCCCCCGGTCACGTGGCCGCCGTCCGCCGGCACCTGATCGACCTGCTCACCCCCGCGGAGGTCGACGCCCTCGGCGCGCTCACCCACCGGGTGGTCGACCACCTCGCCGACCCGGGCCTGCGGGCCACCCGGCCGCAGCCCGCAGCGGAGGCCTGACGTGGACCCCCGCATCCTCGACCGGCTGCGCTGCCCGGTCTGCGGCGAGCCGCTGGTCGAGGCGACCGCCGGCACCACCGGTGTGCTGCGCTGCCCGCGCCGGCACAGCTTCGACATCGCTCGGCAGGGGTACGTCAACCTCCTCGCCGGGCGCGCCCCGCACGTCGGCGACAGCGCCGAGATGGTCGCCGCCCGCGCGGACTTCCTCGCCGCCGGGCACTACGACCTCATCTCGGCCGCTCTCTCCGCCGCCGCGACGGAAGCCGCCGGTCGGCTCCGCGCGTCGCCGACACCCGACTTCGGTGCGTACCCCCTGGTGGTGGATGCCGGCGCCGGCACCGGCCGGTACCTCGGCGCGGTGCTCGCGGCGCTGCCGGACGCCGTGGGCCTGGCCCTGGACGTGTCCAAGCCGGCGCTGCGCCGCGCGGCCCGCGCGCATCCCCGGGCCGCCGCCGCGCTCGCCGACACCTGGCAGCGACTGCCGCTCGCCGACGCCTCGACCGCCGTGCTGCTGAACGTGTTCGCCCCGCGCAACGGCCCGGAGTTCCACCGGGTGCTCGACCCGGCCGGCACGTTGCTGGTGGTCACGCCCGACACCGATCACCTCGCCGAGCTGGTGGACGCCCTCGATCTGCTGCGGGTGGACCCGGACAAGGCCGACCGGGTGGCTGCCAGCCTGGGCGGGCACTTCACGTCGGTCAGCTCGGCCGTGCACCGGGCCGAGCTGACGTTGACCCGGCCGGAGGTCGCCACCCTGATCGGGATGGGCCCCAGCGCCTGGCACACCGACCCGGCGGCGCTCGCCACCCGGCTGGCCGCGTTGCCCGAACCGGTCCGGGTCACCGTGGCGGTCCGGCTCGACGTCCTGCGACCTCGCTGACCTCAGGTGGAGAGGTCGACCTCTTCCCAGCCGGGCGGCTCGTCGTGGTACGGCCCGCGCAGGATCACCGCCCACTCCAGCGCCCACCGCCGCTGCCCGATCGCGTTCGCGTCGACCAGGCCCGGTGCCCGCCGCCCGCCGCGCTCGGTCTCCAGGTACGCCCAGTCCAGGCAGTAGTGCAGGTCGAGCAGCGCGGCCGCGTCGGCCGGGTGCTGCGGCGCCGTGAGGATCCGGGAGCGCCAGTGCGGGAAAGTCTCCCCCTCGGCGATGTGCGGCAGCCGCTCGACCAGCCGCTCGTCGACGGCCAGCGTCGGGTCGAGCTGCTTGCTCAGCCCCAGCACCCAGGCCAGCGCGAAGAGCGCGTCGTGGTGCAGCACGAACGACCGGTGGTCACCCTTGCCGCCCATCACGAACTGCCACTCCGGTGGGGTGACCATGTCGACCAGGTGCGAGCCGAGCAGCCAGCTCATCGCCGCCTGTGGGGGCATCCCGAAACAGCGGGCCAGGATCAGGTGCAGCACCGCGATCCGCGCCTCGATCTCCACGGTCGGGCGCAGGTCGATCTGGTCACCCGGCTCCCAGACGAGGGGAAACTGGGCCGGCGGCAACGGCAGGCCGAGCCGGGACAGCTCGTCCAGGCTCGCCTCGCGCACCTCACGTGGATCGGGGGCAGCAACGGTCACGGCGGATCTTCCTGTCTGCTCGCGCCGGCGCAAGGCCGGTTGTCCCCCCTTGGCCTGCGACAATAGCGCTCCCAGGTGACCGGCACCACGCCAGGGCGACGCCGAATCGATCAGCCGACGCGTTCGATGACCAACGACGTCGCCGCCGGGGCCGTCGGCGCGATCCGCACCGCGTTGGCGGCCTCGGTCAGCGCTGCCGGAATCCGCGTCGCGTCGTCGGCACGCAGCTCGTAGAGCGGGTCACCGGCCCGCACCTCATCACCCGGCCGCTTGTGCAACACCACACCGGCCGGCACGCTGACCGGGTCCTCCTTGCGCGCCCGACCCGCGCCGAGCCGCCACGCCGCAACCCCCATGGCGTACGCGTCGACGGCCGCGACGTACCCGTCCCGCTCGGCGCGGACCACCTCCACCTCGGCAGCCGAAAGCATCGGCGCGTCCGGGTCGCCGCCCTGCGCCCGGATCATCGCCCGCCAGGAGTCCATGGCCCGGCCGTCGCGCAGCGCCGCAGCCGGATCGGCGTCCGGCAGACCGGCGGCGTCGAGCATCTCCCGGGCCAGTGCGAGGGTCAGCTCCACCACGTCGGCCGGTCCACCACCGGCCAGCACCTCGACCGACTCGGTCACCTCGACCGCGTTGCCGATCGCCAGGCCGAGCGGTGTGGACATGTCGGTGAGCAGGGCAACCGTCCGCACCCCGTGCGCACCGCCCAGCTCGACCATGGTGCGCGCCAACTCGCGGGCCTGGTCGACGGACTTCATGAAGGCGCCCGAGCCGACCTTGACGTCGAGGACCAGCGCCCCGGTCCCCTCGGCGATCTTTTTGCTCATGATTGAGCTGGCGATCAGCGGGATCGCCTCCACGGTGCCGGTCACGTCGCGCAACGCGTACAGCTTGCGGTCGGCGGGGGCGAGCCCGGCACCGGCCGCGCAGATCACCGCACCGACCTCGTCGAGCTGGGCGATGAACTCGTCGTTGCTCACCGCGGCCCGCCAGCCCGGGATGGACTCCAACTTGTCCAGCGTGCCGCCGGTGTGCCCGAGACCCCGGCCGCTCAGCTGCGGCACGGCCGCGCCACACGCCGCCACCAGCGGGGTGAGCGGCAGAGTGATCTTGTCGCCGACGCCGCCGGTGGAGTGCTTGTCGACCGTCGGCCGGCGCACCGCCGACAGGTCCAACCGCTCACCACTGGCGATCATCGCGGCGGTCCACCGGGCGATCTCCGGCCCGGTCATGCCGTTGAGCAGGATCGCCATGGCCAGCGCGGACATCTGCTCGTCGGCGACGACCCCCCGGGTGTACGCGTCGACCACCCAGTCGATCTGGGCGTCCGACAGCACACCCCCGTCCCGCTTCACGCGAATAACGTCAACAGCAGCAAACCCACTCATCAAATGATCTTCCTAGTCGAATTGCAGATCCCGATCCACGGCCGCTGACCACGGCGGGGCCGGGGCCGACCGTGCCCGGCGGAGGGATCAAGCCTGACCGCCCGGAGCCGGGCACGGTCGGCCCCGGCCCCGAACCGCAACCACAATCAAGACCAGCGCACCGGAATCTCCGCCGGCGGCTCACCCTCACCGGCCCAGAAGATCGTGCCGGTGGCGTCCACCACGACCACCCGGGGCGTTCGGGCCAGGCCCCAGGTGATCGCCTCGGCCGGGTCGTCCCAGCTCGGCGCCTCTTCCAGCACCCCGGTCTCGGCGCCGGCGTCGTCTCCGGCCGACCGCTCCCAGTACGCCGTCCAGACCTGCTGACCAGCGGACATGTCCGGGTGCACGAAGACGGTGCCGCGCCCGCGCCAGGCGGCGAGCCGTTCCGGGACCACCGGCACCGGTGTCTCCCCGGTGACGGCTTCCAGGTCCTCCACGCCGAAGGCGTGCGGCAGCAGCTCGGCCATCCGCAGTGGCCGGGTCTTGCTCTCGATCAGGCACTCCGGCCCGCCGTGCTCCCAGAGCAGCTGCCGGCAGCGCCCACACGGCATCAACGGCTCGCCGGTCGCGTCGACGCAGGAGAGCGCGACGAGCCGGCCGCCACCGGTGGCGTGCAGGCTGGACACGACTCCGCACTCGGCGCAGAGCGTCACCCCGTACGCGGCGTTCTCCACGTTGCAGCCGACCACCACACGGCCGTCGTCGACCAGCGCGGCCGCGCCGACCGGGAACGTCGAGTACGGCGCGTACGCGTGCCGCATCGCGTCGGTGGCGGCGGCGCGCAACTGCGCCCAGTCAATGTCCGTCATGCCATCATTCTTCCGAAGTAGCCCAGGTCAGAAGCCGTCAGGGTCCCACGACCAGCCAGCGCAGCCCCGCCGACCCGCGCGGCCCCGCCGGCCCACGCATGTTGGTCAGCCCTTGATGTACGGCTTGCCGTCGGCGGCCGGTGCCCGGACCCGGCCGACCAGCCCGGCGACCGCCAGGATGGTCGCCAGGTACGGCAGCATGGCCAGGAACTGGCTGGGGATGACGCTGTTGATCGCCCCCAGGTAGGTGGCGAGCTGGTCGGCGAAGCCGAAGAAGAGCGCGGCGAGCAGCGCGCCGGTCGGGTTCCACCGGCCGAAGATCAGCGCGGCCAGGGCGATGAAGCCCTTACCGCCGATCATGTTCTTGGTGAACGAGTAGAGCGCCAGCGTGTAGGACGCCCCGCCGATGCCGGCGACGACGCCGGCCAGCAGCACGTTGCGGTAGCGGACCCGCAGCACCTTGACGCCGAGCGTGTCCGCGGCGATCGGGTGCTCGCCGACCGAGCGGGTCCGCAGCCCCCACCGGGTGCGGAACAGCCCGATGTGGATCACCAGGACCAGGAGCAGCCCGAGGTAGAGGAAGATGTTGCCGCGGAACAACGCCGGCCCGAGTACCGGGATGTCCTTCAGCAGCGGGATCTCCCAGTTGCTGAAGCGGGGCGCGCTGTTGTACTTTGCGGCGTCGGTCTGCATCAGCCGCTCGTAGAGGAAGCCGGTGACGCCGACGGCCAGCAGATTCAGCACGATGCCCATGACGACCTGGTCGACCAGGTAGCGGATGGCGAAGACCGCCAGCAGCAGCGAGATGAACGCGCCGCCGATGGCGGCGGCGACCAGGCCCACCCACACGCTGCCGGAGATGCTGCCGAACAGGGCCCCGCTGAACGCACCCATCAGCAACTGGCCCTCGATGGCGACGTTGACCACGCCGGACCGCTCACAGAGCACCCCGGCGAGCGCGCCGAAGATCAGCGGCAGGGCCAGGATGAACGTGCCCCGGATGACGTTGACCAGCGGCATGAAGTTCTGCCCGGTCGGCGCGGCGGAGACCTGCCAGCAGAGGAACGACAGCACGAAGGCGACCAGCCCGACGCCGAGCACGGGAAGGAACCACCGCTTCGGCACCCCGGCGAGCAGCGCCGCGCCGGCGGCGATCGTGATGATCCCGAACAGGATCGCCCCGATCGTGCCGTTGATCTCCAACGCGGCGCCGGCCGCGTCGTCGCTGAGCGTGAACCGGGCCTGCTGGTCGGTGGCGAGCGCGCCGAAGAGCACCGCGGACAGCAGGCCGAGCGCCAGCAGCGTGAGACCGACCTTCCGGCTGCGGGTCCAGAAGCCCTCGTCGACCGGGGCGACCGCGATGTCGGGGACAGCCATGGTGGACATGAGTTACCAGCCCTTCGCCAGGCTCGTCTGCAACCGGGCGGCGCGCGCGGCCCGGAGCTGGAAGATCGCCTTCACCAGGGCCGGTGCGGCGATGAAGATGACGATCAGCGCCTGGAGCACGGTCACCAGCTCCAGCGAGATCCCGGAGTACGACTGCATCCGGTTACCACCGGCCTGCAACGCCCCGAACAGCAGCGCGGCCAGCAGCACACCCCAGGGCTTCACCCGCCCGAGCAGCGCCACCAGGATGCCGTCGAAGCCGATCTGCGCGACCACCAGCGGGGTCAACGCGCTGGCGGTGGAGCCGAGCACCATGTTCGAGCCGCCGAGGCCCGCCAGGATTCCGGCGAAGACCATGATCAGGATGTACGTCCGGGTGACGCTGATGCCCGCGGTCCGGGCGGCGTCCGGGTTGGCGCCGACCGCGCGCAGCTCGAAGCCGAGCGTCGAGCGGTTGAGCAGCCAGGCGACCGCCCAGGTGGCCAGCACGGCGAGCAGGATGCCGGCGTGCACCCGCAGGTTGTCGCCGAGCAGTCGGGGCAGCTGGGCGGAGCTGTCCACCGCCTTGCTGATCGCGTCGGTACGGTTCGGGTCCTGCACCCCGTTCTGCACGATCAACCAGGTGAGGAAGTACGTGGCGACGTAGTTGAGCATGATCGTGTTGATCACCTCGTGTGCGCCGGCACGGGCCTTGAGGATGCCGGGGATGAAACCCCAGATCGCTCCGCCCAGCGCGCCGGCCAGCACCGCCACCAGCAGGTGCAGGCCGGGCGGCAGCGGCAGCAGGAAGCCGGCCAGCGCCGCCATGATCACGCCGATGGTGGCCTGACCCTGGGCGCCGATGTTGAACAGGCCGCCCCGGAACGCCAGCGCCACGGACAGGCCGGTGAAGACCAGCGGTGCCGCGTAGGTCAGCGTCTCCGAGATCGGTGCGAGCACGGCCTGCCAGCCGTTGGCGCCGTTCAACCAGCCGGAGAACGCCTCGGGGTCGAAGATCGAGCCCTTGAACAGGTTCGCGTACGCCTCGCTGACGAGCGTCCAGCTGGAGTTGATCGCGTCGGACGGGCGGGAGGTGATGTACGAGTAGGTGGAGAGCACGTCGGGATCAGAGATGATCATCAGCACCGCGCCGACCACGATCGCCAGCACCAACGACAGCAGGGTCACCGTGAAGGTGTTGGCCGCCCAGAGGTTGTCCAGGAACAACCGGCCCAGGCTCGGCTTCGGCTCCGGCTCCGGGCCCGGTTTCGCCACCGAGCGGTCCGGCTCGGTCGCCACCTCGGCGCGTTCGGTGTTGCCGAGCGCGTTCTGCGCGGCCTGCGCCTCGCTCGCCGGCTCCTTGTCCGGGGAGCCGGACTGCGGGTTGGGGTTGGTCATGCCTCGTCCTCGCTCGCGGAGCCTGCGTCGCTCGCCGGGCTCCCATCTGCCACGCCGGGACTGTCGGCGGCGGTCGTCGCTCCGGGCTTGTCGGCGGCGGGTGCTGCGATCGCGTCGTGGGCCGCGTCCGGGCTGATGCCGGCCATCAGCAGACCGATCTCCTCACGCGGGGTGTCCGGGCCGACGATGCCGATGATCCGGCCGCGGTACATCACCGCGATCCGGTCGGCCAACCCGATCACCTCGTCGAGTTCGCTGGAGACCACCAGAACGGCGGTGCCGATGTCTCGTTCGCGGATGACCTGGCTGTGGATGAACTCGATCGACCCGACGTCGACGCCACGGGTCGGCTGGGCGGCGATGAAGAGCTTCAGCGGCCGGGACAGCTCCCGGGCCACGATCACCTTCTGCTGATTGCCGCCGGAGAGGGTGCCCACCGCCGCGTCGGCCGATGAGGTGCGAACGTCGAACTGCTCGATCCGCTCCTTCGCGGAGGCGGCGATCGCGTCCGGCTTCAGCGCGAGCCCGGCACCGAACGGCGGCCGGTCGTAGATGTCCAGCACCAGGTTCTCCGCGACGCTGAACTCCTTGATCAGGCCGTCCACGCTGCGGTCCTCGGGCACGTAACCGACGCCCGCCCGGAGCACCTTCTTGGGCTTCCAGCCGTTGATCCGGTCGCCGGCCAGGCTGATCGTGCCGGCGAGCGCCGGGCGCAGGCCCATGATCGCCTCGATCAGCTCGGTCTGACCGTTGCCCTGTACGCCCGCCACGCCGAGCACCTCGCCCGCGCGCACGGTCAGGTCGACGCCGTCGACCGCGCGGATCTGCCGGTCGTCGTCGACGACCAGCCCGGCCACCTCCAGCACCGGCTCCCCCGGCGTGGCCGGGGTCTTGTCCACGGTGAGCCGGACGTTGCGCCCGACCATCAACGCGGCCAGCTCGTCCCTGCTGGCCTCCGGCGAGGCGGTGCCGACGGTCTTTCCGCGTCGGATCACGGTGATCCGGTCGGCGATGGCCTTGACCTCGCCGAGCTTGTGGGTGATGAAGACGATCGACTTGCCGGCCGCCTTGAGCGACCGCATGACCGTCAGCAACTCCTCGGTCTCCTGGGGGGTGAGCACCGCGGTCGGCTCGTCCAGGATGAGCAGGTCGACGTCACGGGTGAGCGCCTTGACGATCTCGACGCGTTGCTGGATGCCGACCGGCAGGTCCTCGATCACCGCGTCCGGGTCGACCCGCAGGTTGTAGCGCTCGGACACCTCGGTGACCTCGCGCCGGGCCCGCCGCCGATCCAGGAAGCCGGCGATGCCGCCCCTGATCTGCTCGGCGCCGAGCATGATGTTTTCGGTGACGGTGAAGACCGGCACCAGCATGAAGTGCTGGTGCACCATGCCGATCCCGGCCCCGATCGCGTCGGACGGGCCCTTCAGCTTCAGCGGCTTGCCGTCGACCAGGATCTCGCCCTCGTCGGGCTGGTAGAGCCCGTAGAGCACGTTCATCAGGGTCGACTTGCCCGCGCCGTTCTCGCCGAGAAGGGCGTGAATCTCTCCAGGCTCCACCGTCAGGTCGATGTGATCGTTGGCGACCAGATCACCGAACCGCTTGGTGATGCCGCGCAGTTCGAGTCTCAGCGCAACCTCCTGGAGTGCGAGCGATGGTGCAGCCTAGCTGCCGTCGTACCGGCCGGACCGGACCGGCCGCCGTGGTGCGCGATCGGCCGCTCCGACCCCGCGGGGTATCCGCAGGGCCGGAGCGGCCGATCGGGTCGTACCTGTCCCCCGCCGGCCTCCCGATGATCTCACCGGAGCGGCCGGCCGGGTGTCACTTGGTCGGCTGGGCCTTCGAGGTGACGGTGATGGTGCCGGCGGCGATGTCCGCCTTGATCTTGTCGACCTCGGCCTTCAGCTCGGCCGGAACCTTGCTGTCGAAGTCGTGGTACGGGGCGATCGAGACACCGGTGTTGGCCAGGGTGCCGACGAAGCCCGGCTTGGCCTCCAGCTTCTCGCCACCGGCGGCCTTGACCACGGCCTCCTTGACGGCCTCCGGGATGTTCTTGACCACGGTGGTCACGATCGCGGAGCAGTCCGGGGTGCTCTCGCAGCCGTCGACGTCCACCCAGATGGTGCTGTACTTGCCACCCGACGCCTTGGCCGCGGCGGTGGTGCCGAGGCCGGAGCCGCCGGCGACCGGCATGATGATGTCCGCGCCCTGGGCGACCAGCGCGTCGGAGACCTTCTTGCCCTCGTCCTGCTTGTCGAAGGCGTTGGAGAAGGAGCCCTTCTGGGTCTCCTTGTTCCAGCCCAGGGCCTGGACGTTCTTGCCCTTGGTGGTGTTGAAGTACTTCACACCGTCGACGAAACCGTCCATGAAGATGGTCACCGGCGGGATCGGCACGGCACCGTAGGTGCCGACCTTGCCGCTCTTGCTCATCCCGGCGGCCAGGTAGCCCGCCTGGAACGCGGCCTGGGCGGTGTCGAACTGCATCGGGTAGACGTTGGCGTCACCCGGGTTCGCGTCGACGATGCCGAACTGCTGGTTCGGGTTCGCCTTCGCGATCTTCGAGGTGGCGTCGCCCATCAGGCCACCGACCGCCAGGATGAAGTCGCACTTCTGGTTGACGAACTGCGTCAGGTTCGGCTCGTAGTCGGCCTCGGCCTTCGACGCGACGTACTTGATGTCGATGTTGTCGTTGGCGGCCTTGGCCTCCTGCAGGCCCTTCCAGGCCGAAGCGTTGAACGACTTGTCGTCGATGCCGCCGACGTCGGTCACCATGCAGGCGCTGAACTTCTTGGCGCCACTGCCGGCGTTGTTGTCATCCTTGGGCGCCTCGCCACAAGCGGCGGCGGTGAGCGCGAGCCCACCAACCGCGAAGATCGAGGCGATCCGCATCCCACGCACCGAGCGCAAGACGTCTCCTTCCCATTGCACACCGCGCCTTGTGCGGTGGCAGCCCATCAGCCGACCTGCGGGTGTGCCGCCGGCTGTCCCACGTTACGGACGGGAGCGTACGCCCGCGTCCACCCACCGGCCGACAATCGTGCACGACTGTTGAGCGCCTGTTACCCGGGTGTAACCCTTGCGTGGGGCAAGTCACTCTTCGTGCTGGTAACCGAGCGCCATGGCGTCCGCAACGTCCGTTTTCTGGAGGCGTTTTCCTCCTCGGACGTTACCGCCAGAAGACCGCGACCGCCGCGTTGACCAGGGTCAAACCGACGATCGCGAGGAAATGACCGCGGTTGACCACGTCCCGCTTCCGGGAGAAGAAGACCATGACGAAGATCAGCAGCGCGATCACCAACTTCGTCACAAGTTTTGCCGGTGCCGGCTCGTCGCCGTCGCGCAGCGGCGCGGAGAGGCCGAGCCCGGTCAGCAACTGGATCACCGCGCCCCACAGCATGGCCGGATTGATCCGCAGCCGACCGCTGGCGTACTGGGCGATCGATCCGCCGAGCAGCAGGGCGAACCCGATCAGATGGACGTAGAGAAGGATGAGTCGGAGTGCTTCCACGCCGCCCATCCTCCCCCATCAACGACACTTTGTAGTAGTGGGGTGGGCCGGTCGGCGCGTCCAGCCGCCCGGCCACCGTCGACGACCTATCCCTTCACGGCGCCGGAGGTGAGTCCGGAGACGATGTACCGCTGGAGGAACTGGAAGACCAGCACCGTCGGGATCGCGGTCAGCAGGGTGCCGGCCGCGAAGATCCCGAAGTTGGTGTTCCGCTCGCCGCCCTGCAACATGCCCCGCATGCCGACGGCGAGGGTCTTGGCGTCCGTGTCGGTGAGGAAGACGCTCGCCATCAGGAACTCGTTGATGGTGTTGATGAAGGCGAGCAGCCCGGTCACCGCGAGGATCGGGGCCACCAACGGCAGCATGATCCGGAAGAAGACCTGGGCGTGTGAGGCGCCGTCCACGGTGGCCGACTCGTCCAGCTCCCGGGGCAGGGTGTCGAAGAAGCCCTTCATCAGCCAGGTGTTCACGCCCAGCGCGCCACCCAGGTAGAGCAGCAACAGACCCCACGGGGTGTTGAAGCCGATCTCCGGCCACAGGTCGGTGATCGTGCCGAAGATCAGGAAGATCGCAACGATCGCCAGGAACTGCGGGAACATCTGGATCAACAGCAGTGACAGCAACCCCACCCGTCGCCCCTGGAACCGCATCCGGGAGAAGGCGTACGCCGCGAGCGCGGAGAGGAAGACCGAGGCGAACGCGGCCCCACCGGCGATGAGCAGCGAGTTCAGGAACCAGTTGGCGAATTCGGTGCGCGCGAACAGATTCCCGAAGTTCTCCAACGACACCCCGCTGGTCGGCACCAACTCGGTGGACGACAGGGTGCCGAGCGGATTGAGCGCCGCCGAGACGACGAAGACGAGCGGAAAGAGACTGAACAGCACGCCGAGCAGGCCGACCAGGTGCCGCCAGCCGACCTCGGCGAACCATCGCTTCTTACGCCTGCCCGCGTTGCGGTTGACCGCCGCCGGGCCGTTCGCGCCGCCCGTGACGGCGGCGCCGGTGAGCATGGTCATGCATACACCTCCTCCTGTTGGCGGGTCCGCCGGAAGCTGACCGCCGACACCACCGCGACGATGGCGAAGATGAACAGCGAGATCGCCGCGGCGAAGCCGAACTGTGCGGCCTGCCCACCGAACGCCAGCCGGTAGGTGTAGGTGATCAGCAGGTCGGTGGCGCCGTTGCTGGGGTTGTCCGCCGGGAACGGCGCGCCCTCGGTGGTCAGGTAGATCGCGTTGAAGTTGTTGAAGTTGAACGCGAACGACGAGATCAGCAGCGGCGAGAGCGCGACCAGCAGCAGCGGCAGGGTGACCGCCCGGAACGACTGCCAGCGTGACGCCCCGTCGACCGAGGTGGCCTCTGTCAGCTCCCGTGGGATGGCCTGTAGCGCGCCGGTGGCCACCAGGAACATGTACGGGTAGCCGAGCCAGAGCTGCACCAGGATCACCGCAGCGCGGGCCGACCAGTCCTGCCCGAACCAGTCGACGCTGAGCCCGAACAGGTTGTTGATCAGCCCGAAGTCGGTGTTGAACATGTCCCGCCAGACCAGCAGCATCGCGAAGGACGGCATGGCGTACGGCAGGATCAGCAGCATCCGGTAGAGGTTGGTGCCCCGCATTCGGGGCGAGTGCAGCGCCAGGGCGATCAACATGCCGAGGATGAACGTGCCACCGGTGGAGCCGATGGCGAAGGCGAAGTTCCAGATCAGCGTGCCGAGGAACGGCCCGGAGATCCGCTCGTCGGTGAGCACCCGGGTGAAGTTCGACAGCCCGACGTTCACCCTCCAACCCTGGGCCAGCCGCTCGCCGTCGGCGGCGACGAACGCGCCGACCTCGCCGTCCGCGGTCCAGGTCTTGCCGCTGTCGCTGTCCTTGACGCAGTCGCAGCCGGCGTCGTACGCCCGGACGGCCTTGCCCTCGTACGCCCGGGACAGGCCGGACGAGCGCAGCGCGCCTCCGGCAGTCGGCACCACCAGGTCCGTGATGTCCTTGCTGCGGGCGCTGGCCTGGCCGAAGTTCAGCACGGTGTAGCCGTCGGCCGCGGTGACCTTCCCACCGGGGCCGACGGTGGCCGCGCCGGGATCGAGCGGGCGAAGGCCACCAGCGTCGCCGACGGAGACCGTGTCGGTTCCCGGCTTGGTGATCAGGAAGACCAGGGCGCCGGTGGCCGGGTCGCCCTTGGTGGCGACCGACAACGGGTACTGGGTGGACCCCGGGACCTGCTTGACCGAGGAGCTCTGGATCGCGACGATCGCGTCGTCCTTGCTGCCGCGGTGGCCGTCGCCGAAGTTGGTGAAGGCAGTGCTCGCGGTGTAGAGCACCGGCACGACCTGGAAGGCGATCAGGAAGAGCGTGCCGGGGATGAGGTACTTCGCCGGGACGTGCCGGCGGCCCAGGTACAGATAGAACAGTGCGGCGGTGGTCAGCACCAGCACCGCCAGCCCGACCCACTTTTCGGCCGCCACGAGCGGGAAGGCCGCCCAGATCGCGATCCCGGCCACCAGGCCGAGCAGGATCACCTTCGCGGCGAGGCCGGCCGCGGTGATCGGCGCGTGGTTCCGCGCGGTACGGGAGGTGCGCGGGGACCCGGTGCGGACGGGCCCCCGGCCCGGGGCCTGCTGGGCAGACCCCGGGCCGGACAGCGGCGTGCTCATTACTTGATCGAACCGGCGATCGTCTTGCCGGCCGCGGTAACCGTGCTGGTCGGGTCGGCGCCGCCGATGACGGCGGCCTCGGCCTTGCCGAACGGGTCCCAGATCGCGGCCATGGCCGGGATGGCCGGGAGCACCTGACCGTTCTTGCCGGCCTCGATGAACTTGGCCAGGTCCGGGTCGCTGCTCTTGACCTGGTCCAGTGCGGCGGTCAGCGCCGGCGGGCGCGGGTCGGCCTGGTAGAGCGCCACGGCCAGCTCCGGTGTGGTGACGTAGTTGGCGACGAACTCCTGGGCGAGAGCCTTGTTCTTGCCCTTGGCCGCCACGTAGAAGGACTGGACGCCCACGAACGGCGCGGCCGCCTTCCCGCCGGCGAAGCCGGGAACGGCGGAGACGTCGTACGTGATGCCGGCCTTCTTCACGTCGGCGGTGGCCCACGGCCCGGAGACCAGGAAGGCGCACTTCTTGCCGGTGAAGGTGGCTGTCGAGTTGGTGTCGGCGATCGAGCGCTTCAGCACGCCCTCGCCCTTCTCCCCGAGCGCGGCGATCTTCTTGAACGCGGCGATCGACTCCGGCTTGCCCACGCCCAGGTCCTTCGGGTCGTAGTCGCCGTTCGCGGTGGTGCCGAAGAGGTAACCGCCGGCCGAGGTGTACAGCGGGTAGATGTGGTACGCGTCGCCCTTCTGGCCGACCTGGAGGCAGAGCGTCTCGGTGACCTTCTTCTGCGCCTTGAGCTGCTTGCCGGTGGCGACCAGGTCCTCGATCGTCTTCGGTGCCTCGGGGGCCAGTTCGGTGTTGCGGATCAGCGCCAGGTTCTCCTGGGCATAGGGCACGCCGTAGAGCTGGCCGTTGAACGTGACGGCCTTGACGGCGGTCTCGTTGAAGGCGGCCTTCTGCGCGTCGGACAGCTGCACCGGGTCGATGGCACCGTTCTGGACCAGGTTGCCGATCCAGTCGTGCGCGCCGACCACCACGTCCGGGCCGCCGCCCTGGCTCGACACGGTCACGAAGTTGTTCTGAAGGTCCTCGTTCGGGACGGCCTGGACCTCGACGGTGACGCCGTTCTCCTGGCCGAACTTCTCGACGAACGGCTTGAGGGCGGCGGTCCGCTTGTCGTCCGCCCAGATCACCAGTTTGCCGCCGGCGGCCTTGGGGGTGTCCTTCGCGGCCGGCTCGTCGCTGTCGCCACCGCAGCCTGAGGCGGCGAGCGCCAGGGCGAAGAGGGCGACCACACCCGCGGTACGGATGCGCATCGGTGCTCCTGTCGTCATGGCGGGTCCGCCGGGGGAAGGGCGGCCCGCCAGTGGAAACCTCTGGAAGTTCTTGCCAACCGGCGCATGGATGCTGCGCCGCTGCTCTCGCATGTTGCGGGGACGTTAGCAAGACGTTGCAAGCAATGGAAGGGCTTGCAGAGCACCCCGCAAGAACTTGCCGGTGGGCTAAAGTGCCGCCATGCGCGCTCGACTGTCCGACATCGCCCAGCAGGCCGAAGTCAGCGAGGCCACGGTGTCGCGGGTGCTCAACGACCGCCCCGGCGTGGCCCCCGAGACCCGGCAGGCCGTCCTCACCGCCCTCGACGTGCTCGGGTACGAGCGGCCGGCCCGGCTGCGTAAGCGCAGCGCCGGGCTGGTCGGCCTGGTGGTGCCGGAGTTGGACAACCCGATCTTCCCCGCCTTCGCCCAGGTCATCGAGTCCACTCTGGCGCAGAGCGGGTTCACCCCGGTGCTCTGCACCCAGACCGCCGGCGGCGTGACCGAGGACGAGTACGTGGAGATGCTGCTGGACCGGCAGGTTTCCGGGATCGTCTTCGTCTCCGGTCTGCACGCCGACACGGCCGCCAACCACGACCGCTACCGGGCGCTGCTCGCCCGGCCGTTGCCGGTCGTGATGATCAACGGGTACGTCCCCGGCATCGGCGCGCCCTTCGTCTCGTGCGACGACCGGGAGGCGGCCGAACTGGCCGTCGCCCACCTGGTCGCGCTCGGGCACCGACGGATCGGCCTGATCACCGGCCCGGACCGGTTCGTCCCGGTGCAGCGCAAGGTGGCCGGCTGGCGCTCCGCGATGACCCGGCTGGCCGGCGTCGCCGAAGCCGACCTGGGCCCGCTGGCCGAGCTGTCACTGTTCGGAGTGGAGGGTGGCGAGGCGGCGGCGGGTCGCCTGCTGGACCGCGGCGTCACCGGTGTGGTCTGCGGCTCCGACCTGATGGCGCTCGGCGCGATCCGGGCCGCCCGCCAACGCGGCCTCGACGTCCCCGAGGGGCTCTCCGTGGTCGGCTACGACGACTCCCCGCTGATGGCCTTCACCGACCCGCCGCTGACCACCATGCGGCAACCGGTCACCGCGATGGCGGTGGCCGCCGTCCGCGCGCTGGTGGACGAGATCAACGGGCACGGCGCCCCGCACTCGGAGTACCTGTTCCGCCCGGAGCTGGTGGTGCGCGGCTCCACAGCTGTCGCGCCGAGTTCCGCACGCCTGTCTTACGCAAGATCTGCTTGACTCTTGCAGCGGCGGGCCGGCATATTGCTCGAATGATCAGCACCGCCACCCCGCCGCACACCACCGACGACGACTGGTGGCGCTCCGCGGTCGTCTATCAGGTGTACGTCCGCAGCTTCGCCGACAGCGACGGCGACGGCACCGGCGACCTCCAGGGGATCCGGCAACGCCTGCCGTACCTGCGCGACCTCGGGGTGGACGCGCTCTGGCTGACCCCCTTCTACACCTCGCCGATGATCGACGGCGGGTACGACGTGGCCGACTACCGGGACGTCGACCCGATGTTCGGCACCCTCGCCGACTTCGACGCGATGATCACCGACGCGCACGCGCACGGCCTGCGGATCATCGTCGACCTGGTGCCCAACCACACCTCCAGCGCGCACCACTGGTTCACCGCGGCGCTCGCCGCCGGCCCCGGCTCACCGGAGCGGGCCCGCTACCTCTTCGCGGACGGTCAGGGCGCGCACGGCGAGTTGCCGCCGAACGACTGGGAGAGCATCTTCGGCGGCCCCGCCTGGACCCGGGTCGTTGACGGTCAGTGGTATCTGCACCTGTTCGACCCGTCGCAGCCGGACCTGAACTGGCGTCACCCGGAGGTCCGCACTGAGTTCGAGGACGTGCTGCGGTTCTGGCTGGACCGGGGCGTCGACGGATTCCGTGTCGACGTGGCGCACGGCATGATCAAGGCGGAAGGGCTGCCGGACGTCGGCTTCAGCTCGGCGACCACCGGCCAGCGCCAGGTCGAACTGCTCGGCAAGGGCCGGCTGCCGTACTTCGACCAGGACGAGGTGCACGAGATCTACCGGGCCTGGCGGCCCATCCTGGACAGCTACCCGGGCGGTCGGATGGCGGTCGCCGAGGCGTGGGCCGAGACGCCACAACGCCTGGCCCGCTACATCGGCCCGGACGAGTTGCACCAGGCGTTCAGCTTCGACTTCCTCGACGCCACCTGGTCGGCCGACTCGTTCCACAAGGTGATCGACACCGCGTTGGCCGAGGCGACAGTCGTCGGGGCGCCGACCACCTGGGTGCTGTCCAACCACGACAAGCAGCGGCACGTCACCCGGTACGGCGACGGCGTCGAAGGGCTGCGCCGGGCCCGGGCCGCCAGCCTGCTGATGCTCGCCCTGCCCGGCTGCGCCTACCTCTACCAGGGCGAGGAACTGGGCCTGCCGGAGGTTCTCGACCTCCCCGACGAGCTGCGCCAGGACCCGGCGTTCCTGCGCACCGGCGAGAGCCGCGACGGCTGCCGGGTGCCCATCCCGTGGAGCGGCGAGCTGGCCCCGTACGGCTTCGGGCCGGCCGGCAGTGAGCTGAGCTGGCTACCCGCCCCGGCGCTCTGGCAGGCGCTGTCCGTCACGGCGCAGACCGGCGTGCCCGGCTCGACCCTGGAGCTGTACCGGACCGCGCTGCGGATCCGCCAGGTTCATCCCGCGCTCGCCCTCGACGCCGACGGGGTCACCTGGCAGGAGAGCGAGCCGGGCGTGCTGGCCTTCTCCCGCTCCGCAGGCGCGACCGTGCTGACCTGCGTGGTCAACTTCAGCGGCGCGCCGGTCCTGATCGACGGGTACGGTCAGCCGCTCGTCGCCAGCGACGAGCTCACCGAACAGGGCTCCGGCCAACTGCTGCCAATTGACGCGGCAGTCTGGTTGGAACGGCGCTGAACGGGTAACTCGTTCTCGACCTGGTCGTTCGTCGTGCCCCGCGCCGACGGGCGACTGGGCTACCGGCCCCTTGTGGTGGGGGGTGAGGTGCCACCGGCGCCGCGCGGAGTCCGCTCCGCGTGGCGCCGGTGTCCGTGTGCCGCCGGTGGTTAGATCCGCAGATGGCGGGGGTACCGGATCGGGAACCATCACTACGGAGGTGACCCCCATGGTGGTACGGATCGCCCAGTGCACGCTCGACGTCGAGGACCTGGACCTGATGGTCTCGTTCTGGTCCGCGGCGCTCGGCTACGAGGTCGAGAAGGGCGACGACGGCAGCGCCAAGCTCTGGCCGCCGGGGCAGCCGTCCGCCGCCGCGCCCACCGTGTGGTTGCAGGGCTCGGGCACCGCCAAGCGGGGCAAGAACCGGCTGCACCTCGACCTGGTCGCGGACACGGACCCCCAGTCCGAGGTACGGCGGCTGCTGAGCCTCGGCGCGCGGCAGGTCGACGTCGGGCAGACCGGGGCCGAACAGTTCACGGTGCTCGCCGATCCCGAGGGCAACGAGTTCTGCGTGCTGGACCGCGCGCCGACCCGCTGACGTCTCACTTCGCGGTGAGCAACGCCGCGATCCGGGTGAAGCCGGCGCGTACCTCGGCCTCGTCCGGTGGTTCGGCGGGCTCACCGTGGCCGGCCTCGTCGGCTGCCGCGTCCAACTCCTCGTCGATCACGTCCTCGAAGTCCCCGTACAGGTCGGCCCCCTCCACCTGGCGGGCCTCGTCCTCGGCGGCGACCTGCGCGGCGGCGATCTCGCTGCGGATCTCGTCAGCGGACAGCGCCGGCAGCAACGGCTCCACCACGGCCATCAACTGCTCCTCGGCCACCACCGCCTCGGCCAGGGCCAACGCGTGCGGTCGCTCGTACGGCCCGCAGACCACCGGCTCCCACTCGTCGAGATCACCGAGCGGACCGAAAGTGATGATCCATGGCAGGCCGAGGAGCGGTGAATCCGCCGGCAGGTCCAGTGTCATGAGTGCGCCCACCGGCTCATCATGGTCCGCGAACGCGAGCGCCGACGCGGTTCTGCTCAGTTATCGCCCGTCCGACGGTCGATCGGCGGCCGGTCAGCCGGGGCGGACCGCGTCCAGGGCGGCGCGGACCAGGGCGAGCGCGGTGGCCGGCGGCACGCCGAGCCGGGCCGCCTCCGCCGCGTAGCCGGCCGCCGCCCGCTGCAACCGGTCGACGGCGTCGTCCCGCCCGGGGGCGACGAAGGTGCCGTTGCGCCCCCGGGTTTCCAACAGCCCGGCCGCCTCCAGCTCCCGGTAGGCGCGGGCCACCGTGTTCGCGGCCAACCGCAGGTCGGCGGCGAGCTGCCGCACGGTGGGCAGTCGGCTGCCCACCGGCAACCGGCCGTCGCCGATCAGCTCGGCGAGCTGCACGCGCACCTGCTCGTACGGGGGCACCGACGAGTCCGGGTCGACCGAGATCAGCACCTGTGCGCCTTCCGTCATCAGCCCGCACCGCCCGGCGCACCGGGGTCGATGCCCTCGTCGACGTCCTTCGGTGGGGCGGGGGTCTCCGCCAGGTCCACCACTCGGCCGTTGGTGCTGGTCGCCAGGAGCGCCGCGCCGAACAGCACCAACTGGTTGAGCAGGTAGAGGTAGAGCAGCAGACCGACGGCGCCGGCCACCACGGTGTACGCCGGGTTCCGCTCGGTCCGCACCACGTAGTACCGCCCGACGGTGTTCAGCAGCGTGATGCCGACCGCCACCAGCACCACCACCGGGCGCAGCCGGGAGCGGCTCATCCGCAGCCGGGGCACGGCCAGCAGCAACGCGGTGGCGAGCACGGTGTTGACCAGCACGCTGAGCACCGCGCTGATGGTGGTCAGACCCACCGACCCGGTGCTGCGCAGCAGGAAACGCAGCAGCGACTCCAACGCGTCCACCGCCGCGACCGAGACGCCGAGCAGCACGAAGACGCCGATCATCACGCCCAGGTCGACGAGCCGCCGCACCACCAGATTGCCCGGCTGCTGGTTGAGCTGGTACATCAACCGCTGCGAGGACCGGATGGCCTCGACCCAACCGATCCCGGTGAAGACCAGGATGATCAGGCCGACCACACCGACCGTGCCGCTGGAGTTGGCGATCTGCTCGGCGTCCAGGAACGGCAGATTCTCCTTGAGGAAGTCGGCCGCCGCCGCGCTGACCTCGTCGTTGTCCTCCAGGATCGCCCCGAAGATGGAGAACGCGACCAGGGCGAGGGCGAACACGGCGAAGAAGCCGTAGTAGGCGATGGCGGCGGCCAGTCGGCCGGCCAGCACCTCGCCGTACAGCACGCCCGCCCGCCACACATGATCGAAGAGCCCCGACCGGTGGCGCGCGGCGCTCACCCAGCGGTCGATGCCCGCCTCGATCCGGCCGATCACGTTCACGCGATCATCCTCGCCGATCTCCCACCGCTGTAGTGGCAACCAGCTCCCGATGCTCGCCGGCCGGAGCGTCGCCGGTGCTTCAGGTGCTGGCGGTTCGGTTGCCGGTGCTTCAGTTGCCGAGGCAGAAGTCCCGACGCGGCTGCCACCTGGCCTGCCCGCTGTGCGAGAAGAGGGTGAACCCGTCGACCTCGAACATCGCGGAGAAGTCGGCCAGATCCTCGTACACCCTGTCCAGGGCCTCCGGTGCCACGTCCTGAGCCACTGTGACGTGCGGATGGTACGGGAACCGGAGCTCGCGGTGCAGGCCCGGCGCCGCGGCGATGGCCGCGGCCAGCAGCTCGCACTCACTGATCCCGGCGGCCACCGCGACGAACACCACCTGGGTGACCGGACGGAACGTACCGGTGCCCCGCAGGTGCAGCGTGAACGGCAGGTGCGCGGCGGCGACGGCGGCCAGGTGCCGCTCGACCGCCGGCAGGTTGGCCGTCCGGATCTCGGTGGGCCCGAGCAACGTCACGTGCGCGGGCACCGCCAGCGGATCGCCGGCCTCGACCCGCCGTCGGGTGAGCAGGGCACCCCACGGCTCGGGGATGTCCACCGCGATGCCGATCTGGATGGTGTCGCCGGTCGGCGGCGTCCCGCCACTGCGATCCACGCTGCGCGCCGCCCCTCCGACCACCGAGCCGTCCACCTGTACCGCGGAGCTACTCGCCGCGCACGGGCGGGAAGAACCCGACCCGCTCGTACGCGGACCGCAGGGTCGTCGCGGCCACCGCACGGGCCTTCTCCGCGCCGGCCGCGAGCAGCTTGTCCAACTGCGCCGGATCGTCGAGATAGCCGCGGGTGCGCTCCTGGATCGGCCGGACGAAGTCCGTCACCACCTCGGCCAGCTCCTTCTTCAGATCGCCGTAGCCACGGCCCGCGTACGCGGCCACCAGCTCGTCGATGCCGCGGCCGCTGAGCGCCGAGTAGATGGTCAACAGGTTGGACACACCCGGCTTGGTCTCGGCATCGAACACGATCTCCCGACCGGTGTCGGTCACCGCCGAACGGATCTTCTTCGCGGACCGGGCCGGATCGTCGAGCAGGTCGATGATGCCGGCCGGCGAGGACGACGACTTCGACATCTTCGCGGTCGGGTCCTGCAGGTCGGTGATCTTGGCAGTGTCCTTGACGATGTGCGGCGCGGGCACCGTGAAAGTAGCGCCGAACAGCGAGTTGAAGCGCTGGGCCAGATCCCGGGAGAGCTCCAGGTGCTGGCGCTGGTCCTCGCCGACCGGGACCGCGTTGGCCTGGTAGAGCAGGATGTCGGCGGCCTGGAGGACCGGATAGGTGAACAGCCCGACGCTGGCCCGCTCGTTGCCCTGCTTCTGCGACTTGTCCTTGAACTGGGTCATCCGACTGGCCTCGCCGAAGCCGGTGATGCAGCCGAGCACCCAGGCCAGCTGCGGGTGCTCGGGCACCTGCGACTGGACGAACAGGGTGCTGCGTTCCGGGTCGAGCCCGACCGCGAAGAGCTGGGCCGCGGCCACCCGGGTCCGCTGGCGCAGCAGCGCCGGATCGTGCCCCGCGGTGATGGCGTGCAGGTCCACCACGCAGTAGAACGCGTCGTGGGTGTCCTGTAGCGCCACCCAGTGCCGCACCGCGCCGAGATAGTTGCCGAGGTGGAACGAGTCGGCTGTCGGCTGGATGCCGGAGAAGACGCGGGGCCGGGCGGGAACGTCGGACATGGCGATAATTCTGTCAGCAAGCAACCTGGTCCGTCATGACGGGCCGGCGGGTCGGCTCCGGCCCGCCGGTGCCGGGGTGCTGACCTCGCGTGGTTCGCCCGCGCCGACCCGGCGCGTCGGCCCGACCGCGACCCGGCGGTGCTGCCCCGCCATCGCCTCCCGGGCAGGCTCGGGGCCGCCGGCCGAGGCCGACGCGGAGTCGTACCGGCGGCGCCGCCCGGTGCCCGGCTCGGTGCTCTGCTCGCGGCCCGACCCGGCGTGCTGTTCGGTGCTCTGCTCGCGGTGCTGCTCGGTGCGGGCGGCGGAGACCGCGATTTGGGCCACCCGGCGGCCGTCCAACGTGAGTACCCGCAGCAGCCAGCCGGTCGGCAGCTCGGCCGGATCGGGCGCGCCGACCTCGGCGGGCTCACCTGGCACCGGCACCTCGTCGCCGGGCACCGGCAGCCGGCCCAGCGCGGCCATGACGAACCCGCCCACCGTCTCGTACGGTCCGGCGGGCAGTGCCACACCGGTCCGCTCGGCGAAGTCAGCGAGGTTGAGGCGGCCGTCCACCACGGCGGGCAGGCCGGCGTGCACCGGGTCCGGGGTGGCGTCGTACTCGTCGTGGATCTCGCCGATCAACTCCTCGATGAGGTCCTCCAGGGTGACGATCCCGGCCGTGCCGCCGTACTCGTCGACCACCACCGCGAGGTGCTGACCCTCCCGGCGCATCTCGGTCAGCGCGGCGAGCACCCGTTTGCTGCCCGGGAGCCGCTTCACCTCCCGGGCCAACTCGCCGACGGTGACGCACGGGTCGGCGTCCGGGCGCAGCAGTACGTCACGGAGGTGCACGAAGCCGACCACGTCGTCGTGCGTGCCGTCGGTGACCGGGTAACGGGTGTGCGTTTCGGCGCGGACCAGTCGGGCGGCTTCGACGATGGTCAGCCGCGCCGGGAGGAAGACCACCTCGGTGCGCGGCATCATCACCTCGCGGATCAGACTGGCACCGGCCACCAGGACCTCGTCGATGATCCGCCGCTCGTCCGGGTCGAGCACCGTGTTCGCCGCGACCAGGTCCCGCAGGTCGGCCTCGGAGATGTGCTCCCGGCCGGCCGTCGGACCGGTCCCGAGCAGATCGGTGACGAGTCGGGTGGCGCCGTCCGCGGCGCGAACCAGCACCCGGGCGACGGCCCGGGCGAGCGGGCCAGGGTCGCGGCGGGGGTGTGCCCGCGCGTGTCGCCGGAGCCCGGTACGGGCCGCTTCCCGCATGACAGAGATGGTAGACACCGTGGGCCCACCGCACCGGGGATCAGGCGGAGCGGCGGACGGATGTTCGGCTCTGTTTAATCATGAGAGATTATGATGGAATGGGGTTGACGGTGGCGACGGCGAGAGCGCCGGCCACCGCCCTAGTGTGATCACCGGAGGGCCACGTCCCGGGCGGGCCAGGCAGGAGGCAACGACGTGAAACTGCTCGTCACCGGGGGCGCCGGCTTCATCGGGAGCGTGGTGACCCGGATGCTGCTGGACGCGGGTCACCAGGTGGTCATCCTGGACGACCTGCGCACCGGCCACCGCGAGGCCCTCGCCCCGGACGCCACCCACGTGGAGGCGTCCATCCACGACGCCGCCCAGGTCGTCACCGCGGACGCCGGGTTCGACGGAGTGCTGCACTTCGCAGCCCTGATCGCCGCCGGCGAGTCGATGGTCAAGCCGGAGCTGTACTGGCACAACAACACCATCGGCACGCTCGCCCTGATCGACGCGGTCCGGGCCGCCGGGGTGCCCCGGATGGTCTTCTCCTCCACCGCCGCCGTCTACGGCAACCCCACCGAGCTGCCCATCACCGAAAACGCGGTCAAGGCACCCACCAACACGTACGGCGCCACCAAACTCGCCGTCGACATGGCACTCACCTCCGAGGCGATCGCGCACGGGCTGGCCGCCGTGTCGCTGCGCTACTTCAACGTGGCCGGCGCCCACCTCGACGGCGACATCACGCTCGGCGAGCGGCACGACCCGGAGACGCACCTGATCCCGATCGCGCTGGACGTCGCCGCCGGCCGGCGGGAGAAGCTCCAGCTCTTCGGGGACGACTACCCCACCGTGGACGGCACCTGCGTCCGCGACTACATCCACGTCGCCGACCTGGCCCGCGCGCATCTGCTGGCGCTGGACGCGGCCACCGGCGGTCAGCACCGCATCTACAACCTGGGCAACGGCAACGGCTTCACCAACCGCCAGGTCGTCGACGTGGTCCGCGAGGTCACCGGGCACCAACTGCCCGTCGAGGTCGCGCCGCGCCGCGAGGGCGACCCGGCCGAGTTGGTGGCATCGTCCGCACTGGCCCGCGACGAGCTGGGCTGGGTGCCGCAGAAGCCGACCCTGCACGACATGGTCGGGGATGCCTGGGCGTTCTACCGCACGCACATCCTGGGGCAGTCATGACCCATCCGAGCGGTGATGTCGCCGAGCGGGCTGCGGCCGGCTTCTCGGAGCAGTTCGGTGCCGAGGCTGCCGGCCGCTGGGCGGCCCCTGGGCGGGTCAACCTGATCGGTGAGCACACCGACTACAACGAAGGCTTCGTGCTGCCGTTCGCGCTGCCGATGCGTACCGTCGTCGCGGCCGACCGGCAGGACGGGGAGCACTGGACGGTTTGGTCCGAGCTCTCCGGCGAGGCCATCACCTTCGGCGCGGACGACGTCGCCGAGCCGGGTCGGGTCACCGGCTGGGGCGCGTACGTCGCGGGTGTGGTCTGGGCGCTGCGCGAGGCCGGTCACCAGGTGCCGGGCGCCCGGCTGGCGATCGCCTCCGACGTGCCGCTGGGCGCCGGGCTCTCCTCCTCGGCCGCGCTGGAGTCGGCTGTGCTGGCGGCCCTGCTCGACCTCGGCGAGCTGGAGCTCGCCCCGGAACTGCAACCCCGGCTGGCGCAGCGGGCGGAGAACGTCTACGTGGGCGCGCCGACCGGCATCATGGACCAGTCCGCGGCGATCCGTTGCCGCGCTGGGCACGCACTCTTCCTGGACTGTCGCGACGAGTCGGTCGAGCACATCCCGTTCGACCTGGACGCCGACGGGCTGGCGGTGCTGGTCGTCGACAGCCGGGCGCCGCACCGCCACGCCGACGGGGAGTACGCGGCCCGCCGCCGCTCCTGCGAGGCCGGGGCCAGTGCGCTCGGTGTCAGCGCGCTGCGGGACGTGAGCATCGACCAGCTCGACGCCGCATTGGGGCGGCTCGACGACGAGGAGACCCGGCGACGGGTCCGGCACGTGGTGACCGAGGACCAGCGCGTGCTGGACACGGTGGCGCTGCTCCGCGCCGCGCGGGTCCGTGACATCGGCCCACTGCTGACGGCCTCCCACGTCTCGATGCGCGACGACTTCGAGATCACCGTGCCGGAGATCGATACCGCGGTCGAGGCAGCGTTGGCAGCCGGTGCGCTGGGTGCCCGGATGACCGGCGGCGGCTTCGGCGGCTGCGTGCTCGCACTGATCGAGGCAGACCGTGCCGACGCGGTAGCCGCCGCCGTGACCGACGCGTACGCGCAACGAGGTTTCACCGCCCCCGGCACCGTGACCGTCCTCCCCTCCCCCGGCGCCACCCGCCTGCCCTGACCCCCACCCCCACCCCACCCCCACCCGCCCCGCCGGTCCACCTCCGCTCCAGCCGGTGATCAAGAGGTTTGCGTCAATTCGAGCCCGAATTCTGACGCGAATCTCTTGATCACCCGCCGCAGGCAGGGAGCGGGGGGGCGGCGGGGCGACGGGGCCGGGTGGGAGCGGGGATGGAGATCGTGCTTGTTCATGGAAGTAGTGGCCTCGCCCGTTGGGCGAGGCCACTACTTCCTGGATCGTGCACGATCTTGCGGGCGGGTGGGCCGGCGGGCCGGCGGCGGGCGCGGGCTGGCCAGCGCACGGGCCGGGGACGGCGGGCGAGCCGGTGGGTCGGGGCTAGCTGGCTTCGACGATCATGGCGGCGCCTACCGTGCGGTTGGTCGCCTCGTCGATGATGACGAAGCCGCCGGTGGTGCGGTTACGGCGGTACTCGTCGGCCAGCAGCGGCACCGTCGTGCGCAGTCGCACCCGGCCGATCTCGTTGAGCCGTAGTTCGTCGGCGGACTCGTCGCGGTGCAGGGAGTTGATGTCCAGCCGGTAGTGCAGCCCGCGCACGATCGCCCGTGCCGACCGGGTGGTGTGCTTGATCGCGTACCGGCCGCCGACCCGCAGCGGGGCCGTCTCGTCCATCCAGCAGACCATCGCCTCGATGTCCTGGGCCACCGCCGGCGCGTTGTTCGGCCGGCAGATCAGGTCACCCCGCGAGATGTCGATCTCGTCGGCCAGTCGTACCGTCACCGACATCGGCGGGAACGCCTCCGGAACCGGTCCGTCGGCGGTCTCCACGGCGGCTATCCGGCTGGTGAAGCCGGAGGGCAGCACCATCACCTCGTCACCCGGCTTCAGCACGCCGGAGGCGACCTGGCCGGCGTAGCCGCGGTAGTCGGTGACCGTGGTGGACTGCGGACGGATCACGTACTGCACCGGGAACCGGACGTCGACCAGGTTGCGGTCGCTGGCGATGTGCACCCGCTCCAGGTGGTGCAGCAGCGACGGGCCCTCGTACCAGGGCATGTTGTCCGACCGGGTGACGATGTTGTCGCCACGCAACGCGGAGACCGGCACCACGGTCAGGTCCGGTACGTCGAGCTTCGCCGCGAACGCTGTGAACTCGTCGGCGATCCGCTCGTAGACCTCCTGCGACCAGTCGACCAGGTCCATCTTGTTGACACAGAGGACCAGGTGCGGCACCCGCAGCAGGGAGCAGAGGAACGCGTGCCGGCGAGACTGCTCGACGAGGCCCTTGCGCGCGTCCACCAGGATCAACGCCAGGTCCGCGGTCGATGCCCCGGTGACCATGTTGCGGGTGTACTGGATGTGCCCCGGGGTGTCGGCGATGATGAACTTGCGCCGGGGGGTGGCGAAGTACCGGTACGCCACGTCGATGGTGATGCCCTGCTCCCGCTCGGCACGCAGACCGTCGGTGAGCAACGCCAGGTTGGTGTATTCGTCACCGCGGGCCGCGCTGACCGCCTCCACGGCGGCCAACTGGTCGGTGAAGAGCGACTTGGTGTCGTAGAGCAGCCGCCCGATCAGGGTCGACTTCCCGTCGTCCACGCTGCCGGCGGTGGCGAACCGCAGCAGGTCCATCGCCCGGGCCTCCGGCCCGGCCCCGGTGACAGCCCGGGCCTGCGCATTCGCGGATGCCACGATCTCGGTGCTCATCAGAAGTAGCCCTCCCGCTTGCGGTCCTCCATGGCGGCCTCACTGACCCGGTCGTCACCACGGGTGGCACCGCGCTCGGTGATCCGGGTGGCCGCCACCTCCTCGATGACCTTCTCCACGGTGTCCGCGTCGGAACGGACCGCGGCGGTGCAGGAGGCGTCGCCGACGGTGCGGTAACGCACCTGTGCCTTGAACCGCTCCTCACCCGCGCGGGGGCGGAAGAACTCGTTGACGGCGTAGAACATGCCGTCCCGCTCGATCACCTCGCGCTCGTGCGCGTAGTAGATCGACGGCAGCGGGATGCGCTCCCGGGCGATGTAGTGCCAGACGTCCAGCTCGGTCCAGTTGGACAGCGGGAAGACCCGGATCGACTCGCCCGGGTGGTGCCGGCCGTTGTACAGCGACCACAGCTCCGGCCGCTGGTTCTTCGGGTCCCACTGACCGAACTCGTCGCGGAAGCTGAACACCCGCTCCTTCGCCCGAGCCTTCTCCTCGTCCCGGCGGGCGCCGCCGAACAGGGCGTCGAAGCGGTGCTTCTCCACCGCGTCCAGCAGCACCGGTGTCTGGATCCGGTTGCGCATGCCGTCACCGGACTCGCGGACCAATCCGCTGGCCAGGGCCTCCGGCACGCTCGCCACCACGAGTTGCAACCCCAGTTCGGCGACCCGTTGGTCGCGGTATTCCAGGACCTCGGGGAAGTTGTGCCCGGTGTCGACGTGCATGACCGGGAAGGGGACGTTGGCCGGGGCGAACGCCTTCTGCGCGAGCCGCAGCATGACGATCGAGTCCTTGCCACCGGAGAAGAGCATCACCGGGCGTTCCATCTCGGCGACCACCTCGCGCATCACGAAGATGCTCTCCGCTTCCAAGGCATCCAGGTGGGAGACCTGGTACGCCGCGGGGGTGGTCATGACACCGGCTCGATTCGCTCGCTCATCCGATTTCCAGACCTTTCCGGTCGGGCATGTCAAGAAAGTTCGCTCAGGCTACCCGGAATGTTTCTGCAACGCTGCAAGCAACCGGGTGGCGAGATCCTTGCGGCAGACCAGGAGGTCGGGCAGCCGCGGATCCGCCTCGTTGTATTTCAGCGCAGAACCGTCGATCCGGGAAGCGTGCAGTCCGGTGGCCGTCGCCACAGCGATCGGGGCCGCCGAGTCCCACTCGTACTGCCCACCTGCGTGGATGTACGCGTCCACCTCGCCGGTGACCACGGCGGCGATTTTCGCTCCGGCGGAGCCCATCGGCACCAGGTGCGCCCCGACGTCCTCGGCCAGATCGGTCAGGAAGACCGGCGGCCGGCTCCGGCTCGCGGCCAGGCGGATCTTCCGCTCGCCGGCCGTCGCCGCCTCCACGGTCATCGGCGGGTACGCCGGCGGGTAGTCCGTGCCCAGCACCCGGTGCTGCGCCGGCAACCCCACCGCCCCGGCGACCAGCCCGTGCGGGCTCGGCGCGTTGCGCGCCCAGAGCGCCACGTGCACCGCCCAGTCCGAGCGGCCCTCCTCGGAGAACTCCCGGGTGCCGTCCAACGGGTCGACGATCCACACCCGGTCCGCGTTCAACCGCGACACCGCTCCGGTGTTCACCTCCGCGGCCCAGGCCAACCGCGACCCCTCGTCCTCCTCGGAGAGCACCGCGTCACCCGGACGCCACTTCGCCAACTCCGTGCGGATCAGGTCGTGCGACACCTTGTCCCCGGCCGACTTCAGCGCGCCGGCGTCAGCGAAACCCATCTCCGTGCGCAGGTCGAGCAGCGCCTGCCCGGCCCGGGAGGCCAACCATCGGGCGAACGCGCCATCGATCATCGGAGGACTGCTCATCTGTCCGCTCCCGTCGCCTCGCCGCGCTGCCCGCACGGGCCGATCCGCCGCGACTCGCGTCGCCGGTCGCGGCACGCTGAAAGGCGCAGACTACCGGCCCGCCGTTTCCGATTCGGGTACGCCCCGCCCGGCTCAGCCGCCGTGGTAGAGGTTCTGGGTCGGCTCCACGCCCTTGGTGATCACCGACTCCACCACGTCAGCGGCCCGGTCCACCAGGAAATCCAGCTCCTTGCGCTCGGCCGCGCCAAAATCTGACAGCACATAGTCCGCCGGATCCTGCCGCCCCGGCGGTCGGCCAACGCCGAACCGCACCCGGGCGTAGTCCTTGGTCCCCAACGACTTCGACATCGAGCGCAGGCCGTTGTGCCCGCCCTCGCCGCCGCCGAACTTGACCCGCACCTGGCCGAAGCCGATGTCCAGCTCGTCATGCACCGCGATCACCTGCGCGGTCGGCACCTTGTAGAACTGTGCCAACGCCGCGACCGGCCCGCCGGAGAGGTTCATGTACGTCAGTGGCTTGACCAGCACCAGCTTCGGCCCACCGAACCCCAGCCGCGCCTCGGCCACCTCGGCCACCGCCCGCTTGTGCCGGCCGAAACGTGCACTCACCCGCCCGGCCAGCAGCTCGGCCACCATGAACCCGACGTTGTGCCGGTTGCCGGCGTACTCCCGACCCGGGTTGCCCAGGCCGACCACCAGCCACGGCCCAGCTTCGTCCGTCACGACCCGTCCCTTCCGCCGCCCATCCCACCGACTCCCGATATGCCGACAGGCGCCCCCGATCATCCGGGGGCGCCTGTCGCACAGTACGAACCGATCAGGCCTCGGTGCGCGCCTCGGTCGTCTCGGCGCCCTCGGCCGGGGCGGCGTCCGCGCCCTCGGAGCCCTCGGTGGTCTCGCCGACCTCGGCCTCGGCCTCGTCGGTGGCAGCCTCGACCTCGGGCAGCGTCGCCTCGAGCTGCTCGGCGGTCGGGGCAGCGGTCACCGACGCGACGGTCAGCTCCGAGTCGACGGCCAGCTCGACGCCGTTCGGCAGGTCGACATCGCCGGCGGTCACCAGGGTGCCCGCCTCCAGGCCCTCGATCGACGCCTCGAGGTGGTCCGGAACCTTGGTGGCGTCCGCGGTCACCGAGAGGGTGTCGTGGTCGTGCACGATCAGGGTGTCCCGGGCGGCCTCGCCGGTCAGCTGGACCGGGACCTCGACGGTGACCTTCTCGCCCCGGCGGACCAGGATCAGGTCGACGTGCTCGAAGGTGTCGCGGATCGGGTCACGCTGGATCGCCTTCGGCAGCGCCAGCACCTGGGTGCCGTCGGCGATGTCGATCGCGAAGAGCTGGTTGGCACCGCCCTTGCGGATCGCGGCGGCGAACTCCCGCGACGGCAGCGCGATGTGCTTGGGCTTCTCGCCGTGGCCGTACAGCACGGCGGGCACCTTGCCGGCCCGGCGGGTACGGCGGGCACCACCCTTGCCGAACTCGGTACGGGGCTCGGCGCTGATCTTTACCTCGGACACGGGGAAACTCCTGATGCTTTTCGCTGCGGCGGCTTGTCGTCTAACGGTGCTGGGGCGAGGGGCTCGCTGGGGCTCATGCGTCATGAACGACTGCCCGGAGCACCGCGTCGATGACGGTGCCTCCGTGCGGCGCTTTTCAGCGGCCCGCCGGGCACCCTCGCCGTGGCAACCGCACCAGTCTACCCGAGCTGTTTCCAGGGTTTCCGGCAGTCCCCGATCACGGCTCGAGACCGGCGCGTCGGTGGTGCTCCCACCAGCGTGCCGGCCCCGTTTCCACCAGTTTGCCAGCCCCGCCCCCGCCATCGTGTCGAGTGGCGGAAGCGGGGCTCAGGATCAGCTCAGGCCACCGAAGAGGGTGGTCACCGAGCCGTCGTCGAAGACCTCCCGGATCGCCCGCGCCAGCAGCGGCGCGATCGACAGCACGGTGAGCTTGTCCAGCTGCTTCTCCGGCGGGAGCGGCAGGGTGTTCGTCACCACGATCTCGCTGATCGAGCTGTTCTTCAGCCGCTCGGTGGCCGGGTCGGACAGCAGCGCGTGGGTGGACGCGACCACGATCTCCGCCGCGCCCGACTCCTTGAGGATGTCCGCGGCCTTGGCGATGGTGCCCCCGGTGTCGATCATGTCGTCGACGATCAGGCAGACCCGGCCCTCCACCTCGCCGACGACCCGGTTCGCCACGACCTGGTTCGGCTTCAACGGGTCACGGGTCTTGTGGATGAACGCCAGCGGGCAGCCGCCCAGCCGGTCGGTCCACCGCTCGGCCACCCGCACCCGGCCCGAATCCGGTGCCACCACGGTCATCGGCCGGCCGGCGTACTTGTGCTCGACGTACTCGGCCAGGATGTCCATCGCGAAGAGGTGGTCCACCGGGCCGTCGAAGAAGCCCTGGATCTGCGCGGTGTGCAGGTCGACGGTGAGGATGCGGTTGGCGCCGGCGGTCTTCAGCAGGTCCGCCACCAGGCGTGCCGAGATCGGCTCCCGACCACGGTGCTTCTTGTCCTGGCGGGCGTACGGGTAGAACGGCAGCACCACGGTGATCCGCTTGGCCGACCCCCGCTTCAGCGCGTCCACCATGATCAGGGTCTCCATGACCCAGGTGTTCACCCCGTGCGTGACGGACTGCACCACGAAGGCGTCCGAACCACGCACCGAGTCCTTGAACCGTACGAAGAGCTCGCCGTTGGCGAACTCGTACGCGTCGGCCGGCGTCGGCGCGACGCCGAGCACCTCGCCGATCTCCTTGGCCAACTCCGGAAAGCCACGTCCGGAAAAGAGCATCAGGCTTTTGCGGTTTTCGGCGACGATGCTGCCCATGGGCCCGTCTGCTCCCGTTATGTCGGCGGTACCCGACCCGGTGGTGGTGGGTCAGGGACTATTCGGTTGCAGTATCTCCCGCGCCGGATGCGCCGCCCACCGTCTCGGTCGCCCCGTGGATTGCCTCACTGTGGCTTGCGGCACCGGTCGTACCGGACGCACCCTTCGCGTCGCCGCCCGGCTGCCCATCCTTCGCGTCGCGGGCCCGCTGCGCCGCCTCCGCCGCGGCAGTGCCGGCGCGCCGCATGACCACCCAGCCCTCGATGTTGCGCTGGCGCGCCCGGGCCACGCCCATCGCCCCGGCCGGAACGTCGTCGACGATCACCGAACCAGCCGCCGTGTACGCCCCGTCGCCCACCTCGACCGGTGCCACGAACATGTTGTCCGCACCGGTCCGCGCGTGGCTGCCGATCACCGTGCGGTGCTTGTTGACCCCGTCGTAGTTCACGAAGACCGACGCGGCGCCGATGTTGGTCTGCTCGCCGATCGTCGCGTCGCCGACGTACGTCAGGTGCGGCACCTTCGCGCCGGCGCCGATCTGCGAGTTCTTCACCTCGACGAACGTGCCGACCTTCGCCTTCTCGGCCAACTGGGCGGCCGGCCGGAGGTACGCGTACGGCCCGACGGTCGCGCCCGCGCCCACCTCGGCGCCGACGGCGTGGCTGCGGATCACCGACGCGGCGGGGCCGACGATCGTGTCGATCAGGGTGACGTCCGGCCCGATCAGCGCGCCCGCGCCGACCACCGTGCCGCCGCGCAACTGGGTGTTCTGGTCGACCACCGCGTCCCGGTCCAGCGCGACCGTCACGTCGATCCAGGTGGTGGCGGGGTCGAGCAGGCTCACCCCGGTGCGCATCCAGGCCTCGTTGATCCGGTCGCGCAGCAGCCGACGCAGCGTGGCCAGCTCCACCCGGTCGTTGCAGCCCAACGTCTCGACGTGGTCCACGGCGACGTGCACCGCCACCGGCTCACCGGAGGAACGGAGCAGACCGAAGACGTCGGTCAGGTACTCCTCGCCCTGGTCGTTGTCGGTGGAGAGCTTGCCCAGCGCCTCGCGCAGCCGCACCGCGTCGAACGCGTAGATGCCGGCGTTGATCTCCCGGATCGCGCGCTGCGTCGTGTCGGCGTCGCGTTCCTCGACGATCTGCTCCAGGCGGCCGTCGGCGTCCCGCACGATCCGCCCGAGGCCGGTCGGGTCGGGCACCTCGGCGGCCAGCACGGTGGCCGCCGCGGCGGCCTCCTCGTGCGCGGTCACCAGCGCGCCCACCGTCTCGGGTCGCAGCAGGGGCACGTCACCGTTGATCACCACGACAGTGCCGGCACCGTCCGGTACGGCCTCCAGCGCGATCCGTACGGCATGCCCGGTGCCGAGCTGCTCGGCCTGGAGCACCGGAATGGCGTCCGGGGCGACCTCGGACAGGTGCGCCCGCACCTGGTCGGCGCCGTGCCCCACCACGACGACGCTGCGGTCCGCGCCCAACGGGGCGGCGGCGCTCAGCACGTGACCGAGGAGCGTCCGACCGAGCAGGGGGTGCAGCACCTTGGGCAGTGCCGACTTCATCCGCTTGCCCTCACCGGCGGCAAGTACGACGACGGTACGGAGGTGGGGCTGGGGCACGACGTGGCTCCCGTCGGGACGGCGGACACTCTCGCGGCCATGCTAGCCGCGGGGCCCGGCACGTTCCCCTCTTACCCCCACCGGACCCTAAAACGGGCGTAGGTGGGCAGCTCGGCCGCCAGGGTTCGAACCTGAAATACGGGTACCAAAGACCCGGGTGTTGCCAATTACACCACGGCCGATCAGCGACGTGAGCACATCGCGCGAGGGGTGAACATCCCGCCGGTACACCTTAGCGTCCCGGCCGTCGGATGCCAGCGCTCATCCCGCCGCACGGCGAGCGGTCGGTGCCGTCGACCTTCCGAGGGGGGTCGACAAGCACCTCGGTCGCCCGCTTCCCGGATCGGTCAGGCACCTGCCGTCCGGCCGGCTGACCTGCGATTTCTAGCAGGTTCGCGAAGGTGATTCGAAACTTCCCCGTGCGATCTACGGTGCCGTAAGTTACGGTGACGTAGGCGTAGCTTCGTGATCGTCACCCATCCCCTGCGAGGTCCCATGTCCACCGCTCTGCTCGATTCCAACACCGCCGGCCCCGGCCCCAAACCACTCACCGACGGCAGCCAGTCCAACGGGATCCTGGCCGCCCTCTGGGCTTTCGTGGTGATCCCCTTCGTCGCCCTGCTGGTCGCCGTGCCGATGGCCTGGGGCGGCTGGCTGGGCTGGACCGACGTGATCATCGGTCTGGTCTGGTACGTCGTCTCCGGGCTCGGCATCACCGTCGGCTTCCACCGCTACTTCACGCACGGCTCGTTCAAGGCCAAGCGGTGGCTGCGGGTGACCCTGGCGGTCGCGGGTTCGCTGGCGGTGCAGGGCGAGATCATTCAGTGGGTCGCCGACCACCGGCGCCACCACGCGTTCTCCGACCTGGAGGGCGACCCGCACTCGCCGTGGCGCTTCGGCACCAGCTTCTGGGCGTTGACCCGGGGCCTGTTCCACGCACACGTGGGCTGGCTGTTCCGCCGGGAGCTGTCCAACCGTGAGCGTTTCGCGCCGGACCTCATCGCCGACCGGGACATCAGCCGGGTCGACCGACTCTTCCCCGCCCTGGTGGCCGTCTCGCTGCTCGGCCCGGCGCTGATCGGCGGCCTGGTGACCTGGTCCTGGCAGGGCGCGCTGACCGCGTTCTTCTGGGCGGGGCTGGTCCGGATCGGCCTTCTGCACCACGTCACCTGGGCGATCAACTCGGTGTGCCACGTCTACGGTGAGCGTCCGTTCGCGATGCGCCAGGGCGACCGTGCGTCGAACTTCTGGCCGCTGGCGATCCTGTCGTTCGGCGAGAGCTGGCACAACCTGCACCACGCCGACCCGACCAGTGCCCGGCACGGCGTGTTGCGCGGTCAGGTGGACATCTCCGCGCGGGTGATCTGGTTGTTCGAGAAGGTCGGCGCGGCAACGCAGGTGCGCTGGCCAAAGCCCGAGCGCCTCGCCGCCAAGCTGGTGAAGCCGGTCGCACCCCGCTGAAACCGGGCGGTGTCCGACGATGCCGCCTGGCAGGATGGCCGGATGACCGAGCCATGCGGGGGGACCGGGCGGCTCGGCGGACGGGGGGCCGAGCCCGATCCGGGTACGGTCGAACGGCGCGTGAGGGCGGTCGGACCGCCCGACAGTGAGGCGACGACGTGAACGGGCACAGCGGAGGAACCATTCCACGGCAGGGCGTCACCGAGCGCCAGCGAGGCGGCGACATGCCCGAGGTCAGCGACGAGGCGGCGGCAGCCGTCGGCGGCCGACGGGCGACGCCGACGGCGGCACCGACGGCGGCACCGAAAGCCAAAACTCCGTCCCGGGTTCGCATGTCGGCGGCCCAACGCCGGGAGCAGTTGATCGCGACCGGCCGGCAACTCTTCGCCGAGCGTGGCTTCGACGCCACCTCCATCGAGGAGGTGGCGGCCCGCGCCAAGGTCTCCAAGCCGGTGGTCTACGAGCACTTCGGTGGCAAGGAAGGGCTCTACGCGGTTGTGGTGGACCGGGAGGTCCGGGCCCTGTTGGACCGGATCACCACGGCGTTGACCGCCGGGCATCCGCGGGAGCTGCTGGAACAGGCGGCGCTCGCCCTGCTGACCTACATCGAGGAGGAGACCAGCGGTTTCCGGGTGCTGGTACGCGAGTCGCCGCTGATGTCCGGCACGGCCACCTTCAGCAGCGTCATGAACGACGTGGCGCACCAGGTCGAGCACATCCTGGGCGCCGAGTACAAGAGCCGGGGGTACGACCCGAAGCTCGCCGAGCTGTACTCGCAGGCGCTGGTCGGCATGGTGGCGTTGACCGGTCGCTGGTGGTTGGAGGTGCGTAAGCCGCGCAAGGAGACGGTGGCGGCGCACCTCGTCAACCTGGCTTGGAACGGGTTGTCGCACCTGGAGGCCAAGCCGACGCTGATCACCGCGCGGCGTAGCTGACCCCGATCAGCGGCGGTGCACGTCGGCCACGGGGTGCTTGCGATGCTCCAGCTCCGCCTCGGCGGATTCCGGTGGGCCGACCTTGTCGTAGAGGCCGGTGCCCAGCAGGATCAGGCCGAACAGCATCGACACGACCACCGTCGACATCGAGAAGTTGAGGAAGTTCGCGCCGGTCTGCAGCACCGACATCATCAGGATGCTGGTCACCAGGAACACCACGCCGGCGGTGAGGTTCATGTAGTGGCCGAGGTTGGTACGCCGTGAGGCCCCGATGATCAGGACGATCCCGAACACCACCGAGGCGAGCGAGAAGGCCAGGTTGGTCCGGAGCCCGAGGGCCCAGGTGCTGGTGCGGGCGAAGAGTGGGTCGCCGATCGTCTCGGCGACGCCCCAGACGCCGAAGACCAGGATGTAGACCCCGATCAGCCCGGAGAGGACCCGGTAGAGCGGCCGTGCCGGATGGTTGACCGGAAAATGCGGCATAGCCCTGAACCCCATCCACCTGAGTTGACCGTTTCAGGAGGATTGTCACCCAGGGCAGAGCCGACTGTCCGAAGAACCCCAATGCCGGAAGGGTCCGCCGAAAGGCTGGACCAGGTCAGGTTTTCGCCGGAGCCCGAGCTGCGCAGGGATCAAGCCTGACCGCCCGGAGCAGCTCGGGCTCCGGCGAAAACCAACGGCCGCAACCAGAAGAGATCAGAGAACGAGACGAGCCTTCTGGAAAGCCTCCGCCTCGTCCTCCGTGCCGACCTTGCCGTACATGCCGACCATGAGCAGCACCAGGGCGGCCGTCATCACCACGATCACGGTGGTGATGCTGAAGTTGAAGATGTTGGCGTCGGTCCGGATGAACGCGAGACCGGCCAGGCTGACCACCATGAGGCTGTACGCCAGCCACTGGTTGATCGCCACGTCGATGTTGCGGCCGAGCGCGGTGCCGACCAGCACGACGATCCCGAGCAGCACGCTGAGCAGCGAGAAGCCGAGGTTGGTGCCCTGACCGAGGACCCGGGTGTCGTCCTGGGCGAGGATCTCGTTGCCGGTGCTCGCGATGATGCCGAGCACACCGAAGACGACCAGGTACAGACCGGTCAGCCCGCCGATCGCCCGGTAGATCGGCCGCGCGGGGTGGTTGACGGGGGTGTGTGCCATGTCTGTGTCTCCAACGCCGTGGGGTAGGTGTCGCCGACGATTGTCTCGCATGTGGTGGTGTGACGCCGCACACGGGGGCCGGACCGGCGCGCCCGGCCGGTCAGCTCTCGGGCAGGTCCTCGGCGAGGGTCATCCAGCTCTCCTCGATCCGCTCCCGTTCGGCGCGCAGATCCTTGAGCTGGGTGTCCAACTCGGCGACCCGGGCGTAGTCGGTGGCATCCGCCGCCAGCTGATCGAGCAGCGTGGTCTCGCGCTGGTCGAGCTTGCTGAGCTGCCGCTCCAGCCGGGTCAGCTCCTTGCGGGCCTGACGGACCTCGGCGGCGGACATGCCACCCCCCGAGGGGGCAGCGGACGCGGAGGTCGACGTGACGCCGACCCGAGGAGAGCCGGCCCGCTCGGCGGTCCGCGCGAGGTATTCGTCCACGCCGCCCGGCAGGTGCACCAGCCGACCGTCGCCGAACATCCCGTACGCCGTGTCGGTGACCCGCTCGATCAGGTACCGGTCGTGGCTGGCCACGATGATCGTGCCGGGCCACGAGTCGAGCAGGTCCTCCAGCGAGGCGAGGGTGTCCGTGTCCAGGTCGTTGGTGGGCTCGTCGAAGAGCAGCACGTTGGGCTCGCCGGCCAGCAGCCGCAGCATCTGCAACCGGCGGCGTTCCCCACCCGAGAGGTCACTGACCGGGGTCCAGAGGCGGCGGTCGTCGAAGCCGAACACCTCGGCGAGCTGCGCGGCGGAGACCTCCCGGTCGCCGAGCTGAACCCGGCGGGCGACCTCTTCCACCGCCTCCAGCACCCGCAGGTGCCCGGGCAGCTCGGTGAGCTCCTGGGAGAGGAACGCGGGCCGCACGGTGGAGCCGGTGCCGAGGCGACCGCCATCGGGGCGGGTGATGCCGGCGAGCATCCGCAGCAGCGTGGTCTTGCCGGCGCCGTTGGCACCGAGGATGGCGATCCGGTCGCCGGGGCCGACCAGCCAGGTGACGTCGCGAAGGATCTCCTTCGGGCCGGCGTGCAGCTCGACGTTCTCCAGCTCGTACACCTGCTTGCCCAGCCGCGAGGTGGCCATGCGCTGCAAGGACATGGTGTCGCGCGCCGGCGGCACGTCGGCGATCAACGCGTTCGCGGCGTCGATGCGGAACTGCGGCTTGGAGGTCCGCGCCGGCGGGCCGCGGCGCAGCCAGGCGATCTCCTTGCGGAGCAGGTTCTGCCGGCGGGCCTCGGTGGCGGCGGCGACCCGCTCGCGCTCGGCACGGGCGAGGGTCCAGGCGGCGAAGCCACCCTCGTAGGCGCGGACGGTCTGGTCGGCGACCTCCCAGGTGTTGGTGCAGACCGCGTCCAGGAACCACCGGTCGTGGGTGACCACGACCAGGGCGCCCTTGCGGCCGACCAGGTGCCGGGCCAGCCAGTCGACCCCGCCGACGTCCAGGTGGTTGGTGGGCTCGTCGAGGATGAGCAGGTCGGAGTCGCGCACGAGCAGCGCGGCGAGCGCCACCCGGCGACGTTCGCCACCGGACATCGGGCCGACCGGCTGGTCGAGGCCGAGGTGCGGCATGCCGAGGCCGTCGAGGATGGCCCGCACCCCGGAGTCGCCGGCCCACTCGTGCTCAGCCCCCATGCCCTCGGCGAGCCAGGCGGTGCCGAGCACCACGTCCCGGACGGTGGCCTCGGGGGCGAGGGTGAGCTGCTGCGGCAGCCAGAGCACACGCAGGTCACGGCGGTGGGTCACCCGACCGTCGTCGGGGTCCTCCTGCTTGGTGAGCAGCCGCAGCAGGGTGGACTTGCCGGCGCCGTTGAGGCCGACCACGCCGATCCGGTCGGCGTCGTCCAGGCCGAGCGAGACGTCCGTGAGCAGCCGCCCGGCGGCGCCGTACCCCTTGGACACCCGGTCCAGATTGACGATGTTCGCCACGTTCCACCCTTCATGATCAAGGCGTCCCGATGCCGGCGGGCACCTGGACGCCTGTCCCAAGGGTACGCGGAAGCCCCGAACGTCCGCGCCGCGCGCCAGCAGCTCCGGTGGAACGCGTCGTCAGCCGACGCGGGCGCCGGCTACCGGACCGTGCGCGACCCGCGCCTCCCGGCAGACGCCCGCGGCGGTCAGCTCGGCGGCGATCCGCTCCGCGTCGGCCGCGTTGGCGGCGAGAAACACGCAGGTCGGGCCGGAGCCGGAGACGATGCCGGTGAGCGCGCCGGCCGCCTCGCCGGCCTTGAGGGTGTCGGCCAGCGCCGGGCGCATGGCCAGCGCGGCGTCCTGGAGGTCGTTGCCGAGCGTACGGGCGAGCACCCGGGGGTCACGCTGGCGCAGCGCGCCCAGCAGGGCGTCGGTGCTGCCCAGCGGGGCGCCGGCGGCACCGGAGTCGCGGAGCCGATCCAGCTCCCGGTACGCGGTCGGGGTGGAGAGGCCACCGTCGGCGATCGCCACCACCCAGTGCCAGGAGGTGGGGCGGGCCAGCACGGGGCTGATCGCCTCGCCCCGGCCGGTGCCCAGCGCGGTGCCACCGTAGATCAGAAACGGCACGTCGGAGCCGAGGTCGGCGGCGATCCCGGCCAGCTCGTCCCGGGACAGGCCGGTCCCCCACAGCGCGTCGCAGGCCACCAGCGCGGCGGCCGCGTCGGCGCTGCCGCCGGCCAGCCCACCGGCGAGGGGGATCTGCTTGCGCAGGTGCAGGCGGGCGTGCGGCAGCACCCCCGCGTACCCGGCGAGGGCGTGCGCGGCGCGGATCACCAGGTTGGTGTCGTCCAGGGCCAGCTCGCCGGTGCCCTCACCCTCCATGGTCAGGGCGAGGGTGTCGCCCCGGCGGGCCGTCAGCTCGTCGTAGATCGAGATGGCGTGGTAGATCGTGTTCAGCTCGTGGTAGCCGTCCCGGCGCAGCGGGCCCACCCCGAGGTGCAGGTTGACCTTCGCGGGCACCCGCACCCGCACCGGGCCGATGGCCCCCAGTCGCTCGTCGTCGTCCGGTCGCCAGGCCTCGGTCACGGGGTGACACCCCGAACGGGCAGGCGGATGTCGAACGGCTTGGCCACGATCTGCTCCTCGGCGTCCTCGGCGGGCACGGCGTCAGCCTACTTCGCGGCCGGCGTACCGACCGGAGCCGACGCGGCGATGGCGGCGAACTGCTCGACGGTCAGTGACTCCCCGCGGGCGCCGGGGTCGACGCCCGCGGCGGTGAGCGCCGCGGCGGCCCGGTCCGCGCCACCGGCCCAACCGGCCAACGCGGCGCGCAGCGTCTTGCGGCGCTGCGCGAACGCCGCGTCCACCACGGCGAAGACCCGCTCCCGCGGTACGTCGGTGCGGGGCGGCTCGTGGCAGGTGAAGGAGACCAGACCGGAGTCGACGTTGGGCACCGGCCAGAACACGTTCGGCGGCACCTTGCCGGCGCCTCGCGCCTGGGCGTACCAGGCGAGCTTCACCGACGGAATGCCGTACACCTTGGAGCCGGGACCGGCGACCAGCCGGTCGGCGACCTCCTTCTGCACCATCACCAGGCCGTGTCGCAGGGTGGGCAGCACGGCGAGCAGGTGCAGCACCACCGGCACGGCGACGTTGTAGGGCAGGTTCGCCACCAGCGCGGTCGGTGCCGGGTCGGCCAACTCGGCGGCGGCGATGCGCAGTGCGTCCGCGCGGTGCACGGTGAGCCGGGCGGTGTCGGCCCCGGCGTGCCGCGCGACGGTCTCCGGTAGCGCCCCGGCGAGCACCGGGTCGATCTCCACGGCGTGCACGTGCCCGGCGACCGGCAGCAGCCCCAGGGTCAGCGAGCCGAGCCCGGGCCCCACCTCCAGGGCCACGTCGTCGGGGGTGAGGCCGGCGGCGGTCACGATCCGGCGCACGGTGTTCGGGTCGTGCACGAAGTTCTGGCCCAGCTTCTTGGTGGGCGCGACGCCCAGCCGGGCGGCCAGTTCCCGGATCTCCGCCGGGCCGAGGAGACCGGTCATGGCTGGCAGCGTAGCGACGGGGTCGGTGCCGACCGTCGGGCCGGGCTCACCACGGGCCGAAGGCCCGGTCGCCGGTGGCGGAGATGGCCGCGCACAGCTCGTCCAGGTCGCTGCCCGTGGTCGCGGCGAGCGCCCGGACGGTGAGCGGAATCAGGTACGACGCGTTCGGCCGGCCGCGGTACGGCATCGGGGTGAGGTAGGGGGCGTCGGTCTCCACCAGCATCTGATCCACCGGGGTGAGCGCGGCAGCCTCGCGCAGCGCCGTCGCGCTGCCGAAGGTGACGGTGCCGGCGAAGCTCAGCAGGTAGCCACGCCGGACGCACTCACGGGCGAAGTCGGCGTCGCCGGAGAAGCAGTGCAGCACCACCCGGTCGGGAGCGCCCTCGTCGTCGAGGATCCGCAGCACGTCGGCGTGCGCGTCGCGGTCGTGGATGACCAGCGTCTTGTCGTACCGCTTGGCGATGGCGATGTGCGCCCGGAAACTCTGCTCCTGCGCGGCACGCCCCTCGTCGCCGGTCCGGAAGAAGTCCATTCCGGTCTCGCCGATCCCCCGGACCCGGTCGCGGGCGGCGAGTGACTCGATCTCCCGCAACGCCTCGTCGAGGTCGCCGAGCCGGGGCGCCTCGTTGGGGTGCAACGCCACGGTGGCCAGCACGGCGGGGTACCGGTCGGCGGTGTCCGCGCCCCACCGGGAGGAGGCGACGTCCACGCCCACCTGGACGAGCCGGTCCACGCCGACCTTCGTGGCCAACGCGATGGCCACGGCAACCGGGTCGTCGGCCGGCCCGCCGCCGGGCACACCGGCCTCGCTGACCGTGATGTCCAGGTGGGTGTGGCTGTCCAGCACCGCCCGGGGCAACGACTCGGGGGCGGGCGGAAACTCTCCGGCCCGCCGGGCGGCACGCTCGCGGCGGGATTCAGTGGGCTCGCTCATCAGCGACAGCATCACACACCGGGCCTGTCCATCTGCCCGCCACCCGACGTTCACCCCGACTACGCCGCGCGACTCTACGGTCGCTCACGAGCGGACGCGACAGCGTGCGGACCTCATCCCACCGAGCAGCGAGGCGACGGCATGAGCGTCACCCCCCAGGCCGGTGGCAGCGCCGGCGAACGGACCGGACTGCACGTGGCGTTCGGCGGCGGCGTGTACCCGGCCGAGGAGATCGCCCGAGGCGCCGCGTACGAGTTGTTCAGCGCCGACGAGGTGGCCGGCTTCGAGTGGGCACCCCGCCCGGGTAGCGCCCTGCCGTGGCACCGGTTCGTGCACGTCACCGAGGTGACCGCGGTGCACGGGGCGGCGGAGCCGGCCGACGAGCCGGAGACGCCGCTGCTGATGCCCGCTCACCGCGAGCGGGGCTGGGCGTACCTGCACCAGCTCAGCCAGCAGCCGGCGGCGGCGGGCGACCCGATGCTGGCGGCGGCGCGCGCGTCGGCGGTGGTCCGGCGGGGCACCCGGATGATGAAGGTGCTCTCGGCCCAGCAGCTCGCCGGCTACGTACGGGGTTGGCTGCCGCACGGCTTCTGCTACCGCGAGCACGACGTGGCGCACCTGCGTACGCCGGCGACGACGACGGTGCTGCGTACGGATGGTGACGCTGGCCGGGACGGGCCGGACGTGGCGTACGCGCTGCGCTGGCGCGCGTCCGACCCGGGTGACTACGACGTGCCGGTGGGCCCGGCACACCGCGGCCTGACCGCGCTGGCCTCCCGGGACCGGCTCGGCGCCCCGGTGCTCGGCACCGGCTTCGTGCCCAGCAACGGTCAGCTCATCCCGGAGTTCATCACCCGGGACTTCGCCGACCTGCCGATGCCGGCGAACGCCGCCCTCATCGCGTACCCGGCGGAGGGGGTGGAGGTGGTCCTGTACACCTACCAGGCCGAGCAGCGCGGGTGGCTGCGGATGGTGGGCCCGCAGTGGCGGCACCTGCTGGCCGCGGTGCCGGGCCTCTCCCCGGACCAGGAGTACGTGCCGAACGCCGACGCCCCCCGCTCCACCCAACTGGTCGGGATGTACGGCGACAGTGAGTACGAGGCGGTCGCCGACCTACCCGGTGGGTTCCGGGTGCTGGCGATGACCCGGGCGGCCCGCTACCCGGTGGACGCGGTGGCCCGCCGGGTCCGGTTCGCCCAGTGGCGGGGGGTGCCGTGCCTGGTGCTGCGGGAGGAGGCCGGCTGGCTGCGGGTGCGCCTGCGCTACCCGAACCCGGACACCGTGGTCGCGACCGGCGCGCAGTGCCAGGAACGCGGCGTCTACGAGGCCTGGGCGCCGGGCGCCGAGGTGACCGACGACCAGGTGATGGACACCCGGTACGTGATGTGACAGTGCGCGGCGGCGGGGCAGCCGCCGCCGCGCGTCGTGCGCTCAGTCGGCGAGCCGGGCCAGTTCCTCGTCGACGATCGACGGGTCGAGCTTGCGGAACACCGGCTTCGGCGCGGCCAGCGGGCGACCCGCCTCGATCGACACCGACTCCCAGCGCGCGCCGACGGTGTAGTCCCCGGTGAGCACCGGGTACGCCGGCCCGCCGTCCAGGTCGTCGACCTGCTCGATCACCGGCATCGGCGCGTGCACGCCGGTGCCGCCGAGCAACTCGTGCACCTGCTGCGCGGAGTGCGGCAGGAACGGGGTGAGCAGTGTGTTGGCATCGCTGATCACCTGAAGGGCGACGTGCAGGATGGTGCCCATCCGGGGCTTGTCCGCCTCGTCCTTGAGCTTCCAGGGCGCCTGCTCGGAGAGGTACCTGTTGGCCTCGGCGACGACCTTCATGGCCTCACCGATCGCCTGCTTCTGCCGGTGCCGGCCGATCAGGTCGCCGACCGTGGTGAACCCGGTCCGGGCGACAGCGAGCAGCGCCTCGTCAGCCTCGGTGAGCCCGGCCGGGTCGACCGGCGGGATCGCCCCGAAGTTCTTCGCGGCCATCGAGACGCACCTGTTGACCAGGTTGCCCCAACCGGCGACCAACTCGTCGTTGTTGCGGCGCAGGAACTCGGCCCAGGTGAAGTCGGTGTCGTTGCTCTCCGGGCCGGCGGCGGCGATGAAGTAACGCAGCGCGTCGGCGTCGTAGCGCTCCAGGAAGTCGCGAACGTAGATGACCACCTTGCGGGACGAGGAGAACTTGCGCCCCTCCATGGTCAGGTACTCGCTCGAGACCACCTCGGTGGGCAGGTTGAGCCGACCCAGCTCGCCCGGCTCACCGTCACGGGAGCCCTCGCCGGAGTAGCCGGAGAGCAGCGCCGGCCAGATCACCGAGTGGAAGACGATGTTGTCCTTGCCCATGAAGTAGTAGGACTGGGCGTCCTTCCCCGCGCCGTCGGTGGACCAGTACTTCCGCCACGCGTCCGGGTCGCCCGAGCGGCGGGCCCATTCGATCGAGGCGGACAGGTAGCCGATCACGGCGTCGAACCACACGTAGATGCGCTTGTCCGGCCGGTCGCGCCAGCCGTCGAGCGGGATCGGTACGCCCCACTCCAGGTCACGGGTGATCGCCCGGGGCTGGAGGTCGTCGAGCAGGTTGCGGGAGAACCGCAGCACGTTGGGCCGCCACCCCTCGCGGGTGTCCAGCCACTGCCGCAGCACCTCGGCCAGGGCCGGCAGGTCCAGGAAGAAGTGCTCGGTCTCGACGAACTTCGGAGTCTCTCCGTTGATTCGCGACTTGGGGTTGATCAGGTCGATCGGGTCGAGCTGGTTGCCGCAGTTGTCGCACTGGTCACCGCGGGCGCTGTCGTACCCGCAGATCGGGCAGGTGCCCTCGATGTAGCGGTCGGGCAGGGTGCGTCCGGTGGACGGGGAGATCGCGCCCATGGTGGTCTTCGGCACGATGTAGCCGTTGCGGTACATCCCCTCGAACAACTCCTGCACCACCGCGTAGTGGTTGCGGGTGGTGGTGCGGGTGAACAGGTCGTAGGAGAGACCGAGGCCGTGCAGGTCCTCGACGATCACCCTGTTGTACCGGTCGGCCAGCTCGCGCGGGGTCACCCCGTCGGCGTCGGCCTGCACCTGGATCGGGGTGCCGTGCTCGTCGGTGCCGGAGACCATGAGCACGTCGTGGCCGGCCATCCGCATGTACCGGGCGAAGACGTCGGAGGGAACGCCGAAACCGGAGACGTGGCCGATGTGGCGGGGGCCGTTGGCGTACGGCCAGGCCACTGCCGCGAGAACGTGACTCATGAGCAGTGAGCCTAGTGACCCGTCCGGGGCGTTCGCGAACCAATGGGGGGTGCCCGACCGGCGGACCGGGCCAACCAGCTCGCCCGTTGGTCCGATTTGTCGTCGACACGCGGCTCACCTGCCCGTTTCGTCTCCTGGCGCGGTGTGCAATGAACGTCGTGACGGGCAGAGGAGCGGCGCGGGACCACGAGGAGCGTCCCACCGGGCCGGCGGTCGGCGGCGACCCGGGGCCCGAGCCCGCCACGTCCGGGGTCGCCGGGGTCGCGCCGCAGCCCCGGCTCGTGCCCAGCGCCGATCCGGGTGCGCAGCGGCCCACCCCGGCGGGGAGGTCCGCCCCGGCCCGCCCCACGCCGACGGTGCCGTCACCCACACCGACCCGCCCGACCCCGGGGGCGCCCGTACCCCGCCCGGTCCGGCCCGGCTCGTCGGGCCCGCCGGCCGGCTCGGCACCTGCCGGCGCGGAGACCGTCGAGGTGGAGCCGACCACCGGCGCGCCGGTGGACGCGGTGCCGCGTCGGGTGCCGGTCCGGCAGCAGGGCCGCCGGCAGCGCGACCATCGGTCCGACGGCGACCCGCCGGACGACGGCGGCGGCGCCTTCTGGGCGCCGATCGAGCAGGTGCACTGGGACGGCACCCCGGTCCGCGAGGACGCGGCACCGGCGCGGTTTCGCGGCTTCCGGCTGGCGCTGCGCCGGGCACCCGGCCGCACGCCCCCACCGCCGGATCCGCTGCCCGGGCTCGCCGCGCTGGTGGTGCTGAGCCTGGTCGCGGCCTTCTTCGCCTGGGTCAGCGCCGGCCCGTTCTGGCTCGCGGTCGGGCATGCCCGGACGGGCACCGTGGTGATCGACGACTGCTCCGGCGGCGGGCTCACCCTGCGGTGCCGGGGGATCTTCACGGCCGAGGACGGGCGGTTCATCGCCCATGGCGTCCGGGTCAGCGGCGTGCCCGTCGAGCAGAGCACGGGCGGCACCGCGCTGCCGGCGCGGATGACCGGCCCGGACAGCGGCACCGCGTACGCGGACGTCGGCGTGGCCCGGCACCTGCGGTGGGTGCCCGGTCTGCTGGTGGTGCTGGCCTGCACCGGCGGCATCGTCCGGTGGACCGGGTCGGCCCGGCTGCCCGGTCGCCGGCACCGCCGCTGGGCCGTGGCCGCCGCCATCGCCGGCCCCACGCTGATCACCGTCGGCTTCCTGGTCGCCGCGTGGTGAACCCGCCGTCCGGCGGACCGGACGACGTCGGTCAGCTGTGCACGATCGTGTAGACGTCCCGCCGGCGCAGCGCGTACTCGGTGGCGACGTCGGTGATGGCGTCCCGACGGGACCGGCCGGCGGCCTCCCGCTCGGCGACGGCGGCGCGCAGGGTGTCGTCGTCGGGGCGTTCGGCCGCGGTCACCGGCGCTCCGGCCACCACCAGGGTGATCTCTCCGCGCGGGTCCCCCTCGGTGGCCCACCGGGCCAGCTCGCCGAGGGGGCGGCGGAGCACCTCCTCGTAGGTCTTGGTGAGTTCGCGGCAGAGCGCGGCCGGTCGGTCCGCCCCGAACGTGTCGGCCAGGTCGGTGAGCGTCGCCCCGATCCGGTGCGGGGCCTCGAAGAAGACCAGGGTGCGCTCCTCGGCGGCGAGGGCGCGCAGCCGGGATCGGCGGCCGCCGGGGGTACGGGGCAGGAAGCCCTCGAAGCAGAACCGGTCGCAGGGCAGCCCGGAGACGGCCAGCGCGGTGGTGACCGCGCTGGGCCCGGGGGCGACGGTGACCGGCGCCCCGACGTCCAACGTGGCGCGGACCAGCCGGTAGCCGGGGTCGGAGACGCTGGGCATCCCACCGTCGGTGACCAGCGCCACCACGTACCCGCCGAGGATGGCCTCGACCAGCTCGGGGGTGCGCCGCTCCTCGTTGCCCTCGAAGTAGGAGACGATTCGACCGCCGACGGTGAGGTCGAGATCGCGGGCCAGCCGGGTGAGCCGGCGGGTGTCCTCGGCGGCGACCACGTCGGCGCTGATCAGCACCTCCCGGAGGCGGGCCGAGGCGTCGGCGGGGTTGCCGAGCGGGGCACCGAGCAGAATCAGGCGCCCAACTTCGGACATTTCACCCACGGATTCGTCTCCTTCATTGCTGGGAATACCGGTATCAGGGACGACGGACGCCACCGGCCACCTTGGCAGCCTACGATCGCCGGGTGACGAGTGCGTCGACAGCGCAGAGCCCGAGCGCCGATCCGGACAAGATGATCCAGGTGGGCGAGCCCAGTGCCACCCAGGAGCCGACGACACCGAGCGCCGAGGGCGGCGGGGTGGCCGCGGTGGTCCGGCGACGGTTCGCCACCGTCGACACCCAGGTCGACCGGTTCTCCTGGCTGGCCACGGCAGTGGTGGTGGCCATCGCGGCGATCGTGCGCTTCGTCGGGCTGTCCAGCCCGAAGGGCAAGATCTTCGACGAGACGTACTACGCCAAGGACGCCTACGGGCTGATCTCGCGTGGCGTGGAGTGGAACTACAAGGACAACGTCCCGTCGTACGTGGTGCACCCGCCGCTGGGCAAGTGGTTGATCGGCGTCGGCGAGTGGGCGTTCGGCTATCAGGACGCCGATTCCAAGGTCTCCGTCCCCGGGCACCTGATGACCACCGCGCCGGAGTTCGGCTGGCGCTTCTCGGCGGCGGTGATCGGCACGCTGTCGGTGCTGCTACTGGTCCGCATCGGTCGGCGGATGTTCCGCTCGACGGTGCTCGGCTGCGCGGCCGGCCTGCTGCTCGCCCTGGACGGCTTCCACCTGGTGCTGTCCCGCGCGGCCCTGCTCGACATCTTCCTGCTCTTCTTCGTGCTGGCGGCGTTCGGCGCGCTGGTGCTCGATCGGGACGCCCGCCGTCGACGCTGGGCACGGGCCCTGGACGACGGGCTCGATCCGAGCCAGCCGGGCCGGGCCGGCCGTCCGCCGACCGGTTGGCGCACCTGGCCGTGGTGGCGGCTGGCGGCCGGGGTGCTGATCGGCTGCGCCTGCGCGGTGAAGTGGAGCGCCCTGTACTTCGTGCCGGCCTTCGCGTTGCTGGTGCTCTTCTGGGAGGTCGGCGTCCGCCGCTCGGCGGGCGTCCGCCGGCCCTGGCGGGACGCGCTCGTCGACGAGCTGCCCTGGTTGGTGCTCGCCGGCGTGCTCATGCTGGGCACCTACCTCGCCACCTGGTCGGGCTGGCTGCTCACCGACGACGGTTACTACCGGCTCGCGTCGTCCTACCCGGGCTCCCGGCTCAGCGACCGGCCGGTCATCGGCCCGCTGATCAATCTCTTCGAATACCACCGCGCGGCGTACGGCTTCCACGCCCAGCTTGATGACGCGCACAAGTACCAGTCGTGGCCGTGGCAGTGGCTGCTGTTGGGTCGGCCGGTGGCGTTCCACTACGCCGGCGACGGCGTCTGCGGCGCGGCGAGCTGCGCCTCCGAGATCCTGCTGCTCGGCACCCCGCTGCTCTGGTGGTCGTTCCTGCCCGCCCTGGTGGCGCTGGCCTGGCTGGGTGTGGCCCGTCGGGACTGGCGGGCCGGCGCGATCCTGCTCACCGTGGCCGCCGGGCTGCTCCCGTGGTTCTGGTTCGCCCTCGACGGCCGGACGATGTTCTCGTTCTACGCCGCGCCGGCGGTGCCGTTCCTGGTGCTGGCCGTGGTGTACGTGCTGGGCGCACTGATCGCGCCCGCCGGGGGTGACGTGGGTGCGGTGGCGCCGCTGGTGCCCGGTGACCCGAGTTATGAGCGCCGACTGGTGGGCAGCATCGCGGCGGGGGCGTACGTGCTGCTGGTGGCGCTCTGCTTCGCGTACTTCTATCCGATCTTCGTGGGTCGGGTGATCCCGTACTCGGACTGGCTGTCGCGGATGTGGCTCGACGGCCGGTGGATATAAGCATCGACACGCGACGCGCCGCACAGTGCGACGGAAGAAGGGCCCGCACGCCGAAGCGTGCGGGCCCTTCTTGACAAAGACGCGCGCCCCGATCGCCTGCCACGGGGGAAGCGGGCGATTGGGGCGCGCAAGAAGAGCTTAACCACCGCGCACCACCGGCACAACGGGTCGACTTGGGTCAGATTTCCGACGGATGCTGGCCGAGCCGACAGCTTCCCTCGCACAGTTGACCGAGGGTGACCCGCCGTGGACCCTGAGCGCGGGCGCGGCCGGTCAGAGGCGATCCCCGGCCCGGCCGGAGTCGTCGGTTCCGCACGCCTCCACCCAAACGATCATCCAAAGTGGATCTCACTACACTGCGGATCGTGATCAACTTCAGACGATCGACGGCGGTCCTTCTTGGACTGTTGGCGACCACCGCGCTGACCGGGCCGGCGCAGGCCGACGAGGAGCCGGCCCCCGAGCCGCCCCGGGTCGAGCTGGTGCTGGATGTCAGCGGGTCGATGCGCGCCGCCGACATCGACGGACGCACCCGGATCTCGGTCGCCCAGCAGGCCTTCAACGAGGTGGTTGACGCGCTGCCCGAGGAGACACAGCTCGGCATCCGGGTGCTCGGCGCGACCTACCGCGGCAAGGACAAGAAGGTCGGTTGCCAGGACACCCAGCAGATCGTGCCGGTCGGGCCGGTGGACCGGTCCGCTGCCAAGGCGGCGGTGGCGACACTTCGGCCGACCGGGTTCACTCCGGTCGGGCTGGCGCTGCGCTCCGCCGCGCAGGACCTGGGCACCGGGGCCACCACCCGGCGGATCGTGCTGATCACCGACGGCGAGGACACCTGCGCTCCGCCGGACCCGTGTGAGGTGGCCCGGGAACTGGCCGCCCAGGGCACCAGCCTGGTCGTCGACACCCTCGGTCTGGCCCCCGACGAGAAGGTTCGCCGGCAACTGCTCTGCATCGCCAGCGCGACCGGCGGGACCTACACCGCCGCGCAGAGCGCCGAGGAGCTGACCGACCGGATCAAACAGCTCGTCGAGCGGGCCGCGGACACGCACACCCGGGCCCCGACCGTGGTCGGCGGCACGAGCGCGTGCGACTCGGCCCCACTGCTCGCCCCCGGCGTGTACGCCGACCGGGAGGCGTTCTCCGAGCACCGCTACTACCGGGTGCCGATCCGCCCCGGGCAGGAGCTGCGGGCTTCGGTGAGCATGGCGTTGGACCGGGCCGTCAACCGGGACTACGGGGTGCTGCTGCGGGCCACCGCGGCCGACGGCCGGGAACTCGTCCGGGGCGCGGACGCCGGCAGCGGGCGGGCCGACGTTCTCTCCGCCGGGCTGCGCTGGTCGGCCACCGCCGACGACGAGGATGCCGCCGAGACCGAGCAGAGCTCCGCGCCGGTCGTCGAACCCACCACCGTCTGCCTGGTGGTCAGCAACTCGTTCGCCCCGCGTCCCGGCACCGCGGCCACCCCGGGCATGCCGGTGGAGTTGACCATCGACGTGGTCGCCGCCGCACCGGCACCGGACGGACCGGACCTCGGCCGGGGTTGGGTGCTGCTCGCCCTGCTCACCATCGCCGGGCTGATCACCGGTCTGCTCGCCGGTCTGCTCACCCGCTGGTGGGTCGCCACCTGGAGGGAGAACTGATGCGTACCGCACTGTTCCGGTCGACGGCGGCGCTGCTCGCCGCCGGCGTGGCCGCTCTGCTGCCCGCTGCGGCCGTGGCCGCACCGACCCCCTCCCCGGGTGCCACGCCGGTGAACCGTGCCGGCACGTCGTTCCTCACCGCCACCCCGATCACCGCCGGCCAGCCGGTACGGGTGGACGCCTCGATCGGCGACCACCTCTACTGGTCGTTCCCGGCGACGGCCGGCCAGGTGCACGAGATCAACGCCACCGTCACCTTCCCGAAGGGACGCAGCGGCGCCTCCACCTGGACGGTGGACGTCTTCGACGGGCTGCGCCGACGCCAGGCGTGCACGGCGGGGGCCCAGACCCCGACAGTGGACGCGAAGGCGTCGAACGTGGTGCTGGGCTGCACGCTGCGCGAGGTGCGGTCGTGGGCGGAGCCCTGGTCGGCCGACCCACTGCCCGGCACGTACGTCGTCCGACTCTCCGTGATCGAGCTGCCGGAGCCGGACCTGGGTGCGCCGATCGACGTCGACCTGCTGGTCGGCACCATCGCCGACCGGGGCGCCTCGGCTGACGACGGCGAGTTGGCCGCCCCGCTGGTGCCGAACACCAAGGCCGGCACGGTGCTCAACGCCGTACCCCCGGTGGACGCGGAGGCCGACGACGAGAGCGGCTCGCTGGCGGACTGGTTGCCGGATCTCGGCTCGCGCTGGGTCTGGACCGGCATCGGTGGCGTGCTCGCCGCGGTGGCCGGCGTGTTCGGCTTCGCGGTGACCCGGCGCCCTCGACGTCCCTGAAACGCCACATCTGGTGGCCCCGCCCCAGCAGCGGGGCCACCAGAGATTCAGCTACGCCGGGAGCCGCGCGGCAACCAGCCGATGAACCGGTCCTGGAGCGACATCACCGGGGCCGCGCGCAGATCCTCGGTGGCGGCGGCGAGGCAGGAGCCCAGATAGACGCTGAGCATGGCGCGATCACCTCCGTACTCCGCCAGCAGCCGGGTGCGCTTCGTCGCGCACGGCCACTCGTCACCGCAGGAGCCGCAGCTCCAGCAGGGGGTCTTCGGGGCGTGTTCGTCAGCCCGCACCCCCGGCCGTTCCAGGCCATCGGTCATCGCACGTCCTTCCAGATGTCCACGGGACTGGCGGCTGCCGTGCCGGCCAGCATTGATGGTGGTCCCCCCGGAGCCATCAGGGAGGGCGCTGCGCGTCCCTCCGGTGTTACATCTTTGCGGTACCTTCGGCGGTCGTGGGAGTCGGAAATTTGACGGTTAACTCCATGCGTCATTCCTACCGACCAGTAGGTCACCGGAATGCGTGACCTGCTGCCATCGACGGTCGCGGTCGCCGTCGCCGGGCCCGAGGACTGGACGGGCGAGTTGCTCCCCGCTGAGCAGGCATGTCTCGGCGAGCGGGCGGTGCAGACCCGTCGGCGGGACTTCGCCGCGGGGAGGATTTGCGCCCGCAGGGCATTGCGCGACCTCGGCCTGCCGACGACCGCCGTGCCGGCCGCGGCCGACCGCGCGCCGGTCTGGCCGGCCGGGGTGGTCGGCAGCATCACCCACACCGCCGGCTACTGCGCCGCCGCGGCGGCGCACACCACCGACATCCGGTCCGTCGGAATGGACGCCGAGCGGCACCGCGAGGTCAATCCGGGAGTACGCCGACGCGTGCTGCTGCCCGAGGAGGAGGCCACCTGCGCCCGGCTACCCAGCGGCACCCACTGGCCGGTCGTGCTGTTCAGTGCGAAGGAGACCGTCTACAAGGTGTGGCATCCGGTCGTGCGCGGCTGGTTGAACTTCCACGACGCCCGACTCGACGTCGATCCGGATGCCGGCACGTTCACTGCCCGGATCGCACCGGCCCGGGTGGACGCGGCGGGGGTCGACGACCCGCCAACATCGATCAGCGGCCGCTTCGTGATCGTCGACGGGCTGGTCCGCACCGCCGCCGCGCTTTCAGCACATTGACCTCGCCTGGTTACTCATAGCGATGAATGCGATACCCATCCACATTGGCGTTCGGTGACCGGTTGAACACTGTCCACGCTGGCCAGAGCGGTTTCGAATCCTCGCGGTGGGAAGCCCTCTGGCGTGGCCACTGGACGCTCCGCCACCCACGGTAACGTCGAAGAGTTCCCGCACCGCACGTACCGAAGCGTCAAGGAGTACGGTGACCCACCCCCAGCCCCGCGTCAGGCCGCACGACCCCCGACAACCGAACCCGCAGCAGCCGCCCCGCTCGTTCGCGGCGACACCGCAGCCGCCGTTCTCGGGGGCTGCGTATCCGGCGGCCGGCGGGTACACGGGCAGTGGCGGTGGATATCGGGCACCCGGTGGCCCCGGCTACCCGATCATCGCACCACCCCTGGCGCAGACGGACCGCGCCAAGAAGTCCGTCGTGCTCGTCGCGGTCACCGCGGCCGTACTCACCCTGCTCACCTGCGCCGGCGGCATCGTGGCGGTCGTCATCGGCACCAAGGGCACCTCGACCACGGTGAGCGAGGCACAGGCCACCCCGCCGACCCCACGGCCGGCGAACGGCGCCACCCGCGACATGTCGCCGGGCGACACCCTGGTCGTCAACAGCGAGGCAGGCACCGTCGAGATCACCGTGACGAAGTTCAGCAGCGCCACCAAACCCTGCAAGTCCCACGGACTGAAGCCCGGCGAGGGCATGTACGTGATCGCCGACGTGACGGTGGCTGTCACCAAGGGCACCGCGTCGACGAACCCGCTCTACTTTCAGTGGGTCGCCGCCGACGGCACCAAGACCACCGCGATCGGTGGAGCCTTCTCCGGCTGCGGCAAACCGATGCCGGCCGTCGACGACCTGACCGCTGGCACCAGACGCAGCGGCAGCGTGGTGTTCGACGTGCACGACACCTCGGGCGCGTTGGAGTACCAGGACCAGTTCCAGACCGCCGGTTCCTGGAAGCCGTGACGCGCTGACGCGGCGTGGGGCCGACCCGTCCGGGCCGGCCCCACGCGGTGGGAGAGTCGGTGGGTCAGCAGCCCGTCCAGCGCACCGGAGTCAACCGGTCGGCGAGGACGTTGCGGAACCCGACGATGGTGCCCGAGTCGGAGATGGACCGCGCACCGACGACCACCCCTTCGCCGCCACCCGGCAGGACCCGGGAGGTGGTGCCCCTGGCAACGTGGTCACCACCCACCACGACGCCCTTGGCGTTGACATCGGTCAGTGCCGTCATTTCCTTGTCGAGCAACGTGTGCGAGCCGTTCCGAAGGTCCCACCGCACGCTGGTCGAGCTGGTGCCGCCGCCCAGCCATACCTGGCCGATCGCCCAGCGGCCCGCCGCCGCGTTGGCCGTGCTCCACTCGGCGCCGGGGAACGTGAGCGCGTCGATCCGGCCGTTCGGCCGGCGGACCCAGCTGTTCCAGTCTCCGAAGGGTCCGGCGCTGCCGACGATCGTCCCGTTGTCCGTGATTCCACCTGCCTGGGCGTCGACCGGGGCGTCGAGCACCTCGACAGTGCCCGGACGGGCGGCCGGCCAGCGCAGCGCGACCAGTTCCCCGGGGACGATGTCGGAGCCGTAGCCGACGATGTCGCCGGCGTCGTTGATGGCGCTGACGAAGATGCCGGTGGACGGCAGCACCGGCAACTGCTCGAGCTTGCCGTCGCGGTACCTCCACGGCTGCCCGTAGCCGGTCTCCCCCCAACCGTTGCCGATCACCACGCCGTCGGCGTTGATGTCGACGGGAGTGGCCATGCCCTGCGACTCCAGCTCGGTGACCCGCTGCCCGTCCCAGAACAGCAGCAGGTACTGGTTGTCGGTCTCACCGACCCGCAGCGCCGTGCCCGCGACGTAGCGACCCGTCGGGTCGACCGCGTCCGCGTCGGCGCGATAGGTGTCGGTCGGGTACGGCAGCGTACTGATCTTGCAGGTACGGAGGGCCGCCCCGCCGGGCGCGGCGGTCGCCGTCGCGGAGACAGCGACGCCAAGAGAGGTGGCCAGCAGACCGGTTGCGGTGGCTGCGAGCATCCGGCGTCGAGTGCTTCGGTTCATCCTTGCTCCCCGTGTGGGGCCCGGGTACTCCCGGGCATTCGGTTGATACTCGGCTCCACAGGTGAGCTGGCTTCTCGGTTGCGTACTGTCAGCCAAGGGACAGAAGTAGATCGACCGGGGCTACCGTCCCCATGCCTCGGTGGCGGTGACGACCGGCTGGCCGGTGCGTACCGATTCTTCGATGGCGAGGCTGATCAGGTGGTCCTGGCAGGCCTCGGCGAGGGGATACGGAGCCGGGCCCTCCTCCCGGGCCCACACCCCGGTCCGCGCGACGATGTCGGCCACCGCGATGTCGTCGTCGGACATCCCGCTGCCGACGAACGGATTGCGGTAGACCACGTCGCCGTCGAAGCTGATGTGCTTGAGGTCGAGCCCTTCCAGGTTGAGGTCGAGACCGGTCTGCCGCCGGGTCAGCAACGACTCCACCGGCGTGCTCGGGTCGACCAGGCGGACCACCCGGTCGTCCACCAGCTCACCGCGCGAGCCCCGAACCACCAACCGGCGGGTGCGCAGCGGGTTCCACCACTGGTTGTCGGTGAAGTCGTACAACCCCATCCGCCCGCCGAAGTCGATGGTCGCGAGGGTGGTGGACAGCTGCTGAGGGGTGTCGTCGCCGCTCCAGCCGGCCGGCGAGAGCGGGTTGGCCAGCGGCGCGACGAAGGCGCGCGCGCTCACCTCGGCGCTCTCGTGACCGACGCCGAGCAGACCCCGGATCAGTGAGACCGCGTGGTACAGGTGGGTCGAGGAGATCTGGACCGAGGTCGGCTCGCCGAGCACCCCGGCGCGGACCAACTCCAGCCGCGCCGCGTGCCCGGGCATCAGCAGGTACTGCTCGGCGACCTGCACCAGGCCGCTGGCTCCGACGTCGGCCCAGAGCGAGCGCAGACCCGCCAGGTCGGGGGCGGGCGGCGTCTCTGCGAGCACCGGTACGCCGGCCGCCACCAGCTCCCGGGTCGCCTCTGGTGTCACCGGCCACGGCACCGACACGATGACGAAGTCCGGCCGCTCGTGGGCGAGCAACTCCGCCGTCGTGCGGAAGGTCGGCACGCCCCAGTCGGCCGTCACGACAGCTCCCCGCGATTCGGTGCGCGTCACCACCCCGGTCACCCGGAACCGCTCGGGGAGCAGCCGGGCCAGGCGAAGGAAGAACTCACCTCGCCAGCCGCTACCGACGATGCCGAACCGGGTCTGGGCCACCGAAGTCATCTGGGCTCCTCACGTAGAGGTCCGGATGCTAGCCGTTCTCCTTCGCTACGGTGGTGCCGATGACCACCGACCCGCTGCACGCCGTACCCGTGCTGATACCCGACGCGGGACCGCCCCTGGACTACTACCTCGTCCTACCTCGACTCGACGACCGCAGCCCGGCCACCACTGTGGAGGGGATCGTCGTCGAGGAGTTCACCCGCCATCACGACTTCACCACGACGGGGCTGGACAGCGCCGGCTGGACGCCGGAGGCCGGCTGGTGGAGTTCTGCCGCGCTGAGCCGCGGCATGCGCACCGACCCCGAGGTGCTGGCGCGGGTGCTCCCCACCTCCCGCCGGGAGGCCGAGGACGTCCACCGCGCGCTCGGTGGTGGGCGACTGCCGGACGAGTCGGTGCTTCGTACGCACTTCCTCGACCATCAACCGATCGCCACCGCCCCGCCGCTGCGGCTCGGCCCGGCGCAGCCACCGGCCGGCTTCCACGAGCGGCGGGTGTACCGCGTCCTCTTCGCCAAGGACCTTCGCGCCGAGCAGGTGGCGAGCCTCCGGACGGCCTGGCGGACACCGGCGGGCGGCACTGCCGCGTCAGTCGCGAGCGGTCGTCTCGACGAGCACGGCGACCAGTTCACCTGGGATCTGCGCCGCGTCGGCCACTCCCTGGCCTGGTGTCTCGACATGACAGCACTGCTGAGGACCGACGCCACCGCGGCGCTCGGCTCGACCCTGTCCGAGCTGACGAACGTCCTGCGCCAGCACGGCCTGATACCGGTGACAACCGAACGCTTCTCCTAGGTGGATCAACGCCTGGTCTGCCGTCGGGGATGTCGGAAGGTCGGTCACGCACCTGGGAGATCGCAAAAAGGCCGTCTCCGACTGACGGAAACGGCCTTTGCCGGGTCGTGCCGTTAGCTGCCGCCGCCAAAGAGGGAGAGGTAGCGGCTGAGGTAGAGGGGCCAGCCAGTATCGCTGTCGACTCCGTCTCGGACCGACTCCCAGCCAGGGCCGTGCCGGTCGAGGTGCCGGTGTTCCAGCTCGATTCGGGTCCGGTCTGGAGTCTCGGCAACGAATAGGACTTCGACCTCGCTGGTGAGGTCCGGGTCGGCTTCGACTTGCCAGGTCGGTCCGATGTCCCAGCTGAAGACGACCCGGGTCGGCGGCTCGAACGCGAGAATTCGTGCCCACCGGCATTCGCTACCGTCGGTACCTCGGTCGTAGATGTGCCCGCCGACCCTGGGCTCGAACACGGTCGCGGCGATCGGGACCTGGAGCAGATTGTGCTCGCGTGGCTTGAAGTCGCCGAACCGCTCGGTGAAGACGGTGAAGGCCTGTTCGATCGGCGCGTTGACGACGATCTGTCGGCGGACCACCGCCGTAGCTGCTTGCGTCATGGACACTCCTCGGTCTTGTCAACGATGTCTTGATAGCCGTCCAGCGCCCGGCGCCAGAAGGTGTCGAGCTGGTCCCGCAGGGCGGCCAACCCGACCGGACTGAGCCGGTAGACGCGACGGGTTCCCATCGCCTGGTCGACGACCAGGCCCGCGCTCTTGAGCACCTTGAGGTGCTGCGAGACGGCTGGTCGACTGATGGGCAGCTCGTCCGCCAGCTCCCCCACGGCACGGGGCCGCTCGGCCAGGCGCTGGACGATGGCGAGCCTGCTGGGGTCGCCCAACGCCTCCCAGCCCGCATGCGCTCCGTAAGTCACCACGAACGAAAGCTACGACTTACCGATACAGTCGTCAAGGCGAATCACCGAAGCCCCGGATCTGCCAACAACCATGGCGGCCCGGCGCTTCACCCGTGCTCAGAACCAACAAGTGCCCGGTCACGGGACATGCTTGACACTCGTGTCCCACCAGGCGCTTGACATGATCGAGATGATCGTGAGCGGTAGCGCCTGTTCCTCGGCGCATCGATCCAGGGACAGTCGAGGAGGTTTCGCGACGTGTGGGAGCCGGACAAGCTCGACGCGGCCCGCCGTCGCTTCCCAGTGGGCGAGCACATCACGGGTCAGGTCGTCCTCATACCGAAGCCCGGGGCGATCGGGTTGCTCGTGGACCTGGGCCAGGAGCCAGAGGGCTTCGTTGACGTCGTGGTCCTGCCACACGAGCCGGATGACTGGCCTCCAGTTGGCACGGTGACCACGTTCGAGGTTCTCCAACACAGGCCGGGTCAGGTTCGCCTTCTTCCTCTCGACGAGCGATTCCGTTCACGGACCCACCTGCCCACCAGCCTGAGCGACCAGGAGTGGCTATCCATCAAGACGCGATTTCCGATCGGCTCCGTGGTCACCGCGACCGTCACTCACGTCTTCACCTCGAACAGGGAATACGTGGTGAGCTTCGAAGATTGCTGGTCGTCCCTGGGATGGAACAGCGAGGCCCCTGAGGTCGGTTCCACTGGCAGGTACACCGTCACCCGGCACCTGGACGTCACTCGACGGGTCGTCCTTAGATCGACCGACCCATGACCAGCGGTGGTCGCAGATGTGGCGAACCTGGCGCAACGCGGCCGGCTGGCCCGATGAAGGCACCTTCCACTCTCTGCGGCACTACTTCCCCACCCGCCTGATCACCTCGGGTGGCGATCACAGCGACGCGCAGGACGCGCTACGGCACTCCAGCCTGCGGATCACGCTGGAAACCTCCGTCCACTGGTGGCCGAGAAAGACCGCCGCCGCAACATCATCAGCGGGGCTCTGCGCGACGCGAGCGCCAAACGAAAACGGGGCCCGAAGGCCCGCCAGAGGCGAACGTCCCGGTCAGCCTGTCCGTGGGCCGGCAACCTGCCACAAGGCACTAACCGGCAATGCGCGGAGCCTGTCGCCAAACGGCAGTGTCGAGGTCCCGGTGTAGAGGACGATGCCGGCGATGAAGTCGTCGCCGAGGCGGTCGGCGAGTCGGCGTAATCCGCGGAAATCGTCGGATCCAACGGTTGTGGCTGCCTTGACCTCAATCCCGACCACCTGCCCGGATCTGTTCTCGAGCACCGCGTCGACCTCGTACCTACTCTGGTCGCGGTAGTGAGAGAGGTCGGCAGACTGCTCCGACCAGGTGAGCTGGCGGGACAGCTCGGACAAGACAAATGATTCGAGCAATGCGCCGAACGATGCGCCAGGCCGGAGCAGTGCGCGGGCGTCGGTCGCGATCTCGTTGGCGGCGATGCCCGAGTCGACAAAGATCAGTTTCGGCGCGGCAGTTGAACGGGTGCCAAGATTTCGGGACCAACCGGGGATCCGCTTGATGAGGAAGATCTCTTCCAGTGCCTGGAAGTATCGTGCGATCGTCGGGCGGCTCAGTCCGAGGGCGGATTCGAGGGCGTTGGCGGCGGTGATGGTCGCGGATCTGGCGGCGAGTAGGCGCACCAGCTTGCGCAGCTCGCCCTTGTGCTGGATGTCGGACAGTTGTCGCACATCGCGATCGATGAGCGCTTGGACATACGCATCAAAGAACCGTTGGCGGCGCCGCGGGTCGACGCGGTTCGTGGCCTCGGGCAGGCCGCCTCGCACGATCCTGGCCGCGTAGTCGGCGCGGGTCACGTCCGACTCGTGTCGCAGTTCAGGGCCGAGAGCGAAGACGGCGTCGACGAATCCGTCCGGCTCGCCGTCGAGTTCGCCTTGTGAGAACGGCCAGAGCTCGACGGTTTCCATCCGGCCGGGCAACGCGTCCGGGGCAGCCACCATGCCGAACAGTCGCGATGAGCCGGTGAGCAGATAGCGGCCGGGACGAACGTCCTCGTCGACGGCCGCCTTGATGGCCAGCAGCAGTTCCGGAGCGCGCTGGATCTCGTCGATCACCAGCAGTTCGGCGGAGTCCACGAAACCAACCGGGTCGGCGATCGCCGCAGCCCGGTCCTGCGCCCGGTCGAGATCGCGGCGCTCGGCGAGCCGGTCGCCCGCGACAATGCGAACCAGGGTGCTCTTGCCTGCTTGGCGTGCTCCGCTGATCAGCACGACGCGGGTGTCAGCGAGTGCGGCGTCGACCTGCGCGGCGGCGTGGCGGGGGATCAAGTGCGGTGTGGGCACGAGTCATGATACCCGGCAGGGTTACGATCTGCGGGCAGGTATGCTTTCGATCTGCGGCTCGGCGATGTTCGATTCGCGGGCCTGTAGCGTTCGATATGCGGCGGCACACTAATCAGCGAGGAACATCGTCGGACCGCCACATGGCTCGACCGCACTGACTTGCCGTAGCACTCGACCGCTGCGCAACCTCACACTTGGGGCCACCGCCTCCGTTGAACTCAGCCGTTCGGCTCGAGTTCTGCCGCCCTGCACCGCGGTCTGGGGCTCTGTCCGGCGGTCAAACGATCAAGGCGGGTTCCCCGTCATCCGGAAACCCGCCCTTGACCTGCTGTTTCTTGGTGGAGCTGAGGGGATTTGAACCCCTGACCCCCTCGATGCGAACGAGGTGCGCTACCAGTCTGCGCCACAGCCCCCCGCCGGCGAACCGGCTTCGGTCCCACCCGGCTTACACCGGGCGGGCCGGCAGCAAGGCTAACAGGTCGCCGGCCTCCACCGCGAATCCGCCCCCTGCCCGGCGCTGCGACCCTCCCGAAGATCGACTCGGGTTCCTGGAAATCGGGGCATCCCGGACGCCACGACCACCCGAATTCCAGGAACCCGAGCCGATCTAGCCGGGCCGGGCGCGGGCAGGACCGCGGCGCGGCCAGGACCGCGTCAGGCGCCTCGGCCGGCCTCGTAGGGGCGGCCGCGCAGGCCGCCCGAGCGCCGGTACGAGACCGATCCACCGTTGACCGCCGCCGGCAGGTCTCCCGGCCGGTCCAGGCCCATGGCGGCTCGGCGTACCCCTTCGCGCTGGGCGGCGAGGCGGCGCTGCGCCTCCCGGCGGGCCGCGGCCCGGCGGGCCTGCTCCCGGCGCACCTCGGCCTGCCGGGCGGCCAACCAGGCGGCCTCCCGGGCTCGGGCGCGGCGGCGGCGACGCCCGGCGAGGGCCTGACCCCGCAGGTGCACGACGTACAGGGCCAGGAGCAGGAAGGTGACCCCGAAGCCGACCCAGAAACCGGGGCTGACGAACAGCACGCCGATCAGCTCGACGACGTTGAGGAGCAGGAGGGCGGCGAGCACCCGGCGACGCCGGTACACGGCAGGGGTGTGCTGTCGGCGCGACGGCGGACGGCGACGGGACCGCTTCGGTGCGGCGGGCACGGCGCGCAGTCGACCGGAGCGGCGGACGGCTGGTGGTGCGGAAACCGGCGAACTCAACGCTCCGGTAGTCGCGTCTTCACTGAGGGTGACGACCAGTGAGCGCGGAGGATGGACGGGTCGCCGTCCCGGCACAGTGCGGCGCCGTCGGCGGCGCTGGAGCACCCGCGCCGTCGACTGCGCCCGCTCCGCCACCAGCCGCTCGGTGGCGTCATACCGGCGAACCAACGCCGGGGCCAGGGCGAGCAGGCCGGCGGCGGCGAGGACGGCGAGGAGCACCGAGGTCGGCACCCTCACCCCTCCCGTCACCGAATTCGAAGCAACCGCCATCCGACCGCAGGATCTTCCATCGATCACGCCTGGGCGCGTGGATCGTCCGGCCGGGGAGCGCTTGCCGCAGCTTGCAGTTACTTGAGGTTACGGCGCGCCGACCGGGATGCCACCGCGCCGCGCCGATCCCGTCCGTGGGACGAGTGGGCGGACGTCGGGAAATCCTCCTACCGCGCGTTGGCGCGAACCCGGTGCCAGCGGGCCAGCAGGCCACCCTCGGCGGCGATCTCCTCACTCGTCATCGCGTACCCGATGTGGTCCCGCCACGCGCCGTCGATGTGCATGTAGCGCACGTGGTACGCCTCCTCGCGGAAGCCCAACTTTTCCACCACCCGGCGGGACGGCCGGTTCTCCGGACGGATGTTCACCTCCACCCGGTGCAGCCCGCCCGGCCCGAACGCGTGGTCCACGGCGAGCGCCAGCGCCGTCGGAATCACACCCTGGCCGGCGACCCGCGCGTCCACCCAGTAACCGACGTAACCGGAGCAGAGCGCCCGCCGCACGATGCTGCCCACGTTGATGTGCCCGACCAGCCGGTCCCGGTCGGCCTCACGCAGGCAGACCGCGAACGGCATGCCCTCACCCTCGCGGGCCGAACGTCGCTGGTCACGGTGCACCCAACGGAACGCGGCCGGCGAGTTCATCTCGTCCCAGCCGCCGGGCAGTGACGACTCCCAGGGTGCCAGCCAGGCCCGGTTGGCCCGCCGCACCTCCGACCACGCCGCCGCGTCGGAGCGCCGGTAGGGCCGCAGCAGCACTGGGCCGTCGGCCAGCTCCACCGGCCAGCCCGGTGCCCGCGCGGGTCCGAAGAGACTCACCCGCACAGTCTCCCGCGCGGGACCGTGTCGCGCGCAAGTGGTCCCACCGCGTTCACCGCACAGACCCCGACGATCACCCGACGCGGGCCGCGAGCGGACCGGCCGGGACGCGTCACCGGCGTCGGTCCAGCAGCAGGACGTCCACGGTGGAGCCGGCCGCGGCCGTGGTGACCCGCTCGCCGAGCACGAGCAGCCCGTTGGCCTCGGCCAACCCGGAGAGGGTGAACGGCCCGCCGCTGAGCGGCTGGACCGTGTACCCGCCGCCGCGTCGCTCGGCGACGTGCGCCGGCCGGAACTCGCGCAGCCCCGTCGGCGACGACACGGTCTCCAGCAGGTGTGCCCGCACACTGGGTCGGAACACCGGCTCTGCGCCGGCGAGCAGTTGGATGGCGGGGCGGGCCAGCACCTCGAAGCCGATCAACGCAGCGCCCGGGTCGCCGGGCAGGCAGACCACCGGCACCTCCTCGGCGCCGACCGTGCCGAACCCGAGCGCGGTGCCGGGATAGAGCGCCACGTCGGTGAAGGTGACCGGCCCGGCGCGACCACCCTCCCGCCGGGAGAGGATCCGACGCACCATGTCGCCGGGGCCGGTGCCGGTGCCCCCGGTGGTGATGATCAGGTCGGCGCGCAGCGTCTGGTCCTCCAGCAGCCCGCGCAGCCCCTCCGGGTCGTCGTCGCAGATGCCCACCCGGTACGCCAGCGCGCCCACCTCGGCCGCCGCAGCGGTCAGCGCGTGCGAGTTCGCGTCCACCACCTGACCGGGCTGACTGCCCCGGCCCACGTCGACGAGTTCGTCACCGGTGGCCACGATGACCACCCGTGGACTGGGCCGGACCACCACGTGCCCGATGCCGGTCGCCGCGAAGACGGCGACCAGGGCCGGGGACACGTAGGTGCCGGCCCGAGCGAGCAGGGTGCCGGCGGGCAGCTCCTCACCCGCTCGGCGTACCCCGTACCCCCGTTTGGGGGTGCGGAAGATCTCCACCGCGGCCATGCCCTGGTCGGTCCACTCCACCGGGACCACGACGTCAGCGGCGACCGGCAGCGGAGCCCCGGCGGCCACCGAGAAGCACGAGCCGGGGGTGAGCCGGACCGGCCGCCAGCTCGCGGCGCCGAGGTCGCCGACCACGTTGAGCCGGATGGTGCGGCCGCCGGGCGTGCCGGAGGGGGCCGGGACGTAGCTCGGCCCCCGACCCCCTCCGGAGATGTCCTCCCAGCGCGCGGCGTAGCCGTCCACTGCCGCCTGGTCGAAGGCCGGGAAGGCGTGCGGCGCGACGACGTCCTCGGCGAGGACGTTGCCGTGCGCCTGGGTGAGGTCGAGGTCGAGTGGCGGCAGCGCGCGCAACCTGCGCAGCACGCTGCCCAGGTAGTCGGCGAGCGGCGTCAACTCGTTCGCGGCCGCCTCGGCGTCGGCCGTCGCGGTCATGTACCAGATCCGCCTGCCGCGTCGGCCTTGACGAAGTCGGCCAGCCAGGACCGGAACTCAGTGCCCAGGTCCTCGCGTTCGGCGGCGATCTGCACCACCGTCTGGAGGTATCCCAGCGGCATGCCGGTGTCGTAGCGGGTGCCCCGGTAGACGATCGCGTGCACCGGAACGCCCTCGGTACGCAGCAGCTCCATCGCGTCGGTCAGCTGGATCTCGCCGCCGCTGCCCGGCTTGGTCCGCCGGATCGCGTCGAAGATCTTGCCCGGCAACACGTAGCGGCCGAGCACCGCGAGGTTGCTCGGGGCGTCCTCGGGCTGCGGCTTCTCCACCATCCCGGTCACCTTGACGACCTCGCCGATGTCGGTCAGCTCCGACTCGGCCGGCTCCACGGAGGCGATCCCGTACCGCTTGGTCTCGGCCGGGTCGACCTCGAAGAAGGCGAGCACCACACCGCCGGTGCGGGCCTGCAACTCCAGCATCGCCGGCAGCAGCGGCTCCGACGGCTTGACGAACTCGTCGCCGAGCAGCACCGCGAAGGGCTGGTCGCCGACGTGCGACTCGGCGTACCCGATGGCGTGGCCGAGCCCGAGCTGCTCGGGCTGCCGCACGGTGTAGATCTCGGCCAGCTCACTGGGCCGACGCACGGCGGCCAGCCGCTCGGAGTCGCCCTTCTCCTCCAACCTGGCCTCCAGGTCCGGGCGACGGTCGAAGTGGTCCACCATCGACGTCTTACCCCGACCGGTGATCAGCAACACGTCACCGATGCCAGCCTGCGTGGCCTCCTCGACGATGTACTGCAACACCGGCCGATCCACCACCGGCAGCAGTTCCTTGGGCACCGCCTTGGTGGCCGGCAGGAACCGGGTGGCCAGTCCGGCGGCCGGGATGACGGCCTTGACCGCCAGGGGACGGCCGTTTGCGGCGACCGTCGATGAGGGGTTCGCTGAGTGCTCCGACATGCCGCGAGACTATCGGCCACGGCTCTGCCGCGGCGGGTGTGGCCCAGAAGACGCGCCGCCACCCGGCCCCGGCCGCGCCGCGTCCGGACCGGCCCGCGCCGCGCCCGTCGCGCTGTCCGGCGTGTCGTCGGCCGAATCCGGTCGGGCGTGCGCCGGGCCCGCCAGCGATGATTCCGGTACGCCCACCGCCGGGTCGGACCGGGCGGGCCCGCCCGGCTCCCGACTGGCCTGCACCGGCTGGCCGGCGCGCGGCAGCCCGTCGGGTGGGCTCACCGCACACGCGAGCACCGGAATCTCCCGGGTCGGCAGATCCGAGCGCACCTCGGCGACCCGGTACGTGTCGCGGCCCGCCGCCTTGGCCGCGTAGAGCGCGTCGTCGGCGGCCTCCAGCACCTCCCGCCCGGTGCTGCCGTGGTCCGGGAACACGGCGATGCCCACCGACACGGTCACCAGGACCGGCCCGGCGTACGCCTCGACGGCGATGGGTGTGTCGCGCACCGCCGCGCCGAGCCGCTCGGCCACGATCGCCGCGCCCCGCGCGTCGGTCTCCGGCAGCAGCAGCACGAACTCCTCACCACCCTGGCGGAAGGCCAGGTCGACCTCACGGATCTCCCCGCGCACCCGTCGGGCGAACTCGGCCAGGACGGTGTCCCCCGCGGCGTGCCCGTAGGTGTCGTTGACGTCCTTGAACCGGTCCAGGTCCAACGCGAGGACGCTGAGCATCCGCCCGAAGCGGCTGGCCCGTTCCACCTCCCGCCGAATCGACTCGCGCAGGTAGCGGTAGTTCCACAGCCCGGTGAGCGGGTCGGTGAGGGAGAGCCGCTGCGCCTCCTCGTGCACCCGCACGTTGTCCACCGCCACGGCCGCGTGGCCGGCGAAGGTGCGCAGGGTGGCCAGGTCGTCGTCGTCGAACTCGTCGGCGCCCAGCCGGTCGTAGAGGGCCAGCACGCCGAGCGCGGCCGCCGCGCCCGCCTCGTCGACCGATCCCGAGGGTCCGCCGAGGGTGGCCGTGGCACCGCCGGCCGGGGCGGCGAACGGAACCGCGACGTAGGTGCGGCAGCGTGGCTCACCCGTCGGCGCCTCGGTCGGCTCCGTCCTGCCCCGCTGCGGTTCCCCGGTGGCCGCGACCTCACCGACCACGCCCACGCCGACCGGCACCCGGAGCGTCTGCGACCCGTCCGCCTCCTCGGCCGGCCAGCGCCCGTCCAGCCCCTCGGTGCACTGCGCGACGAGCACCCCGCCGGTCTCCACCAGCAGCACGGCACCGGCACGCGCGCCGGTGGCCCCGATGGCACTGCGCAGGATCACCCGCAGGATGCGTTGCAGGTCGTGCGTGCTGGCCAGGGTGTCGCCGAGCACCGCGAGGTGCCCGCGCAGCTGGTCCCGGTTGCTGGTCAACGCCGCGACGTAGGAGCCGGTCTCCCGGGTCATCCGGTTGAACGCGGCGGCCAACCGTCCCAACTCGTCGCGACTGCGTACCGGCACCCGGGCGGTCAGGTCACCCTGGGCCACCCGGTCGACCGCACCGGCCAGCTCCGCCAGCGGCCGCGTGGTCACCCGGGCCAGCCGCCAGGCGGTCAGCACGGCGAGCAGCCCGGCCAGCACGACCACCCCGAGCAGCGTGGCGTGCAGCCCCGGTGGCCGTTCACTGGGCACGGAGAGCACCAGTGGCAGCGGCTGCGCGTCGGAGGGCCCGAGCCTGCGCACGTACCGGCCCTCGTTGGTCTCGGTGACCTGCTCGCCCCGTACGCCGACGGCGGCGGCCAGCACCGCGTCGCGGACGTCACGGGACTCGGTCGTGTGGGTGACCCGCGCGGCGCTCGCCCCACTGTCGAGCAGTGTGACCGCCACCCCGGTCACCGCCGCCAGTCGGGCCACGAAGGCCGGGTCGACCAGTTGCGCGGCGGTCACCGTGCCCAGCCGGGCGCCGGCGCGATCGTGCAGGTCGACCTGGGCGGCCAACGCACGGACCGGGCCGGCCGAGCCTGGGTTCGAGCCCCCGTTCGTGCCCGCGGTCGAGCCGGCGCAGTCCTGCCACGGGGTCGACGGAGCACCGGGCGAGATGTAGGTGACCTGGCCGGCCATGTCGGTGATCAGCACCGCGGCGGCCAGACCCCGGCCGACCAGTTGCGCGGCGGCGACGGCCGGATCGGCGGTGAGCGCCACCGCGTCGGCGGTGGCGCGTAGCTGCTGGCAGAGCGCGTCGACCGAGGTACGAACGGTGGACGCCGCCACCGCCAGGCGCTCGGTGGAGCGGCTGCGGTCGACCGCCGCGAGGGTGGAGGCGACGAAGAGCGCGCCGAGCAGGACCGGCCCGAGCACCACCACGAGGAAGGCTGCCGTCAACCGCCCGCGTAGCGTCACTCGGTCCCCCCGGAAGTTCCGCCTCCGTTGCTTGCGATGCTGACACAGTGCAACCGTGGGAGAGGCGTTGCGTCAGGAGTGTTGCGTGCCGGAATTTTCTGATGAAGCGGAAGTGACCCGGATGGCGAAGCGGGACACCCGCGTCGAGCTGCTCGCTCGCCGCCGGTCGCTGCCCGCCGCCACCCGGGCAGCCGCCGCCGGGCGCGTGCAGGCCGAGCTGGTCACCCTGGTACGCCGGCTGCGCCCACGCCGGGTGACGGCGTACGTGCCGGTCGGCTCCGAACCGGGCGGCGCCGACCTGCCCGAGGTGCTGCGGGCGGCGCTGCCGGCGGACGCCGAGTTGCTGCTGCCGGTGCTTCTCGCCGACCTGGATCTGGACTGGGCGGTGTATACCGGGCCGGATGCCTTGATCGCGGCGGGACGGGGTATCCGAGAGCCGGTCGGTGCCTGTCTCGGTGTGACCGCCGTGGCGCACGCGGAACTCGTGGTCGTACCGGCTCTCGCGGTCGACCGTCACGGACGGCGGCTCGGCCGCGGCGGCGGCTCGTACGACCGCGCACTCGCCCGGGTACCCGACGCGGCCCTGACGGTGGTACCACTGCACGACGGTGAGCTGGTCGAGGCGCTGCCGGCGGAGCCCCACGACCGTCGGGTGCGCGCGGTCGTCACTCCCGCCGACGGGATGCGTACGCTTGACGGCGACCCGGGAGCGGCGCACGGTGTCGCGCCCCACACGTCCGCTGGACGAACCCGGGGCGAATGACGCACCATTGGCACTCGAATAGGTCGAGTGCCAACTGGCTGAGCCCAGATCCGGAGGAGAACGTGCCCACGTACCAGTACGCCTGCACCACGTGCGGTCAGCAGCTCGAGGCGGTGCAGTCCTTCTCTGACGAGCCGCTGACCGAGTGCCCGGCGTGTCAGGGGCGGCTGCGCAAGGTCTTCAACTCGGTCGGCATCGTCTTCAAGGGTTCGGGCTTCTACCGCACCGACTCCCGGGCTTCCGGTTCCGAGACGACCGCCGGCGGTACGGCCACCAAGCCAGCGAAGTCCGAGTCGTCCTCCGGTGACAGCTCCTCGTCCTCGTCGTCCTCGTCGGGGTCCTCGTCCTCGTCCGGGTCGTCCTCGGGCTCGTCCTCCTCGGGGTCGTCTTCCGGGTCGTCCTCGGGTGGATCGAGCGGCGGCAAGGCGGCGGCGGCCAGTTCCACGTCCTGATCACCGAAGGCCCGACCCCACCACGGGTCGGGCCTCGATCAACTCGTGAGTCGGCCCCTCCTCACGGTGCCGACGACCCGACTTCCCACCGGACCCGACCGGTCGGCCGGTTGGGTCTTGATCCACTCGGGTTCCAGAGAGTCGGCCTGTCCCCGCCGCCCTGACCGCTCGGACTCCTTGATCTCGAGTCGATCAGGTCGGCTGCCATAGCAAATCGCGCCGACGGATGCGCGTTTTCCACAGGCCGGGCGGTTGTCCAAAGGCCTCGGCCGTGGGTCGGCCGAGGCGGCCGGAACTGCCTAGCCTCCCGGACGTGGGTGCCACTGCGGCGCTCGCGGACGGAAGGCGGCAGAGGCGATGGTCGATCCGGATTCCGCGCGGGCGTTGCGCCCGCTGCGCCAGCTCACTTCGCCCGGCGGGCGCACCCTGCTCCGGGCCGGTCTGGTCGCCGCGCTGCTCGGCCTGGCCGCCGCAGTCCTGCACACCCCGGCCGGATGCCCGCCGGCCGCCGTGCCCTCGGACGCACCATCGGTGGCAGACCGAACCCCGCCAGCACAGGCTCCACCGCCGTCAGCGGAGGCCCGGGGCTGACCCGCTCACCGACGGGTACGACCACGACGGGGCAGCTTCCGCTTCGAAGCCGTCCTGGCCGGTCATCGCGCGGTCGGCTGACGGATCGACGTCGTGGGGGTCTGGCCGAGCCACCCGGGGTCAGTCCCAGTGTGGGGGGCGTTCGGCGAGCAACCAGTCGTCGTTGCCGCCCGACCGCTCGCCCCAACCACGGTCGGTGTCGTCAGAGGTCTGCTCGGGCAACACCACGAAGTCTTCGCTCAGGTCGACGGCGCGGTCATCGTCTCCACGTGCGCCGTGCGTGCCAGGGTCCTCGGTGCTCACGAGCGGCAAGACTAGCGCAGCCGACGGCGGTGGACCGGGCCATCGGCGGTGGGCACGCCGGCCAGAGCCGGCCGGACCGCCGACCGTGGGCGCGCCGGCTAGAAGCGACCGAGCCGCCGGTGGCGTTGGTAGCGTCGGACGGCGTGACGACCCCCAGCGGTGGCAGCACCCCGGACGACTACTGGCGACGGCCCGACACCGGTGACGGCGCGGTGCCGGATGAACCTCCCGCCGCGCCCGCGGCCACACCACCGACCGGGCCTACCAACCCACCGCAGACCGGGCAGAGCGGTCCAGCGCCGACCGGCGGTACTGCCAGCGGACACCCCGGGCCGCCGCCGGCCGGGCAGACCGGTCCAGCGCCGACCGGCGGTACTGCCGGCGGACACCCCGGGCCGCCGCCGGCCGGGCGGACCGGTCCAGCGCCGACCGGCGGTACCGCCAGTGGGTACTCCGGCCCGCCGCCGAGCGTGCCGCCGCCGTCGGGTTGGCGTCCACCCGTACATCTGCAGCCGGCGCCGCCGCGACAGCTGCCACCGCAGGACATGGCCGACCTGGACGCGGCCGAGCAGCGCTCGCAGCGGGTCACCTACGGTTTCGGCGCTGCGGCCGGCGTGGTGCTTCTGGTACTGCTCTGTCTGCTCTGCTCACGAGTCATCTTCTGATGCCACCCCGGGTGCACCGAGCAGCACCAGCTCACAGGGTGGTGCCCCAAACCGTCTCGGCACCGGAGTGGCCGGTCAGGTAGACGTAGACCAGGGCGGCAATGGAAAGCCCCACGGCCGCTACCGCCAGCACCGGGATGACCAGCGCGGGCAGTTGCGGCACCCGGGGGTGCCCACTCGTCGCCACGAGCAGCAGGATGGCCACGATCCCGAGCGGCACCACGACGCGTAACAGGATGTCACCGTATCGGGAGTGCTCGAAGATCTGATCGAGGATCGGCCCCTGGAAGCCCCGGGCCACCAGCGCGTCGGTGAGTGCCTCGCCCGACTTGACCGCGACGTAGGCGGTCACCGGCGCGGCCACGGCGAGGAGGCCCAGGGCCCAGTCCAGCCGGTGCCGCCACCGCGGTAGCCCCACGTATCCGATGGCCAGCACCGCCAGCAGCGGCACGAACACGACGACCGCGTGGATTACCAGGACGTGCACCGGTAGACCCAGGATCTCCTCGAACATCGAACCCTCCAGGTGGATCATGGTCAGGGGTGGCCAGCCTATGGTCCGCCGATCGTCCCCAGGCTCTCGACCGGTGACACGCGCGCCGCGTCGATAGGGTTCATCCTCTGGGCCCGTACTCCCGATCTTGCCTGGCTGTGTCGGTGGCCACCCGGAGCGGGCGACGGTTGTCGATGCGGGTCGGGCGTGTTGTCATTGGCCAATGTCCGGTGCCGAGGAGCTGCTGCGGTCGAGGGGCCTGCGTGTCACGCGGCCACGCCTCGCGGTGCTCGACGTGCTGGCCGGCGGCGGCCACCTGGAGGTCGACGAGATCACCCGGCGGGTTCGCGAACGCCTCGACTCGGTCTCCACCCAGGCGGTCTACGACGTGCTGGGCGCGCTGTCCCGGGCCGGGCTGTCACGCCGGATCGAGCCGGCGGGTAGTCCCGCCCGCTATGAGGCGCGGGTGGGCGACAACCACCACCACGTGGTCTGCCGGGGCTGCGGCGAGATCGCCGACATCGACTGCGCGGTGGGCAGCGCCCCGTGCCTGGAGCCGAACAGCGCGCACGGGTTCGAGGTGGACGAGGCCGAGGTGACCTTCTGGGGTCTCTGCCCGGGCTGCCGGGCCCGCCGCTCCGCCGACGTCTGATCAGCGGCACCGGCGAGACGTGACCGGCGAGGCCGGCCCGACCGTGGCACTCTTGTGCGGTGGACTCCGATGACCTCGGCCTTTTCGGTCCGGGTTCGGTCACGTGGAAGGTGCACGAGGAGCCGATCCTGATCGTCGCCGGCCTGCGCTCGCTCTACCTCCAGGCGTTGCACCCCCGGGCCATGGCCGGGGTCGCGCAGAACAGCAACTACCGCACCGACGCCTGGGGTCGCCTGGTTCGCACGGCCACCTACGTGGCGACCACCGTCTATGGGACCACCGCCGAAGCGGAGGCCGCCGGGGCCCGGCTGCGTCGCCTGCACGACCGGCTGCGGGCCACCGACACGCTCACCGGTGAGCAGTTCCGGATCGACGAACCGGACCTGCTGCTCTGGGTGCACGTGACCGAGGTCGAGTCGTTCCTGAGCACGGCCCGACGCGCCGGGCTGCCGCTGAGCGACGACGAGGTGGACGGCTACTACACCGAGCAGCGCCGCGCCGCCGCCCTGGTCGGCCTGGACCAGGCCACCGTCCCGGGGACCGCCGCCGAGGTCGCGGACTACTACGAGGCAGTACGGCCACAGTTGCGGATGACCCGGGAGGCCGCCGAGACGGCGGTGTTCCTCACCGCCCCGCCGCTGCCGTGGAAGCTCAGCCTGCCGGTCCGGTTGGGGCTCACGCTGGGCCCGCCACGCTGGGCGTACCTGGGGATCGCCAGCACCGCGTTCGCGCTGCTGCCGACGTGGGCACGCCGGATGTACGGAGGCCTCGGTCTACCGACCACCGCGCTGTCGGCGGACCTGACCGTGCGCGCGCTGCGGCTCGCGTTCGCCGCCGTCCCCCGCCGCTACCTGGAGGGGCCGTTGATACAGGCAGCCAAGGAGCGGGCCGCGCGGCACGCCGCCGCCTCGCTGGCCGGCTGACCCGACCCTCGGCGGGGGCGATCAGCCGTCGGCGGGCCGGTCCATGGCCGCCCACGGCTCCTTGCCCGGGGCCTGCGCGCCCGTCGGGCAGTGCCGCCGGAAGTCGCACCAGCCACAGCGCGGGCCGGGTGCCACCGGGAAAGCCTCGTCCGCGTCGGCGCCGTCGGCGACTGCTCGCTCGGCGGCCATGATGTCGCGGGCTGTCTCTTCCGCGCGGGTCAGTTGTCGGGCCAGCGACTCGACGGTGTGGTCGTGGCCGGCGACCGTGCCGGTCGGCAGGTGGTGCAGCTCCACCCGGCGGCACGGCCGACGGAACACCCGCTCGGCGGCGTACGCGTAGAGCGCCAGCGCCTGCGAGCCCCGGGCGTCGTCGGTGTCCAGCCCGGTACGGCCGGTCTTGTAGTCGACGATGACCAGCTCCGGCCCCTCCGGGCCGGGCCGCGAGTCGATCCGGTCGGCGCGACCGTTGAACGCCAACACCGCGGTCTTGACCGCCACCACCCGCTCCACGCCGAGCGGGTCGGAATCCGGCTCCAGCGTCTCGACGTACGCCTCCAGCCATCCCAACGCCCGCCGGTAGGCGGCCCGCTCCTGCTCATCGTCGCGGTAGCCCTCGCGGACCCAGGTGCCCTTGAGCAGCGTGGCCAGCACCTCGGGACGCCGCCGGTCGGCGGGCAGCGCATACCAGTTCTTCAGTGCGGTGTGCACGCTGGCGCCGAGCGAGTTGTGCGCCCACGGCGGGCCCTTGGGTGGGGCGGGCCGGTCGACGTAGGAGTAGCGGTAGCGACGCGGGCAGTCCGCGTACGCGCCGAGCTTGCTCGGGGTGCAGACGAACAGCCGCTCCGGCATGCCCTCGAAGCCGAGCTGCTCGGCGTCGCCGGCGCGCTGCCGTGGGGCCCGGCCGCCAGCGGCCGGCCGCCCCGCTGATGAGGATCGTCGCACGCCTGCGATCCTGCCATCCACCTCCGACATCGCGCGCGTGCCGTCAGGCCATGTTCACGTACTGCGTGACGAAGGCGGCCACCGCGTCGGCGATGAGCTGCACGGCGATCGCGGCCAGCAGCAGGCCGGCGATCCGGGTCAGCACCTCGATCCCGCCCGGCCGGAGGATCTTCACGATGCCGCCGGAGAAGCGTAGGACGATCCAGACGGCGACCATCACGGCGAGGATCGCCACGGCGATGGCGCTGAACTCCCCCAGCCCGTCGGCCTGCTGGACGAAGAGCATGGTGGCCACGATGGCGCCCGGGCCGGCCAGCAACGGCGTGCCCAGCGGCACCAACGCGATGTTGGAGGTGACCTGCTGGCTCGGGTCGTCGGCCTTGCCGGTCAGCAGCTCCAGGGCGACGAGCACGAGCAGCAGCCCACCGGCCGCCTGCAACGCCGGCAGGTCCACGTGCAGGTAGTCGAGCAGTGTCTGCCCCGCCACCGCGAAGATCACGATGACGCCGAGCGCCAACGCGACGGCCTGCCAGGCTGCCCGGTTGCGGTCGCGGGCGGGCAGCGGGCCGGTCAGCGCCAGGAAGATCGGCATCATGCCCGGCGGGTCGGTGATCACCAGCAGGGTCACGAAAACCTCGCCGAACAGCTTCAGATCCACGTGATCAACCTAGCCGCGCCGGGATGGGCGAAATACCCGGATCAGCCCGAAGCGACCTCGGTCACCCCCTCGGCGATGATCCGCTCGTACGCCTCGACGCTGGTGCTGAAAGCACCGAGTTGGACGGTCTTGTGGGTGCCGTGAAAATCCGAGGAGCCGGTGACGAGCAGACCCAGCTCGGCGGCGAGCGCCCGCACGTGTTCCCGCTCGGCCGGGCTGTGGTCCTCGTGGTCCGTTTCGAGCCCGGCGAGCCCGGCGGCGGCCAGCTCGGCGATCAGCTCGTCGGGCACCACCCGGCCGCGTCGGGTGGCTCGCGGGTGGGCGAAGACCGGCACGCCTCCGGCCTCCCGGACCAGCCGAACGGCCCGGAACACGTCGATGTCCTCCTTGGGCAGCCGGTACCGCTCGCCCAACCAGTCCGGGCCGAACGCCTCCCGGACGCTGTCGACCAGGCCGGCGCGGATGAGTGCCTGCGCGATGTGCGGGCGTCCCACGGTGCCGCCACCCGCGCCGGCCAGGATGTCCGGCCAGTTCACGTCGATGCCGTCGGCCCGCAGGAGGCCGACCATCCGTTCGCCACGCTCTTCCCGGGCGGCCCGCACCCGCGCCAGCTCGGCCACCAGCTCAGGGTGGTCCGGGTCGAACAGGTACGCGAGCAGGTGCAGGGGCACCGCCGGCTGCGCACCGGACCAGCGACACGACAATTCCGCACCCCGGATCAGACGCAGACCTGGCCGGAGCGCGCCCACGGCCGGCGCCCAGCCGGCCGTGGTGTCGTGGTCGGTGATCGCCAGCACGTCCAGCCCGGCGTCGAAGGCCGCACCGACCAGCTCGGCCGGGGTCAGCGTGCCGTCGCTGGCCGTCGAGTGGGCGTGCAGGTCGATCCGGGGGGCGGAGCCGGTACGCGAGGTCACCGCCCGACGTTACCGAGGAAACAACGAGCCCGGCTCACATGGGCCACCCGGGGTCAGAAGCCCTGCACCAGGATCGGCCGCTCTCCGGCTGGCACGCCAGGCACCGCAGCGGGGCTGGCGGGCTTTCCCGCCCGCACCCTGCCGACGTCGACCCGGACCAGCTCGCCGGTGCCGTCGAGGTAGGAGGCCTGGGCCTCGTCGCTCCACACGACCGCCCCGGTCATCGGCGGCCCGGCCGCAACGGCTGTCGCACCCGGCCCGAGCCGTTGCAGGTCGACCAGCAGGGATCGACCGGCCGAGCCCCTCCCACCGTTGACCAGCAGCCACCGCCCGTCCGGCGAGACCCCACCGATGCCGTCCCGACTCAGGTCTGGGCCGCAGCCGGTGCGTACCGGGTCCAGGCGACGTGTCGGGGCGAGGATGGCGACGCAGGTCCGGCCCGGATCGGTAGTGGTGACCTGCCCGACGAGCCGCCCGTCGGGCAGCCGCCCGTAGACGTTGAGGCTCTTCTGGTCGAGAGCCTCGGGCAGTGGCCCCGCACCGGGCCGCCAGAGGGTGTGACCGGCGTTGGCCGGGTCCAGTCGGACCAGCACGCTGTCAGCGACGAACCGGACGGGCTCCGCCGCCGCCGGCACCGGGGTGCGCACCGCACCGATGAGTTGGGTGCCGACCACGCCCGCCACCAGGAGATCGTCCCCGTCGCGCCAGGCCACCTGGAGGCTGTCCGGGGCCAGGACGATCCCACCGGCACCGGCCAGCAGCACCTGCACCAGGCCGTCGTCCTGCACCACCCACAGGGAGCGTCCTGCGGTGCTCGGCGCGCCGACCACCAGCCAACCGCCGCCGCTGGGCAGCGGCTGGACGTGTTCGGCCGGCCCGACGTCGGGCAGCACCAGCCGCCGCCCTTCGGTGTTGACCAGCGTCTCGCTGTAGTGGAGGGAGGTCGACGTCCTGGGCGAGGGGGCCGAGCCGGGAACGCTGGCCGTCGGGAGCGGTCGGTTGGTCGGGTCCGGGTCGCCGATCACGACGATGGGTGAGCCGTCCCGCCTGGTCTCGGCACCGAGCTGGACCATGCCGGCGCTGAGCAGCACTGTGGTGACCGCCGCGAGGGCGAGGCCGACGGCGCTGCGTCGACGCCGGATGCGGTTCGCGCGGCGGATCGCCTGGCCGGCCGGATCGACGCTCAGTGGGCGGGCAAGGGCGACCTGGTGCGAGAGTGTCTCCCGCACCGCACCTTCCAACTCGTCAGGCCGCACCTGGTATGAACGCTGCGGGCCGTCCGTCAGGTTGTCGCGCCGGCCCGGGAACTGACTCACTGCTGTTCCCCGGAGCCCGTGCCGACGGGCACGGCCGCCGGGGCGGTGGGCAGCACGACCTGCGGGGTGATCGCACGCGGCACGGTGGGGCGCGGAGCGGCCGGGCGGGGCACTGCTCGGCCAGCCGCCCGTTCAGGACGGGGTGTGGCAGCGGCACCGGTGGCCGGGGTTCGCCCGGTCCGGGAACCCGAGCCCGCCGTCCGGCCGACGGCACCGGTCGCGGCCCCCGCACCGGCGGCAGCGGCCGGCCGGCCGGCGATGCCGGCGGCGGCTGCGAGCTCCGGTGCGTCCGCGCCCAGTCGCCGACGCAGCGTGGCGAGCGCCCGGGACGCCTGGCTCTTCACCGTGCCCGGTGAGATGTCCAGCATCGCGGCGGTCTGCGCCTCCGACATGTCCTCGTAGTAGCGCAGCACCAGCACCGCCCGCTGCCGGTTGGGCAACTCCCGGAGGTGCCGCCAGAGCAGGTCACGGTCAAGTTGCTGCTCGATCTCGTCGACGCCGGCCCGCTCGGGCAGGACCTCGGTCGGGCGTTCGCCGTGCCAGCGCCGCCGCCACCAACTGGTCGACGTGTTGACCATCACACGCCGGGCGTACGGCTCGACCGCCTCGATTCCGCCGAGCCGCTTCCACGCGAGGTAGGTCTTGGTCAGCGCCGTCTGGAGCAGGTCCTCGGCCGTGGCCCAGTCGCCGGTGAGCAGATAAGCGGTGCGTAGGAGCGCGGCGGAGCGGGCCGCGACGAACTCGCGGAACTGCTCCTCCAACGAGTCCTTGCTCGCCACCGCCCACCTCCACACCCCTGCCGTCCTGGCAGAGTGCCACGTCAGGGGCGCTCTGGTCCATGACGAAAGGTGCGCACTTGCTCCGATGTTCGGTCGAAAACCTTCACGCCCCGTCGTCGGCCTTGGCCTCGTCGGCCTCCTTGCCGAGCCGCGCCTCGACGGCCTGAGGCTCGTACATCTCCTCGACGACGCGCAGGTAGAGCTCGTTCGGGTTGGGCAGGTTCTTGATCTCGCGAAGCGCCTGCTCCTGGCCGGCGGACTCCAGCACGAAGGTGCCGTAGTTGAGCGCTCGGCCGGTCGGGGTCTGCTCGTACTTCATGTCGGTGACCCGGACCAGCGGCATCATCGCCACCTTGCGGGTGACGATGCCGTTGACCACCATGACCCGCTTGTTGGTCAGGATGAACCGGTCATACCACCAGTCGGCGACCTTCCACGCCACCCAGCCCATCACCGCGAACCACAGCAGCACGGCGATGGTGGTCAACGCGCCGACGTCCTGGCCGGCGAGGAAGCCGGAGAGGTAGCCGAGCACGAAGGTCGCCGCGACGCCGATCAACAGCGGGTTGGTGAGGTGGATCCAGTGTCGCTTCCACTCGCCCCGGTAGCGCTCGGTGGGGAAGAGGTAGCGAGCCACCAGCGAACTGGGCTCGTCTTCCAGGGGCAGCACCCGCCGAGGGGTCGAGCCGGCCGCGTCGGCGCGCAACCCGGCCAGCTCGTCCTCGGAGATCTGCGGCGGCTGGTAACTGGCCTCCGGATCACGGATCCACCCCCGGCCGGAACGACCCTGGCCGGCATAGCCGGGCCCGTCGCCGTAGCCGACGTCGTCCGAAAGGGACGGACCGTCGGACAGGCCGGGACCGGCCCCGTAGCCCGGGCCGTCATCAGGCCCGATCCGCGGGATCGGCTCGGTGTCTCGCTCGCGACGTTCCCGGTCGGGGTCGTCCGGGTCGAAGGGTGGACCGGAGGGGCTGCCCATCGGCGGCTAGGCGACGAGGCTGGTGAAGAAGTCGCCAAACCCCTGGGCGATATCCATGATCCCGCCGCCGAGCGACTTGAACACGTCCGCCGCAGAGTTTGGCCGGTAGGCGACGAAGAAGATCAAGAATGCGATTCCGGCCCAGGTGAGGACCTTCTTGACCATGGCGGGCCATCCTCTCGCGCGGCGCCGGGTCCCATTACCGCAGCGGCACCCAGAGTATCAGTGTGGTGTCGTACAGTGAATATCTGCGTCCGTTCTCCGTCAATCCGGAAGAGTTGTCAAGCTCTACCGGGTAGATACGGGGACGGTGCGCCGTACACGAGCTCGGGCGGAGTCCACTCGGTCAGGTCGTGCAGCACGACGTCTTCCGCGAGCAGGTGACCCGCACTCGCCGGCCAGGCTATCGCATGGAGCCACATTCCCCGAGCCTCGCCGGCGTACGCGCTTCGATCCGTCGGCGAATTCACCAACCACAGTGGAGTGGGGTGCCCGCCGACCTTGATCTTCGCCTGTCCGACGTGGTCGGGGTGACCCGAGCCCGGGTCGGTCAGTGCGTCCACCAACTCCGGTCCCGGATCAGGGCCGGTCAGACCGGCGAGCCGGGTGCCCAGGCCGACACCGGGTTCCTCGGCCACGAAGACCAGATCGGCCGGACCACCACCGAGCGGCGCCGGGCCCGCGCAGGCCACCACCGTCGCCCGTACGCCCGTCCGGTCGTCCCCGGCGTACGCCACGCCGGTGAGTGTCCAACCGGGCGGCAGCGGCCACGGGCACCACAACGGCGTCACCGGCGGATCGCCGGTCGCGGTGATCCGTTCCACCACGCTCGCCACGATGTCCGCTCCGATGTGCTCGGGCACGTGCAACGGCGGCACCGGGCCGCAGCGCACACACCTCGAGTCGGTGTTCATCAGATCCGGCGCCCTTACCGGGCCCCCGCATCTCGGACAACTCACCGCGACACTCACATCCCCACCGTCTCCCCGGACCGCCGGCACGTCAAGCCGGAACGTCCGATTCGGCACCGTACGTGGGTCAGTCCGGCGGCGTACCGGCGTGCGCACGGATCCAGGCGTGCATGGCGATTCCGCTGGCCACGCCCGCGTTGATCGACCTCGTCGAGCCGTACTGGGCGATGGAGTAGAGCTGGTCGCAGGCGGCACGGGCCGGCGCGGAGAGGCCGGGTCCCTCCTGGCCGAACAGCAGCACGCAGTCCCGCGGCAGGGTGCCGGTCTCCAGCGGACGCGACCCGGGCAGGTTGTCGATGCCGAACACCGGCAGCTGCCGCTCGGCGGCCCAGGCGACGAACTCCTCGATCGTCTCGTGGCGTCGTACGTGCTGGTACCGGTCGGTCACCATCGCGCCGCGCCGGTTCCACCGTCGCCGTCCGACGATGTGCACCTCGGCGGCGTTGAACGCGTTGGCGTTGCGCACCACAGTGCCGATGTTGAAGTCGTGCTGCCAGTTCTCGATCGCGACGTGGAAGCCGTGGCGGTGCCGGTCCAGGTCGGCGACGATCGCCTCGTGCCGCCAGTAGCGGTAGCGGTCGACGACGTTGCGCCGGTCCCCCTCCGCCAGCAGTTGCGGGTCGTAACGGGGGTCGTCCGGTGGGTCCCCCGGCCAGGGGCCCACGCCCACCTCGAGCTGCTCGTCGGTCACGGTCATCAGAGGGTACGGACCACGTCGGCGCCCGCCGCGACGACCTGCCGGTCAGCCCAGGTCGAGGGCGGCACCGAGCCGGTCCAGGAAGCGCAGGTCCGCCGGGCTGGCCGGTGGGTGCACCTGGCGCGCGCCGGTGCCGGGCACCGCGCGACAGACCCGGGCCGCGACCGACTGCACCCACTGGCGGTACGCGGCCGAGTCGGCGGGGTCGGCCCGTCGCCGGAGGACCCGGCTCGCCGCACGGCAGGCGGCCAGCAGGTCCACCAGGTCGGTGAGCCGCTCGGCGGGTTGCGGGGTGCCGTCGTGGCGGGCGTAGATCGTGGCGACCACCGCGCGGACCAGATCGCTGTCGGAGGCTCGGCCCGCGGCAACGGCATCCAGACCGGCCAGGCCGGCCATCACTCCACGCTCCGTCCGGCCAGGACCGGGTGCCGCGGCGGCCACGAGGACCCGACCGGGCAGGCCGGTGAGCAGATCCCACTCGGCTGCGGAGTAGACAGCGGTGGTCAAGGGTGCGGCTCGGCGGCCGGCAGAGGACGGCTCTCCCGCTACGGAGTGGCTCATCGGAACCTCCGGCGTCAGCATATGCCCCGCGACGGGAACAGGGCCCCTTCCCCAGCAGACCCGCGGTGGGGAAGGAGCCCGGTGTCCGTCGACGGTCGAGCCCGCCGCGACTGTCAGCGCGGCTCGGGGAAGCTGGGCCGCTCCGGATCCACTCCGTCGGGCACCGCAGCGGCCGCGTACTCCCGCTTCGGGACCATGACCTTGCGCCGGAAGACGCAGACCATCGTGCCGTCCTGGTTGTAGCCGCGAGTCTCCACCGACACCACACCCCGGTCGGGTTTCGAGCCTGACTCGCGCTTGTCCAGCACCGTGGTCTCGCCGTAGATCGTGTCGCCGTGGAAGGTCGGCGCGACGTGCCGCAGCGACTCGACCTCCAGGTTGGCGATCGCCTTGCCACTCACATCGGGCACGGACATGCCGAGCAGCAGCGAGTAGATGTAGTTGCCGACCACGACGTTGCGCTTGAACTGGCTCGCCGTCGCGGCGTAGTGCGCGTCCATGTGCAGCGGGTGGTGGTTCATGGTGAGCAGGCAGAAGAGGTGGTCGTCGTACTCGGTGACGGTCTTGCCCGGCCAGTGCCGGTAGACCGCGCCGACCTCGAACTCCTCGTAGTAGCGACCGAACTGCATGCTGGTCCCTTCGACGGGCGGCGATGGAGTTCGGCACAGCATGCCTTACCGATGGTTAAGGCGACCGGCGGGGCGCGACGGCGGCGGAAATGTCACACCGGTCACTCGCCTGGGGGGAGACGCAATGAGCGGCGGGGCCCTCCCCGGCACCCGCCGCCCACGCTCTGATGTGAGGAATTCTGCCCTACGCCTGCGTAGGTTCAACAGAGATCGCGGTCACATTTATCTTTTTGTAACACTACTGTGCGTGACGAAGCGCAGGTTGATCAGCGATCTCCGCAGGCCGGATACCTCCTTGTCAAGGCCCAAGTTACCGATTCGTAGTGCTCAATCGCGTGGATCTCCCTGGAAACGCTCCCATTACGGCAGGTCACGCAAGTGCGTCGTGCACTTGCGTTCCGCAGGTCAGGTGTGAACAGACGTGCATCGATGACCCGCAGCGCCCCCCGGCAGCCCCGGGCACGTTTCGTGCCCCACCCCCCGGGAATTCGATACGGTCAGCCCTGGTTCTACGGGACGTAGATAAACCGCGGTGATCGGAGAGTGCAATGGCAACCGTTGAGCTGACCTCGGCGAACTTCGACGAGGTGACCGGCAACGACGGCATCGTCCTGGTCGACTTCTGGGCCGACTGGTGTGGTCCGTGCAAGCGGTTCGCCCCGGTCTACGAGCGCTCCTCGGAGAAGCACCAGAACATCGTCTTCGGCAAGGTCGACACGGAGGCTCAGCAGGAGCTGGGCGCGAAGTTCGACATTCGCTCGATCCCGACGATCATGGCCATCCGTGACGGCGTCATCGTCTTCGCCCAGCCGGGCGCCCTTCCCGAGTCCGCGTTGGAGAACCTGATCGAGCAGGTCGAGGCGCTGGACATGGACGACGTCCGCAAGCAGCTGGCCGAGCACAACCACTGAGTCGTCCGCACGACGACACGCGAGGCCGGGCCCGATGCGGGCCCGGCCTTCGTCGTACCCCCACCAACTCCCGCATGATCACCTGCCTGGTCAGGCCGAACTGGCCGTCGGAGGGACCCGGGGCCGTCGGTACATCCCGTATCGTCACGACCCGATGGAGAACCTGACCACCCGCGGGCGCGTGACCCGGCTGGGCGCGACCGCACTCGGCCTCGTCCTGCTCGTCGTCGGCACCTTCTGGGGCAGCGACGACGACTTCCCGTTCGGCCCGTTCCGGATGTACTCCACCTCCAACCCGCCGAACGCACCCGCGCCCGACACCCGCGTCGAGGGGGTGAACAGCTCCGGGGCGGTGATCGACCTCGACCAGAACGCGACAGGCATCCGCCGCGCCGAGATCGAGGGGCAGCAGGCCCGATACGCCGCCGACCCGACACTGCTCACCGAGGTCGCCGACGCGTACGCCGAACGCCACCCGGACGCCCCCGCGCTGGTCGAGGTCCGCATCGTCATCCGCTGGCACGGCATCCGCGCCGGCCGACCGACCGGCCAGCACACCGACCAGACCGTCGTCCGCTGGCAGGCCACCCGATGAACCGCTGGCTGACCGAGGCCGTACCCCGGGGCCGGGTGGCCGCCTTCCGCACCCTGATCTACCTGTTCGTCGCCGCCGACCTGGTGATCTTCACCCCCTGGGTACGCACCCGGGTCAGCGTTCCCGGCGACCTGTACCAGCCACTCCTGATCGGCCGCGTGCTCCCACTGCCGACGCCAACCGAGACGCTGGTGACGGTGATCTTCTGGGCGTTGCTGCTGCTCGCCCTCCTCGCCGCCACCGGACGAGCGCCCCGGCTGCTCGGCTGGGCGGTGTGTGCGCTGTACCTCGAGTGGATGATCATCGCGATGAGCTACGGGAAGGTCGACCACGACCGGTTCGGGCTGCTCGTCGCACTGGCCGTGCTGCCCACCGCCGGTCGCGCCCGACACGGCGACACCGCCCGCACCGAGGCCGGTGGCTGGGCGCTACGCGTCACCCAGATCGCGGTGATCTGCACGTACTTCCTGGCCGCCTTCGCCAAGCTGCGCTTCGGCGGTCTGGACTGGCTGACCGGCTCGGTCCTGGCCCGCGCGATCATCCGGCGCGGCACCGACCTGGCGGACCTCATCGCCCAGGTGCCGTACCTGCTGATCGTCGCCCAGTTCGGCATCGTGGCGTTCGAGCTGCTGAGCCCGATGGTCTTCCTGCTGCCACCCCGCTGGCGACTCGCCATGGTCGGCTTCTTCTACTCGTTCCACGCGGTCACCATCGCGACCATCACGATCTCGTTCGCGCCGCACCTGGCCGCGATGACCAGCTTCCTACCGCTGGAGCGGGTGCGCCCGCTGGTCTGGGCACGCCGGCTGATCCGGCGTGACCCTTCCGAGGCGGCCACGACGGATGCGCCGGAACCGTGCCCGGACGACGTCGACCCGGTGCCGGCCGACCAGGGCCCGGTGGCAGCCGGCGCGGGGCCGGCGCTCGACGATCAGGCGTCGGTGGTCGGGCGACCGGCCGGCCCGTAGAGCCGCTCCCGGGCCTCCTGAGGCAGCGAGCAGGCCGCCGTGCCACCGGGAAGTCGGTGCCGGTTGCGCGCCACCCAGCGGTACAACGGCCAGGCGGCGAGGCGAACCGGAGGAATCCGCAGGCCGGCGCCGGCGATCCGCCAGAGCGGACCACTCGCGGCGAGCAGCTTCGCGATGGCGTCCGGACCGGCCGCGCGCGAGCCGTCCGCGCCGACCCACTGCACGGCCTCCTCGCACTCGGCCACGGTGAGGTCGAGCGCGTCCAGGTCGGCGAACTGCCAGGGCACCACCCGTGCGGCGGTCGGGATGCGGCGCTCGATGAACTCCGCACAGCTCGTGCAGAACGCGCAGTCCCCGTCGTAGACGAAGGTCGACGTCTCCATGGCGTCCATCCTCCCCTCTCCGACCACCCGGACGCCCACGGTGTACGGCGGGTCACTTGCGCTTACCTCGTACACGTGTTCGAATGATGGCCATGCGCTGGGACAACCTCACCGCTCCCCCGGTCGAGGGAGACCCCGAGCGGGCAGCGCCAGCGACGCCACCCCTGCCGCTGGCGCTGCCCGGCGCCGTCGCCCGCACCTTCGACACCCCCGAGTTCGCCGGGATGACCTTCTACGAGGTGCAGGCCAAGTCCATCCTCAACCGGGTGCCCGGGCAGTCCCGCGTCCCGTTCGAGTGGACGATCAACCCGTACCGGGGCTGCTCTCATGCCTGCACGTACTGTTTCGCGAGAAATACTCACACTTACCTCGATCTCGACGCCGGTGCGGACTTCGACCGGAAGGTGATCGTCAAGGTGAACGCCGGTGAGCTGGTCCGGCGGGAGTTGGCCGCGCCGCGCTGGCGGGGCGCGCACGTGGCGATGGGCACCAACGTGGACTGCTACCAGCGCGCCGAGGGTCGTTACCGGCTGATGCCGCAGATCATCGGCGCCCTGCGAGATTTCGCCAACCCGTTCTCGATCCTCACGAAGGGCACGCTGATCCTGCGCGATCTGCCGCTGCTACGCGAGGCCGCCGAGGTGACCACCGTGGGCATCTCCTTCTCGGTGGGGTTCGTCGACGAACACCTCTGGCGCACCGTCGAGGCGGGCACACCACACCCACGCCGCCGACTGGACGCCGTCCGGGCACTCGCCGACGCCGGCTTCTCCGTCGGGGTGCTGATGGCCCCGATCCTGCCCGGCCTCAGCGACAGCGACGAGTCGATCGACGCCACCGTCTCAGCCATCGCCGCCGCCGGCGCGACGAGCGTGACCGCCCTGCCCCTGCATCTGCGTCCGGGTGCCCGGGAGTGGTACGCGCACTGGCTCGCCCGCGAGCACCCACACCTCGTCCCCCGCTACCGCGAGCTCTACCGGGCCGGTGCGTACGCGCCGCAGGCGTACCAGCGGGAGTTGACCGCGCGGGTACGGATCGCCGCCCGCCGGCACGGGCTGCACCGCGGGGAGCGGGGCGACAACCGCAGCCTGCCCGAGCCGCAGCCGCCTACGGCCGAGCAGCTGACGCTGCTGTAGTCGGAGCTACAGTCGGCGGGTGCGTACCGCTCAGCAGATCCTCGCCGATTCCGCCGTGATCGCCGTCGTGGGCGCGTCCCGCGACCCGTTCAAGGCCGCGCACGGCGTGCCGTTGCAGATGCAGCAGTACGGCTGGCGCATCATCCCGGTCAACCCGACGGTCGACGAACTGTTCGGGGAACGGGCCTACAAGACCCTCGCCGACATTCCGCACCCCGTCGACCTGGTCGATGTGTTCCGACCGGCGGCCGACGCCGTGCAGGTGGTCCGGGACGCGGCGGCGATCGGCGCGCCCGCGGTCTGGCTGCAACTCGGCATCGTCTCGGCCGAGGCGCGGCAAATCGCCGAGGAGGCCGGCATGGACTACGTCGAAGACCGTTGCCTCATCGTCGAACGAGCCGCCGCCAACCTGACCCGCCTGACCTGACCTGCCTCGCCCTCGCCCTCGCCCCGCTCCCGCTCCCGCCCCGCTCCCGCGATCTTGCACTTACTGTCCCGGCATAGCCCACAAAAGGGTCAATCGGGCAACCGAAAGTGCAAGATCGCGGGGGCGGGGGCGGAGGGCGGGGGCGGAGCGGGGGGCGGAGCGGGGGGCGGAGCGGGGGGCGGAGCGGGGGGCGGGGTTAGAGCTTGTACTCCTTGAGGAGGCCTCGGCTGATGATGGTCTTCTGGATCTCCGAGGTGCCCTCGCCGATGAGCAGGAACGGGGCTTCCCGCATCAGCCGCTCGATCTCGTACTCCTTGGAGTAGCCGTAGCCGCCGTGGATGCGGAACGCCTCCTGGACGACCTCGGCGCAGTATTCCGAGGCGAGCAGCTTGGCCATCCCGGCCTCCACGTCGTTGCGCTGGCCGGCGTCCTTGAGCCGGGCGGCGTTGACCATGAGGGCGTGCGCGGCCTCGATCTTCGTGCCCATCTCGGCGAGCTTGAAGGCGATCGCCTGGTGCTTGGCGAGCGGCTGACCGAAGGTCTTGCGCTGCTGGGCGTAGCTCACGGCCAACTCGAAGGCGCGGATCGAGATGCCGCAGGCACGGGCGGCCACGTTGACCCGGCCCACCTCGATGCCGTCCATCATCTGGTAGAAGCCGCGGCCCACCTGGTCGGCGCCGCCGAGGATCGCGGAGTCCGGCACGGTCACGCCGTCGAGCACCATCTCGGTGGTCTCGACGCCCTTGTAACCCATCTTCTCGATCTTGCCGGGGATGGTGAGGCCGGGGGCGGTCTCGCCGAAGCCCGGCTCCTTCTCCAGCAGGAAGGTGCTCATGTTGCCGTAGACGGACTCCGCGCCGGTGTCGGTCTTGACCAGGGTGGCCACCACCGAGGAGTACGCCCCGTTGGTGAGCCACATCTTCTGCCCGTTGAGCACGTAGCGGTCGCCGTCGCGGACGGCCCGGGACTTGATCGCCGAGACGTCGGAGCCGGTCTCGGGCTCGGACATGGAGAACGCCCCGCGCACCTCGCCGGTGGCCATCTTCGGCAGCAGCCGGGCCTTCTGCTCGGCGGAGCCGTGCTGGGAGATCAGGTACGCCACGATGAAGTGGGTGTTGACGATGCCGGAGATCGACATCCAGCCTCGGGACAGTTGCTCCACCACCAGCGCGTAGGTGAGCAGCGATTCACCGAGGCCGCCGTACTCCTCGTCGATGGTGAGACCGAACAGCCCCATCTCGCGCATGCCGTCGAGGATGTCGGTGGGGTACTCGTCGGCGTGCTCCAGCCGCTGCGCGTGCGGGATGATCTCCTTGTCGGCGAAGTCCCGAACGGTCTCCAGGATCGACTGTTGCACATCGGTCAGGCCGGGCGTCTGGGCGAGTCGGGCCATCTCAGCCTCCGGGGATCCGCGCACTACTCATGGGTAACTGAACGCTGGGTCAGTATCGGCCCCTCGGGTCGACGAGGCCAAGGTGACCAGTCCACACAACCGCTGTGAAAAGGTTCACCGCTGCGGGTAGCGTCCGGCAAGAGGGACTTTTCCGGCACCGGCAGGAGGAGGACAGCTGTGAGCTACCCGCCGCCGTCGGGACCGCCCGAGGACGAGCCGCCGCCGTCACCCTACGAGCCACCGAAGGACCAGTCGCCGTACGCGCCACCGCCGGCCGGCCAGTCGCCGTACGCGCCGCAGCCGGACCAGCCGGCGTACGAGCTGCCGGCGGAACGCTCACCGTACGGGCCGCCGGCGGGTGAACCGTCGCCGTACGGCCACCAGGGGCCGCAGCAGTCGGCGCACTGGAGCCAGCAACCGCCGTACCCTCCGCAGGGCCCCTACGGTCAGTACGGCCCACCGCCGTCCGGGCCGGGTCGGGGCACCAACGTGCTGGCGATCCTGTCGCTGGTGTTCGCCTTCGTCTTTCCGCCGGCCGGCGCCGTCCTCGGCCACGTGGCCAAGCGGCAGATCCGCACCAGCGGCGAGGAGGGCGACCAACTCGCCACCTGGGGGCTGATCCTTGGCTACGTCTTCACCGGGCTCACCGTGCTGGCCTGCTGTGGTTGGCTGGCGCTGGTGGCCTTCGGCAACGCCGGCGACAGTGGCGGCTACTGACGAACGGGCCGGTGCGGGCCGGCACCGTCAGCGGAAGCGGGCTTCGCGCACGCTGTTGCCGCCGTCCACCACGAGCATCTGCCCGGTGATGTACGAGGCGGCCGGCGAGCAGAGGAAGCTGATCGCCGCGGCGACCTCGTCCGGAGTGCCCGGTCGCCCCACCGGGGTGCCCAACCCCTGCTTGATCTCGGCCATGGTGGACGCCGCGGTGTAGATGGTGCCGGGCGCCACCGCGTTGACGGTCACCCCGTCGGCGATCATCTCCATGGCGAGGGCCCGGGTCAGCCCGACGACCCCGGCCTTCGCCGCGGCGTACGCGGCCTCGGTGGGCAGGGCGTTGACCGGGCCGGCGGTGGCCGCCAGGTTGACGATCCGACCCCAACCCCGCTCGGCCATCCCCCCGATGAACGCCCGGCTGCACAGGAACGCGGTGGAGAGGTTGCGGTCGATCTCACCGCGCCACTCGTCGTAGGTCAGCTGCGCTACCGGTCGCAGCACCCCCTGGCTGGCGCGACTGGCCAGGCCTGCGTTGTTGACCAGCACCTCGACGTCACCCAACTGCTCGGCGACCGCATCGGCCAATGCGCCGACCTCGGACTCGTCGGTCAGGTCCGCGACGAAGCCGGTCACCCCCAACTCGGTCGCCCGCTCGTGGATGCGTCGGGTGGTGGAGACGATGGCCACCCGCGCGCCCAGGTCGGCGAGTCGCCGGGCGGTGGCGTACCCGATGCCGTCCGGGCTGCCCGCCCCGGTGACCAGGGCGACCCGCCCGTCGAGGCGCATGGTGACCGGGTCGGTCAGCGCGACCGGCTCGTCGGGGCCGGGGCTACCCGCCGGGGCGGCCGTCCGGGCGCGCCGGGCAGCGCCGGGGCGGCTGACGTCCCGTCGGGGTCGACTGCCGGAGCGGTCCGCGGCGCGCGCGTCGTATGCCATGTCAGGGATCCTGCCCGTTACGACCGGCCCGAGCAACGCGGCACCCGGAAGCAGGGGCGTCGGGTTTGGGCGGCGCTGGCTACCCTGTCTCCGCACCCAACCCGACGGAGAGTTCGCATGACCAATCCCCCGCCGCCCGGCAACTGGAGCGACCCCACGTGGTCGGCCCAGCCGTCGAGCCCCGCACCGGACCCGACCCTGGTGGCCGGTCAGCCGGTGCCCGCGCAACCTGGCCCGGTCGACCCGTACGCCCCCGGTCCGTACGCCCCGGACCCGTACGCCCCGGTCGACCCGTACGCCGGCGCGAAGCAGCCAGCGGCCCAGCCGATGCCCGGATACGCCCCGCCCGGTTACCCGCCGCAGTACCCCGGCTACGGCTACCCGCAGCCCCCGAAGACCAACGGGATGGCCATCGCCGCGTTCGTGCTGGCCCTGCTCGGTTTCACGTCCTGCATCACCGCGCCGATCGGCGCGATCCTCGGCCACGTGGCGCAGAAGCAGATCCGGCTCAGCGGCGAGGGCGGGGCGGGGATGGCGAAGGCGGCCATCATCGTCGGCTGGATTCTCACCGGGTTCCTGGTGCTGGTGATCGCCATCTACGCCGCCGCGATCATCTACGCGATCGCGAACAGCGACAACAGCAGCAGCACCAGTAGCTACTGACCGGCCCGCGGGCGGGTCGGCGTACCGCCGATTGTCGGGCCGGACCGACAGTCGACGGCGGTCGTCCCGGCCCGGCCGGTCACTGCGCCGGTAGGGTGAACGACGAGGTACGGCTCATCCCGGCGGCCCGGCCCTTGGCCGCGACCACCAGCGCCATCTTGCGGGACGCTTCGTCGATCATCTCGTCACCGAGCATCACGGCGCCGACCCGGCCGCCGGCCTCCGAGGTGTAGTGCTCGTACGCGTCGAGGATCAGCTCGGCGTGGTCGTAGTCGGCCTGCGCGGGCTGGTAGACCTCGTTGGCGGCGTCGATCTGGCCCGGGTGCAGCACCCACTTGCCGTCGAAGCCCAGCGCGGCCGAGCGCTTGGCCACCTCGCGGAACGCGTCGACGTCGCGGATCTGCAGGAACGGGCCGTCGATGGCCTGCTTGTCGTGCATCCGGGCGGCCATCAGGATCCGCATCAGGATGTAGTGGTACGGGTCGCCCGGGTAGTCCGGGATCAGGCCGCCGACCACCATCGACTTCATGTTGATCGACGCCATGAAGTCGGCCGGGCCGAAGATGATGGTCTCCACGCGCGGCGAGGCGGCGGCGATCGCGTCCACGTTGACCAGACCGGCGGCGTTCTCGATCTGCGCCTCGATGCCGATCCGACCGACCTCCAGGCCGATCGTCTTCTCGATCTGGGTGAGCGTCAGGTCCAGCCACTGCACCTGGGCTGCGGTCTGCACCTTCGGCAGCATGATGCAGTCCAGGTTGGCACCGGCGCCCTCGACGACCTCGATGACGTCCCGGTAGGTCCACGGGGTGGTCAGGTCGTTGACCCGGACCACCCGGGTCTTGCCGGCCCAGTCACCCTCGTTGAGGGCGGCCACGATGTTCTTGCGCGCGTCCGGCTTGGCCAGCGGGGCGACGGCGTCCTCCAGGTCGAGGAAGACCTGGTCGGCCGGGAGGCCCTGGGCCTTGCCGAGCATCTTCACGCTGGAACCCGGCACGGCGAGGCAGGACCTGCGGGGGCGACCGACTGCGGCCATGGGGATGCGCTCCTTCCAGCGTCCGGCGGGCATGCCGACGCCACCTGACGACAGAGTTGAGAACTTAACGATCCCAAAGGGCGTTGTGACGCCACGGTAACCTCGCGCCATGACCGGGGTGAATGGACCTGTGGAAGATCTCACTGGGCGTCGGCTGGTGGTGGTGACCGGGGCCAGCTCCGGCATCGGGTTGGCCGCCGCCGTGGACCTGGCCTGCCGCGGTGACCAGGTTGTGCTGGTCGGGCGGGACCCGGCGCGCCTCCAGGCCGCAGCGGAGCGGGTACGGGAGAACTCGGGCGAGCGTCCGGAGTTGTTCCGCGCCGACTTCGCGATCCTCGACGACGTACGCCGACTGGCCGAGCAGCTCCGGGCCGCGTACGACCGGATCGACGTGCTCGCCAACAACGCCGGCGCGATCGCGCTGCAACCACTGAGCACTGTCGACGGCTTCGAGATGTCGATCCAGGCCAACCACCTGGCCCCGTTCCTGCTGACCAACCTGCTCGCCGACCGGGTGGGTCGGGTCGTGGTGACCGCCTCCGGCGCGCACCGCTTCGGTGCACTGGACCCGGACGACCTGAACAAGCCACTGCGTGACTACCGGCCGATGGGCGCGTACGGCACCAGCAAGCAGGCGAACGTCCTGTTCACCGCCGAGGCAGCCCGGCGCTGGCCGGACGTTACCGCGTACAGCTTCCACCCCGGGGTCGTCCGCACCCGGTTCGCCAACGACAGCAGGCTGGTCGCTTTCGGCATGCGGTTCATGCCGTTCCGCAGCCCGGAGAAGGGCGCCGAGACCCTGGTGTGGTTGGCCAACCAGGAGCGCTCCCGGCTGATCGACGGGGGTTACTACGTCGACCGTCGACCGCGTCGACCGCTCCGGAAGGCAGCCGATCCGCAGCTCGCCGCCCGGCTGTGGGCGGCGAGCGCCAAGGCCGTCGGTCTCGATGGCTGACCGGGCCGATGTGCTGACACTCGTCGCGATCGTCGAGTTCACCGTCGGGGCCGAGGCCGCCGGGCAGCGCTACGAGGACGCCGTGTTGGCCCTGCTCGAACGGCACGGCGGCCGGCTGGAGCGGCGACTGCGGGGCACCGACGGGAAGGCCGAGGTGCACGTGATCCGGTTCGACGGGCGGGCCGGCTACGAGTCGTTCCTCGCCGACCCCGACCGCGCGGCCCTGCGTACCGCCCTCGGTGAAGCCGCGCCGACGACCCGGGTCATCGAGGTGCACGAGGGCTGACCCGGTAGGCGGGTGGGGCCTCGGTCCGCCCGCGTGAGGCGATCAGTCGGCCAGCGGGGTCGGGTCGGTCGGCAGCGCGCTGGGTGCCGCCCGGCGAGCGGCCCGACCGCCGCCGAGCACCACCACCGCCACGCCGGCCAGCAGCAACGCCATGCCGAGCAGCGCGTACGGGCGGGGAACCTGACCCAGCCAGGCCCAGCCGAGCAGGGCCGCGCCGGGCGCCTCCAGCAGGATCAGCACGCTCACCGTGGTCGCCGGGATCTTCCGCAGGGCGTAGTTGAACATCGAGTGCCCGAGCAGTTGTGCGCCGGCCACCAGGGCCAGGATGGCCAGCCAGGTACGCCCGTCGAAGCCGGTCAGCCGTACGCCGCCGATCAGGCACATGACCAGCAGGAGCAGTGCACAGATCCCGTAGCAGATCGTGGTGTAGGTGGTGGTGCTGATGCTGACCCGGGCCCGTTCCCCGAAGGCGGTGTAGACGGCGGCGAACATGGCGCCGATCAGCGCCAGCACGTCGCCGAGGACGGCCCGGCCGGAGACGCCAACGTCCACTCCGGTGGCGACCACTGCGCCGCCGACCGCCACCGCGATGCCGATCCACACCACCCGGGGCAGCGGACGCCCCTGGACGCGGGCGATCAGCCCCTGCCAGACCGGCTGGGTGGCGACCAGCGCGGTGGACGTGGCGACCGAGGTGAGCTGGGCGCTCGGCACCCAGGTCGCGAAGTGCCCGGCCAGGGCGACCCCGGACAGAACGCAGAACAGGCCCTCCCGCCGGCCCGCGCCCACTGTCAGTCTGCGGAACTCGGCGCGGCGTCTCGCCAGCGCGAAGGGGCTCAGCACGGCCACCGCGAGCAGGTTGCGCCAGAACGCGATGGCCAGAGCGGGGGCGGCGGCGTACGCGATCAGCGGCGCGGACGACGACACGGCGACCACGGCCAGCCCGACCGCGCCGGTGGTCAGCGGATCCAGTGACGGCCGGGGTGAAGGTGGGGGCACGGGACGTAATCCTCACACGTGTGATGGCCAGCACGGACGGTCATCGCTCCGTTACGATCACGCGGGTTCGCGCCGACGACCCTCGACCGCCCGGAGGCGCTCCCCCATGCCCAGCTACCAGGCGGTGCTGTTCGACTTCTTCGGCACCCTGACCCGTTCGGTACAACGCGGTGTCGCGCACGTCGGCACCGCTGAGCTGCTCGGGTGTCCCACCGAGATCTTGACCGAGGTGCTGAACCGCACCTACTACGAACGGGCCACCGGCCGGCTCGGCGACGCGGAGGCGACCCTGCGCTGGGTGTGCGCCCAGGCCGGCGTACACCCGAGCGACCACGCGGTACGGGCAGCGGTGGCGTCCCGGCACCGGGCCGTCCGCGCCGACACCTGGCTGCGAGCCGACGCGGTGCCGGTGCTGGCGGCTCTGCGCCAGCGCGGCCTGCGCACCGGCGTGATCAGCGACTGTACGCACGAACTGCCGGCCTTCCTGCCGCAACTCGCGGTCGCCCCCCTGCTCGACGTACGGGTCTTCTCGGTGCAGGTCGGGCGGTGCAAACCGGATCCGACGCTCTACCTGACGGCCTGCCAGCGGCTCGGGCTCGCGCCGTCCGACTGCCTCTACGTCGGTGACGGCGGCAGTCAGGAGTTGACCGGGGCCGAGCGGGCCGGGATGACCGCCGTCCGGCTCGCCGCACCGGATCTGGCCACGCACATGGTGTTCAACGCCGACCGGGACTGGCGCGGCCCCACGGTCGGCACCCTGGGCGAGGTGCTCGCGCTCGTCGACACCGACGCCGCGGTGGCGGGCGTCGGCGGTCGGACCGGCTGATCAACCGATCAGCGGCGGCGGACCCGGTGCAGGCGGAACGGCTTACGGGTGGCCCGGACCGCCGGAGTCGCCCGGGGTGGCTCGGCCTGCGCGTCGGCCGGCAACTCCGTTCCGGCCAGCGGCGTACCGGCCGGGGCGAGGCGGTTCACCGCGCATCCGTCGGCGGCCCATCGGGCCACCAGGTCAGCGGTCGGACCGGGCGCGTTGAGGCGCTTCGCCGCCACCAGCGGCGCGGTGACGTCCCACGCCTCGGTGCCCGGCTGCACCCGGCTCACCCGGGCCGGCCAGGTGACGATCCGACCGCCGTGGTCGCCGCGCAGGGTGACCTGGGCCTCCGTCGCGCCGGCCAGACCCGGCGCTGCCTGCTCGCCCGGCCCGCTGACCACCAGCAGCGCGCCCTCCAGCGGGGCGCACCAGAGCGCGAGCGCCGGCCCGCCGGCAACGCTGACCCAGGCCACGGCGGCCTTCTTCATCGCCTCGTCGACCAGTGGGGTGCCCCCGGGGGCGTCCTCGTCCGTCACACCCGCATCCTCCCGCATCGGCGCCTCCGCTCAGCCCACGAACGGCGGTACGGCGATCTCACCGCGCGCCACCGGCATCACCTGACCGGCGACGGTCGCGCCGACCGCCACACCGTTCGCCGCGGTGACCGTGCAGGCCAGCGAGGACGGGCGGTTCATCTCCACACCCTGACGGACCGCGTAACGGGACAGCCCCTCGGCCGGCAGCAGACCGCTCGCCACCAGCCAGACACCGAGGCCGAGGGCCGCCGAGCCGGTCGCCGGGTCCTCCGGGACACCCATCCCCGGCACGAAGACCCGGGCGTGCGCGGTTTGCGTGGCGGCGTCCCAGGAGAAGACGCTGACGTGCGACACCCCATAACGCTGCGCCGCTGTCGCGTTCACCCGCGCGCGGGCCACCGACTCCGGACGCACCGGGAGGTACGGGAACTCCAACCCGCAACCGGCGACGCGGGGAGCGGGCCCGATGTGGTCGTCCGCGACCAGCCCGGCGATCTCCAGCAACGGCTCCGGGTCCAACTCCGGCCCGAGTGTCGGCGTGCCCCCGGTCAGCGTCGCCCCCGACGCGGTCACCTCGATCGGCAGCACCCCGGCCACGCACTCCTGCGTGACCTGCCCCACACCGAACATTCCCCGCCGGCTGGCGGTGACCGCCGCGCCGACGCTCGGGTGCCCGGCGAACGGCAACTCCTCCACCGGGGTGAAGATCCGGGCCCGGTAGGTGATGCCGACCTGGGTCGGCGGCAGCACGAACACCGTCTCGGACAGGTTGAACTCCAACGCGAGCGCCTGCATCTGCTCGGTGGCCAGCGCCTCCGCGCCGAACACCACGGCCAGCGGGTTGCCGGCGAAGGGGCGATCGGTGAAGACGTCCACGATCTCGTAGGCCAAGGTCGACATGTTGATAAACACTAGGCGCTTAGGCTGGTGCCCGTGAGTACGCCGACCCGGGTCTACATCGCCCGCCTCGCCGGAGTCGCCGTCTTCGACCCGAACGGCGATCAGGTGGGCCGGGTTCGTGACGCCGTGGCACGGCTGCGGGCGACGAAGCGTCCGCCGGAGGTGGTGGGCCTCGTCGCCGAGATGCCGATGCGTCGCCGGATCTTCCTGTCCATCAACCGGATCACCTCCATCGACGCGGACGCCGTCGTGCTCGGCTCCGGCACCCTCAACCTGCGCCGGTTCGAGAAGCGCCCGAACGAGCTGCTGGTGCTCCAGGAACTGCTCGACCGGCGGGTGCAACTCGACCCGGGCGGCCAGCCCGGCGCGGTCGTGGATGTCGCGATGGAGTGCAGCCGGGGTGGCGAGTGGTCGCTGACCCGTGTCGCCGTACGCGAGCAGACCGGTCGGCTCAGCCGCCGCGGCCACCTGCACCAGGTCGAGTGGGACCGGGTGCGCGGGCTCAGCGGCATCGCCGACAACCGGGGTACGGCGAACCTGCTCGCCGTCCTGGAGGACATGCGCCCCGCCGACCTGGCCAACGCGTTGCAGGATCTGCCCGACGCGCGGCGCAACGAGGTGGCGGCCGCGCTGGACGACGAGCGACTGGCCGACGTGCTCAGCGAGCTGCCGGAGCACGACCAGGTGGAGATCCTCGCCGCCCTCGACCGGGAGCGGGCCGCCGACGTCCTGGAGGAGATGGACCCGGACGACGCCGCTGACCTGCTCAACGAACTGCCCCCACCGGAGCAGGACGTGCTGCTGGACCTGATGGAGCCGGACGAGGCCGACCCGGTACGCCAACTGCTGAAGTACACCCCCGGCACGGCAGGCAGTGTGATGACCTCGGAGCCGGTCATCCTGCCGCCGGACGCCACCGTCGCCGAGGCGCTGGCGCGGATCCGGGAGCCTCAGCTCTCCCCCGCCGTCGCCGCGCAGGTCTTCGTGACCCGGGCACCGCAGAACACGCCGACCGGCCGCTACCTGGGCATGGTGCACTTCCAGGCGCTCCTGCGCGAACCGCCGGCCGACCTGCTGGGCAAGGTGGTGGTCAACGACATCGACCCGCTGCGCCCCACCACCCCGTTGCCGGAGATCACCCGTCGGATGGCCACCTACGACCTGGTCGCGATGCCGGTGATCGACCGGAGCAACCGGCTGGTCGGCGCCGTGACAGTGGACGACGTGCTGGACCACTCGCTACCCCGGGACTGGCGGGACCGCGACGCCCTGGCCGCCCCGGGCACCACCGACGCGGCGCTGGACGGCGCGGATGGCTGAGCAGCGGCGGAACGAGCGGCTCGACCAGCCGCGCGAGCCCCGGGGCATCAAGCTGCCCCGGTTCGACGCGGAGGCGTTCGGCCGGTGGTCCGAGGGCATCGCCCGGGGCATGGGCACCGCGAACTTCATCGTCGTCATGACGGTGGTGATCACGATCTGGTTCGTCTGGAACACCCTGGCCCCGGCGGACCTGCGCTTCGACCCGTACACCTTCACGTTCCTGACCCTGGTGCTGTCGTTGCAGGCCAGCTACGCGGCGCCGCTGATCCTGCTGGCCCAGAACCGACAGGCCGACCGGGACCGCGTGGCCCTGGAGGAGGACCGGCGGCGAGCCACCGCGCAGAAGGCGGACACCGAGTACCTGGCCCGGGAGATCGCAGCCCTGCGGATCGCGCTGGGTGAGGTCGCCACCCGGGACTTCCTCCGCTCCGAGCTGGCCCGCCTGGCCGAGGAACTGGACGAGATGGGGCAGCGCCGGCAAAGGCTGGAACGCCGCCAGCAGGAGAAGGACAGCCGGCAGGAGCGACGTGGCCAGCGGCCGACCGACGGCGTCGGCCTGGAAGAACCGCGTGACGACCTGGACGGCGACTTCACCCGGGACGCCCGGCCGGACGGCACCGGCCCGCGCCGGTCGGAGAGCTGACCGACGGGTCATCGATTGGCTCACACCGCCCCGGGCAGCGGCGGCAACGGATGCCCCGCGACGTAGCATTGCGGGCATGTCAGCACCCGTGAGCACCGTCGAGGACGCGATCCAGGCCGCCCTGGCCACCGTCAACGACCCGGAGATCCGCCGGCCCATCACCGAGCTGGGCATGGTCCGCTCCGCCACGATCGGTGCCAGCGGCGTCGTCCGCGTCGAGCTGCTGCTCACCGTCGCCGGCTGCCCGCTGAAGGACAAGCTGCGTACGGACATCACCGCCGCCGTCGCCGCGGTGCCCGGCGTCACCGGAGTGGAGATCGACTTTGGGGTGATGACCCCCGAGCAGCGGCAGTCGTTGCAGTCGCAGCTGCGCGGCGGCGGCGCCACCGAGGAGCCCGTCATCCCGTTCGCCCAGCCCGGCTCGCGCACCCGCGTGTACGCGGTGGCCAGCGGCAAGGGTGGCGTCGGCAAGTCCAGCGTCACGGTCAACCTGGCGGCGGCGCTCGCCGCCCGTGGGCTCTCCGTCGGCGTGGTCGACGCGGACATCTACGGCCACTCGGTGCCCCGGATGCTCGGCACGGAGGCCCGGCCCACCCGGGTCGAAGACATGATCATGCCGCCGCAGTCGCACGGCGTGAAGGTGATCTCCATTGGCATGTTCACGTCCGGCAACGCCGCCGTCGTGTGGCGCGGCCCGATGCTGCACCGGGCACTGCAGCAGTTCCTGGCGGACGTCTACTGGGGCGACCTGGACGTGCTCCTGCTCGACCTGCCGCCGGGCACTGGTGACGTGGCCATCTCGCTGGCCCAGTTGCTGCCCAACTCGGAGATCCTGATCGTCACCACCCCGCAGACCGCCGCCGCCGAGGTGGCGGAGCGGGCCGGGGCGATCGCCCTGCAGACCCACCAGCGGGTGGTCGGCGTCATCGAGAACATGTCCTGGCTGGAGCTGCCGGACGGCTCTCGGATGGAGATCTTCGGCGCTGGCGGTGGTGAGGCGGTGGCCGAGTCGCTGAGCCGGACCATCGGTGCCCAGGTGCCGCTGCTCGGTCAGATCCCACTGGACACCCGGGTCCGCGAGGCCGGCGACGCCGGCAACCCGATCGTGCTGGCCGAGCCGGAGTCCCCGGCCGCTCAGGCGCTCGGCACGATCGCCGACCGGCTCGCCCTGCGTCGCGAGTCACTGCTCGGCAAGCCACTCGGTCTCAAGCCCGCTGGGCGCTGACCACCCGGAACACCATCAGCCCGTCGGCCACTGTTGGCCGGCGGGCTGAGTTGCTGGCCGGTCGCGGGCACCAACCGGTCGGAGTACGGGTCGGTCAGGTGGCGTCGTCGTAGCTGGCACGGGGGGCCGGAGCCGAGGGGCTGCTGGTGGCCGTGCCGGACCGGGCCTCGTTCGACCGCAGGTCTGCGGCGTTGGCCACGTCCTTCAGGTCGTTGTGCACGCCGCTGACGTCAGCGCGCAGGTTGTCGTAGACGCCCTGCAACGGCTTGCGGATCGCCGCCTCGTCCTCCTCGCTGAGGAGGTGCTTGCGGATGAACGCCTTGGGGTGCAGGTCTTCCAGCTGGATGTCGGTGCCCAGCTCGCGGCTCAGGTCGCCGGTGGCGTTGCGGGCCATGTTGCGCAGGTTGCGCACCAACCGCAGGCCGTCGGTGATCACGGCGGGGAGTCGGTCGCCGAAGATCAACAGCGCCAGGAGCAGCAGCGCACCGATCTCCCACCAGTTCAGGTTGTCGAGCATCCCGCGGGCCTCCTCTCGGCGTCAGCAGCAAGACTACGCACGGCGGACGGCTTTCGGGCAAGGGGTGCGCCGCTGTTCACTTCGCTTCCGGGGTGAGTCACTTCGCGTCCGCGGCGAGAGTTACCGAGGTGTTCTGCCGGGCGGAGCCCCGCCGATACTCGACGGTCACGACCGAGCCCGGCGCGTACTTGCGGACCAACGCGGTCAGATCCGTCGGCTCGGTCATCGGCCGCCCGTTGATCTTGAGGATCACGTCGCCGACCTTCAGTCCGGCGCCGTCCGCGGGGCCGGACGGCTCCACCTCGGCCAGCCGCAGGCCACCCCCGACGACCCCGGTCGGGCCGTCCGCCCGGGCGCCGATCACCGTACGTCGGGCCTTGCCGGTGCCGATGATGTCCTGGGTCACCCGCTTGGCCTGGTTGATCGGGATGGCGAAGGCGAGCCCGATGTTGCCCGCCTCCTGCCCCTCGGCGACAAGTGACTTGATGGTGGAGTTCACTCCGACCACCCGGCCGGCGCCGTCGACAAGTGGGCCGCCCGAGTTGCCGTGGTTGACGGCGGCGTCGGTCTGGATGGCGGCGTAGTAACGCACCGGGCCGCCCGGCTCGCCGGCCTGCATCGTCCGGTCCAGCGCACTCACGATGCCGGCGGTGACCGTGTTGGCCAGCGACAACGGCGAGCCGATGGCGAGCACGGGGTCGCCGACCGCCAGCGCGTCGGAGTCGCCGAACTCCACCGGCCGCAACCCGGGACGACTCACCTTGATCACCGCGATGTCCGACTCCGCGTCCTGACCGACGATGGTCGCCGGCGCGGTGCTGCCGTCGTTGAAGACCACCGAGGCCTTGCCGGTGCCGCCGGCCACCACATGGTCATTGGTGATCACATGGCCGTCGGCGGTGGCGACGAAGCCGGAGCCCTCACTGGTCCCACCGAGGCTGCTCACCCGGACGGTGACCACGCTGGGCAGGACCCGTTCGGCTACCCCGGCCAGCGACTCCGGTTTGCGCTGCGCCAGCGCCGGCACCTCCGCGGGCGCACCGCCGAGGACCGCCGCACCAGCGCCGCCGCGCACCGCGAACGCGTAGCCCAACGCACCGCCGAGGGTGCCGGCCAGCAGCGCGGTGATCACGGGAATGAGCAACAGGTGGCGCAGTGTCGGCCGACCCGGCGCGTCGGGGTCGGTGACCGGCTCGGGCTCGGTGCCGGGAGCCACCACCCCGGGCACCACCACCGCGGTCGGGGCCGCCGGGTCGCGCCAGGGGTCGGCGAGCGCGTCCGACCACCAGGCCGACGCGTCGGTCGAGTTGGGCCCGCCCGCAGCCGGTGCGCCGTAAGACGCCGGCCCGACGGGATACGCCGGCCAGCCCGGTGTCGGTCCGCCGCCTGGCGAGGCGGGGGGCGTGGGGTCAGCCCCCGGCATGGTCGGCGGCCCCACCGGCGGGGCTCCTGCCCCGGGCGGTCGCGCCGGAGCCGGAGTCTCACCGCCCCGGCGCCAGTCCCAGCCGTCGGTCACGTCGGTGCCTCCCAGTCCGTCCCCGGATCCCGCGCCGCGTCGCCCGGCCACGGGCCGGTCTGGTCGCGGCTGACGGGATACCGCCTCCAGGATTGCACGGATGGACGCGGTGCAGTCAGCGGTTGCCCCGGTGATCGCTTCCGGCGGAGGCGCGGCTGCGCCCCACGACGGTCGCCTCTACGCTCACAGTGCCAACCCGCCCCCGCACAACGCACCGCCCCCGGAGGTGCCCCATCGCCACGGTCGCCGGTTCCGGCAGTTCGACGACACAGGCCCAGCATTTCGCCGAGTCGTACGTCACCGAGGATCTCGTTCTTCGTACCGCCCGCAGCCTGGCCCGGGAGGTGGGCCTCGACGCGGTCACCCCCGGCGCGGGGGCGGCGCTGCGGCTGCTGGCCGCCGCCGGCAACGCCCGTGCGGTGGTGGAGATCGGCACCGGCACCGGGGTGAGCGGTGTGTGGTTGCTGCGCGGCATGCGCGTGGACGGCGTACTCACCACCATCGACGTGGAGGTGGAGCATCAGCGGATCGCCCGACGGATCTTCGCCGAGGCGGGTTTCCCGGCCGGGCGTACCCGGATCATCACCGGGCGGGCGCTCGACGTGCTGCCCCGGCTCGCCGACGGCGCGTACGACCTGGTCTTCGTGGACGCCGAGGCGACCGGCTTCCACGCCTGTGTGGAGGCGGCGCTGCGGCTGCTGCGCCCAGGGGGCGTGCTGGCGCTCAACGGTGTGCTGGCCAGCGACCGGATCGGCGACCCGGCCGCCCGGGACGCGGAGACGGTGACGGTTCGCGAGACGATCAAGGCGGTCCGGGAGTCGGAGCACTGGATCCCCGCGCTGCTTCCGGTCGGGCACGGGCTGCTCGCTGCGGTGAAGTGCTGATTCGCGCGCAGGACGGGTCAGAGCCTCGATCAAGCCGAGGCTCTGACCCACGTCCTAGTTGACGTCGGCGAGCCAGCGCAGCAACGACCGGACGCCCCAACCGGTGGCGCCACGGCTGACCTCGGCCTGGTCGCCGTCGGCCCAGGACGGGGCCGACATGTCCAGGTGCAGCCAGCGGTCTCGTAGGTCGCCGGTGAACTCGCGCAGGTAGAGCGCGGCCAGCACCGAGCCGGCACCCTGCGTGGGTGCGCTGTAGAGGTCGGCGATCTCGCTGCCGAGGTACTCGACGTAGTCGGTGTGCAGAGGCATCCGCCACGCCGACTCGCCGGCCGCCTCGGCCGCGGCCAGCACGCCGGCGGCCAGCTCGTCGTTCTCGCTGTACAGGGCGGCGGTGCGCTTGCCCAGCGCCACCGAGTTGGCGCCGGTGAGCGTGGCCAGGTCGAGCAGCAGGTCCGGTTTGAGCTGCTGCACCGCGTACGCCAGCGCGTCGGCGAGGACCAGCCGACCCTCGGCGTCGGAGTTGGTCGTCTCGCTGGTCGTGCCGCCGTAGTGCCGGATCACGTCGCCGGGGCGGAACGCCGAGCCGCTGACCATGTTCTCGGCCAGCGGGGTCAATGTGGTGATCCGGACCGGCAGCCGCAGCGCGGCGGCACCGAGGGTGGCGGCGACGACCGCGGCCGCGCCGGCCATGTCCTTGCGCATCAACTTCATCGACGCCACCGGCTTGATCGAGATGCCACCGGTGTCGAAGGTGATGCCCTTGCCGATCAGCACCACGTGGGTGCGCGCGTTGGCGGGGTACCAGTCCAGTTCGACCAGCCGGGGTCCGCTGGCGGAGCCACCGCCCACGGCGAGGATCCCGCCGAAGCCCTCGGTGGTCAGCTCGGCCGGGCCACGGACCCGCAGCCGCAGGTCCGGAAGGTCGGCTGCGGCGGAGGCCACCTGGTCGGCGAACCACTGCGGGGTCTTCACCGAGGAGGGAGTGTTGGTCAGGTCCCGGGCGAGGTGGGTCATCGCGGCCGTGGTCCGGGCCGTGGCGACGGTGTCCTCGTACCCGGTCGGGTCGTCGAGCAGCAGGTCGACGCCGGTGAGTGCCGGTCGGTCGCCGGCCTCGGTGAGTCGGAACCGGTACGGGGCGAGCAGCAGCCCCTCGGTCAACCCCCGGACCGCAGCCGCTGTCACCTCGGCCGGCAGCGCGATGGTGATATGCGTCTCAGCTGAAGCTGAGCGGGCCAGGGCCGCGCCGGACGTCCGCCAAGCCGCCTCGCCGCCGTCACCGATGCCGAGCAGCAGCAGCCGGCCGGGAGTACGCCCGGGGCGCAACTGAGTGTGGATCTCGCCGGCTCGGCCCGTCAGCCGGGCCGCTGACGCCAGCGCGGCAGCCTCGTCGGCCGTGCCGTCCGGGCCCGGCACGGCGGTCGACACGGGCTCGGCCGAGGTCTCACCTTCCGCCGTCGAATCGGCGGAGCGGACGGGCAGGACGAGGACGTCGAGCCGGTCAGGCTCGGCGATCAGACGGATGGCGAGCACGCGGAACCGAACCTCCAGGAAAGTGTCGCGGACCGGCGGAAACCCACCTGACCGCAGCATTGAAGACCCTGAGCCACCGGCGATTCCGGTGGCTCAGGGTCCAAAGAACGTTCCGGGCGGCGTGAGCCGCCCGGAGCACTCCTTACTCAGCCGGCCGCTGCCTTCAGTGCGTCACCGAGCGCGTTGGCCTCGTCGGGAGTCATCTCGACGACGAGCCGGCCACCGCCCTCCAGCGGGACCCGCATGACGATGCCCCGCCCCTCCTTGGTGACTTCCAGCGGACCGTCGCCCGTCCGCGGCTTCATCGCCGCCATGTTGTCTCCCCTCAGACCTACACCAGGGTCGGTGGGTTGCCCCACAGCCACTTCGTCACGACCACCCGCAACGGTCACGGGGGTGTCGACCAACGATTTTCCCTGATGAACACCGCCGGACCCAAACCGGAGCAGCATTGATGTAACAGCATCTAGCTTATCTTGAGAAGGCCTGTCACAATGTGCGGTCATGCAGGCACGGTCGGCACTCTTCGACCTGTACGGCGACCACCTCCGTCCGAGGGGTGGCCGGGCACCGGTTGCTGCCCTGGTCAAGCTACTGGCACCGCTGGGAATCGCACCGCCAGCAGTTCGCACCGCCGTCTCCCGGATGGTGCGTCAAGGCTGGCTCGAGCCCCTCCGGTTGGTCTCCGGACCGGGATATTCGATCACACCGAAAGCTGCCCGCCGACTCGACGAGGCAGCGGCCCGGATCTACCGGACCGGCCGGGTCACCTGGGACGGCCGGTTCGATCTGCTGGTGTTGGAGGCCCCGGGCTCCCGGCGGGACCGCCAGCGCCTCGCCGCCAACCTGAGTTTCCTCGGCTACGGGACGCTCGACGAGCAGACCTGGGTCGCCACCCGCCCCGCCGAGGATGTCGACCTGCTCCTCGCCGAGACCGGCATCCGGTTCGAGCGGTTCACCGCCTCGCACTTCTCCGGCACCCCCGGCGCGATGGGCGTGGTCCGGCGCGCCTGGAATCTCGCCGAGATCGGCCGCGCCTACGAGCGGTTCGTCGCGGACCAGCGCCCGCTGCTCGCCGCGGTCACCGTGCGCAGCAGCGACGAGGAGGCGTACGCGACGCGGTTCCGCCTCGTGCACGCGTGGCGTACGTTCCTCTTCCAGGATCCGCAGCTGCCCCCGGCGCTGCTGCCCGAGCGGTGGCCCGGCACCGCCGCGGCCAGTTTCTTCGACCGGCACGCGGCCCGCCTGCGTCCGGCCGCCGACCGGTACGTCGAACAGTGCCTCGACGCCGGCAACCGCATCGTCCGACAGAAGGGTCGTTAGACACGTGACCGAGCCGCTGCTGGTCGACCGGACCGATGCCGTCGTCACCCTCACGCTGAACCGGCCGAACGCGATGAACGCGCTCGACGTGGCGCTCAAGGAGGCGCTGCGGGACGCCCTCGCGGAGCTGGAGACCGACCGGTCCTGCCGCGCGGTCGTCCTTGCCGGGGCCGGCGGGTCGTTCAGCGCCGGTCAGGACCTGCGCGAGCACGTGGCCACCCTGGAAAACTCCGCCAGTGACCCGCTGGGCACCGTGCGGGCGCACTACAACCCGATCGCCGCCCGGCTCGCCAACCTGCCCAAGCCGGTGATCGCGGCGGTCCGCGGGATGGCCGCCGGGGCGGGCGCGTCGCTGGCGTTCCTGGCCGACATCCGCATCGGCGGTCCGAGCACCAGTTTTCTGATGGCCTTCGCCAAGGTCGGTCTCGCCGCCGACACCGGCGCCTCCTGGACGCTGCCCCGACTGGTCGGGCACGCCAAGGCGGTGGAGCTGCTGCTGCTGGCCGAGCCGGTCCGCGCCGAGGAGGCCTGCCGACTGGGCCTGCTCAACCGGTTGACGGACGACGACGAGCAGGTGTTGCCCGTCGCCCAGGAGTTGGCCGCCCGTCTCGCCGCCGGCCCGACCGTCGCGTACGGGGCGATCAAGCGCCAGCTCTCCATCGCCGACGCCGGCACCCTCGCCGACGCCCTCGCCGCCGAGGCGCAGGCCCAGTCGATCTGCGGCGCCACCGCCGACCACCGGGCGGCCACCCTCGCCTTCGTCGGCAAGCAGAAACCGGTCTTCGAGGGACGCTGAACGCGATCCGGACGCCGCCCTTACCGTCCTCGAACACGGGACGCCTAGCGTCGGCCGGTATGAGCGATCGTGAATCGGTGGCGCACCTGCTGCGCCGAGCCACCTTCGGGCCGACCGCCGACGAGGTGGACGCGGCCGAGCGGGCCGGGCCGGCGGCGACCCTGGACCGGCTGCTCACCCCGCCCGCGACGGACCGGGGTGCGGCGGCCACGCCGGTTCCGACGCTGCCCCCGGACCCGTACGCCGGGCTGACCAAGGACTCCACCCGCGAACAACGGCAGCAGGCCAACGCGGAGCGCCGCAAGCAACTCCAGCAGGTCACCGAGTGGTGGCTGGACCGGATGGTGGCCGCCGAGGACGGGCTGACCGAGAAGTTGCTCTTCTTCTGGCACGGGCACTGGGCCACCAGCGCGCAGAAGGTCAAGTCGGCGCGGCTGATGGTGGGCCAGTTGGAGACGCTGCGCCGGCACGGTCGTGGGCCGTTGGGCCCACTGGTCGCCGCGATGGTGCGCGACCCCGCCCTGATCGTGTGGTTGGACGGGCAGAAGAACACCCGCAAGGCGCCGAACGAGAATCTGGCCCGCGAGCTGATGGAGCTGTTCACCCTCGGCATCGGCGCCTACGGCGAGGCCGATGTGAAGGCCGGCGCGCGGGCCCTGACCGGCTGGGTGGTCGACCGGCGTACCGGGATGGTCCGCTTCGAAAGCAAGCGGCACGACCCTGGCGAGAAGAGCATCCTCGGGCAGAGCGGCCGGTTCGACGCCGAGGCGTACGCCGGTCTGCTGGCGGCCCAACCGGCGGCGGCGACCTTCGTGGCCGGTCGGCTCTGGTTCCGCTACGCCGGCACCGAGACCCCTGCGCCGGACGGCCTGGCCGGCGCGGACACCATCGCGACAATGCGCGCGCTCTTCTCCGCACCGGCCTTCGCCCAGACCCGGGGCACGTTGGTGAAGCAGCCGGTGGAGTGGTTGGTCGGTGCGCTGCGACAGCTCGGTATCCGACCGTCCGCGCTGCCCGAGCAGCAACGCAAACAACTGCTGGCCGGTCTGAACGCGCTCGACCAGGTGCCGTTGCGCCCACCGAGCGTGGGCGGTTGGCCGGCCGGGTCCGCCTGGCTGACCACCTCGTCGTTGCAGGCCCGGCTGCGTACGGCCGGGGTGCTCGCCGCCGCCACGGCACCGGCGGTGCTGGCCCGACTGACCGCCGCGCCCGCCGCCGGCCGACCGGACGCGCTGGCCCGACTGCTGGTGGTCGACGGCTGGGGAGCGCGCACCCGCGCCGCTCTCACCCCGCTGACCGGTGAGCCCCGCAAACTGCTGGCCGCCGGCCTGGTCAGCCCCGAATACACAGTCAGCTGAGCGGAGGAGTCGACATGGACACCCTGACCCGACGCAGGTTCCTACTGACCAGCGGGGTGGTCGGCGCGGGGGCGTTGGCCGCCGGGGCCGGCGCGTACAGCCTGCGCGACCTGCTGGACACCAGCGGGGACCGGGACCCGCAGTCGCGCACGCTGGTGCTGGTGACCCTCTACGGCGGCAATGACGGTCTCAACACGGTCATTCCGTACGGCGACCCGGCCTACCGGGCGGCTCGCCCGGAGCTGGCGTACCCGGACGGGGAGGTGCGGCGGTTGGACGACGACTTCGGCCTCAACCCGGCGCTGGCCGGCCTGCACCAGCGCTGGTCCGGCGGTGGGTTGGCGATCGTGCGCGGAGTCGGCTACCCGAAACCGGACCGCAGCCACTTCCGTTCGATGGACATCTGGCACACCGCGCAACCGGACCGGCCCGGCAACACCGGCTGGCTCGGGCGGTGGCTGGACCGCGCCGGTGGCGACCCCCGGCTGGCGGTCTCCTTCGAGCCGGCGCTGCCGCCGCTGCTGGCCGGGGCGCAGAGCGCCGGTGCGGCCGTGCCGGTGACCGACCGGAAGGCCGCGAAGGGGCTTCCCGCGGCGACACTGACCGCCTTCGCCGCCGCCGAGGCGGGCGAGTCGGCGGCCCGGGGTCGGGCCGCCGCCTGCTTCGCCGACCTGCGGTCGGTGGACGAGATGATCCGCCAGGTACGCGACTCCGCCGACCCGGACACGGCGGATCCGGACGGCGAGCAGGCCCCCGCGACGGCCACCGGCGGGGCCCGCACCCCACTGGACGCGCAGCTCGACCTGGTCGCGCAGTGCGTCGAGGCGGGAGTGTCCACCCGGGTCTTCTCGGTGTCGCTGGGCGGCTTCGACACGCACGCCGACGAGAAGCAGTTGCAGGCCGTGCTGCTGGGTCAGCTGGACCGGGCGTTGACCGGGTTCGCCGACCGGATGGGTCGCACCGAGGCGGGCCGGAAGGTCGTGGTGGCGGTCTACTCCGAGTTCGGCCGTCGGGTACGGGCCAACGCCTCGGACGGCACCGACCACGGCACCGCCTCGGACGTGCTGCTGCTCGGCGCGGGCGTCCGGGGCGGCTGGCACGGCGCACCACCGAGCCTCACCGACCTCGACGACGGCGACCTGAAATACACCACCGACTTCCGGGACGTCTACGCCACGCTGCTGGAGCGGGTGCTGGACACCGACCCGGGCCCGGTCCTCGCCGACTGGCGGGGACGAGTGGACAAGCTCTTCTAGTCGTCCTCTTCCGGGTCCTGGTTGGCCTGCTCGCCCAGCACGAACGCCTGCATGGCCAGCTCGTCGCCGGCCGGCGAGACGAAGGCGGGCAGCTCACGCGGGCCCAACTCCTGCACGTAGGACCAGAACAGCCGAACCGCCTCGGCTGGCGTGCCGGCCTCGATCGGCAGGTCGAGGCTGACCAGCCAGGTGCGCCGCACCGGGGGCGGGCGGAGCTGGTCGACCAGCGCCCGGAAGGCCGCCGGATCCACCGCGGTGACCGGCCCGTCGAGCGTCAGCAGGTCGGCCGGCACCGGCTCGTCGAAGGCCCGACGGGTGTACGCGACGACGAGCGTGCCCGGCTCGGTCGGCGACTGCGGGTCGTCCGGGTCTTCGCGGTGGCGTCGACCCGGCGCGGAGACCCGGCCGAGGGCCACCAGCCGTGGCGGCCCGTCGACCAGCACGGCGACCTGGTCGCCCAGCCCTGGCCGGGCGACGTCGGTCAGCCCGGTCAGCTCCAGCGTGTCGTGGTGCACGAGCCGCTCGGCCTCGTACCGTTCGGCGGGCAGCAGCACCGCCCAGGTGCCCACCCCGTCGGCGTTGCCGGCCGCACCGGCCCGGTGCGCGGTCTCGGTCGTCATGCCTGCCATCTCATCACGCCGCCGGCGCAACGGTGACGTGACAGCCGACGATGTGATCGTCGACCATCCCGGTGGCCTGCATCAGCGCGTACGCGGTGGTCGGGCCGACGAACCGGAAGCCGCGCTTCTTGAGTGCCTTGGCCATCGCCGTCGACTCCGGGGTGATCGGCGCCAGCTCGGCGAACGAGGCGGGACGAGTTGGCCGGGGCTCCGGCGCGAAGGACCAGAGCAGCGCGGACAGGCCCTCCGGCAGTTCCAGTGCGGCGCGCGCGTTGGCGATCGCCGCCTCGATCTTGGCCCGGTTGCGGACGATGCCGGCGTCGGCGAGCAGCCGGGTCACGTCGGAGTCGTCGTAGCGGGCGACGGTCGGGATGTGGAAGTCGTCGAAGGCCAGTCGGAACGCCGGACGCTTGCGCAGGATGGTCAGCCAGGACAGCCCGGACTGGAACGCCTCCAGCGTCATCCGCTCGTAGAGCGCGTCGTCGCCGTGCAGCGGCCGCCCCCACTCGGTGTCGTGGTAGATGGCGTAGTCGGGGGTGCTCGACCCCCAAGCGCAGCGAGCCAGCCCATCGGCGCCGATCACCAGGTCAGTCACGTCGTACACGCTAGGGCATCGGTCCGACGGCCCATTGCCACCGGCCGCCCGGCTGCCTATGGTGCTTGTTACCGACCGGTAGGCCGGGGGCACCCGACGGTGCGCCCCGACCGGTGACGGCGAGCGGAGGCCGCACGGTGAAGGAGTTCCCGGACGTCATCGCCTGGTCGATCCCGGCCTTCGTGCTGCTCATCGTGTTGGAGCGGGTCTCCTACCTGCTGCACCGCGACGACGACGAGGTCGGCTACGGCGGCGCCGACACCGCGACCAGCCTGACGATGGGGCTGGGCAGCATCTTCGCCGACCTGCTCTGGAAGGTGCCGATCGCCGCCGCGTACGCGCTGCTCTACGCTCTCACCCCGCTGCGGATCGCCGAGCTCTGGTGGACCTGGCCGCTGATCCTGCTCGCGCAGGACTTCTGCTACTACTGGTCGCACCGCGGCCACCACGTGATCCGCATCCTCTGGGCCTCACACGTGGTGCACCACTCGTCGCAGCGGTTCAACCTCTCCACCGCCCTGCGCCAGCCCTGGACCGGCCTGACCAGTTGGGTGTTCTACATCCCGCTGATCGTGGCCGGCGTCCACCCGGCCGTTGTCGCGTTCTGCGGCTCGGTCAACCTGCTCTACCAGTTCTGGATCCACACCGAGCGGATCGACAGGATGCCGCGCTGGTACGAGGCGGTGTTCAACACCCCGTCGCACCACCGGGTGCACCACGCGTCGCAGGGCAGCTACCTGGACCGCAACTTCGGCGGCATCCTGATCGTCTGGGACCGGCTCTTCAAGTCGTTCGCGCCGGAACGGGAGCGTTGCGTGTACGGCCTGACCAAGAACGTCGGCAGCTACAACCCGGTCCGGGTGGCCTTCCACGAGTACGCCTCGATCGCCCGGGACCTGCGCGCCGCGGTGACCTGGCGGCACCGGGTCGGGCATCTCTTCCGCGCACCGGGCTGGCAGCCGGCACCGGGCTCCCCGGTCAGGGCAGCCGGCCCTGCTCGACCAGACGGGCAAACCTCTTCAGCGCCTGGGTGAGGCCGAGCTTGGAGCCGGGCCAGAGCACCGGCCACGCCAGTCGACCGGCCCGGCCGCCCGGCAGGTGGAACCACTCGTGCCAGACCACCTGGGTGCGGTCCCGGTCCAGCTGGGTGCAGCGCAGCACTCCCGGGCCGCGCAGCAGCTGGCCGTGGTGGACGACGCCGATCTCGTACGGCTCGTCGACCCGGACCACCCGCATCTCGTCGCGCAGCGTCGCCCGGCCGAGCGCGGTCACCGCCTCGATCCGGCTGCCCTCGCGCCCGTCGCCCTCGACGACCCGGACGCGGGTGAACGGGATCCAGTCGGACTGACGTTCCCAGGCGAGCAGCGCGGCGAACACCCGCTCCGCCGGGGCCTCGACGATCACCGTGGCGGTCACCTCACCGGCGCCGGGTCGGGCCGCCTCGCGAAGATCGTCAGCGCCCTCCGGCTCGGTCACGCCGACTCCGACCGAACCACCGCGTCGCGCTGCTCGGTGTCGGCGGCCTGCTCACGATCGGCCGACTCGTCGTCGGCGGGCGCGGCGGCAGGCGCCACCCCGTCGGAATCCGCCGGGGACGAGCTGGCAGCGGGCAGCGGGCCTGGAGTCGTTGAACCGACCGGGGCCGAGCCCGCCTCGCCGGTCAGCGACGCGTCCTTGCCCGGCTCCGCCGCCTCGCCCGGCTCCGCTTCCTCGGCCGCGTTGGTGGTGGTCACCTTGCTGGCGGACTGCTCGCGGGCCTGCCGCAGCACGTCCGCGTCGTCGGTGCGCCCTTCACGCAAGGCGATGACCTCCGACTCCAGTACGCCGATCAGCTCGGACTTGTAACCGATGTCGTAGGCGGCACGGCGCAACGCCTGATCGACCTGGTCCATCCGGTACCCGCGCAACCCGGTGTCGAAACGGACCGCCCCCACGTCGGATTCGCGCAACGGGCGGGTGCCCGGCAACGCCACGGCCTGCGAATCCGGCTCGGCCGGCACCAGGCCGGGATCACGCCCGCTGACCAGCACCGTCACGCCGAATATCACCGCCGCGACGGTCAACGCCACGACCAGGAGGAGCAGAAGCTGACCCATGTACTGATCGTGGCATGGCAACCGGCCGGGAGCGACCCCGCCACCCGCCTCGATCACGATCGGTGCCGACGCCCGCCCGGAATCGTGGACAGGCGACCGACTAGCGTCGGGACCGGCCGACGCGGCGGCGACGGCGCGAACTTCCAGGAGGCGGGCATGGCCGGGGCGCTTCGGCTGGGTGGGCACACGTTCGCCCCCGGCGAGCTGGTGGTGATGGCGATCATCAACCGCACGCCGGACTCGTTCTTCGACCGCGGGGCCACCTACGCCGCCGACAGCGCTCTGCGCGCGGTGGAGCGGGCGGTGGACGAGGGCGCGGCCATCATCGACATCGGTGGCGTCAAGGCCGGCCCCGGCGCGGACGTGGACGTGGCTGAGGAGATCCGGCGGACGGTGGACACCATCGCCGCCGTCCGAGCCGCGTTTCCGGAGGTGGTGATCTCCATCGACACCTGGCGGGCCGAGGTGGCGATCGAGGCCGTGGCGGCCGGGGCCGACCTCCTCAACGACACCTGGTCGGGCGTCGACCCCGCGTTGGTCCAGGTGGCCGCGCGGACCGGCGCCGGCCTGGTCTGTTCGCACGCCGGCGGGCTCACACCGCGGACCAGGCCGCACCGGGCCGCCTTCACCGACGTGGTCGCCGACGTGGTGGCGACGGTGACCGGGCTCGCCGAGCGCGCGGTGGCGGCAGGGGTACGCCCCGACGGCATCCTCATCGACCCGGCGCACGACTTCGGCAAGAACACCCGGCACTCGCTGGAGATCACCCGCCGACTGGACGAGCTGACCGCGACCGGCTGGCCGGTGCTGGTGGCGCTCTCCAACAAGGACTTCATCGGTGAGACGTTGGGCCTGCCGGTTGCCGAACGACTGGAGGGGACGCTCGCCGCGACGGCCGTCTCGGCGTGGTTGGGCGCACGGGTGTTCCGGGCCCACCAGGTCGGCCCGACCCGCCGGGTGCTGGACATGGTGGCCTCGATCCGAGGCGACCGCCCGCCCACGGCCACCCGCCGGGGACTCGCCTGACCGGTCGTCGCCGTAACCGACAGCGAACGGCCGGACGGCCGACACGATCGCCGGAGGCAGTAGCGCTCAGGTCCAGCGGAGGATGTTCCTACGCCAGGCGTAGAGGATGCCGAGCGCGAGCACGGCCACGAACACCGCCATCTCCACCACCGTCACCAGTCCGAAGCCCGGCCGGTCGAAGACCACCGCCCAGGGGAAGAGGAACACCGCCTCGACCGCGAACAGCACGTACAGGTAGGCGTACACGTAGTAGCGGATCTGCATCTGCGCCCAGTCGGCACCGACCGGGTCGAGCCCGCACTCGTAGCTGGCCCGCTTGCCCGGCGGGTCGGCCGGACGCGCCGGGCGTAACACCCGGTTGGCCGAGAACGCCGTAACGAAGAAGAGAACGCTGACGAGCAGCAGGAGCCCGAGCGTCGCGTACGAGCCCAGGTATCCGTTCACAGTCGGCAGCCTACCGTCCGCCCGGACGGGCCGTCCCAAACACGTTACGGATTTGTTTCCGGATGGGACTAGTGCACAGGGGCAACTGTTACCGAATATTGGACACCCACCCATGTCACCGGAGGACAGATGGCCCGCGTGAAGGCATCGCCCGGTAACCGGGCGGAGGGGCGACGTTCCACGCCCCTGCTGGCGACCGCGCTCGCGCTCGGCCTACTCACGGCGCTCGCCGTCGGGCCGGCCTGGGCCAGCGCGGCCGCACCGGACGCGGACCCGGTCGCGACCTCGGCCGAGCCGGTCAACGAGCCGGGCGGCGAGGAGCCCCCGACCACACCGGCGGAGGAGCCCACCCCTACCGAAGACCCGGGCGGCGAACCGGAGCCGACCGAGCCGGCACCGGAGACCACCGCACCACCACCGGAGACGACGCCGCCGGCACCGGTGACCACCGCCCCGGAGGTTCCGCCAGCGCCGACCACCAGCGCGCCCGCACCGGGCGGCACCACCCGACCGCCCAGCCCGGCTCCCCCGGTGCCACCGACGGCGCCCCCCGCCCCGCCAACACCGCCGGGGCCGACGGTCCGCCCGCCCGCGCCGGGTTCGGCGCCGCCGCCGCAGAGCCCGCTGGGCGTGCAGGTCACCACCGGCGACGTCACCCTCACCGAGGCGTACTGGAACACGCCGAGCACCGCCGCCACCCTCCAGGTCACGGTGCACAACACCGGTACCACCACGGAACAGATCCGACTCTCGTACACGCTGCCCGCCGGGCTGACCGACGTCGGCACGAAGGGCTGCGCGGCCGCCGGTGGTGGGACGTACCGCTGCGGGGCCTGGACCGCCGGAGCGGGCGTCCGGTTCAGCACCGTGCTGCGGCTGCGGGTCGCCGGCACGGCGTGGAAGCAGATGCCGCTCAGCGGCTCGGTCCAGGTCATCGCGGACGCGCCGGGAGCGGCCGGGGAGGCGACCGACGACCAGGGCTTCGCGGTGCTCTTCCCTGCCGGCCCGCCGGTGCCCGGGATCGCACTCGCCGCCGACGAGGTGGCCTTCGACATCAGCGGCGGCCCCAGCACCCTCACGCTCCGACTGGGCAACACCGGCGCGGTGGACGCCGCCGGCCGGGTCGAGGTCGTCCTCCCGGCCGGGGTGACCGTGCCGGCCCCACCGATCGGCTGCGTGGCGGTCGACCCGACGCGTACCCGCTGCGACGCCGGTCTGGTGCTGGCGGGCACGACCGCCGAGATGCAACTGCCGGTGGAGGCGACGCCGCAGGCGCAGCGGGAAGCGCCGCTGTCCGGGGCCGTGATCGGTCAACTCGATCCACGCAGCGGCCCCACCCGTCGGGTGCAGATGAGCTTCCGGATCACCGCGGCGGCCGCACTGGCCACGCCGGTGGTCTCCCCGCCCGCACCGACCGGCTCGCAGGGCGTACTGCCCGCCGGTGCCGCGACCGGAGACGGCGGGTTGACCTCGGTGCAGCGCACCGCGGTGATCCTGATCGCGGTCTCCACGCTGCTGGTGGTGCTGGCTCTCACACTGGCCACGACCTCGCTGCGCCGCCGGCTCGGCGGCCCGCCGCCCGAGCCCGCGCCCAACCCCACCGACTGATCGACGGACGACCCCGGCGCCGCGCGGCCGGGGTCGTCGGTGCGACCCGGTTGGTGATCTGAATTACGGCGGGCGGGGCGTAACACCGCAAATGTGGGCGTTTCGCGACCACTTCGGGTCCCAGTCGGCGGACCTCCGGGGATGGTTAGGGCTCCCTTAGACGTAGGCTCTCAGGTGAGGAACGACAGCGGCCGGACCAGCCTGGGGCGGTGCGGTGAAGCGTTGCGTCAAGGAGGTTCCGTGGCCGGGCAAGCCCCGCAGTCGCGAACGAAGGTGGCACAGTGACCAAGCAGATCCGTCAACTCGACCGCGTGGTCATCCGGTTCGCCGGTGACTCCGGCGACGGCATGCAGCTGACCGGCGACCGGTTCACCTCGGAGACGGCGCAGCTCGGCAACGACATCTCCACGCTGCCAAACTTCCCCGCCGAGATCCGGGCTCCCGCCGGCACCCTGCCCGGCGTGTCGAGCTTCCAGGTGCACTTCGCCGACTACGACATCCTCACGCCGGGCGACGCGCCCAACGTGCTGGTGGCGATGAACCCGGCGGCGCTCAAGGCCAACCTGGCCGATCTGCCGCGCGGCGCGGACATCATCGTCAACACCGACGAGTTCACCAAGCGCAACCTCGCCAAGGTCGGTTACCAGACCAGCCCGCTGGACGACGACTCGCTGGCCGGTTACGTCGTGCACCCGGTGGCGCTGACCTCGATGACGGTCGGCGCGCTCGCCGCCCATCAGGTGTCCAAGAAGGACGCCGAGCGGTCGAAGAACATGTTCGCGCTCGGCCTGCTCTCCTGGATGTACTCCCGGCCCTACGAGTCGACGCTGCGCTTCCTGGAGCGCAAGTTCGCGGCCCGTCCGGAGCTGGTCGCCGCGAACGTCGCCGCCTTCAAGGCCGGCTGGAACTTCGGCGAGACCACCGAGGACTTCGCGGTCCGCTACGAGGTCAAGCCGGCCAAGATGAAGCCGGGCACGTACCGCAACATCACCGGCAACGCGGCGCTCTCGCTGGGGTTGGTCGCCGCCGGGGTCCGCTCCGGGCTGCCGGTCTTCCTCGGCGCGTACCCGATCACGCCCGCGTCGGACATCCTGCACGAGCTGAGCAAGCACAAGCGCTTCGGCGTTCTCACCGTGCAGGCCGAGGACGAGATCGCCGCCGTCGGCGCCGCACTGGGCGCCTCCTACGGCGGGTCGCTCGGCGTGACCACCACCAGCGGCCCCGGCGTGGCGCTCAAGAGCGAGACGATCTCGCTCGCGGTGGCGCTGGAGCTGCCGCTGGTGATCGTGGACGTGCAGCGCGCCGGCCCGTCGACCGGCATGCCGACCAAGACCGAGCAGGCCGACCTCAACATGGCCCTCTACGGTCGGCACGGTGAGGCGCCGGTCGCGGTGATCGCGCCCCGGTCACCGTCGGACTGCTTCTTCGCGGCGCTGGAGGCGGCCCGGATCGCGCTCACCTACCGCACCCCGGTGATCCTGCTGTCCGACAACTACGTCGCCAACGGCTCCGAGCCGTGGCTGCTGCCGGACGTGGAGTCGCTGCCCGACCTGCGGGTCGAGTTCGCCACCAAGCCCAACGGCGAGGACGGCACCACCTTCCTGCCCTACCTGCGTGACCCGGAGACCCTGGCCCGGCCGTGGGCGATCCCCGGCACCGCGGGCCTGGAGCACCGGATCGGCGGTCTGGAGAAGGCCGACAAGACCGGGGACATCTCCTACGACCCGGCCAACCACGACTTCATGGTGCGCACCCGGGCCGCCCGGATCGAGACCATCCCGGTGCCGGACATCGAGGTGGAGGACCCGGACGGCGACGCCCGGGTGCTGGTCCTCGGCTGGGGCTCGACGTACGGGCCGATCGGCGCGGCGTGCCGCGGGGTCCGCCAGCGTGGCCTCTCCATCGCCCAGGCGCACCTGCGGCACCTGGCACCGATGCCGGCCAACCTCGGTGAGGTGCTCCGCTCGTACGACAAGGTGGTCATCCCGGAGATGAACCTGGGCCAGTTGGCCCACGTCATCCGGGCCCGCTACCTGGTCGACGCGATCAGCTACAACCAGGTCCGCGGCCTTCCGTTCACCGCCGCGGAGCTGGAGACGACGCTGGAAGAGGTGCTGAAGAATGTCTGAGCCCGTCGCCGTCAAGCTCACCGCCAAGGACTTCAAGTCCGACCAGGAGGTGCGCTGGTGCCCCGGCTGCGGTGACTACGCGATCCTGGCAGCCATCCAGCAGTTCATGCCGGAGCTGAACATCCCCCGGGAGCGCACCGTCTTCGTCTCCGGGATCGGCTGCTCGTCCCGCTTCCCGTACTACATGAACACGTACGGGATGCACTCGATCCACGGTCGGGCCCCGGCGATCGCGACCGGTCTATCCGTGTCCCGGCCGGACCTGTCGGTCTGGGTGGTCACCGGCGACGGCGACGCGCTCTCCATCGGTGGTAACCACCTGATCCACGCGCTGCGGCGCAACGTCAACCTCAAGATCCTGCTGTTCAACAACCGGATCTACGGCCTGACCAAGGGCCAGTATTCTCCGACGTCCGAGGTCGGCAAGATCACCAAGTCGACGCCGGCCGGTTCGGCGGACGCCCCGTTCAACCCGCTCTCGCTCGCTCTCGGGGCGGAGGCCAGCTTCGTGGGCCGCACCATCGACTCCGACCGCAAGCACCTCCAGTCGGTGCTTCGGGCCGCCGCGGAGCACGAGGGCTCGGCCTTCGTGGAGATCTACCAGAACTGCAACATCTTCAACGATGGGGCGTTCGACCAGCTCAAGGACCCGTCCACCCGGGACGACTACCTGATCCGCCTGGAGCACGGGCAGCCGATCACCTTCGGCGCCGACGGGCAGTTCTGTGTGGTGCACCCGCCGGGCGGCTTCGGCCTGGAGGTCCGGGACACCAACTCGGTCCGCCCGGAGGAGATCGTCGTGCACGACGCGACGGTGACCGACCCTGCTTACGCCTTCGCGCTGTCCCGGCTGCCCGGCCTGGACCTGCGCAACACTCCGATCGGGGTGTTCCGCTCGGTGGACCGACCGTCCTACGACAGCGTGGTGCAGGCTCAGCTCGCGGCCGCCAAGGCGAAGGTCACCGAGACCCCCGAGCAGCAGCTCGCCGGCCTGCTGGGCAGCGGCGACACCTGGACGATCATCTGACGTTCGGAACTGAAAGGGACAGGGCCCGCAACCGTTCGGTTGCGGGCCCTTCCCGTTACTGCTGTGAACAGCCTGATCAGAAGACCAGGTTGAAGGCACCCCAGCCGGTGCCGATGACCGCGCCGCTCGAGTCGATCCACTGGCCGTAGCCGTTGGTCGTGTAGAGCCGCATCCGGCCACTGCCGTCAACGCCGAGCATGTCCATCATGTTGTCGCCGCTCCAGTCGCCCGGAACCATGATGTTCTTGAAGCCGCCCCAGCCGCTACCGATCTTGGTACCGAGCGGGTTGGTCCAGCCGCCCTTGCTGTCGGACTGGTACATCTTCAGGTCGCCGGTCGAGGTACGACCGATCAGCACCTCACGCCCGTCGCCCTTCCAGGCCCCAGGGGTGAGGAACAGGTTGAAGCCGTTCCAGCCGGTGCCGATCTTGGTGCCGAGGGGGTTCTCCCAGCCGCCCGCACCATTGCTGGTGTAGCGGACCAGGTCGCCGTTGGACTTGCGCACCAGCAGGCTCGGCCGGTTGTTGCCCAGCCAGTTGTTCGTCACCATGAGCGCGGTGAAGCCCTGCCATCCGGTGCCGATCTTCTGGGCGCCGCCGACGAAGTTGCCCCGGCCATCGGTCTCGTAGAGGAACAGATCACCGTTGGGCTTCATCGCCATGATGGAGGGCTTCTTGTCGCCCTTCCAGTTGTAGACGCGGAACACCCGGCTGTAGATGCCCCAGCCCGCGCCGATCTGCTGGCTCCCGTAGAAGCCGCCGTACCCGTCGTTGGAGAAGCCACTGCCGTAGAACAACCCCAGGTTGCCGGCGGCGTCACGGGCGAGCAGGTCGGTGTGACCGTCGCCAGTCCAGTCCGCGTTGACTAGCGGCGGACGGGTCAGGTCCGCCTTGATGGAGTTGTTGTAGTAGCTCAACCGCTCGTAGTAGCCGGGCGACGAGCCACACGGCTGGAAGCCCCAGTCGGTGATGCCGACCTGGACCCCGTTGACGAGCAGCGGACCGCCCGAGTCACCCCCGCAGGTGTCGCTGCTCGGCGCGGTGTCGGTGCCCGAGCCAGCGCAGATCATGCGATCGGCGAGGTAGAGCCCGGGGACGTTGCAGTCTTCGTTGGACCGCATCGGAACGGTCGCCTTGCGCAGCCGACTGTCCGGCTCCAGCTCGTCGGACGTGGTGACGCCGTAGCCCGCGATCTGGGCCTGCGTGCCAGCCACGTACGGAGTCTGGTCACCCTGGGCGCTCAACGGCACCGCGGTGTAGGCGCTGGGCAGGTTCTGCTTCAGCGTGAGGACCGAGACGTCGTCCACGATGGGCGCGGTGTCGGGGTTCTCGTACTGCTGGGCGATGTTCCAGCCCGGGTGGGTCCAGGTCGAACCGACCTCGGCGACAAACCCGCTGCCACCGACGAGCTGGCCGTTGCTGTCGACCAGCCGGTCGTTGCCGGCGATGACCCGAGTGGTGCCGGGCCCGTCGGCGGTGCAGTGGGCTGCCGTCAGCACCTTGTTACGGGCGATGATGGTGCCGGTGCACCAGTACCAGTAGAAGTCCGGGCCGTCCTGGAGGGTGGTGACGATACCCACGATGTACGGAAACTCGGAGGCGCTCGCCAGGGTCCCCTGGAAGACCTTGGGAGAGGCACCCGTACCGGACTGGAAGGTCCGGCCCTGGGCGCCCGGCTTGGGAAGCGTGAGCTTCCCCTTGTGCAGGTTCGGCAGCTTGCTCAACCGGTCCGGTCGCGAGCTGCTCGCCACGTCGTACGCGCCGCCGGCTGGGGCGGCGCTAGCACTGGTCGTGGGTGCCACGGCCGCCACGCCCGTGAGAGCGAGGCCCGCCACGACACCGGCGTACCACCGCCGTCGGGCTCCTGCGGATGTTGCCACTTCAGCCACTGATTGCTTCCCGTCGTTCGATTAACGAGGCACTCGGAACTGCCCGGGATGACCTGCGTGGGACGCGACGGGTGAACGACAAACCACACCAGGGCGAGTCCGCCGAAATTGAAGATTTCCCCGTCGTGCCTGCGCCAACGACGCTGCACCGGCAAGCCCCGGCAGCGACACCCATTGACAGCTCTAAGCCGAGACACCGTAGCAAGGGTTCGATCGGGAAGCTGCCCTGCGACGAGGTTTTTCCATGATCCGCAACCGGACCGCGATAAAGCGACGGGGTCAGCGCAGCCGCGCCTCATCCGGACGGTTGTGGCGTCAAGCCGCCTGGTGTTCAGAAACTGGATGTCCCGCCCCCGAGGGATGGCCGTTCCGCTGTGGATCGGCCTCCCCCGGACGACGAGGGACAAGCGGTCAGCGGGCGGCGCCGGCTGGCACCCAGAGATTGTCGATCTCCTTCTCGGCCGCCGCGAGACTCGCCTCGTGCAGCGGGATCAGCTCGGCCATCGCCGGCACCGACGGTGCCAGGGTCAGCTCGGCGCTGATGAAGCGCGGCTGCATGCCGGTCATCGACAGGCCGTGCGGGAGCCACGGCTCGGCGTGGTCCCAGCCGTAGCGAGGGGTGCCCTCGCCGTAGCCACCGCCCCGGGTGGCCAGCACCACGAACTCGCGCCCGCCGAGCAGGCCCTCCTGCGTCGTCGGGTCGTACGCCAGCCCGGGAACGATCAGGTGGTCCACCCAGGATTTGACGCTGCTGGGCGCACCGAAGTTGTAGAGCGGCAGGCCGAGCAGCACCACGTCGGCCCGCTTCACCTCGTCGACGAGCCGCTCGCTGAGCTGCCAGGACTCACGCTGGGCCGGCGTGTGCTGGTCCGGAGGGGTCATTCGCGCCAGCCCACCCTCCGCGTCCAGGTGCGGCAGCGGCTCGGCGCCCAGGTCCCGGTAGGCCACGGTGCCGTCCGGGTGGGCCGCACGCCATGCGTCGACCGCGCGGGCGGTGAGCCGCCGGCTGACCGACCAGTCACCGCGGATACTCGAGTCGATATGCAGTAGATGCATCATTCCTCCTTCAGGGATCGTTCGTGAAGCACCAACTATTTATAGCAGGCCGATGTTCCGCGGAGTCGGTAGACTGGGTCACATGTCCGCGCAGCCGCTCGACTCCTCAGAGCACCGCTCGGGCGCACTCCTGGACCATCTGGCCCGGCGGATGCGACTGCGGTCGGAGTCGGTGCTGGCGCCGCTGGGGCTACGCCCCCGGCATCTGGTCGCGCTCACCGTGCTGCGTGCCGGCGGCGGCACCGGGCAACAGGCGCTCGCCACCATCCTGGAAATGGACAGCACCAACATCGTCGGGCTGCTCAACGACCTGGAGGCGAAGCAGCTGATCGAGCGTCGGCGCTCACCCGAGGATCGCCGCCGACACGTCGTCGAACTCACCGAAGATGGGGCAAAACGCCTCAGTGAGGCCGAATGCGCCCTGGCCGGTGCCGAGGACGAGGTGCTGGGCGCACTGGATCCCGCCGAGCGGGAGACGCTCTACAAACTGCTCAGCCGGGCTTCCAGCGGCACGGCGGTCAACTGCACCGAGGCGATCTGCGTCGCAGACGACACCTGCTGACGCCGCCCCAGCACAGCGGCGACAGCGGCGGGATGCCAGCGCTCACATCAGCCGGCGGCGGTAGGACGGTCAGGCGGTGGTGGCCGACTGGGGCCGGTCGTCGCGTACGTGCACCAACATGTCGCCGGTCTCGATCACCGCGCCGGCCCGGTCGGCCAGGGTGACCACCTTGCCCCGCCGCACCAGGGCGATCACCAACGACTCCAGCTCGCGCGGCGAGCGACCCACCTCGTCCCGCTCGGCGGAACGCATCGCCAGCGCCATGCCCTGGCCGGGAGTGAGCAGGTCCTCCACCACGTCGATCAGCGGCGGTGCCGAGGTGGACAGGCCGAGCAGCCGGCCGGCCGTGGCCGAGGAGACGATCACATGGTGCGCGCCACTCTGCTTGAGCAACGGGGCGTTCTCCGCCTCCCGTGCCGCCGCGATGATGCGGACCTGCCCGGCGGTGAGCTGCCGAACCGTCAGCGCGACCAGCACCGACGCGTCATCGCTGTCGGTCGCGATGATCACGGCCTTGGCGCTCTTGACGTGCGCCTCGTTCAGCACCGACGAGCGGGTCGCCGAGCCTTCGATCGCCACCAGGCCGGCGGAGGTGGCCTGCCGCAGGGCGGCGGCGCTGCGCTCCACCACCACGATCCGCGAGCGGTCCAGACCGTTCTCCATCAGGGCGGAGACAGCGCTGCGCCCCTTGGTGCCATAGCCGCAGATGATGACGTGGTCCTTCACGGCTCTCCTCCACCGCGACAGGCGACGGCCGGTCCGGTACTGCTCGGTCAGAACTTCCAGAGTGGTGCCGACCAGGATGATAAGGAAGATCACTCGGGCCGGGGTGATGAAGAGGACGTTGACCAGCCGGGCCGACGGCGCGGCAGGCGTGATGTCCCCGTAGCCGGTGGTCGAGAGCGACACGACCGCGTAGTAGAAGCAGTCGAGGAGGGTGAGGCCGTCCTCGTTGACATCGCGGTAGCCGTCCCGGCCCAGGTAGACCGCGGCGACCACGGCGAAGACCAGGCCCAGGGCGGCGGCGAGCCGAAGGCTCAGCGCGCTCAGTGGGCCCCGACGCTGTGCGGGAAAATGGATCACCGTCGAACCTGCTCCCCCGCCGTCGCCTGCACGCCCACAACATAGCGGGTACACGGGCGACCGCACGTCGGGGTCGCACAGCGGCGAGGCGCACACCCACCTGCACCGGTGAGAGCCTCGGGTCCGCGCCGTCGGAGCGGCGCGGACCCGGACGGGTCGGCCCGAAGGGCCGAGGGCGGGCATGATGAGGGTGTTCCCGACGACGACCGCGAGAGTGAGGCCGGCATGTCGTTACTGCGACGAGTGATCGGCGGGGTGCTGCGCCGCCACCGCCAGCGTCAGGGCCGCACGTTGCGCGAGGTGGCCGCGTCGGCCGACGTCTCCGTGCCCTACCTCTCGGAGGTCGAGCGGGGCCGGAAGGAAGCCTCGTCGGAGGTGCTGGCGGCGATCTGCCGAGCGCTCGGCATCAGCCTCGCCGACCTGCTCGGCGAAGCCCGCGACGACATGCGCCGGGTCGAGCCGCGCCTCCCGGCCGCGCCGCGCGCCGCGCTCACCCACCTGGAGCGGGTCGATGCGACTCGGCGGGAGATCGGCAACGCCACCCTGCTGGTGGGTCCACGTGTCGGCGGGTTCGTCCTGCACCGCGGGCCGGTGGCGAGCGAGCCGACCCTCAGCGTCGATGGAAAAGTCTCCGCTGGTGGCTCTCGCCCCGGTCCGCGTACCGCCGCCCTGGCTGACTGCGCACAGACCCGGCTGGGCCTGCGGCGGCTGACCGTCGCGTAGGCCGCGTGGGTTCTGCCGTCGGCGGATCTGCCGGCGGCAGAATCACTGGGCCAGCCACCGCCGTCGCCCGCACGCTGAAGGGGCCGGTCCACCGGGTGGTCCCCACCGTCCGCCGGCACGGCGGAAGGCGGCGGCACATGATCGGGTACCACGTGCGGATGCTGGAGGGCGGGCAGCCGTCCTTCGGTGACCAGGTGTTCGAGCGGCTGCTGCGGGAGCGGATCGTATTCCTCGGCACCGAGGTGACGGAGGAGTCGGCCAACCAGATCTGCGCTCAGATCCTGCTGCTCGCCGCCGAGGACGACGACCGCGACATCTACCTCTACATCAACTCGCCGGGCGGTTCGGTGAGCGCGGGAATGGCTGTCTACGACACGATGCGCTACGTCCGCAACGACGTGGCGACGCTGGCGCTCGGGTTCGCCGGCTCGATGGGGCAGTTCCTGCTCTGCGCGGGTACGGCCGGCAAGCGGTACGCGCTGCCGCACTCGCGGATCATGATGCACCAGCCGTCCGGCGGGATGGGCGGAACCGCCGCTGACATCACCATCCAGGCGGAGAACATGCTGCACGTGAAGCGGACGATGCAGGAGCTGATCGCCCAACACAGTGGACGAACCCTCGACGAGATCCAGCGCGACTGGGACCGGGACCGGTGGTTCACCGCCGAGCAGGCCCGGGAGTACGGCCTCATCGACCAGGTGGTCACCCGAGCCGAACAGCTGCCAACGCTCTGATCAACGTCTGGTGGCTCCGGTACCACCAGACTTGAGAAGCCGAAGAGGCGCTCATCGAACAGTGATCACGATCCTCGGCTGGAGTAGGAGCGGGCGAGCTCGTCCTCAACGAACGCGGGCTTGGCCAGCGTGAACGCCGGGATGGCCGCCACGAGGGCGACGGCGAGCAGAAACAGCAGCGGCAGGGTCCATCCGCCGCTCAGGTCGTGCAGCAGCCCGACGATCAGAGGACCGAGCGCGCCGAGCGCGTACGCGATCCCCTGCGCGAAGCCGCTCAGCGCGACGGTGCCGCCCTGGGTTCGGGTGCGTACGTTGATGAGTACGAGGCTGACCGGGAACAGGATCGAGCCCGAGCCGATGAGCAGCACCCAGAGCGGTGTGAGTGTCCTGGGCGCGAGCAGCAGGCCGAGGTAGCCGAGCACGAAGCTGGCGGTACCGGCGGCGATCAGCTGGCTGACAGCGCGCAGCCGCGCGACGAGCAGGGGTGCGATGAGCGCGATAGGGGCGCTGATGAGGCCGGTGAGGGCGAGCAGCACACCGGCTTCGGTCGGCGTCGAGCCGGCGATGTCGCCGAGGATCTCGGGCAGCCACGCGAAACACGCGTAGGTAAGGATCGTGCTGGTCGAGAACACGACGGTGATCGACAGGGCCACGCGTGACCGCCACAGTCGCGTGACGAGGGTGGTGGGCGGAGGCTCGACGGCGTCGGCGTCCGAGAGTCGTCCGCGGCGCTCCCGCGTGATGATGACGAGCCACGGAACGAGCGCGACTACCGAGGTCGCCGCCCATATGCCGAGCGAGAACCGCCATCCGACCTGCTCGGCGACCGGGGCGGCGACCGCGGCGGGCAGGGCCGTGCTCACGCCCAGGATGCAGACGTAGATGGCGGTCAGCAGCGCTGTCCGGTCGGGGAAGTAGCGCCGCACGACCGGCGGCAGCAGCACATTGCCGATGCCCGTGCCGGCGAGCGCGACGACACTGCCGACGAGCAGCACCGCGTAGCCCGGGGCGACTGCGCGCACGAGATGGCCGACGGTCATGAGCAGCAGCGCCAGCACGATGCCGCCGTCGAGGCCGATTCCGCGGGCGACGCGCGGCGCGACGAACCCCGATACCGCCAGCAGGATCGGTGGCAACGTGCCGAGCAGCCCGACGCCGATGTTCGATATCGGGATGTCCACCCGGATGTCGCCGAGGATCGGCGACATCACCGCAACCGTCTGCCGCAGGGTGAGCGCGACAAGCACGATGCCCAGCAGCGCCGCCACGCGTCCCGCCCACAAGGTAAGGGGTTTATCGGCAGACATCCCCTTACCATAGTGCTCCAGGCGGGATTGTGATCATTACGGTTCGATGAGCGCCTGGCAGGCGAAATGGCTGTTCAATTGAGCGCCGCGGCCCCCGGCGGCTCAACCAAAGACAAGATCCCCGGGCTGGAGTACCAGGCGAAGACCCATGCTGACTGCTCGGGCAGGACACGGGATCAGGGGATGCAGCGGGAAGGGCCGAACGACGCTGCTGCTCAAGATCTTGCTAGACAGCTTCGCTCGCGCCAGACCGATCGGTCACCGCGAGGTCGTCGCCGTCCTTCGCGATTGCGTGCCCCCGGCAGGATTCGAACCTGCGACACACGGTTTAGGAAACCGATGCTCTATCCCCTGAGCTACGGGGGCGCGAGGGCACAGTCTAGCGACCTGGGCGCCCAGCGGGGGTGGCAGGGAGTGGCCGACGTTCACCCCGTCACCCGGGCCCGCGTCTGCCCAGTTCATGACCACGGCTTGAGCACACGACCCCGGTTGCGACCGGCCCGGACGGTACGTTGGCCAGCCAGGCGTACGACGCGGCGGGCTGCGCACTGGTGCCTGTCCACGCGAGCGCGACGTCCGAACGGGTCGTCGGCGCGCGAGAATTTTCAAGTCTGCGGTAAGAAAGTCGGCGCGCGACGACAAGTACTGGTGTGAGACCACCACCTGGAGGAATGGTGCCGGACGCCGACACAACCGCCGCGGACCACCAACGCCTTACCGACCTGTTTCGACGACACGGCAATGCCATCTACGCCTACGCCAGCGATCGACTGAGCGGGGACGACGCCCAGGATCTCGTGGCTGAGGTCTTCGTCGTGGCCTGGCGGCGACTAGAAACCATCCGAGTGGGCGAGGAGCGCCCGTGGCTGTTCGGCGTCGCGCGGCGCCTCCTACTGCAGCAGCACAGGCACCGCGCAGACCAGTCGGCACTGCAGGATCGCCTGAATTCGACTGCCGAGCACTACCCCGGTCCTGGCGGTGGCCCCCTGTGGGAGGGGCGGACCGAGGTCGTGGCGGCCCTGGCGAAGCTGCCCGAAGCCGACCGCGAGGCGCTGCTCCTGCGGTACTGGTACGACCTCAGCGGCGGGGAGTCGGCGAAGGTGCTGGGGTGCACCGCGGCAACGTTCGCGGTGCGGCTGCACCGGGCGCGTCGCCGGTTCAAGAAACTATATGAGGCCCACTCGGTCGATACGCGCCTGGTGCCGGACAACAGCCTGACGGCGTACATGAGGGGATTGCAGTGAAGCGGCAGGGTAGCGAGACCGAAGAGCTGATCACTCGTGCGCGGCCGGTTGCCCGGGTCGACTTCACGACGAGCCCACAGGGAGAGAGAATGCTCGCCCGGATCCTGGAAGTGCCTCGGCAGCCGGAGAAGCGTTCGCGGAAGCGAATCCCGATTATCGCGGCGATGGTCGCTGCTGGAGCGATCTTCGCAGGTGGCGCGACCGCAGCGGTTGGCGGCTTCCACGCGCCGGTCGCACCGCCGGAAGCACAGCCAGCCAACGGCGACGCGTTCGTCTGCGGGACGGCGGGCATGCGTCGAATGGGTGAAGCCGTGGCTCGGGATGGCGAAACTCCTGTCGACGCCTGCCGCCGATCCTGGGAACGGATCTTCAGCGACGAGGCGCCCGCTCACCTGTACGCCTGCGTCCAGCGCGTCGACCCGAGCCCGTCACCGGGTGGCACTGAGTCCCCGGCTCCGACGTGGGGCAAGCTCGTCTACGTTCTCGACGGTCAACAGTTCAAGAACGCGCCCGAGACCTGCGGTTCCGTGAAAATGCTTGTCGCTCCGACTGGCAACTGAGAGACCGCTGGCCTTCCCGGTGAGCATGCCGGGAAGGCCAGCGGAACTTCGCTGTCAAGGATGCCGATGCCCTATCGGAGGACGATCACGGGTAGTTCGGCTTCCAAGGCGAGGGGACCGAGCCGCAGACGTGAACTCCGTCGATCTTGTCATTCGGGCTTCCGGAGACGCCGTCCTCCCTCGTGTCCAAGGCGAGGTTCGACCGATACTGCTTCGATCCAACGGTCACCATCTTGCTCCAGTTACCCGAACCGTTGTAGTTGTAGAAGTACGAGGTGGTGCCGGAGGACTGCTGGTTCGTGATGGACGAGATCCGGTCGTTCCAGTAGCCGCCGCCAGAGTAGGCGTAGTTACCCAGGTTCCATTCGCGACCGCAGACGGAGAAAACAAGTTCCTCGCCGCCGTACTGCCGGTCCGTGTAGACGCAGACGTAGTAGATGTTGCAGGAGGCCAAGGGGACGATCGGCGAGTCAGCCTGCCTGGCACCGTCCTTGACCGGGCTGCGGAATCGCATGGTGAGACCGGGTGCCATTTCGACGGTGGTCTGGTCGATCTGGCGCGCGCCAGGCGTGCGTGAAATGACATCGTCGATGCCCTGCTGCAGCTGGGCCTTGGTCGGTGCGACCGTGGCGTTGTTCCAGTCGTAGGCGCCCACGTTCACCTTGTCGGCAGGCGTCGGTGAGGTCCCTGCGCTCGGCGCCGCCGAGGCGGCGATGGGCGACGCGAGGAGTGCGGCAGTCGTCAACAGAGCGGTCAGCCCCGTCCGGAACATAGAAATGCGCACAGTGGAGTCCTTTCACCAAGCATTGTGTGCCAGCATGAGGAATCGCTTCTCGGTTGTGACCTCTTAGAGGTAACCCGAGGTCCTGCGGCCGATTGATCGCAGGATGATCATCGCCTGTTGATACGACAGCAGGCGTGGCAGTGTTCTTCTCAGTGACGTTCCGTTGAAACCTCCCCCGTTTCACGGCTGCGCAGGCAAGATGGCCAAAAAAGCTGGCATCAATCTCGCGTTGACAATTTCTACCACAGGCGAGTGGACTCCGGTTGCCCGTTGATTGCCAGCTGCCACCACGAGCGGAGCAACCCAATGCAACAAATGTCCGATTGAAAGGTGACGATCCGTGCTGGCCCCAGCAGAAGAACCTGCTGACCGACGTTGTGCGTCGTGGACAGTGAGTGAGCTAGCGACAGAAGTGCGATTCGCAGAATCTGGATCACACGCGATGCGCGGCACCCGCCGGGTTCCCCTAGCGGCCTCGGCGGCACTCGTCGGCTTGGCCAATCCTCGCCGCCAACAGCGCCCGCGCCGCCACGCGCTCGTCCGCAGCGCCGGCTTTCACCTGGTCTGCCGGGGCTTCTCGCAGCGCTGGCTGATTCACCCGTGGGGCACTTCGGCCCGAGCAGCAGCACCGGCCCGAGCAGCAGGATCGCCGGCCACCTGGCGCCCCGGTCTCGTCGGGCGGCGACAACCACCCCGGCGACGATGAGCGCCAGGACGCCGAGGAGCGAACTCCGTCAGATTGCCGACCCACCTGAACGACGCCGGCCCGCGGCGTATCCGCGCAAGGGGTCGGCGCCCACCTGCCTCACGGACAGCGACAAGAACATTCACCGGGAGGAATGGGGCGGAACCCTCCCCGCGCGCCCTGCAATGGATGCCCGGAACAGGCCGGCACCAGATCTCGAAGCCGGCCGTCGAATGCACGATTGCCAGTTCCATTGACGGCAGTTTTTGCCCAATTCCAGGCTTTTGGCAGGTAATGATCACTGCGGGTCCCGCCCCAGCCGCGATCGGGATAACGTCGGCCGACCAAGTCGCGGAACGGGGGCGCCCCGCAATTGTGGGTCGTGCGCTGCATTTCCACGACACAGATGCACCTCAGGTGTTGAAAGGAAAGCATCTTGTCGCATCGCAGAAGTCTGTCCGAAAGAATGTTGGACGCACTACTGGTCATCGGAGTGGCCGTCACCCTGATCGCAACCGGCGGGTCGGCACCCGCGCTGGCCTACACCGAGGCGGTTCAGGGAACCGGCAACTCCGCTCCGTGGTTCGACTTCGACAAGAATCCATCAAGCGCGTTGAACAGCACGCTCACGGCGTACGTCAGCGTGGGTGGCGTGCGTTACCGCATCAGCCAGCGTGCCGGCAGCGGCAACGGGAGCACCAACGAATGCCTGTCCAATCAGGGATGGCTGCCCAACGGCTACTACTGGGCAGACGGAAGGGACAGCACCCGCTTCGAGCACATCAACAAGACCTGGGGCAACGAGGTCGTCCGCGGCTGGGTCTGGAACCTCGGATCGAAGAAGTGCTCGGGTTCCACCACCCGCACCGAACTGTTCATCCACTCGCAAGGAACGTCCGGATGGACGAACTCCAACTACGCGTCCAACGGGTGCATCAAGATTAACCAGACCGACCGCACCCATCTGCACAACCGGTTCAACGCCGCATACGACAAGTCCAACGGCTTCCTCCAAGTAGTCAGCTGAGAGATCGGACCTCTGACATGGACAACTCGAATCGTCGTAACCGTGCATTGCTGTCGGTAGCCGCACTCATCGCGGCCACAATCGGCGCCTCCGTCATCCTTCAACCAGCGGCCCACAGCGAACAGCCCAGCTTGATCCGCGATCAGGTACTTCGCCACGAGCAGTTGGTGGCGGACTGCATGAAGGAGCGGGGCTTCGAATACGAGGTGACCGTTCCGGGCGACCTCCTGGTCGAGGAGGCGCGCGCCGCAGCTGAGGCTGACGGCCGCGACATCAGGGCCGCAGTGGAGCAGGCATCCGCCGCGCGTGGCACGTCGCCCAGTCCGAACGAGCTGTTGGTGGCCGGGCTGGAGCCCCGGCAGCAGCAGGCCTGGGGGGATGCTCTCTGGGGCACGGACGCCGCCGCCGGTTGCATGGACAGCACGTTGCAAGCCGCCGCTCGGGTCGACGTGGACGCCGGGCTTCGACGCGCGGAGGCCATCCTCGCCCAGGCCAAGTCCGACCCCACGGTCCAGTCAGCCGAGAAGGCGTACGTCGCCTGCATGACGACCCAGGGATACGGCGTCACATCGGTCGACGGCATCCACGAGTACGTGGGCAAGCGCGCCGAGGCGCTCAGCGACGAGGCCGGGCAGAAGCTGGAGGACAAGGCGTACGCCCGACACGACGCCTGCGTGCGGCCGTACAACCAGACGTTCAACGCCACCCATCTCCGGCTTCTCGGTGGTAAGTGACGCTGTCGCGACAGCCCGGCTGACCAGGTGATCACACGATCAGCTGACAGCGGCATCGTCCGGTGACGGTCTCGTAGGCGGGGTGGTTGGGCCGGTGTCGGTCCAACCACCCCGCCGCCGTGCGTGGTGGTCGAAGACGGTCGACCTGCTACGAGTTGGCAGGCCGGGCGGCGCGACGACGTTCGGTGAGCCGTCGCGCCTTCACCGCGTTGCCGCAGTCGGCCATGCGACACCAGCGGCGGGAACCGTTGCGGCTCTGATCGAGGAACAGCCAGCCACAGCCACCTTCGAGCACCGGGCAGCGGCGCACCCGGGTCAGGTCGGCCGTCAGCATGACGTCGAGGGCGGACTCGGCGATCCGGTCCGACACCAGCATGGCCGGCACCGTGCCGTAGACCAGCCGTACCTGCGACGAGTCGAGCACGAATCTCGCTCGAACGGCCGCGCCGGACCAGCGCTGATGTAGAGCGACCAGCGCGGCACCGGCGGCGATGGGGTCACCCGCCGTTCCACCGTCCGCGTCGGTGATCGCCGCGAGCAGCACGAGACACAGCCCTTCACGGATGTCCCGTACGGCGGCCAGCCCCGCCTGGGCCGCCGCAGGCTCGTCGTGCCACGCCCGGCCCACCTGGTCGGCCTCCGCGTCGCTGACCACGCCCACCCGACCCGACCAGCGCAGCAGAGCGGAACTGTCGGTCAGGAAGTCGTGCGGCGACTCGCCCCCTCGCTCCAGCGTGTTGACCAGATCGAGTGCTGGGTGGCCGCCGACCAACGGTAGCTGACACACGTCAAGTGGCATACCAGCGATGCTACCACTGAAACTATCTAAGGCGGTTGGCTCTGCGCCGACGCCTGCCCCGCTGTGCCACCCTGCATCCCAACCAGCGCGACGATTTGGGTCCTCAGCGCGAAAAGAGCGAGGGATGCACAACTGCCTATGCTACCGTCAAAACCCAGTTAGGCGGGATCACGGTGCCTCAGCCGTGGCGGCCGATCGCTACACCTCGTTCAGAACCTGGAGGTAGCCAAATGGCGCACGAACGACGCGCGGTCTATGCCCTCGCCGCGTTGTCCGCCGCCACTTTCTGTTACGTCACCACCGAAGTGCTTCCGATCGGCTTGCTCACGCTGATCGCGCCAGACCTGGGACGCTCCAGGTCCGAGGCCGGTCTGCTGGTGACCGGGTACGCCGTGGTGGTCATGATTGTGGCGCTCCCGCTGACCCGGGTCACTCGGCGTGTGCCCCGGCGCCCACTGCTCGCCGGCGCCCTCGGTGTGTTCGCCGCGGCGACGGCGGTGTCGGCCTTCGCAACCTCCTACGAGGTGCTACTCGCCGCGCGGCTGGTGTCCGCCACCACCAACGGTGTCTTCTGGGCGGTGGTGTTCCCGGTGGCGATCTCGATGTTCCCCGCAAACGTCCGAGGCCGCATCGTGGCTCGACTGTCGATCGGTAACGCGCTCGGCCCGGTTCTCGGGGTGCCGCTGAGCACCTGGTTGGGCGGGCAGGCCGGATGGCGGGCGGCCTTCGTCGCGATGGCCGTCTTCGGCTTCGTCACCTGCGTCGCGGTCGCCCTGCTCCTCCCGAGCGTCACACCGCAACAACAGAGTGCCGGCGACACCGGGCCGATACCGGACCGGCCCCGCTTCGTCGTGCTCCTCCTCGCCACCATCCTCGCGGTCACCGGCGCCATGGGCGCGTTCACCTACATGACCGTCTTCCTCCTCGACGTCAGTGGGTTCGCCGCAGCGTCTCTCGGCCTGCTGCTCTTCGTTCAAGGCTCGTTCGGCGTCGCCGGCACCTGGGCGGTCGGCCGTGTCCTGGACCGGTTTCCGCTCGGTGTCGTGCTGGTGCTACTCGGGCTCCTTACCGCCGCGATGCTCGGCCTCTATGGAGTCGGCGCGAGCAAGGCATTGACGGTCCCGCTGCTCGCCGTGGCGGGGATGTCGTTCAGTTCGCTGATCGCGGGAATCCAGCACCGCGTCATGCAGGTGGCCCCGTCGACAACCGACATGGCGTCGGCCAGCCTCAGCGTCGCGTTCAACTTCGGCCTCGCGGCCGGCTCGTTGATCGGCGCGGGTCTGCTGGCGACGGCCGGGGTGCGCGTCATTCCACTGTTCGGTGGCCTGCTGACGGCCGTGGCGATCGCGTTGCTCGCCGGCCACGAGATGTCCCGCAGGAGGGGAAGGAACCACAAGTTCGACCACAGCAGTTGGTCGGTGCGACCGATCCCCAGCCGCGATGCCGAGAAGCCGCCGGCCAGCAGCGTGCGGACATAGCTGGTGCGGCGTCCCCTGAGCTACTGGTGCGCGAGCACGACCTGGGGTGGCAAAGAGCGGCCCGGCGCGGAGAGTGGTCCTCCGCGCCGGGCCGCCGCATCGGCTGGGGTCAGCTGGTCACACAGTCGGCCAACACGCCCGGGCCGGTGCCGGTGCCCTGGAAGCCGAAGGTGGTCGACTGCCGGCCGAGAACTCGTCCGTTGTAGCTCACGTTGGTGAACCCTACGGTTCCGCTGGTGCCGCTGACCTGCGCGTTCCAGGCGCTGGTGACCGCGCCGCCGGGCAGCGGGACGGTCACGGTCCAGCCATTGATGTCCGACTTGCCGGCGGTGACCGTCACGCTCGCGGTGAAACCGCCAGCCCACTGGTTGACCGCGATCGACGCGTAGCAGCCGTCACCGGCCGGCGGAGTGGTGGTCGGCGGAGGGGTGGTCGGCGGAGTGGTCGTGGGCGGGGTCGTGGTCGGCGGAGTGGTCGTCGGCGGAGTGGTGGTGGGCGGGTTGGGCGCGCCGTTGGCCAGGCTGAAGGCCAGGTCGGGCTGGAACGAACCGGCCGTGAAGCGGCAGCCGTCCGCCTCTCCCGGCGGCTTCACCCACAGGTACGCGTCGATGTTGGCATCGCCGGTGTTTGTCGTCGGGTACTGCCCGATGCGCCGGTCGGTGTTGTCGTCGCCGCACCAGTCCCCGCTGGCGCCCCCGTTGCGGCTGGTGTCGATGACCTGGCGCTTGCCGGAGATCCCCATGCCGTTGAGGGAGGAGATGACCGCCCGACCGAAGTTCGCCTCGCTGGAGGTCGAGTTGTAGTTCGACACGTTGGTGAAGAAGCCGTCGGCGTACTGCACGCCGGCCGCCCGGAGCCGGTTTGCCGTCTCACCCGCGCTGTTCCAGGTGGAGTGGCCGCCGTCGAGGTACACCTTGGCGTTGGGGTTGCCCGACTTGATGGTCCGGGTGGCCGTCGAGATCGCCTGGTTGCGCGCGTCGATCTCGGCGGCGCTCAGGCACGTCAGCAGAGCGAGCGAGTCGGTTTCCAGAATGATGATGACGGTCTGGTTGCCCAGTCCCCTGGCGAAGTTGGACACCCACGTCTGGTACTGGTTGAGGTCCGGCGCCCCACCGGCGCTGGCCCCGCCGCAGTCCCGGTTGGGGATCTCGTAGACGGCCAGGACCGGGATCTGCTGCGCCGCGTTGGCGGCGCCGATGTATCCGGAGACCTCGGACTGCACGGTCGAGGGGTTGAAGTTGGCGAACCAGCGCGCCTGCGGCTGACTCGCGATCTTGTCGCGGATGACGGCCGTACGCGAGTCGCCGGGGTTGGCGGCCACCCAGCGGACGACGGCCGAACTCGGGTCACGGTAGAGCGACCCGGACAGCGTGCCGGCGGAGGCGCTGCTGACGGCGAGGCAGACGCCGACGGCGGTGGCGCCCGCGACGGCCGCCACGCTGATGGCCGCCGATCTGCGGCGGAGCGAGGAGAGGATAGCCACGACGTGTTGCCTCCAGATCACATAGATGTATCTAAGTTCATGGGAGCGTTCCCAAGGACGTTAGCGGAGGCACGCACCGCTGCCAAGGTGTGGGCACTCGTCGATGAGTCAGATGCCCGTGTTTGGGGGTCCGTGTCTGGATGTCACGACTGGTAGGCAGTCAGGAGCCGTAGATGCTGACCTTCAGCTTTTCTCGAATGGCTGCCGCCTGCACCTCGTCACGTCCGTCATAGACATCCAAGGCCTGATGCCACACCTTCCACGCGGAGGCCAGGTCACCCGCGGCTTCGTAGGTGTCGCCGAGGCGGGCCAGCGCGCTGGCCTGGAGGGTGGTCTCGCCGACCTCCGCAGAAAGGTTGACCGCACGCCGCCCACAGGAGAGTGCCTGGGCGTGGTCGCCCCGTTGGTGGTGGACATGCGCCAGGCTGTCCCACACGTACGCCTCACCGTGGCGGTCGCCCAAGCGTTGCATGAGAGCAACGGCCCGTCCGCAGTAGTCAAGAGCGCGGGTGTGGTCGCCCAGCAGGCTGTGATACCACCCGACCGCGTTGAGTGCGCTGGCCTCACCAGATTCGGGGCCCGCATGCCGATGGAGGTGCAGCATCTGTTCGGCGTGTGCCAGCGCGTCACGGTAGCTTCCCTGGCGCTCGGCCAACCAGGACAAATTGCTGTGGACCTGCGCCTGTCCGGTCCGGTCCCTGATCTCGACGTACAGCTTCAAGGCAGACCCGTGGTGCTGGCGGGCACGTTCGTAGTGCCCCAGGCGGGTGTGGGCGTTGGCGAGGCCGCGATGGCAGCGGGCCTCGGCCCTGCGGTCCTTCAGTCGCTGCGCAGCGACGAGACCGGTGGCCTCGACCGCAGCCCACTCGTGCCACCACCCGCATCGGTTGAGAAAGGTGGTCAGTGTCCAGCCCAGTTGCCAAGCGTGCGCATCGAACCCGTTCGAGGCTGCCATGTCGACGGCCGCGACGAGTGCCCGCCGTTCGTGCGTGTACCAGGCGAACGCCGCGTCGCTGTCGGTGAGAACCTCCGTTGTCACGCCGGGCCGCGGCGCTGCGAGGTCTATCGAGTCACGCCGGTGCGGATAGATCAGGCGATCGGCGACATGGGCGGTGTGCAGGTAGTGATCGAGCATCCGATGCCGCGCGGCGCGCAGATCGCGCTCGGTCTCGTGCACGTTGACGAGTTCGCGCGCGTATGCGCGCAGGAGATCGTGGAGCGCGTACCGGTCGGTCGAACGCCGCTCGACCATGTGGACGGCTACGAGGTCGGCCAGCAGTCGGCTGGTCTGGTCCAGCGGCAGGCCGGCCAGGCTGGCGCAGGTCGAGACGGCCATCTCCAGGCCGTGGTGCAGGCCGAGCAGGCGAAACAGTCGGGCGTGTTCGGGGCCGAGAGCGCGGTAGGAGCCGGAGAGAACAGTCCGGAGGTCGGACCGCGGATCGTCGCCGGCAAGGACGTCCAGGTCCCCGCCGCTCCCGAGGCGACTGGCGAGGACCTCGATCGAGAGCTGGGCGTCGGTGGCGGCACGCGCCGCGACGATGGCCAGCGCCAGGGGTAGTCCTGCGCACCGGCGGATGATCTCGTCGACGGCTCCCGCGTCCCGCACGACCCGGGCGACGCCGAGTCGGCGGGTGAGCAACTCGTGCGCTTCCACCTCGGTCAGCATGCCGAGCGAGACGGGTTGAGCTCCTTCGTTCACGACGAGTCCGGTGAGCCGGTTCCGGCTGGTGACCACGACCAGGCAGGACGGGCTGCCCGGCAGCAGCGGGCGCACCTGTGCCGCATCGTGGGCGTTGTCCAGGACGACCAGTACCCGTCGGTCGGCCAGGACACTGCGGTAGAGACCCACCTGGGCGTTGAGCCCGGGAGGTATCCGGTCTGGTGGAACGTGCAACGCTTCCAGGAAGTCTCGCAGGACGTCGGTGGGCTTGAGGGCCGCCGTTCCGTCCGGGCCGAACCCGTCCAGGTTCACAAAGAGTTGCCCGTCCGGGAAACGGTCGCGGACCCGATGTGCCCAACGGACGGCCAGCGCGGTCTTGCCGACACCGGCATGGCCCACGATGGACAGGACCGTCGGGTGCGGCTGGTCAGTGGGATCGGTCGCCAGCGCCGCATCCAACTCGGCCAGACTGGCGGAACGGCCGACGAACAGGGCCCCTTGCAGAGGAAGTTGAGCTGGGCGAACAGGTGTCGTACCGGCGCCGGACGCAAGGGTGACGCTCTCGGGACGCGTCGACGGGTCGAGGGCCCGGTCTTGCCGAAGAATCGCCTCGTACCTCTTACGCAGCTCGTCGCCCGGGTCGACGCCCAGTTCATCGGCGAGCGTGGCGGCGACGCGCTGGTACGCCTCGATCGCCTCGGCCTGCCGCCCGGACTGGTAGAGGCCGGTCATCAGCATGGCCGCGAGCCGCTCGCGCAGCGGATGTCTCGCCACCAGATCAGTCAGTTCGGCGACCACGGCGGCCCCGCCGCCAAAGGTCAGCTCGCACTCCAGACACTCTTCGAGAACCGCGATGCGCATCTCCTCCAACACGGCCGCCTCGCGCTCCAGCACGATTCCGTTCAGATCCGCGAGCGCGGCACCCCGCCACATCGACACCGCCTGACGTAGCACGACGGCGGCCTTGCGCTTGTCATCGAGCGCCACGAGGCGTCGCCCCTCGGACACGGCGTCCTTGAATCGGGCGAGGTCCAGCTGACTCGCGTCGACCCGAAGCCGGTAGTTGGCGCGCTCACCATCCAGCAGGTGCGCCGCACCGTAGCGATCAAGTGTGCGACGCAGCTGCCAAATTCCGCTGTGGATCTGGTTGCGAGCTGTGGCGGGCGGATCCCCGCTCCAGGCGACGGCGATCAGGTCCGCGGCGGACACCAGCTGACCGTGGCGGAGGAGCAGACCGGCCAGCAGCCTTCGCTGCCGCTCGCCGCCCAGCTCAACGCGTCGGCCGCCAGCGCGAACCTCCAGGGGCCCGAGCACCATGAAGTCGATCGGCACCGCCACGATGACACCCCCGTTGTGCAGATCGGCCCGTAGGGTAGTCATCTGGTATCAGAGTGTCAAGATCGCGCTTTACTGGTCGTCGTACATCTCCTGAAGACCGCTCGGGGACGGGCCACCGCAGGAACAGTGGCTCGCCCTCCGACTGGCCCGGTCAGACCCGAGCCAGCCCCAGCGCCCGCACGTCGACCGCGACGTCCGGGCCGTAGGAGTCGGCGATGCGGCGTTCGAAAGCGTCGGCGTCGACCGTGTATTCCTGCGGGCCCTCGACCTCCAGCACGTGCGCCGCCAGTACGCAGCCCACCTGCGCCGCGCGCTCGATGGGCAGGTCGGCGGCGAGCGCGGCGAAGAAGCCGGCCCGGAAGCCGTCGCCGACACCGGTCGGGTCGACGATGCGGCCCACCCGCGCCGCCGGGACCAGGAAGTCACCCTCCTGCCCGGTGACGCGTACCCCGTTGGCACCCAGGGTCACGACCCGCACGCCCACGCGGCGCAGGATGTCGTCTTCGCTCAGCCCGGTCTTCGACTCCAGCAGCGCCGCCTCGTACTCGTTGGTCAAGAGGTAGTGAGCACCGCTGATCATCGCCTCGATGTCGGCCGAGGGCATCCGGGCCAGCTGCTGTGACGGGTCGGCGGCGAAGGGCAGGCCCAGCCGGCGGCAGGCGGCGGCGCGGGCGAGCATCGTGTCCGGGTTCTCCGCGGCGACGATGACGAGCCCGAGCCCGCCGGCCCGCGCGGCGACACCGTCGAGGCTGATCCGGTCGGGCTCACCCATCGCGCCGGGATAGAACGACGCGATCTGGCAGAGGTCGGTGTCGGTGGTGCAGATGAACCGGGCGGTGTGTGCGACGGAGCTGACCTGCACCTCCGAGCAGTCGACCCCGTGCCGTTCCAGCCAGCTGCGGTAGTCGCCGAAGTCGCCACCGACCGCGCCGAGCAGCACCGGCCGGTGCCCGAGTTGAGCGAGCCCGAAGGCGATGTTGGCCGCGACCCCGCCGCGCCGGACGACCAGGTCGTCGACGAGGAACGAGAGCGAGACGGTGTCGAGGCTGCCGGCGATGAGTTGCTCGGCGAACCGCCCCGGAAAACGCATCAGATGGTCGGTCGCGATCGAGCCGGATACGGCGATCATGCGGACGGGCCCTCTCAGTAGCGGTAGTGGTCGGGCTTGTAGGGCCCTTCGACCGGGACGCCAAGGTAGTTGGCTTGTTCCTTGGTCAGTTCGGTGAGGCGGACACCCAGCGCGGAGAGGTGGAGTCGGGCCACCTTCTCGTCCAGGTGCTTGGGGAGAGTGTGCACGCCGACCGGGTACTGGTCGGTGCTGGTGAACAGCTCGATCTGCGCGATGGTCTGGTTGGCGAAGCTGTTCGACATCACGAAGCTCGGATGCCCGGTGGCGTTGCCCAGGTTCAACAGCCGGCCCTCGGACAGCACGATGATCGAGTGGCCGTCCGCGAACCGCCATTCATCCACCTGGGGCTTCACGGTGATCCGCTCGACGTCCCCGCGTCTGGCGAGACCGGCCATGTCGATCTCGTTGTCGAAGTGGCCGATGTTTCCCACGATCGCCTGGTGCTTCATCCGTGCCATGTGCTCGTTGGTGATCACGCTGAAGCAGCCGGTGGCGGTCACGAAGATGTCCGCGGTCTCGACCACGTCGTCGATTGTCGCGACCTGGTAGCCGTCCATCGCCGCCTGGAGGGCGCAGATCGGATCCACCTCGGTCACGATGACCCGCGCACCCTGACCGCGCAGGCTCTCGGCGCAGCCCTTGCCGACGTCGCCGTAGCCGAACACCACGGCGACCTTCCCGCCGATCAGCACATCGGTGGCCCGGTTGATCCCGTCGATCAGCGAGTGCCGGCAACCGTACTTGTTGTCGAACTTGCTCTTCGTCACCGAGTCGTTCACGTTGATCGCCGGGAACAGCAGGCTCCCTGCCTGCTGCATCTCGTACAGCCGGTGCACGCCGGTCGTGGTCTCCTCGGTCACGCCCTTGATCCCGGCGGCGACCCGCGTCCAGCGGCGGTTGTCCTCCCGCAGCGACCGCGTCAACACACCGAGGATGACCTCGTACTCCTCCGAGTCGGCGCTCTCCGGCGACGGTACCGCGCCGATGGCCTCGAACTCGGCGCCCTTGTGCACCAGCAGTGTGGCGTCACCACCATCGTCGAGGATCATGTTCGGGCCCTGCCCGTCCGGCCAGAGCAGCACCTGCTGGGTGCACCACCAGTACTCGTCGAGGGACTCGCCCTTCCAGGCGTAGACCGGGACACCCGCCGGGGCGTCCGGGGTGCCGGTCGGGCCGACCACGATCGCCGCCGCCGCGTGGTCCTGGGTGGAGAAGATGTTGCAGGACGCCCAACGGACCTGCGCGCCGAGCGCCACCAACGTCTCGATCAACACTGCCGTCTGGATCGTCATGTGCAGCGAGCCGGTGATCCGCGCACCCTTCAACGGCTGCCGCGAGGCGAACTCCCTCCGGATCGACATCAGACCCGGCATCTCATGCTCGGCCAGCTCGATCTCCTTACGCCCGAAGGCCGCCAACGACAGATCCGCCACCTTGAAATCGCTGAAGTCGCCAGTCATGCCCGCACCCTCCCCCACCCGCGTCGAGGACCGTTGGAGGCCCGTTCAACCGGGCTCATGCTCCGCACACCGAGCCACGCCCGGCCACGGCGGGCCCGGGTGCGGAGCAGGCGCCGTCAGGAGTTGCGGCTGGCCGGGTCGACCCGGGCGTACGTCAGCAGGTCGGCCATCGTGAACTGGCCCGAGAAGCGGGCAGGCAGGGTCGGACGCCAGTTGGGCTGCACCTTCAGGTAGCTCGCCGGGTCGAGCTGGGCGATGCCGATGAGCACCTCTGCCACGATTCGCCCACCTACCGCGCCCAACGAACCTCCGCCGGCCTGGAGCTGTGCCTCCTTGAGGATGTAGTAGAAGAGCGGGGTGTTGGAGTCCAGGCCGAGGCCGTACCCACTGAGCTCCGGGAAGTTGAAGCTGCCCAGTGCGGGCGCCCCGATGTGGGCGGCGATCCGCTGGCCCGACGGGATGCCGAAGGTGAGCTGACGGAGCAGGTCGCGTCCGAGCAGGTTGGCCGACGGCGAGCCGGACGGTGGCGGGGGCAGCGGGAAGCCGAACAGCGGCGTCGAGTTGCGGACGTCGATCCACTTGCTCCAGCGCACCTGGCCGTCGAAGAACTGGAACCAGAACTGGTAGTCGAGGTAGCGACGGGCGGCCCGCTTCCCGCCGCGCAGGTCGGCCGGGTCGGCGCCGCTCAGCGCCGGGTCGAAGAGCATGGCGTAGAACTCGTCGCCACCGTTGCCGGTGCGGTTGACCAGGTAGGCCGGTCGTGGCTGGCTGTGGCCGAAGCGGAACGCCGCCGCGGTGAACTCGACCGGGATGAACGTCGCGTTCGGCTCCGGCCGGTAGAAGCGGCGACCTCCGTTGAGCACTGTGGAGACCGTGCCCGGGCCGGCGATCAGCGGAAGGAACTCGTTGAGCACGATCCACTGGTAGTGCCAGGTGACGAGTTGCCGGGCGGCACCGAAGACCTGCGCCGCCGGTGTGCCCTGTGCGCGCACCAGGTCGACCACCCGGTTGTGGAAGAGGATGAACGCGGCCGTGATCTGCGCGATCGGCAGGTTCTCGTCGTTGCGGGGGTCGAAGACGATCGCCCTGCCGCTGGAGTTGCGCGGCAGGTCTTCGAAGCGCCCGCCCGACTCGATCTTGAGTTTGGCGGGATCGGCGGAGTTGTACAGCTCCGGGTTCCCGGTCGGCCCGCCACCGTAGAGCGAGTCGAGGTCGAGGGCCGGCGTCCGTGGGTTCGGCACCGTGGTCGGGTCGACCGGCGTACCCAGCGGCGCCGTCGTCTCGAAGGCCAGATCGTGGTCGACGAACTGCCCGAAGTACGTCATGCCCTGCGGGATCGAGAAGTTGTCGGGGTTGTTGATGCTGTGCTGCTGCTGGTCGGCGAGCGCCTCCGCACCGACGTTGAGCGGGTCGCGGGCGTCCATCGGGCCGCCGACGCGCGACAGGTCGATCAGCGCGTTCCGCATCTGGGTCGTCGCGGACCCGAACGCCGGCAGCGACGGGAACATCCGGCCGAACCGGTTGGAGAACGCGGCCGCCGCGGGCGTCGCGTCGAGCAGGGCTCCCCCGGTGCCGGCCACGAGCGCCCCCGCGCCGACTCCGGCCAATAATCGCCGTCGGCTGACACCTCGAGAAGCGTTGTCAATTGCCATGTCGGCCACCTTCCGTCCGCGGGCGCCCGCGTGGACGCACGGGCCGCGAACCCGCGAACCGGCAGCAGTGTGAACCCTTCGGTTAGTGGCGCCCTGGAGCTTCGGTGGTGTCCGGCTGGAGGCCGGTGAGCATGGTGTCGACCAGCGAGGTGTCGTGTTTCGCGGCGCGGAACAGCGGGTGGTCGAGCGTCGATCGGAGGAAGTCGCGGGTGGTGGCCACACCTGGCCCTTCGACGGCGCACTCGTCGAGGGCGCGGGCCATCCGGGCCAGGGCCTGGGTGCGGTCGGGCGCCCAGACGACCACCTTCGCGAGGAGGGAGTCGTAGTCGGCCGGAACCCGGTAGCCGGCGTACCCGTGCGTGTCGACCCGGACGAACGGGCCGGCGGGCAGGTCGAAGCGGGTCAGCTCACCCGGCGTCGGTACGAAGCCGCGCGCCGGATCTTCGACGTTGAGGCGACACTCGATCGCGGTGCCGCGCGGCGTCACGTCGGCCTGGGTCAGCGCGAGCCGTTCGCCGGCCGCGACGAGGATCTGTTGCCGCACCAGGTCGACGCCGGTCACCAGCTCGGAGACCGGGTGTTCGACCTGGAGCCGGCAGTTGACCTCCATGAGGTGGAAGTCGTCCCCACCGCCGACCAGGAACTCGAAGGTGCCCGCGCCCACGTAGCCGACACCGAGCGCGCCGGTGACCGCGGCGGCGGTCATCCGGTCGACCATGTGTTGCGGCAACCCGGGCGCTGGCGACTCCTCGATCAGCTTCTGGTGACGCCGCTGCACCGAGCAGTCGCGCTCGCCGAGGTGGATGCCGTTGCCGTAGCGGTCGGTGAGCACCTGCACCTCGACGTGGCGGGCCGACTCGAGGTAACGCTCGATGTAGACCCGGTTGTCGCCGAAGAGCAGCTGCGCCTCGGCCCGCGCGGCGGCGAACTCGCCCAGGAACGAGGCCGGGTCGCGGACCACCCGTACGCCCCGACCGCCGCCACCGGCGACCGCCTTGATGATCAGCGGGAAGCCGATCTCCTCGGCGACAGCGCGGGCGTGGGCCGCCGACTCGACGGCGTCGGTCGTGCCGGGGAGTACGGGCAGGCCGAGGCCCGCCATGATGCCCCGCGTCCGGGCCTTGTCGCCCAGCGCGGCCATCACGGCGGGCGGCGGCCCGATGAACGTGATCCCGTCGGCCTCGCAGATCTCGGCGAAGTCCGGGTCCTCGGAGAGGAATCCGTAGCCCGGGTGGATGGCGTCGGCCCCCGTACGGCGGGCCGCCTCGATGATGGCCGGGGCGCTCAAGTAGCTGCGCCGACTGGGACCCGGCCCGATCTGGACGGCTTCGTCGGCCAGCCGCACCACCGCCGAGTCCCGGTCGACGGTCGAGTAGACCGCCACGGTACGCAGCCCCATCTCCCGGCAGGTCCGGGCGATCCGGACCGCGATCTCGCCCCGGTTGGCGATCAGCACCGACTCGAACACTGGGTCAGCCCTCCGACACAGCTAAGGCGATCAACCGTTCGCCGTACTCGACCGGGGTCGCGTTGGGCACCAGCACCTTCACGACCTCGCCCGCGCGGTCGGCTTCGACCGGGATCATCATCTTCATCGCTTCGAGGATCGCGACCTGCTGGCCGGGCACGACCTGGTCGCCCTCACGGACGAACGGGTCAGCGCCGGGCGACGGCGCGAGGTAGAGCGTCGCGACCATCGGCGCGCACACGTAGTGCAGACCGGCGTCGGCCTCCACCGGTGGGACCGCCGGGACCGCCGCCACTCCGGGTGGCCCGTCCGGCCACTCCACCTCGACCACCAGATCGCCGTGCTGGAGCCGGGCGCGGCGGACCGGACCTGGCGTCGACCCGATCAGCCGCGCGAGACTGCGGACCGCGGCATCCAGCGGGTCGGCGTTACCCTCCGGCATTCGTCAAACCTCCGATCTGTCGGAAGCGGGCCCGGCGATGGGCCCGCACCTCCTCGCGGTTGAGACCGGCCAACTCCGCGAACGCGTCGACAACCGCCCGGTGTACGGCCGACGCGGTCGCCCCGGGATCGGCCGGTGCCCCGCCGGGTGGTTCCGGAACCACCCCGTCGACGATGCCGAGCGCCAGCAGGTCACCGGCCTGGAGCTTGAGCTGCGCGGCGGCCTCGTCGGCCCGACCGGAGTCGTTCCAGAGGATCGCGGCGCAGCCTTCCGGGCTGATCACCGAGTACGTCGCGTTGGCGAGCATCAGCACCCGGTTGCCGACGCCGAGGGCGAGCGCGCCTCCACTGCCGCCCTCACCGGTCACGATGGCGACGACGGGAACCGTCAGCCCGGCCATCAGCCGGATGCTGTCGGCGATGGCGAGGGCCTGCCCGTTCTCCTCCGCCGAGATGCCGTGGTAGGCGCCGGGCGTGTCGATCAGCGTCACGATCGGCGTGCCGAGCTTCTCGGCCAGGCGCATCAGTCGGGCCGCCTTGCGATAGCCGGCCGGTGTCGCCATGCCGAAGTTGCGGCTGGCCACCTCGGCGACCGTGTGGCCCTTCTGGTGGCCGATCACCACTGTGGGCCGGCCGTCGATCAGACCGACGCCGCCGACGATCGCCGGGCAGTCACTGGCCAGCCGGTCGCCGTGCAGTTCCACGAAACCGTCCACGAAGTGGCCGATGTAGTCGAGTGTGGAGGGTCGGCCGAGATCGCGGGACAGCGCCACGACCGCCCACGGGTCCGCCGACTGCGGGGGCGTGGTGGCCCGTACCGGGTAGGGATCCGGCACGGACCGGTCGGCCCCCGCGAAGGCCAGCAGCCGGCCGATCGTCGACCGCAGGTTCGACCGGGGCACCAGGTCGTCGAGCATGCCGCGGGCGAAGAGGTACTCGGCGGTCTGGAAGCCGGCCGGCAGCGGCTGACGCAGCGTCTGCTGGATGACCCTCGGCCCGGCGAAGCCGAGGCGCGCCCCGGGCTCGGCGAGAATGACGTCGCAAAGCGTCGCGAACGATGCCGCGACGCCACCGTAGGTCGGGTCGCTGACCAGCGAGATCGTCAACACCCCGGCCTCGTCGAGGGCTCCGAGCGCCGCGCTCGTCTTGGCCATCTGCATGAGCGACAGCGCGCCCTCCTGCATCCGGGCGCCGCCGGAGGCGCTGACGATCAGCAGCGGCGTACGGGTTTCGAGCGCCAACTCGGCGGCCCGGGTGATCCGCTCGCCGACGCCCGCGCCGAGGCTGCCGCCGAGGAACCGGAAGTCCATGACCGCCGCTATCAACGGCTGCCCCTCGACAGTGCCGCGGACGCAGACGACCGCCTCGTCGAGCCCGGTGCGCCGACGGGCCGCCTCGATCCGTTGCGGGTAGGGCCTGGTGTCGACGAACCCGAGCGGATCACCGACGGCATCGACCGGTGGCAGCTCCTCGACCGAGTCGAGATCGAAGAGCTGCTCGATCCGCTGGTGCGCGGTGACCTGGTCGTGGTGGTCGCACTCCGGGCAGACGCCCAGGTTGCGCTCGACCCGACGCTGGTAGAGCAGCGCCCGGCAGCCCGGGCAGACAAGCCAGCTCTTGCCGACGGGCGTGTTGACGGTGGCGGTCATGACTGCCCGCGTTCGGCCGCGGCCTTCTCCACGATCTCCCGGATGCGTGCCTGCTGCTCACGTGTGGTCCGGTTGAGGTGGGCGGTCATGCCCTCGTCGTCGGCGTGCCCGCCCGGCCGCATCTCGAAGTCCTGTACCCATCGCATCCGCACGCCGCCGTCCGGGATCTCGGTGTATTCCCAGAACAGGTTCATGTACTTGAAGGCGCCCGTCTCCAGCCGCCGTGCCCGCACCACCCGGTCGGCACGGTCGGGCACCCGCTCGGAGACCCAGCTCCAGACCCGGCCGGCCGGGTCGGGGTGCATGGTCAGGCGGAAGACGACGGCCCCGTCGGCGGACGTCGAGAGCACTTCGGTGCTGGCGTACTCGCTGAACAGGGAGGGCCAGTTGGGGATGTCGTTGGTCAGGTCCCAGACGAGGTCGAACGGTGCGTTGATGACGACCGCGTTGTCCGTGTGTCCGGCCATGGGGTCACCGATCCGCGAGTCGTTGGTTGACGTAGTCGACGGCAAGTCGCGGCGTCTTCATGATCGACACGGCGTCGTCGGGGATGCGCACCTCGTACTCCTGCTGCACCCGCGCCGCCAGCTCCAACAGCGCGAGCGAGTCGTAGCCGAGGTCGTCGAACGGCGCGTCGAGCGTCGCCGGATCGGCCCAGTCGGTCTGCTCGACCACACCGGAACTGGTCTCCAGGATCCGACGCAGGTCGTCGAGGGTCAGCTGGCTCATGAGTTTCCTCCCGTCGGTCGTTGCCACCCGTCGCGCACGCCGCCGACCTGCGGCACCGGCGACTCGGGGTGCGGGACCTCCTCGGTGTCGACGTGGCCCAGCTCGGGACGCGGCGCGAGCGGGCTGATCTGGAACACGATCAGCGCGGTCTCGGCACCGGCGTTGACGATGCGGTGCCGCTGGCCGCGACGGACCATGAGAGCCTCGTCGGCCGCGAGCTTGACCTCTGCGCCGTCGACCCGGATCACGACCTCGCCGCGCACCAGATAACAGAACTTGTCGGAGTACGGGTTGTACTGCTCCGCCAGGAACTCGCCCGGCTCCAGGCGCACCGTGCCCATGAAGCCCTCCGTCGCGTCGACGGTCTTCGGGCTGAGCAGGATCCGCACCTCGCCGCCGATCCGGTTGATGCCGGGCACGTCGGTGGCGGCGACCTTCACGATCGGTTGCCGATGCATTGTCATCCCTTCTCTGCGACGAGCACTCGGAACGGCAGGTCCGTCGGATGGACGGTGGCCGGGCCGAAGCCCGCCGCGGCGAGGGCCCGGTTGTAGGCGGCGACGGAGTGCGACTCCCCCTCGAAGGTCCAGACCAACATCAGCACCGAGAAGAGGTACGGCGCCGGGTCCAGTGCCGGCGACTCGTCGCCCGTGGTGAAGCCGACGATGACCAACCGTCCACCCGGCTTGACCACGGAACCGAGCCGGTTCACCAGCTCGTGCACCCGCTCCTCGGAGAAGTGGTGGGTGACGTTGGTGAGCAGAACGACGTCGTAGGGGCCACCGAGATCGGTGGTGAACATGTCACCCGGCAGGAACGACGCCCGGTCGCGTACGCCGAGCCGCTCGGCGTGCTTCTCCGTCACGGCGAGCACGTTGGGCCAGTCCAGCGAGGTCACCGCCGCCTGCGGGTTGTGCTGCGCGAGCGTGTAGCCGTAGACGCCGTGGCCGCAGGCGACATCGAGGATGTCGAGCTCGGCGCGCTCCTTCGTCCACGGCGCGAGCGCCTCGGCCATCACCTCGGCGGTCGGCTGGGCGACCTTCGTCGCGTACGCGGCGAAGTCCTCCCAGTAGGTGTACTCCGGGGTCTCGGCGTGCACGTCGAGCACGGTGCCGCCGGCCCGTACGGCGGCGCTGAGGTCGCGCAGCGCATCCCACTCCCAGTCGCTCGACATCACCTTGACCATTCCGCCCAGGTAGTCGGGACGGGTGCTGACCAGGTGGTCGGCGGCCGCCGGGGTGAGCGAGAAGTGCTCGCCGGTCCGGTCCGTGAGGCGGATCGCGGTGAGCGCGTCGAGCAGGATGCGCGCGCCCCGCGGGTGGATGCCGAGCTTCGGAGCGAGCTCGCCGGCCGTGGCCGGGCCCCCAGCGAGCGCGTCGAAAACGCCCAGCTCGACCCCGGTACGCAGCAGGCTCGTCTTCTTGTATGCCTGCATCATGTCGTTGATGTCGCGGCGGGTCAGCGTCACGTGATGCTCCCTGTCTCGGGGCTCCAGGTGTAGAAGGGCGTGGCCAACGAGTCCTGCAACTCGGTCATGCTGTCCGGCGCGTAGCGCTGCAGGTAGGCCGAGAGGCGCCGGTTGACCTCCTGGAAGTCCGCACGGGCTCGGGCCGCGAGGAGTTTGTCGAAGACGTCGGTGTCGGCCTCGAGCAGGTGCATGTAGAGGTCCTGGTAGCGGAAGAGCGTGCGCCGCGAGATGCCGACGACGTAGGGCATGTCGCCCTTGTCGTGCTCGGCGAAGAGCTCGGCGACCGCGTCGGCGTGGCTGGGTGCCATCCGCATGACCATGAGGGCGCGGTAGGACATGTGCTCACGCCCCCCGCAGGATCGTGGCCAGGGCGGCGGTCAGGGTCTGCGCCTGGTCGTCGACCGGGCCGGCGCTGCGCCAGGCCACGATGCCGTCGGGGCGTACCAGCAGTGCCCCGCCGGGGCCGACGCCACAGCTCGCGAGCCACGACCCGTCGTCGGCGAGGTCACCGTCGGGGCCGGCGGTCAGCGCCTTGATCGGAAGCCCGGTCTCCGCCGAGACGGCCTCGGCCGCCGCGAGCCAGGTGTCGTCGCCGGGAGCGGTGGCCAACGTCCAGCCCTCGGTCAGCACGTCGATCGTGGAGACCCGAGCGCCGTCGCGGTCGACCCAGCCGTGCGGGGCACGCGATCCGGGTTGGCCGGTGAAGGTCAGCTCGCGGGGCAGCAGCTCGGTGTCGGCGGGCGCGCCGACGATCGCGTTCGAGGTGTACCGGTAGCCCATCGTCACGATGACGAAGTCCCGATAGGCCGCCTTGTCCTCGTCGGCGAGCTGACCCCGGGTGCGGAAGAGCATCCACGCCTGGTCGGCGGTCGCCGCGCCGACCGGACGACGCTCGGCTTCGTAGGAGTCGAGCAGGCTCTCGTCGGCGTGCCCGTGAAGCACGTCGGCGAGCTTCCACGCCAGGTTGTGCGCGTCCTGGATGCCCGCGTTGACGCCGAAGCCGCCGGCCGGCGGGTGGGCGTGACAGGCGTCGCCGGCGAGGAAGACCCGCCCCGACTGGTACGCGTCGGCGACCATGTGCCGCGCGTCCCAGGGCTGGGCCGACTCGACCTCGACCTCCAGCTCGGGGTCACCGGCCGCGATCCGGGCCAGCTCGACGCAGCGTTCCGGCGTGAAGTCGGCCGGCGACTGACCCCGCTCGGGGTAGTAGTTGACGCCGAACATCCACCGCCCCGGCTCGATGAAGAGCAGCAGACCCTGGGCCAGCTGGTTCATCAGGTAGATCAGCGTGAACCGGGGTGCCGACTCGGGCAGGTCGACCTTGGCGCGGAAGATGATGCTGACGAAGTTCCCGGCGACGCCGTTGCTGCGGTTTCCGATCTGAAGCAGGTCGCGGACGGGGCTCTTCACGCCGTCGGCGGCGACGACGTAGCGCGCCCGGATGGTGCGTGTCGTGCCGTTGTCGTTGACGGTGGCGGTCACCCCGTCCTGGTCCTGGGTCAGCCCGACCAGCTCGTTCTGGAAGCGGATCTCCGCCCCCGCCTCGACGGCGGCGTCGTGGAGCAGCGGCTCGTAGTGGTCCTGGCCGCACCAGATCGGCCAGCTCGGCGTGAACTTGTCGTAGTCGACGTCGTGCGCCTCCATGACGAAGGACTTGTGGAGGTCGGCCAGCGACTGGGCGCCGAGCATGACCAGTGGCGTGGCGCGGCCGGCGCGGACGAGGTCGAGTTCGGCACCCGGCCCGACGATCTTCATGCCGGCCTGCTGCACGGCCGGCTCCAGGCCGACGGTGCGGAAGATCTCCACGGTGCGGGCGTGCAGACCGGTCGCGCGGGGGATCGTCGACAGCCGGGGCCGACGTTCGACCAGGATCGGCCGGATCCCCTTGCGGGCCAGGAAGAGCGCGGTCGACAAGCCGACCGGGCCGCCGCCGACGATCAGGACGTCGGTGCTTCCGTCAGACATGAGCGTCCTCCGTGTAGACGACTTTGTAGAGGTGGCGTTCCGGCGTGGCGATCGCGCGTACCTCGCCGAAGTGGGGGTGGACCTCGGGGTTCTGGAGCATCGCGGTGAAGTGCTCTTCGCTCTTCCACTGCGCGTAGTTGACGACCCGGGTCCCGTCGAGGCTGGCGTGGATGTTCGCCGACACGAACCCGTCGACCTTGGACATCACCGCGTCGGTCGCCTCGATCAGGATGTCGACGAGCTTCTGCTGGTTGGCCGGCTCGACGGTGAAGACGTTGACCATCGTCACGACCGGCTGGTCGATGCCGATGTGTGCCATTGCGGGCTTCCTTTCCTAGATCGGACGCGCTTCGAGCAGGGCCCAGCCGCGGGACGCGGGGGTGTTGACCAGCTCGAAACCGGACGCGGTGAACAGCGCCTGCCATTCGCGGAGGTCGCGCTCCTTGCCGCCGAAGAGCACCAGCATGTCGATGTCGATGATCTTGGCGTGGTCCCACTGGTTGCGCGGCGGCACGATCTGGTCGATCGCGATGAGGCGGGAGTCGGCGTCGCCGATCGCCGCGCGGATCCGACGCAGCAGCGTGACGCAGGTGTCGTCCGGCCAGTTGTGGATGATCGACTTCAGGATGTACGCGTCGGCACCCGCCGGTAGCTCGTCGGTGAAGAAGTCGCCACCCCGCACCTCGACCCGCTCGGTGACACCGTGCTCCTTGAGCAGCGCTTCGGCGTCGGCCACGACCTCGGGCAGGTCGAAGAGGACACCGGTGCCCTCGGGATGACGCTGGAGCATCTTGGCCAGGAAGTAGCCGTTGCTGCCGCCGATGTCGGCGATCCGGCCGAATCGCTCGGGCGCCAACTCCGCCGCGAACCGGTCGGCGAGCCGCCGGCTCCAGTGGGCCATGAAGCCCTCGAAGAACCGGTTGGCCTCCGGGTGGGCCTGGAGGTAGTCGTAGAAGCCCATGCCGAAGACCTTGTTGAAGGCCGGCTCGCCGGTGCGGACGCTGTGCAGGATCTCCGCGTACGGGAGGCGGTTGAAGTCGGCCCCGCTGAACTGCACCATCGGTCGCAGCCCGCCGATCCGGGCCGACGTCAGCCCCTCGCCGAGCGGGGTCAGCGCGAACGACCCGTCCTCCTGCTCGTCGAAGATGCCGACAGCGGAGGCCGCGCGCAGGATCCGCCGCAGCGCGTCCTCGTGCGACTCGGTCGCCGCCGCCAGCTCGGCGACCGGCAGCGGTCCGTCGACGAGCAGGTCGGCGACGCCGAGTTCGGTGACCACGTAGATCACGTTGGCGATCTGTTTGGCGCTTCCCAGCACCGCGATCTGCCGTTCACGCAGGTCAAGCGCCTGCTGCTCGTCGAAGTTCGCGACGGCGGCGAGGCTGGCGTCGGTCATCGTCCATTCCTTTCGTCGGTCACGACCATGGCCGCGTTGAACCCGCCGTAGCCCCTGGCGAGGACGAGCGCCGCGCGTACGGGTGTCTCCCGCGCGACGTCGCGCACCAGGTCGAGGTGCAGGCCTTCGGCCGGCTGGCGGATGTTGGTGGTGGGCGGGATGACACCGTGCCGGATCGACAGCAGCGCGGAGACGAGGTCGAGCGCCGCCCCGCCCGAGTAGAGCCGGCCGGTCATCGTCTTGGGCGCGGTCACCGGCACCCCGTGTGGGCCGAAGACCGCGGCGATCGCCTCGGCCTCGACGCGGTCGAGCTCCGCGACACCGGCGCCGTCGGCGAAGACGACGTCGATGTCGGCCGGTGTGAGACCGGCGTCGGACACTGCCATCTCGGCCGCGCGACGCAGTCCCGGCGGGCGGCCGGAGCCGGGCCGTGGGTCGAACGTCGCGCCGTATCCGGCGATCACCCCGTAGACGGCGGCCCCGCGCCGGGCAGCGGCGTGTTCGTCCTCCAACACGAGGATCGCCCCGCCCTCGCCCGGCACGTAACCCGACGCGTTGGCGTCGAACGGCAGGAACGCCGTGGCCGGATCGCGCCCGGTGCTGAGGAGGCCGTTGGCGAGCTGGGCCGTCCAGCCCCACGGGCAGAGCGACGCGTCGACACCGCCGGTCATCACGAGCTGCACGCCCTTGCGCACCTGGCGTCGGGCCTGCGCCACCGCGTCGAGCCCACCCGCCTGCTCGGTGACGAGCACCCCGGTCGGCCCACGCATGCCGTGGCGGATCGAGATCTGGCCGGTGTTGACAGCGTAGAACCAGGCGAACGACTGGTAGGCACTGACGTGCTCGGAGCCCTTGCTCCAGAGCTTCTCCAGCTCACGGTGGCCGAACTCGAAGCCGCCCGACGCGCTGGCCGTGACGACACCCATGCCGAACTCGGGCAGCGCCGACGGGTCGACCGACGCATCGGCCAGCGCCCACTGCGCCGCCGTCAACGACAGCCGGGTCATGTGGTCGGTCTGCGCCATCAGCCGGCTCGGGATGTGATCGGCTGCCTCGTATCCGGGAACCTCGCCGGCCAACTGGGCCGGGTAGCCCGAGGGGTCGAAACGGCTGATCGGCCCGATGCCACCCACCCCGGCGACGGTGGCCGCCCAGAAGGCGTCGCGGCCCAACCCGTTGGGCGCGGCCACCCCGACCCCGGTGACGACAGTGGTCATGCCACACGCGCCAGGAGCATCGCGCTCTGGAAGCCGCCGAACCCGCTGCCCACGCTCAACACCACGTCGGTCTGCTGCTCGCGGGCGGTGAGCGGCACGTAGTCGAGGTCGCACTCCGGGTCGCGTTCGTGCAGGTTGGCCGTTGGTGGCACCGCCCCGTGCTTGATCGCCAAAGCCGACGCCGCGATCTCGATCGAGCCGATGGCGCCGAGCGAGTGGCCGATCATCGACTTGATCGAGCTGACCGGGGTGCGGTACGCGTGGTCGCCGAGGCTCCGCTTGAACGCCGCCGTCTCGTGCCTGTCGTTCTGCTTCGTACCCGAGCCGTGCGCGTTGATGTAGTCGACGGCGTCGCCGGGCAGCCGGGCGTCGGCGAGTGCGACCCGGATCGCCTCGGCCATCTCCCGCCCGTCGGGCCGCAGGCCGGTCATGTGGAAGGCGTTGGAGCGCGAGGCGAACCCGACCAGCTCGGCGTAGATCTGCGCACCTCGCCGGCGGGCGTGCTCGAGCTCTTCGAGGACGAACATCGCCGAGCCCTCGCCGAGAACGAACCCGTCGCGACTGTTGTCGAACGGACGCGAGGCGTGCGTCGGATCGTCGTTGCGGGCCGTGGTCGCCTTGATCGCGTCGAAGCAGGCCACCGTGATCGGCGAGATCGGGGCGTCGGTCGCGCCGGCGATCATCACGTCGGCCGAGCCCTCCCGGATCAGCTCCCGGGCGTGGCCGACCGAGTCGAGGCCCGACGTGCAGCCGGTGGAGACCACCGTCGCCGGACCTTCCGCCCCGACCGACCACGCCACCTCGCGGGCGAACGAGCTCGGCACCAGATAGTCGTAGAGGTGCGGGGTGGCGTACCGGTGGTCGGTCAGCCATTTCCGGCCGCCGTCGCTGACCACGACGTACTCCTCTTCGAGGCTCATCGTGGCCCCGACCGCCGTGCCGACGCTGACGCCGACCCGGGTCGGGTCGGCGACCTCGAAGCCGCTGTCGGCCAGCGCCTCCCGGGTGCAGACCACGGCCATCTGGGCCGCCCGGTCCATCCGGCGGACCTCCTGCGGCGACAGGCCCTCGGCGACCGGGTCGAAGTCGGCCTCCGCGGCCACCCGCGACCGGAAGGGGGTGGCGTCGAAGAACGACAGGGTACGGGTGGCCGTGCGGCCAGCGGTCAACAGTTCCCAGAACGCCTTGGTGCCCAGTCCACCGGGGGCGATGACGCCAATCCCGGTGATGACCACCCGACGGTCGGTTGTGCTCGTCATGGAAGACCTCCTGGCCGCGATGTCCGTGTGAAAGCTAGGGACGGCCGGTCGAACGGCGCTGGAGCGTCGGTCGAGGGCCTGTCACGAGGCCCTGGCCAGCCCCGGGCGCAGTGGTCCGCCGGCGGCCAACACCTCCCGCTGGAGCCGCTGGAGGTCAGGCGAAGGGTCCAGGCCCAACTCCTCACTGAGCACCCGGCGCAGGTGGTGGTACGCCTGCAACGCCTCGCCACGGCGCCCCGAGCGGCTGAGCGCCACGATGAGCTGGCGGTGGAACCACTCGTTGAGCGGGTACGTGCCCACGAGATAGCGCAGCTCGCCGATCAGCTCGCGGTGGCGGCCGAGCGTGATGTCGGCCTGGATGCGCAGCTCCAGCGCGCGGATCCACTGCTCCTGCAGGTGGATCGCGTGCGCCTCCAACGCCGGCCCGAACGTCACGTTGGCGCCCACCGGCCCCGTCCACATGGCCAGCGCCCGCCGCAGCACCTCGGCGCCCTCCTCGGGCCGGTCCGACTCGATGTGCGAGCGGCCCTGGTCGAGCATCGTCTCGAACACCTCGGCGTCGAGCTGGCCCGGCTCCACCCTGAGCAGGTAGCCGCGGGCACGGCTCTCCAGCACGGTCCGGTCCGGGGTCTCGATCCCCTCTTTCGCGAACAGCTTGCGCAGGTGGTAGATGTAGGTCTGCACGGTGGTGACGGCGCTGCGCGCCGGATCGTCACCCCACAGCTCCCGGATTATCGAGTCGACCAGAACGACCCGATTGGCCCGCATCACCAGCAACGCCAACACGGTCCGCACCTTCGGCGGCGTCGGCGTGCAGATCCGGCCCTCGTGGATCACTTCCAGCGACCCGAGGATCTCGTACCTGACCACAGTGGTCCCCCCATTCCCCATAGCACTCGTCGAGACGCTCTCAAGCTATGGATGAGCGGGGCGTGTCGGAACGACCGCAGGTAGCGACATCGCGGGTTCTTCCGAGGATCGATGCGTGTCGAAAGTTGTACGGCGCGTACCCCTTTGATCGCTCGATGCTTCCTCCAGGCAATCTCCACCAGGGGCGGGAAGACTCGCCGGGCCCCCACGCCCCTCGGGTTAGGAGTCACACATGTCGCGCCGCCTCTTCACCTCCGAGTCGGTCACCGAAGGTCATCCCGACAAGATCGCCGATCAGATCAGCGACGGGATCCTCGACGCGCTACTGGCGCAGGACCCGCACAGCCGGGTCGCCGTCGAAAGCCTGATCACCACCGGCCAGGTCCACGTCGCGGGCGAGGTCACCACGCAGGCCTACGCCGACATCCCGCGCATCGTGCGGGAAACGGTCCTGGGCATCGGGTACGACTCGTCGAAGAAGGGCTTCGACGGCGCCTCCTGCGGCGTCAGCATCTCGATCGGTGCCCAGTCGCCCGACATCGCGCAGGGCGTCGACACGGCGATCGAGCTGCGCGACGGTTCGTCCGGCGGTGGGCTCGACGCCCAGGGCGCCGGCGACCAGGGCATGATGTTCGGCTTCGCCTGCTCGGAGACGCCGGAGCTGATGCCGCTGCCGATCGCGCTGGCCCATCGGCTGGCCCGTCGGCTGGCCGCCGTCCGCAAGGACGGCACGGTGCCCTACCTGCGGCCGGACGGCAAGACCCAGGTCACCGTCGAGTACGACGGCCTACGCCCGGTCCGGCTCGACACCGTCGTGGTCTCCACGCAGCACGCCGCCCACATCTCCCTCGACGAACTGCTCGCTCCCGACATCCGGGACCACGTGATCACGCCGGAGCTGGAGGCGCTCGACCTCGACACCGAGGGTTACCGACTGCTGGTCAACCCGACGGGGCGGTTCGAGATCGGTGGCCCGATGGGCGACGCCGGCCTGACCGGACGGAAGATCATCGTCGACACCTACGGCGGGTACGCCCGGCACGGTGGTGGCGCGTTCTCGGGCAAGGACCCGTCGAAGGTCGACCGCTCGGCGGCGTACGCGATGCGGTGGGTGGCGAAGAACGTGGTCGCCGCAGGCCTGGCCGAACGGTGCGAGGCGCAGGTGGCGTACGCGATCGGCAAGGCCCACCCGGTGAGCCTGTTCGTGGAGACGTTCGGGACGGAGACGGTGCCGCTCGACCGGATCGAGAAGGCGATCGGTGAGGTCTTCGACCTGCGCCCGGCGGCGATCATCCGCGATCTGGACCTCCTGCGTCCGATCTACCAGCAGACGGCCGCCTACGGCCACTTCGGCCGTGAACTCCCGGACCTGACCTGGGAGCGCACGGACCGCGCCGCCGACCTCAAGGCCGCTTGTTGAGGTACGTCGCCGACCGCTAGAACGGCGGACGGCGCGGGCGTGGCACCAACCGGTCGTGTGGCAGCGTCACCAGTGACGCTGCCACCGCCTTGTTGACCGCGTCGATGCGGGAGACCGCGCCGAGCTTCGCGAAGATGCGACGCAGGTGGCTCTTGACCGTGGCCTCGGTCAGGTCGAGTCGCCGCGCGATCTGGGCATTGGTCATCGCCTCGGCCGCGAGTTGGAGGATCTCCAGCTCGACGGGGGACAGAATCGTGGACTCCGCGTTCTGCACCTGCACCAGGCTCTGGCCGGAGACCGAGAGCAGCACCGAGCCGCTGCCGTCGCGCGCCTTGCGGATCGCGGCGACCAGCTCCTCACGACCCACGCTCTTGAGCAGGTAGGCGCGCACCCCGGCGGCGATCAGCCGGCGCAGCAGGTCGGGGCTGTCATACATGCTGAGGATGACGACTGCGCTGTCGGGCGACACCTCACGGATGCGGCGCACCGTGACCACCGGGTCGTCGCCGGGAATCTCGACGTCGAGCAACACCACGTCGGGACGCTCCGACGCCGCCTTGGCGACCGCGGTGGCCGAGTCGCCCGCCTCGTCGACCACGTCGAGGTCGGCGTGCACCTCGAGCACCCAGCGCAGCCCCTCGCGGACGAGAGCGTGGTCGTCGACTATGAGGATGGTGGTGGCGCCGGCGGGAGACCCGCCGTCGGACCGCGTCAACCTAACCCCCAGACCCCATCCCCCGCAGCCAGCGTGCACACGATTGGCACCGTATCGCGGACGTGTGACGCCACAGCCATCGTGGCGTCCTCCCGACACGAAGAACGCCACGATCGCCGCGCGATTCTGTCAGTCTCGTGTGGACAGACGGACCAACTCGCCGATGCCGAGGCCCTTGTTGGCGATGTAGAAGCTGCCGTCGGAGGCGATGGCAAACGACATCGGGGAGTCCAGGCCGGTGCTCGCCAGCTCCCGGTGGCTACCGTCGCGCTCCACCCGGATCAACGCACCGGTGGAGTCCCCGGAGCTGAGCCCGTTCTTCGCGATCTCCAGCACGACCAGTCGACCCCGCTTGTCGAACGCGATGTCGATGATGTTGGTGAAGCCGGTCGCGAAGATGGTCGGCTCCTGCCCGGGCACCAGCCGCCACACCCGGGCGCCGCCGTTCGGGAAGGGGTGGCCGGTCAGCTGTCCGATGTAGAGGGCGCCGTCCGGCCCGCGGGTGATGGTGACCGGCACGAACTGGATCGGCGTCGTCGAGCCGGGCGGCAGGCCCCACTCCGGCGGCGCGGGAACCTGCTCCTGTGGCCACACGTGTTCGGCCGTGACCACGCCACGGCGGTCGATCCTGAGCACGTCGTTGGCGGCGGCGTCGAGCGCGTAGACGTCACGTCCGTCGGCGATGACGGCGTACGGCTGGCTCTCCGGAATGACCCCGTCGGGGTTGTTCTGCCCCTCGAAGGCGGAGAGGTCGCCGACGACCGACCAGCGGCGCTTCCCCTCGACCCGGAGGATCGTCCCCATCGTGGCCCCGGCCGCACCGAGCAGGTCGCGCGAGACCGGGTCGGTGCTGTAGCCCATCGCCACCAGCAGCTTGCCCTGCCGGTCGAAGGCCAGGTCGTGGGCGCCGTAGACGGAGAAGCCGCCGCCGGTGCTCCGCAGCGACGGCAGACCCGTCACGACTCGCTTCTGCCAGCCGTGACGGACCGCCGTGATCGCACCGGTCGAGCCGTAGCAGAGGTTGGTGCCGAACGTGCCGGGGATGCACACGTCGTCGCCGCCGAGCCCGGCCTCGGCGACGTAGACGGTGCCGGCCCGGTCGATGGCGACACCGCGAGGGTTGTCGAGGTTGCGGGCGACGACGGTCAGTCGCCCGGTGGTCGAGGTGGCCGCGGTGGCGGGCGCGGCAATGCCGGCCACCAGTACCAGCGGCACGGCCAGCGACAACGTTCGTCGCATCGCGTCGAGCATGGGTTCTCCTCAGCATGCGGGGTTCGGATGCGAACGACGCTGCCGTCGTTGCCTCGAGGCCCGGTGGAGGAAGGCTCGACAGGTCCGCCTACTCCGGCTGATTGGGAGTGCCGCGCCCCAGCTCATAGGGGGATGTCACGCCCTCGTAGGCGAGGTGCATCACCATGCCGTTGGCCGCGTGGTCGAGGTTGTGGCAGTGGTCCATCCAGAGCCCCGGATTGTCCGCCTTGAAGCCAATTTCGTAGATCTCACCGGGGATCACGTCGAGGCTGTCGATCCACCACGGTGACCCGGTCGCGCGGACCCCGTTGCGGGACAGCACCAACGCGTGATGGCCGTGCAGATGCATCGGGTGGTTCTGGTGGCTGCGGTTGACGATCCGAACCTTGACCACGTCGTCCATCCGAACCATCAGCGTCGGCGTGTCGGGAAAGCTGTGCCCGTTGATGATCGGCACCAGGTGCAGCCCCCCGTTGTAGAACGACAGCCGGTCGTCGAGGAGCTGGGTGAACGAGCGGTCGTACGACGAGCCGGCGTCGAAGGGCCGGGAGCCGCCAGAGCCGTACGAGAGCGGGTCGAAGTGGTCCCCGTCGTCGACGATCTTCGGCGTCGAGGTGTCACCCGGTGGCGCCAGGACCAGCCCGCCGTCGCGGTTGGCGAGGTCGGTCAGGCGCACCGGGCCCGCCGGCATCGTGAACGTCACGTCGTAGCGTCCGCCGGTCGCCAGCCCGAACCGCGGGTCGGTCAGCGGGGTCGGACCGTTGACGTCGACCCCGTCGATCGCCGCCACCCGCACCGGCGTGCCGTTGACCGTCAGAGCCCGCGGGCGACTGTCGGTGGACGGGTTGTTGTCGGTGTTGATTAGACGCAGCCGCACCGGCGTGCCCGGGGCGACCTCCTGGCGCTGCAACGTGTCGCTGGTGCCGAACGAGACGATGTTGTCGTCCGGCGTACGCCACTCGTGGGCCTGCACGACGAAGTCCCGCTCGCCGGGCGGTGGGCCGTCACGCGGCTCGACGATCAGAGCGCCGAACAGACCCCGCCGGATCGCCTCGAGCGGGTTCTGGTGGGTGTGGTACCAGAAGGTGCCGACCTGCTCGGCGATGAACCGGTAGGTGAAGGTGCCGCCCGGCTCCACCGCGTTCTGCGTCGCGCCGGCCACGCCGTCCTCACCGTTGGGGACGTCGAGGCCGTGCCAGTGGATGGTCACGTTCTCGTCGGGAATCTCGTTGTGCAGCGTCACCTCGACGAGGTCACCCTCGCGGACCCGCAGCTCCGGCCCGGGCGACTGTCCGTTGTACGTCAGCGCCTTGATCTCGGTGCCCGACGAGAGCCGTACCGTGGCGTTCTTCGCGGTCAGCGTGAAGGCCTTGTTGGGCTTGCCGGTCCGCGGCCCACGCAGGTCGTCGACGGACGTCCCGCCGTGACCACCGTGACCGATCGAGGGGCCGCCGCCGTAGTCGACGTTGTCGTGGGACGTCATGGACATGCGGTCGGGCAGCCTGCTGCTCTGGGCCACGTAGGTGATGCCGGCGGCGACGACCAGCACCACGACGGCGGCCTGCGCGGTGGCGCGCAGGGCGCTGGCACGTCGGCCACGGCGTGCGAAGTCGGTCGCGGTGACGACCCGCAGGCGACGCCCCTGCCAGAACCACAGCACCACCACCGACAGCAGGATCGGCGCGGCGTGGGTCGCGATGTCGTCGAGGTAGGACGGGACCGGGCGGGACACGTACGCGAAGTAGACGCCAATGACCGTCGCCACGGCCGTCACCTGGACCGGCACGACGAACCGGGGGTCGGCGGCGGCGGAGCGCGTCTCGACGTCCACCGGTGCGTCGTCGCGGTTGGCCAGGGCGCGCAGGCGCGGCACGGTCCAGATGACGACGGCCAGCATCGGCAGCAGCAGGAGCGGCATCTGCACGATGACGCGGTTGTCGGCAAAGATCCAGTCGACGGCGAGCATCAGCCCGATCGCGACGCACTTGACGACCAGCACCACCAGCGCGGCGACGAGCAGACGCAGCAACCGACGGGCGCTCTTGCGCAGCGCCTCGGGCGTCGGCCGCCAGGCCAGCCGCGTGGCGAGGATCGCCGCGGACAGCCAGATCAGGAACAGGACCCCGGCCAGGATCCCATCGGCGTTCTCTCCGACCTCAAACATGACGCCAACATACGAAGGATGCGCACCATCCGGCATCCGTTGAGGAACGGCCGGTGCGTACGGCGATCGCCGTAGCCGGCACCGCCTGCGAAACAGGTGCCGTAGTCAGCTGCCGGGCGCGACGAGCCCCGTCTGGTAGGCGAGGACGACGAGTTGCGCGCGGTCGCGAACGCGGAGCTTGACCATGGCCCGGTGGACGTGGGTACGGGCCGTGGCCGGGCTCATCGACAGCCGGCGCCCGATCTCCTCGTTCGTCAGCCCGCTGGCCACCAGGCTCATCACCTCGCGCTCGCGGTCGGTCAACACCGCCAGCCGGCCGCCGTCGACCGGCGTCGGCGCGACCTTGCTGACGAACGCGCTCACCAGCCGGCTCGTCACCCGCGGCGAAATCAACATGTCGCCGCCGGCCACCACCCGCACCGCCTGGCGCAGCTCGTCGGGCTCGATGTCCTTGAGCAGGAACCCGCTCGCGCCGGCGCGCAGCGCCTCGAAGACGTACTCGTCGAGCTCGAAGGTGGTCAGGACGATGACCCGCACGGCCGGGAACCGCTCGACGATCGCGGCCGTGGCCCGCACGCCGTCGAGCACCGGCATTCGCACGTCCATCAGCACGATGTCCGGCCGGGTGGCTGCGACCATATCGACAGCCTGGGCGCCGTTGGATGCCTCACCGACCACCTCCAGGTCGTCGCTGTGGTCGAGCAGGCCCCGGAAGCCGGCCCGCACGAGTGTCTGGTCGTCCGCCAGCACCATCCGGATCGTCACGCTGTCTCCTCCACCTCGACCGGCAGCCTCGCGGCCACTCGGAACCCCCCGCCCTGCGGCCGGGGTCCGGCCTCGAGCGACCCACCGGCGGCCGTGGCCCGTTCCCGCATGCCGGCCACCCCGTGCCCCCGCCGGCTCGCCCCGGCCCCGACCCCGTCGTCGACGATCTCCACAGTGACGGCGTCACCCGCGTAGGCGATGGTGACGTCGACGGTCGTCGCTTCGGCGTGTTTGACCGTGTTGGTGATCGACTCCTGCACGATCCGGTAGACCGAGAGCGCCACCTCCGGCGGGATCGGGCGCGGGGTGCCGGCGATCCCCGACCGCACCTTCACGCCGGCCTGTTCGGCGACCGCGAAGACGCGGGCCAGATCGGGCACCTCCCCGGCGTCGCGGAGCATGCCGATCGCCGAGCGGACCTCGTGCATGGCGTCGCGTGCCGCGCCCCGGATGCTCCGCAGCGCGGCCCGCGCCTCGGCCGGTTTGCTGTCGAAGATGTCGTCGGCGAGGCTCGCCTGCACGCTGATCGCGGCAATCGTGTGACCGAGTACGTCGTGGACCTCGCGGGCGATGCGGAGCCGCTCCTGGGCGACCTCGTGTTGACGCTCCTGGCGCATCACGGCGAGACGCTGCTGTGCCTCGGCCAGCCGGACCCGGCGGGTGCGGATCGTCTCGGCGAGCAGCACCACGGCCGCGAGCAGCGAGCCCTCTTCGAGGGTGGCCGAGAGGGCGGGAAAGAAACCCTCGCCGAGCAGCGTGTACCGCATGATCAGCTCAAGGACGACGAAGAACCCGGCGACGACGAGCGCCCAGGTGAACCGGCCGGCGGCCGCGACGGAGAAGAGCGCGGCGGCCAGCGGGAGGGCGGGCGGGATGCCCGGGTACTCGAGCGCGTAGTAGATCATCAGCGCGGTGACCGAGCCGACCAGCACCAGCAGCGGCCAGCGGCGTCGGAAGACCAGCAGCAGCCCGATCACCGCGCCGATCGCGTAGGCGCGCGCGTCCGGCGGCCGGGCACCGGGTTCGTCGGCGACCCGGATCGCCACCGCCACCACGGCCGCGACGACGACCGCGACGAGGGCATCGATCGCGATTCGTCGGATGGCCGGGTTCATGTCCGCAACGGTACGACGCGCGTACGGTCCGTTAGCGAGGGCCCCTTCCCGACCGGAAACCGTCGGCAAGGGGCCCGTCGGCTCAGCCGCGGCGAAGCGAGAGCAGGGTCTGCCCGGTGGGGATCACCGTGCTGTCCGCCACCTGGAGCCCGGCCTTCTCGCCCAGTTCGGCGTACTCGCGCCAGGTCCTCGCCTTGCCCGCCATGAGCGAGAGGAGGCGCAGGTCCATCTGGGTGATGAACATCAGCCGGGCCGGGTCGTCGGGGAAGTTGTCGTTCTCGTCCTTCACGAGGATCTGCACGATCAGCACCTTGCCGGTGGTGCCGATCGCGTCCGCCGCCCGCTGGAGGATCTTCTCGGCGGCGCTGTCGTTCCAGTCGTGCAAAACGTTCGACAGGATGTAGACGTCGGCGCCGGCCGGGAGCGGGTCGAAGATGCTCCCGCTGACCACCTCGGCGCGGTCGGCGATGCCCGCCGCCTCGAACCGGGCCCGGCCCTGCTCGACGACGCCCGGCAGGTCGACCACGGTGCCGCGCAGGTGCGGCTGGGCCTTGAGGATCTCGGTGAGCAGGGCACCGGTGCCGCCGCCGACGTCGACGACGTGGTTGACGGTGCTCCAGTCGTAGCCCTGGACGACCTGGTCGAAGTAGCTCGCGTGGGTGGCCATCAGCGCGCCGAACGACGTGGCCCGGTCGGGGTTGGTGGCCAGGTCGTCCCAGAACTCGATGCCGTAACGCACGGGGTACGCCGCGTCGCCGGTGCGGATCGAGTGGGTCAGCGAGCTGAACGTGCCCTCGATCCGGCCGGCCATCGAGTCGACGTCGAGCCAGGGACGCTGGGCGGCGGGGTGGTCGGTCTTGAGGAACTCGGCGGCTTCCGTCAGGGCGTACACCCGCGGCTCGGTCTCCTTGAAGACGCCGCGGACCGAGAGGTAGCGCAGCAGCCGGTGCAGCGCGTCGGGATTGGCCTTCGTCGCCGCGGCGAGCTCGTCGAGCGTGGTGGTGCCCGCGGCGATCAGGTCGGCGAGGCCGAGCGTCGCCGCGGCCCGCACTGCCCACGGCGTGATCGTGTCGGTCAGCGAGTAGAGATTGACCCGATTTTCCGTCATGGCGGCGAGCTTCGACGACGGCGCTCGAGACCGGCTCGAAGCCGCGTCGATCGACCGGTTCTCCAGCCGGGTTCGAGTGGGCGGGCGCAGGCTGCGCCTGTCACGGCCGCCATGCGAAGGGGACACGATGGGCGCCAGCCACCAGGAGCGCGGAGCGATCGAGGTCATTCAGGACCTCATGCAGCAGAAGTGGGTCTACGAGCTGTTCGGCGAGATCGGCGCGCGCCAGGGTGCCTCGGCCGCGCACGTCGAGCAACTGAGGGCGGTCGACGCCGCCGCGCACGTGTTCTGGCCGTTCCAGGCACCGCCGTTTCCGGTCATCGCGGCCACCGCGAGCGGATCGACGTTGACCGACATCGACGGCAACGACTACCTCGACTGCCACATGGGATACGGCGCTCAGGCGCTGCACGGGCACAACCCGGCGCCGGTCGTCGACTTCGTCCGCGAGCACCTTGGCAAGGGCACCGGCAACGGCTACACCAACGCGTTGGAGCTGGAGCTGGCGACGCTGCTGCGGGAGATCCTCCCGCACAACGAGAAGTTCGCCTTCCAACACTCGGGTACGGGTGCCACCCAGTCGGCGATCCGGCTCTGCCGTGCGCACACCGGGCGGCGGATGGTCGCCAAGTTCGAGGGCACCCTGCACGGGTCCCACGACCTGGCCGTCCACAACACCGCGCCCTGGTATCACGGGCATCCCGCGGTGCCGTTTCCGGAGATCGGCAAGGACGGCATTCCGCTGGTCTCGGCGTTCGCCGGCGTCACCCCGGCCGAGCCGCGCGACCTGCTGATCCTGCCCAACGACACCGCGCTCGCGGTCGAGTTGATCGAGCGCCACGCGGGCGAGTTGGCCTGCATCCTGGCCGAGCCGGCCGCCTCGTCGTTCCCGTTCGAGGAGACGACGATCCCGATGATCCGCGAGGTGGCGGTGGCCGCCCGGCGGCTCGGGGTGCCGTTCATCCTCGACGAGGTGCTGACGGGCTTCCGTTCGGGGCTCGGCGGCGCCGCGCAGAAGTTCGACATCCCGACCGACCTCGTCACCTACGGCAAGGTGATCAGCGGGCTCGGGCTGCCGCTGTCGGCGATCGGTGGTCGGGCCGACATCCTCGACATCTCGCAGACCAGTGGGCAGTCGTGGACCGACTTCGGCCAGAAGACCGGCCTCCAGGGCAGCCACACCGGCAACTACCTGTCGGTGGCGGCGTCGCTGGCCACACTCCAACTGCTTCGCGACAAGGGGCCCGCCTACTACACCGACCTGCGGGCCAAGGTCGACCGGGTCCAGGCACGGCTGGCCGCGTTCCGGGCGGCCGAGGGGATCCCGCTGCGCATGGTGGGGTTCGGCGACTACATCGGGTGCTTCCAGTTCCTTCCGGAAGACTCCTACACCGACTACCGGGTCTACTCGCGGGCACTCAACCCGGCGACGTTCATCCTCACGCTGCTGCTGCGCAAGCGCGGCATCTACACGCTCGGCATGCCGATGTTCTTCGCCGGCGGCGCGCACAGCGACGCCGACGTCGACCGGCTGACCGACGCCGTGCTGGAGAGCACGCTGGAGCTTCGCGCCAACGACTTCCCCTTCGACCTGGCGTGGCCGGCGACGTCCGCGTGGGGCTCCGGTTCCTCCGAGTGGGGTTCGGGTTCCTCCGACTGGTCGTAGCCACCTCTGCGTCACCGGGCCCGGGTCAGCTCCTGACCCGGGCCCTCCTCATGTGCCGTACAGGTCATACGCAAATAGCCGTACTTGACTAATCGTACGCGACAGCGTGTAGTCGAAGAGTGGGTCCGCTGTCGACCCCCGTCCGACTTCAGGAGGAACGCGATGACGGAGAGCTGGACCGACGAACGCAGCGCCGCCCCACCCAACCCGCGCCGATGGCTGATCCTGGCCGTCATCCTGGCCGGGGCATTCATGATTCTGCTCGCAACGACGATCGTCAATGTGGCCGTCGCGCCGATCCAGCGCGACCTCCGGTCGACCTACACGGCGATGGAGTGGGTCATCGCCGGCTACGCGCTCGGCTACGGCCTGCTGCTCATCCCCGCCGGCCGGATCGGCGACCGCTTCGGCCACCGCAAGCTGTTCCTCATCGGCGTCGCGGGGTTCACGCTCGCGTCGGCGGCCTCGGCGCTCGCGGCCACACCCGGCCAGCTGATCGCGTTCCAGGTGGTGCAGGGCATGATGGCCGGCATCCTCAATCCGCCTGTGCTGGCACTGATCCAGACCACGTTCCCGGCGAAGGAGACCGGCAAGGCGTACGGGATCTACGGCGCGATCGGCGGCATCGCGACCGCCAGCGGCCCGCTCCTCGGCGGCCTGCTGATCGCGTGGGACCTCAACGGCTGGGACTGGCGGCCGGTGTTCCTGCTCAACGTGCCGATCGGTCTGGCCACGTTCGTCGCCGCGCTGATCCTGGTGCCCGAGTCGCGAGGCCGCCGCGGTGGTCTCGACGTGATCGGCATGCTGCTCGTCTCGGCCGCCGTCCTGCTGCTGGCCGTCCCTCTGGTCGAGGGCCAGCGCCTGGGTTGGCCGGCGTGGACGTTCGTCTCGATGGCAGCGGCGCTGCCCGCGCTGGCCGTCTTCGCGGTGTGGGAGTTGCGCCGCGCCCGACGCGCCCAGGTCCCGCTGGTGAGCATGCGCCTGTTCGCGCACCGTTCGTTCTCCGCCGGCGTCGGCATCAGCCTCTGCTACTTCGCGGGCTTCATCGGCCTGCTCTTCGCGCTCTCGCTGCACCTGCAGATCGGCCTGGAGAAGTCCGCCCTGACCACGGGCCTGATCCTGCTGCCGTTCTCGTTCGGCACACTGGTCGGCGCGGCCATCTCCGACAACGTCGCCCGGGCGCTCGGTCGTGGCGTCCTGATGCTCGGCGCGGGCATCGTGATCGTCGGCATGGTGGGCATCATCGCCACGATCCACTGGTGGGGCTCCGGCCTGGAGCTACTGCCGGCCCTGCTCTTCGCCGGCTTCGGCTCGGGCCTGGTGATCGCGCCGAGCGTCGAGATCGTGCTGGCCGGCGTGCCCTGGCAGGACGCGGGCGCGGCCAGCGGCGTGCTCGGCACCGCCCAGCGTCTCGGCCAGGCGATCGGCGTCGCGGTGGCCGGCGTGGTCCTGTTCGGGACGCTCGGCTCCTACTCGGGGACGGCCGCGGAGAAGGCGAGCCCGGAGCTCCAGGCATCGCTCGTGGCGGCGGGACTGCCGCCGGCCGAGGCGAGCGCGGCGACGACCACCTTCGCCGACTGTTTCATCCGCCAGTCGCGCGCGTCGGATCCGACGGCCACGCCGCCCGGCTGCGCGGACTCGGCGCCGGGTCCGGTCGGCGCGGCCTTCGACAGCGCGGCCACGTCGGCGCTGGAGACCAACTTCAACCGGGCGGTCCAGTGGACCGTCGGCGCCGTCCTGGTCGGCGTGATCCTCACGTTCCTGCTCGTCTACCTGCTGCCCCGCCGACCCGAAGAGCCCTGGGCCGAGGCGAGCAAGCCCGATTGGAACGTGACCACCCAGCCCGAGCCCGCTCAGTGACAAGCCGCCAGCCCCGGCCCCGGAGATGCCACCGGGGCCGGGGCTGGCACCGTCACGAGGTCGTCATCGAGGTCGGTTGGTTGGCCATCAGCTTGGGCAACTGGTCGAGCAGCTCGTCGTGCCAGGCGAGCTCGGTACGGAGGCGGAGCTCGGTATGACGGAAGGTCGTCCACTCCAGACCCCGGATGTGCGGCGCCGCCAGCTCCCGGAGCGCGAGCCACGAGTCGAGCTGCTCGGCGAGGGCCTTCCGGCGCGCCACGATGATCGCGCGCAGCGCGTCCTCGCCGAGGTCGATCACGTTTTGCAGGGCCAGGTCGACCGGGTCGTGACGGAGCTTGGTGTCGCGCAGCGCCTCGTCGCGGTGGTCGATCAGCTCCGCCGCGCCGGCCGAGGTGAGCGCGTAGATCGTGCGGGCGGGCCGGTTGCCCTCCTGCTCGGTCCGGACCGCCTCGATGACGCCCTCGACCTGCATTCGGTGCAGCGCGCCGTAGAGCGACCCCGGCTTGACGTCGCTCCACAGCTCGGTACGGTCGACCTGGGCCGCCCGGCGGATCTGGTGCCCGTGCATGGGGCCCCCGCGCGCGAGCGCTCCGAGTACGAACAGGCGAGTGCTATTCACGGCATTAGTCCAACACGAGTGCCCGTTTGCGGGCAAGTTACCCAGCGCAATCCTTGAGCGGCCTGCTATCCGTGAAACGTCGGGTCGACGCAGAGCCTCGGCAGGACGATCAGGGAGGCCGCGATGGCCCTGTTGACCGCGTCGATCCGGGACACCGCACCGAGCTTGGCGAAGATGTTGCGCAGGTGGCGCTTGACCGTCGCCTCCGACAGGCAGAGCCGACCGGCGATCTGGGCGTTGCTCATCGCCTGACCGACCAACTGCAGCACCTCGCGCTCACGGTCCGACAGCGTGCTGTGCACCGGCCCCTGCACCTGGGTCAGGCTCTCCCGCGACACCGCCAGCATCACCGGCGCGTCATCGGCACGGGCGCTGCGGATCGCCGCCACCAACTCCTGACGCGTCGAGTTCTTCAGCAGGTAACCGCAGATGCCAAGGGTCAGCAACTCGCGCAACAGCGTCGGGCCGTCGAACATGCTGAGGATGATGACCCGGCTCGCCGGCGCGACGTCACGGATCCGGCGGACCGTGGTGGTCACCCCGTCGCCGGGGATCTGCACGTCGAGCAGCACGATGTCGGGCTGGCGGACTCGAATCTCGTTGATGGCGGCGCCGCTGTCGCCGGCCTCACCGACGACCACGAGGTCGCGCTGGGCGTCGAGGATCTCCCGGAGGCCGTCGCGCACCACGACGTGGTCGTCGACCAGCACGATGCGGGTCGGCTCGATCATCGTGACGGTCACCGGCCGACCCCCGCCCCGACGGCGAGCAGCGGCACGACGAGCTCGACCGAAGCGCCCTGGTGGCCCGCCGCGCACACCGCGAGTCGACCACCGACGACGGCCGCGCGCTCAGCCATCGCGCGCAGGCCGGAGCCGTCGCGCACCGTAGCGGGGTCGAAGCCCACCCCGTCGTCGGCGACGGTCGCCCGAAGCTCGTGCGGGGTGATGTCGATGACCGCATGGATCACCCGAGCGCCGGCGTGGGCCACCGCGTTACGCAGCGCTTCGCGGACGACCAGGAACACCTCGTCGAGCACCTCGGGCGGCACCCACGACTCGTCGCCGTTGATCTCGGTGTGCAGACGTGTCTCGCCCGTCTCGACCGTGGACAGGAAGTTGGCCAGCGCCTCGTCGAGTGACCCGAGCGGCTGGGAGAGTCGAAGGTCGGCGATGAGCACACGCAGATAGCCGACCGCGTCGTGGAGCGACTCCCGGGCGATGACGATCCGGCGGTCCACGTCGTCGTGGCGTCGTTCCTGGGCGAGCTCGTGGGCCTCCAGGTTGCGGTACGCCGCGCTGAGGCTGTGGCCCAGCCGGTCGTGCAGCTCGCGCGCGATCAGCGAACGCTCGGCGATCTGCGCCTGGTGGACCTCGTTCATCAGGCCGGCGGCATAGCGCGAACTCGCGTCGGCCAACCGGGTCAGTGTCGTACGGGTCAGCGCGTCGGCGACCAGCGCCAGGATCGCGCCCTGGTCGGGCTCGCCGACCAACTGCTCGAGCGCGTCGGCCAGCACGATGTCGGCCAGCGCGACGACCGCGCGAAAGCACTCGCGCGGGTGAAGCTCGACGTCCTCTATGGACACCGCCGACGGCGGTGTCGACAGAGGGTCGGTCGCCTCACGACGAATCTCGGCCATCGTTTGCCGGAGCAGGGCATCGGCCTGCGCGGTGTAGCTGTCGATCAGGTCAGCGGCCCCTTCGAAGTCGTCACTCGCAGCGCCGAGACGCTGACGGTAGGCGGCAAGAATCGGTTGATGCCTGCGTTCGAGGACCTCGGCAGCGGTCCTCCGCAGCGCATCGTTTCCAACAACCATTGCGGATCCCCCGGTGTGTGCCCTATTGCTCCCCAGGTGCGGGCACGAACGGCTCTCCCCAGCGCCGCTGCCCGCCGTGTCGCCGACTCCCCCCGTCGTGGGCGACAAAGCACTCAGATCGGATCGGCCTTTTACGAGTTGTCACGGCCGACTACTCGCACGAGTCTACGGTCTCACCGCGCGCCGTTGGAAGCATCGAAGCTTAGCTTTTGGTAGTCACATCAAAACTTAAGGTGAAATCCACATTTGGCCGCGATCAGTTTTCGACGGCGCGTCGAGGGACCTCCCTGACAGTTCACCCGAGACCTCGACCACCAGGAGTGGAGCGACCAATGGTGAGCAGACGCAACGTCATGAAGGCCGGTGCCACCGCGGGAGCAGCCGCGCTGGTCACGACCACCGCGGCGGCGGCGGCCCGCGGTTCCACCCCGTCCGCGACACCGGCCCACGGCACCCACACCGGCCATGGGAAGACGGCACACGTGGCGGCCGTCACCGCCCCGTTCGCTGTCCGGATGCCGATACCGCCCGTGCAGCAGCCCATCGCCTCGGTAGCCAACACCGACTTCTACGTCGTTTCCACCCGTAAGGCTCAAGTGGAGATCCTGCCCGGGACGCGTACCGAAGTGTTGACGTATGACGGGCTGTTTCCCGGCCCGACGTTCCGGGTCAAGACCGGCCGGCTCGCGGTCATCGCCCACAGCAACCACCTCGACATGCCGACTGCGGTGCACGTGCACGGAGGCCACACACCGTCGAGCAGCGACGGGTTCCCGACCGACGTGCTGGAACCGGGGAAGAGCCGGATCTACAGCTATCCCAACAAGCAGCGGGCAGCCACGCTCTGGTACCACGACCACGCCCATCACATGGAGGCCGAGCACGTGTTCCGCGGGCTCGCCGGCTTCTTCCTGATCGACGACCCAGCCCAGGCCGAACTTCGGTTGCCCACCGGCAACTACGACATCCCGATCATGTTGCGCGACGCGCGGTTCGCCGACGACGCGAGCCTGATCTTCGAACACGACGACTTCCAGTTCCGCAACACGATCCTCGTCAACGGCAAGCCGCAGCCCTACTTCCCGGTGGCCGCCCGCAAGTACCGGCTGCGCTTCGTCAACGCGTCCAACCTCCGCACGTTCACCCTGCGGCTCGGCAACGACGCCGAGGTCGCCCAGATCGCGAGTGACGGCGGGCTGCTCGCCGGGCCGACGCCGATCCGCTCGTGGAGCCTGACGCCCGGCGAGCGGGTCGAGATCGTCGTCGACTTCGGCGCGTTCCCGGTCGGCAGCCAGGTCTTCCTCGACGACGCGGTGGCCGGGCCGGTGCTGCGCTTCGACGTCAACCGGGCCGCTGCCGACACCAGCCGGGTGCCCGACCGGCTGAGCACCATCCCCGCGCTACCGGCGGCCACGAAGGAGCGGGCGTTCACGCTCAACTTCAACCCGTCGACCGGCCAGTTCCTCATCAACGGGCAGCAGTTCGATGCCGAACGGGTCGACACCGAGATCAAACGCAACACGACCGAGGTGTGGACGGTGACGAACGGCGACACGCTCTTCGGCATCCCGCACAACTTCCACCCCCACCTGGTCCAGTTCCGGGTGCTGGACCGCAACGGTCAGCCGCCGGCGCCGGGCGAGGCCGGGGTGAAGGACACCATCTCGGTGGGGCCGGGCGAGACGGTCCGACTCCAGGCGACATTCGGCCCGTACCTTGGCCGATATGTCTACCATTGCCACATGATCGACCACTCCGCGAGTGGGATGATGGCACAGATGAAGATCGTTCCCTGACCCCTGAGAAAGGGTTTCTTGTGCCCTCGGCAGAGAAGACTGTGCAAATTGGACGCACTCCTGAGGTCGTCTTCGCCTTTCTCGCCCGTGGCGAGAACGACGCGCGCTGGCGTCCCAACGTGCTCGACGTCGCGCGCGTCTCCGGCGAGGGGGTCGGCGCTCGCTACAAACAGGGACTCAAGGGCCCCGGTGGGAGCCGCATCCCGGCCGATTACGAGGTGACCGGGTTCGAGCCGGGTCGACGACTGGCGTTCCAGGCGACCGGCAGCGTGGTACGCACCCAGGGCGAATACACGCTCCGGCCGACCCACGGCGGCGGGACCCAACTCACCCTGAAGCTGGCGTGGCAGCCGAGCGGGCTGTCACGCTTCCTCGGCCCGGTCGTCGGCAAGACGTTCGAGGAGGAGATCGCCGCACTCGACGCCCTTCGCGACCTGCTCGAGCGCGAAGGCTAGTCGCGCGCAGACGAGCATCGAGGCCTTGACCAGCACACCGCTGGTCAAGGCCTCGTGCGAGCACCACCGCTGCCCACCCGGTACGACTACCGCCATCTACGCCCGAGACCAGGGCATACGACACATGATCGCCGCCCTCTACCTGCCCACCGGCAAGCTGCACTACCGCATCCGCGACCGGAGACGACGCGCGAGTTCCTCAGCTTCCTCAAGAACCTGCGCCGCCGCTGGCCCCGGACCACCCGTTCAGGCTGCGTGATGAGGCACTAGTTGCCGACGCCGAGGCTCGACATGAACGCCGCCGGGTAACGGTCACCGCGCGCGGCACCCTTCGGCACGGCCGCCTCGATCTCTTCGAGATCATCGGCCGACAGCTTCACGTCCAGCGCCGGCAACGCCTCGGCCAGCCGCCGCCGGGTACGCGCACCGACCAGCGGAACGATGGACGGGTCCTGCGCCGCCACCCACGCGATCGCCAACTGCGCCACCGTGCACCCCTTCGCGTCGGCGACCCGGCGCAACGCCTCCACCAGGGCAAGGTTGTGCGACGCGTTCTCGGCGGAGAAACGGGGACTGTGGTTGCGCGGATCGTCCGCCCGACCGGGCACCCAGTTTCCCGAGAGCAGGCCACGGCTCAGCACCCCGTACGCGGTCAGCCCGATGCCCAGCTCCCGCAGCGTGGGCAGCACGTCGGCCTCGACCGCCCGCGACAGCAGCGAGTACTCAATTTGAAGATCAGCAACCGGATGTACGGCGTGCGCCCGCCGGACGGTCTCCGCGTCAACCTCGGAGAGCCCCACATACCGCACGTAACCGGCGTCGATCATTTCCTTGATCGCGCCGATCGTGTCCTCGATCGGCACCGACCGGTCGAGCCGGGCCGGCCGGTAGATGTCCACGTGGTCGACGCCGAGCCGGGTCAGCGAGTAGCTCAGGAAGTTCCGCACCGAAGCCGGGCGGGAGTCCTGACCGGCGAACCGCATGCCCGGCCCCACCTGCTGCCCGAACTTCACACTCAGCAGATAGCTGTCCCGGTCGCGTCCCCGCAACGCCTCCGACAGCAGCAGCTCGTTGTGACCCATGCCATAGAAGTCACCGGTGTCGACCAGCGTGACCCCCGCGTCCAGCGCGGCCCGTACGGTGGCGATGCTCTCCTCGCGATCGGCCGGGCCGTACGTGCCTGACATGCTCATCGCCCCCAGCCCCACCGCGGAAACCTTGGGACCCGTGTTGCCCAGAGTGCGTGTCTGCATCGAAACTCTCCCTCATCGGTCGATCTCGGCTCCACCCTGCGCCGCTTTCCGGCCCGCCGGCAGCGGAGCGCTTATCGTGGGAGCGCCGCTCCCTGGCTCGGCGCCCAGTCCCCGGGGCAACATGGAGGCATGCAGCGTGAGCAGCTCGCCGACTTCCTGCGGCGCCGGCGCGAGGTCATCCGCCCCGCCGAGGTCGGCATCGCCGACGGCCCCCGCCGCCGCACCGCCGGCCTGCGCCGCGAGGAGGTCGCCATGCTCGCCGGCATGTCCGTCGACTACGTCGTCCGCCTCGAGCAGGGCCGCAGCAGCCAGCCGTCGACCCAGCTGCTCGGTGCGCTGGCCCGGGCCCTGCGCCTGACCGACGACGAGCGAAGCCACCTGTTCCACCTGGCCGGCCACCAGCCGCCGCCCGCCGACGGCATCGCCCGCCTGGCCCGGGCCGGCCTGGTCCGCCTGCTCGACCTGGTAGGCGACGCCCCCGCCATGGTCCTGTCCGACCTCGGCGAGGTCCTGGCGCAGAACCGCATGTCGATCCTGCTCACCGGCGACCACACCGGGCTGACCGGCGACCGCCGCTACGTCGCCTACCGCTACTTCACCGACCCGGTCATCCGCGACCTCCACGGCCCCGAGGAATGGCAGCGGCACGCCCGCCAGCAGGTCGCCGACCTGCGCGCGGTGGCCGGTCGGCGGGCCGGCGACCCGGCCGTGACCGGCCTGATCGAGCGGTTGCGGGCCGCGAGCGACGACTTCCGGCGGCTGTGGGCCGAGCACGAGGTGGCGGTGCGCCGGGCCGACCGCAAGACGTTCATGCATCCGCGCGTGGGCCGCGTCACGATGGACTGCGAAACCCTGGTCACCCCCGACCTCGGCCAGCAGCTGCTGGTGCTGACCCCGGCCGACGCCGAGGCCCGGGAGAAGCTTGAGCTGCTGCGCGTGCTGGGGGTCGAGGAGTTCCCGGCCGGCGCGCCTCACTGACGGTGCCGCGGGCCCGGAGCCAGTTGGCTCCGGGCCCTCATCCTGCCCCGGTCAGGGGCTGGTGCAGGTGACGTTGCTGGGTGCGGTGGCACCGTTGCCCGTGGCGGTGAACCCGAAGGTGGTTGAGGCGCTCGGGCCAACTGTGCCGTTGTAGGCGGCGTTCCTGACGGTGACGCTGCCGGTGGTGCCCGTGTTGGTGCCGCTCCAGAGACTGCTGATGGCCTGACCACTGGCCAGGGTCAGACCCACCGTCCAGCCGTTCAGGGGCGCGGTGGAGTTGTTGGCCACCGTCACCTCAGCCTGGAAGCCGCCGGGCCAGGTGTTGATCGTCCGGTAGGTGGCAGCGCAGGTGCCGGGCTCCCCGGTCGGCGGCGGGGTGGTCGGCGGCGGGTCGGTGGGCGGCGGGTCGGTGGGCGGCGGGTCGGTCGGCGGCGGGGTCGTCGGAGGCGTGGTCGACTCGAACTGGCTGAAGAACCTCCAGATCTCGGCCGAGGTCCAGGTCCGCGAGTCGTTGGGGCTGCCCGACCCGTCCACCGGACTGGGGGTGTGGTCCCCGTCGAACGCCGCCCACTGCACCGGGTAGCCGGCCCGGCAACCCGAGTAGGCGGTGGTGATGTGGGTGAGGCTGCCCCGGCTCGGCTCACGCGGGCTCTGCGCGGTGCAGCCGTTGTTTCGCACGAACGTGTCGCGCAACTGCCGACCCTGGGAGATGTTCAGCACGCTGTCGTAGATGCCGTGGATGCCGAAGTAGGCGACCGGCTGCGTGCCCCCGTTGCATCCGCTGAGGTTGGCACCGGATATGACGGTGACCGCGCGGATGACCGTGGGCCGGGCACAGGCCACCGCGTAGCTCATCGCCCCGCCGTAGCTCCAGCCCAGGGCGAAGCGCTGGGTGGTGTCCACGCACAGGTCGTTCTCGATCTGCCGGGAGATGTCGTCGAAGAGGGTCAGGTCCCGACCGTTGGTGTTGGCCCAGCCGGCGTTGAGACCCTGCGGAGCAACGAAGATCGTGCTGTTGTTCGACAGCGGCTGGAGCCCGTAGTAACCGGCCGAGGTGACGTTGTTGGCCGAGCCGTTCAACCAGTGGAAGCCGAAAATCAGCCGGTAGGGGTGGTTCCGGTCGTACCCGTCCGGGATCCGCAGGTTGTACGTACGACTCTGTCCGCTGCTCTGAATCGTCCGCGTCCCGCTGGCGAGTGTGGGGGCCTTGCCGCAGCCAGCGGTCGCCGCGAGGGTGCCGTTGGTGGCGGCCACCGCCGTCGCACCGAAGCCGCCGCTCACCACGCCGCCGGTGGTGGCCGCGAGGAGAAGTGCCGCGGCCGTGATGGATGGGAGGAAGAACCTACGTCTGAGCATTGCTTGGGCTCCTTGCCGTTCGGCGACCGACCATGGTCGCCTGGCATCAACGGGGGCCCGGACTGGTCACCGACCGGGAAGGCGACGGGAGGGGCGGGCCCCTCGGCGCGTCTTCGCCGACTGGCTCGGGTGACCGGGAGCGTGCCCTTCACTCCCGGGTGAAAGATATCATGTTATCGATAACATGCCGAGCCGACCGAGCCTCTCTGGCTCACGTCCCGAGCGGTCGTGCCGCCCACTCGGCGGCCACTCCGCGCAGGTCACCGGTGCGAAAATGCGGGGGCTCGTGCAGCAGGAAGTCGCGGTGGCTGATGTTCCAGGCGTACGCCCCGGCCATGGCGAAGGCCAGCACGTCGCCCACGCCGATCGGCCCCGCGGTGGCCGACCGGGACAGCACGTCCTTCGGGGTGCAGAGCTGCCCGACCACGGTGACCGGGCCGCCGTCGGTGCGAGGGCCGACGGCACCCTGTCGCGGGTGCACGGTGAACGGCTGCGCGTGCCCCTTCGCCGCCGGAGTCCGCAGGTGGTGCGTCCCGCCGGCCACCACCACGAACCACTCGCCGTAGGAGCGCTTCACATCGACGACCTCGGTGAGGTACGCCCCGCAGTAGGCCGTGACCGACCGGCCCGGCTCGATGCGCAGCCGCACGCCCGAGTGCCTGTCGAGGACGTCCGCCAGGGCCTGGCCGTAGACCTCCCAGTCGAACCGCGCGTCCGGGTCGGTGTAGTCGACGGTCATACCGCCGCCGACGTCGACCTCGGCGGCGTCGACCTCGGCCACCGCCCAGCCGACCACGGCGGCGGCGACCGTCGCGGCGAGCGGCGCGTCCAGTCCGCTGGCCAGGTGGGCGTGGATTCCCCGTACGTCGATGCCGGCCGGCGGACGGCGGGCGCACGCGACCGCGTCGGCCGGGTCCATGCCGAACGGGCTGGGTCCACCGCCCATGATCAGGCTCGCGCCCGGCGCGTCGACCGGCAGGTTCACCCGCAGCAGCACCTGGGCCGACCGGCCCGCCGCGGTGGCCAGCGCACCGAGTCGCGCCAGTTCGCTGGGTGACTCGACGTGGATGCGGTGCACCCCGGCGGCGAGAGCGGCGGCGAGGTCCGCGTCGGTCTTGCCCGGCCCGGCGTACGCGGCCGGGGCCCGTCCCGGCAGCACCTCGGCCAGCCTGCGCAGCTCGCCCCGGCTGGCGGCCTCGAACCCGTCGACGATCGGGGCGAGGGTTCGCAGCACACCAGCGTCCGGGTTGGCCTTGACCGCGTAGAGCAGCTCGACCTGCCGGGGCAGCGCCGCCCGGATGGCTCGGGCCTGCCCGGCCAGCGCGTCGAGGTCGTGGACGTAGATCGGTCGGGTCATCGTGGCCCACCCATCGGGTTCGGCACCGGCACGAACGGTGCGGCCCGGTCGGCGTCGCGCCGCCACCGGACCAGCAGGTTCGCCTTGGCCAGCAGCGGCTCCCCGGTCAGCAGCGCGCGAAGCTCCGCCGGCTCACCGAGGTCGGCGGCCACCGCCTCGACGACGGCGCGCAACTCCTGCCACAGCCGCCGTTCGATTCCCGGCCGCGCGTCGGCGAGAGCCCCGCTGATCCCACCGAGGTGGTTGACGAACAGGCAGTAGACGATCCGGCGGTGGGCGGCCCGGGGACCGTAGCGGACCTGCGCCGGGACGCCGTCCGGCCAGGTGCCCCACCGATCGGCGTCCAGCTTCACTCCCTCCAGGTCGCGCAGCAGCATGCGCACCGGACGGCGATCCCGGTCGAGCACGACGACCACGTTCTGCAGGTGCGCCTCGTGCACGACGCCGTGGCTGAGCCAGCTACGCAGCACCGCCGGCACCAGCAGGCCGACGTACGCGCGCCACCAGGCCACCGGATCCGGTGTCACCAGAGGCGTTGCGGCCAGCGCCGCCGCCAGCACCGGGGTGTCGCCGGGACGCAGGTGCGGGCGCAGACCGTCGCGCAGGATCGTTCCGTACGCCTCGTCCGGGCCGGGGACGTCAACCGTGCGGTAGGCGGGCTCGGCCAGCAGCCCGACCCCGTCCGGCAGCGGCACCCGGGCCAGCAGGTCGGTCAGCGCCACCGCGCCGGTGAGTTCGTAACGGGCGTTCTTGCGCAGGCAGTTGGTGATCCGCACGTGCAGGCTGGTCTTCACGAACAGGTCGGCCTCGGGGGCGTAGAGGGTACGGACGCTCGCCGTGGGTCGTACCGGCACACCGGCCGCCCCCAGGTCGCGCAGCCGTGGGTGGGTGGGCGGGATCAGCGACAGCTGCCAGGGGTGCACCGGCAGGACGCGGTGCCCGCGCGGGGGCCGTGGCGGGTCGAGCGCGGCCACCAGCGGATCGAACGGCCCGGCGTCGGCGATCAGGTCGTCCGGTACGGCCAGCCAGTGCAGCCGGAACGCGGTGCGCAGCTCGGGCGCGTACGCCCGCCAGCTGTCCGGGTCACCGCTGCGCCACTTCGGGGTGGGGTGGTGCGGGTGGCCGAACACGAGCGACTGCTCGGAGTCGACGTACGCGTCGATGGCGGGCTCACCGGTGGGGGTCGGATCCTCGGCCGGTCGGTCGGCCAGCAGCCGGGCCACGGTCTCCCGGCTGGCCCGGACCTGCTCGGCGAACTCGTCGTTGACCAGGCCGGTACGGGTGGTGAGCTCCGCCGCGACCAGGGCGGCCAACCCGTCCGCGTCCAGGTCTTCCCACCGTCCGCCGTCGGTCCCGCGTTGGACCGGGCCGGTGTAGCGGTGCGCGCCGAGCGGCGAGGCTCGCAAGACCTCGCAGCGCACTGTCACGTCGAGGTGCCGCAGCAGCAGCCGGACGGCGCCGTCGACCACGGTCGGGGTGCCGTCCGACGGCGCCAGCTCGCGCAGCAGGCAGCCGAAGACGGCGTGGGCGGCGGCCAGGTCGGCGCGCTGACCGGTGTCGATGGCCGGCCGGGAGCGCAACTGCGCGCTCGTCATCGTGTCTCCCGGAGGTAGTTCGGGCCGGTACGCAGGTAGTACTTGTTGATGTCGGCGCAGCCCAGCCGCTGTTTGGGCAGCAGGGTGCCGGCGGTGAGCATCGCCTTGATGGGCAACCGGGTGGCGTGCAGGACCCGCTCGGTGAAGGTCCGCGCCGCCGGTCCGTCGCCCCACCGGCCGCGGGCGGCGTCGAGCCGGGGCACCAGCGCCTCGGCGGGTGTCGGCACGGGCAGTCCCCGGGCGGCCAGGGCGATGAGGGGCGCGGCGGCGGCCAGGTGCAGGGTGATGGTGATGAACACGTCGGCCAACTCGTGCGGGTCGCGCGCCCACATCCGGTCGTCGTGCAGGGCGAGCCCGTTCGTGCCGTCGTGTCGCCTGTCGAGCCGGGCGCCGTCGTTGTCCTTGTAGAGCAGGCCGACAGCGCCGTCCGGGTGCACCAGCAGGTGGATGTTCTGCGGGTGCGCCTCCAGGGCGATCCCCTGGCGTAGCCAGAGGAAGACGTGCCAGTCGAGCAGCAGGTCCAGGTAGGACTCCAGCAGCCCGACGGGCCGGTGCGGGCTGATCCGTTCGAGGACCGTGCCCGCCACCGGGTCGGCGGCGGCGAGGGCCGCGACCGGCACCACCTGGACGCCGGCCAGGTCGTGCGGAAATCGGCGCAGCAGGAAACCGCGCCGCTCGTCGCCGTCGACGTGCGCCCAGGTGCTCTCGTCGGTGTGCCGGATCCGGCCGGCGAAGCCGGGTTCGGCGGCGGCGATCCGGTCGAGCAGTGCGGCGACGGCCGCGCCGTCGGCGAGCGAGCCCGGTTGCAGGGTGCGGCGGTTGCGCGCGCCGAGACTCGCGGTCGGCAGCGGCAGTTTGAGATGCAGGTACGGGTCGTGGTCGAGCGCCACCGTCCGCATGGACAGGGTGGGTCGCACCGGGGTCACCGGCAGGTCGACCACCGGGAGCGCGTCGCGGGCCACGGTGATCGGATGCGCTGGCAGCAGCAGCTGATCCGGTCGCGGTGCGCGCGGCCACCACGCTGGCAGCTCGCCCGCGAGCCGGACGTCGTCGGCCGGGGCGGCGTACCAGCGCAGCGCGAAACGTGGGGCGTGCTCCGGGGCGTACCGGAGCAGTTCGTCGTCGCGCAGACCGTGCCGGCACCGGTCGGTGGGGTAGACGGGGTGGCCGTGGTGGGCGGCGAGCACGTCGTCCAGGAGCGCCGCCGGCAGGCCGGTCGGGGCGAGCGCGCGTCCGGCTGCCACCTCGGTGAGCACCCGTGCCCGGTTGCGGGCGGCGAGCCGCCGGGCCCGCAGGTCGGCGTGGCACTCGACGCCGAAGTCCCGCCAGCCGGCCTCGGCCTCGGCGTTGTCGTGCGGGGCGAGCAGCGTCAACAGTCCGTCCAGCGTCTCCGTACGCCGCACGTCGCCGGCGCGGGTCACCAGCAGCACCATCGGCGCGGCGCTGCGCAGGGCCTGCTGGAACCCGTCCGCCCGAACCGGTATGCGCAGCAGGCCAGCGGGGTGTGGCACCTGCCACCAGTCGGGTCCGTCCGCTCGGCCGGCGCTGAGCAGACCGAGGTGGTCCTCGCGCAGCAGAGCGTCGAGCACCCGGGCGAAGACCTCCCGCTCGCAGTCGTCGCTCACTCGACGATGGTCCACTGGAGGTCGCCGCGGAGGGCGGCCAGCGACTGGCGGACGCTGCCCTCGTCGGGGCCGATCCCGTGCAACACGGCGAGGTAGTCGCGGTTCGTACCGGTGTGCTCGGCGGTGCGGCCCACCTCGCGCAGCGGACGGCAGCCCAGCCGGACGTCGCCGTGGACGGTGTCGAGGGGGCCCGGTGCGGCGACGAGACGGCCGGACCGGTCCGCGCAGACGTACTCGACCCGGGCGTAACGGTCGACGGTGTCGGGCAGGCCGAGGGCGGCCAGCGGCTCGCCGAGGTGCAGCCGGATGACGTACTCGAACAACGGCACACCGAGCAGTTCGGCGAGGATCAGGTCCATCCGGTCGCCGATGAGGCGGTAGTTCACCTCGATCAGCCGGACCCGGCCGTCGGAGACGACGTACTCGGTGTGGCAGGCGCCGAAGCCGACCCCGAGGACGTCGAGCCGCGCGCGCAGTTGGGCGCGCGCCCGCTCGGCCGGGGGCGACCAGGCGAGGCTCTCCTCGGTGAAGGTCGGTGGCGGACCGAGGCCGGTGCGCCACCCGCCGAGGGAGGCCAACCCGGTGCCGTCGCCGAGGGTCTCGAAGGTCCGCAGTTCGCCGGCGAGGTACTCCTCGACCACCAGTGCCACGTCCGGCCGCCGACCACGGATCTCGGCGACCCGGGCGACCAGCTCGGCGTGGTCGGCCACCAGGTACGCGTCCTCACTGGCCACCCCCTCGCGGGGTTTGACCACCGCCGGGAACATCCCGGTCGGCACGTTTGGCGTGGCGCCGGGGTCGACGGTGACGGTGCGTACCAGATCGAGGCCCGCAGCCGCGATCGCCCGGCGGGCCGCGGCCTTGTCCTTGCAGAGTCGGGCGGCGTCCGGGTCCTTGCCGGGCAGGCCGAGCTTTCGGGCGGCGATCGCGGTGGCCTCCTGGAGATGGTCGCTGTTGGACAGTAGCGCCACCGCTCGGGTGGGTGCCGCCGCCGCGACCACAGCGGCCGGGTCGCGGACGGCGCAGCGCGCCACCGGCACGTCCGCCGGCCATTCGGCCGGCCGGTCGGTCAGCACGGTCGCCGACAGCCCGAGCGACGCCGCCGCCGGGAGGAACCCGTCCAGGACGGCGTCGGTGGGGTTGAGCGCGGTCAGGTAGAGCCGCATACCGCCTCCGTCGACTACCACGATGTGACTATTAGGGTAGCCTACCCTTATTAGGCGGTTTTGGTGCGATCTGCCCGGTGCAGCAACCCGGCGGCAACCAGGCCACCGATCAACACCGCAGCCGCACCCACCAACTGCCCCGTCTCCAGCGCCGAGGCGAAGGCGACAGTCACGGCCTCCCGTTCGGCCCCTTCACCGGCGGCGGCGAGAGCCGCGGGAAACGACCCGGCACCGGCCAGGGCCGCCGGCAGCAGCGCCGCGAACCGGGCGTTCAGCACGGCACCCAGCACCGCGATGCCGAGGCTGCTGCCGACCTCGGTCATGGTGCCGTCGACACCCGCGCCCGCGCCGGCCTTCGCCGCCGGGATCGCGCTCATCACCGCATCGACGATGGCCGGATTGGCCAACGCGCAACCGACACCCATGACGAGCAACCCGACCAGCAGCACCCCGTACCCGTCGGACGGAAAGAGGGTGACCAGCGCGAGTCCAGCCGCGAGCAGCGTCATGCCAACGGCGATGGCGACCGCCAGGCCGAGCCGACGGATCACGTTCGCGACGACGCCGCTGACGTTGAGCAGCACGATGGACAGCGCGAACGGCGCCATCCGCAGACCGGCCTCCCAGGCGGGGTAACCCCGGACGAACTGGAGGTGCTGGGTGAGCAGGAACAGCGCGCCGGTGGCGCCGAACGTGATCAGCACGACGCCGGAGATCGCACCGACGAAGCGCCGGTCCCGGAAGAAGCGCATGTCCAGCATCGGGTGTGCGATCCGTCGCTCCCACCGCACGAAGATCCCGAGCAGGAGTACGCCGACAGCCGCCGCGCCGATCACCTCGGTCGACGCCCACCCGCGCTCCGGCCCGGAGATGATCGCCCAGACGACCGCGGTCAGGCCGGCTGTGGAGAACACGGCGCCGAGCACGTCGAGTCGGCCGCCGGCCGGCCCGCGGGACTCGGGGACCAGCGCACGACCGACGAGCAGGCAGACCAGCACGATCGGCACGTTCATCAGGAAGATCGCGCCCCAGGGCAGATGCGCGAGGATCGTGCCGCCGATCGGTGGCCCGACGGCGAAGCCCAACGCGCTGGTGGCGGCCCAGATGCCGATCGCCCGGGACCGCTCGGCGGCGTCGAAGACCTGCATCGCCACCGCGAGCGTCGCGGTGACCAGCAACGCGCCACCGACGCCCATCCCGGCCCGCGCGGCGATCAGCTGCCCGCTGGTGCTGGCCAGACCGGCGGCCAGCGAGCCGACCCCGAACAGGACCAGCCCGGCGAGCAGCATCCGCCGGCGGCCGTACCGGTCGGCGGCACTACCGGCGGTGAGCAGCAACCCGGACAGCACCAACGCGTACGCGTTGATCATCCATTGCACCTCGGCGGTGCTGGCACCCAACTCGGTGGTGAGCACCGGCACCGCCACGGTCAGCACGGTGTTGTCCAACACCACGACCAGTTGCGCGACACACAGCACGGCCAGGATGAGCCATCGCTGTGGCAGTCGTGCCGAAGTCGCGGTGTCGGTGGCCGGCTGGACGGTGGTCACGCCACCGCCTTGACGCCGTCCACTGCGGGCTGCCCGGTGGGCTGCTCGGCGGTCGGGCCGACGGCGGGGCCCGGCCGGTGCGGGAATCGCCGCTGGTGGGAGAGGCCGAGGGCGACCCCGGCGACCACCAGCACGATGGCCGCGACCGCTACCGCCGGATAGCCGACCCGGTCGGCTGCCGCGAGACCGATGGACGCCGCCACGAACGAGCAGACCAGGCCGAACGACGACAGGACGGTGAAGTCGGTGCCGCCGGTGTCGGGCCGGGAGTAGTCCATGTTGACCGTGTAGAGCACGACGTTGGCGATGGTGTAGGCCACCATGAAGCAGCAGAGGGCGGCGACCGTCCCGCCCAGCGGAGCGCGGCCGTTCATCAGCGGCAGCAACAGCAACGTCGACACGGTGAGCGCCACGCCGCCGACCACGAGCACGCCACCGCGCCCGAACCGCCCGATCCCGAGCCCCGCGACCAGGCCCGCCACGATGGCCGGGGCGCTGGTCACCACGCCGGTGACGACGCCGATCCGACCCAACGACCACCCGGCGTCGACCAGCGCCGGGGTGACCAGGGCGTACGCCATGCCCGCGCCGACGTAGACCAGCGGCACCACGCCGAAGGTCCACCACCGGCAGCCCGGCTGGCCGAACACCGACAGCAACGCCCGGTAGGCGGCGCCGACCCGCTCCACCCGATCGGTACGGGGAGGCTCCCGGAACCGCCACACCACCAGCAGGCCGACAGCCGTCATCGCGGCCAGCAGGCCGATCGCCGGCACCCAGCCGAACTGGTCGTAGACCAGCACGCAGGCTCCGCCGCCGAGCAGGTTGCCGAGGTAGCTCGCGGCGACCTGGATGCCGTTGCCGGTGCCCCGGGCCGAGTCGGCCAGCATCCGGACCGCGACGGCGTCCACGGCGATGTCCTGGGTGGCCGAGAAGAACACGTAAGCGGCGCAGATCGCGATGATCGGGCCGAGCGCGTCAGCCGGGCTGGCGAACGGCAGCAGCGCCAGCAGGGCGAGCACCAGGGCGGTCTGGAGCACGAGCAGCCAGGAGCGGTAGTGGCCGCGGTGCCGTGAGCCGTACCGGTCGAGGATCGGCGCCCAGAGGAACTTGATGGGCCAGATCAGGCCGACGATCTGCAACAGCGCCAGCGTATCCAGCGAGGTGCCGCCGTCGCGCAGGATGGCGGTGAGCCCGACGGTGATGAAGCCGACGCCGAGGTACTGGGTGACGTACAGCGCGGTCAGGGTGCCGAGCCGGCCCTTCATGCCGCTTTCCAGTAGCCGAGGGAGGTCAACCGCTCCTTGTCGACGCCCAGCGTCTTGCGGAGGTGCCGGGTGATGCCCCGGGTGGTGGCCGCCTCGCAGGCCACCCAGTAGTGGCCCGCGCCGCTGGTCGGCAGGGCCGCGCAGACCGTGTCGACGAAATGCTGACCCGCATCGCGCCGCGGCACCCAGGTGATGTCGTGGTGCGCCCGGGCCCGCAGCGCGAGTGCCTTCTCACCCTCGTGGGCGTACTCCAGCCAGATCGTCGCCGGGATGTCGGCACCGGCGTCGAGCAGGCTGTTCACCGCGGGCAGGGAGGCCGCGTCGCCGACCAGGTAGAGGTGCTCGGGCGCGGGGTCGGGCAGTTCGAACGCGCTGCCCTGCACTGTCGCGCTGATGGTGTCGCCGACAGTGGCCGTGGTGGCCCAGCGGGCCGCACACCCGTCGTGGATGGCGAATTCGAGGGTGAATCGGCCGGTGGCCGGGTCGGGGTCCACCAGCGTGTACGCGCGCTGGTGCGCCCGGCCGTCGTTGTCGAACCACAGCCGGATCCACATCGTGGGGTGCACCCCGCACGTCTCCAGCAGGCCGCCCCCGTCCAGGAGGAGCCGCTGGTAGTGCCCGTCGATCGACTCGGTGCTCAGGACGGTCAGCTGAAAGTCCCGCCCTCCCATGGCCTTGAGGACCAGGGCCTCCCAGTTCCGTTTCACGCACCCCTCCAGGTAAGGTCATCCTTGGTTAGGGGAGGTTAACCTAAGTTGCGCCCCGGATGGAACAGAGGACAGCGCCCGATGACGTACCAGGAGAAGATCGCCGGTCTCGGCGAGCTGTCGTTGGTGACCGTGGACCCGGACCGGGACGCCGCACTCCTGCACGGTTGGGTGACCCTGCCCCGCAACTCCTTCTGGGGCATGGGTTCGCACACCCTTGAAGAGGTACGCGAGATCTACGCCTTTGTGGACAGTCTGCCCACGCACCACGCGTACCTGATCAGGGTCGACGGGGAGCCGGTCGGCCTCTTCCAGAGCTACCAGCCCGAGGCGGACCCGGTCGGCGAGCGCTACCCCGTCCAGCCCGGCGACGTGGGGATGCACCTGCTACTCAGCCCCGACCGACGCCTCGCTCGCAGCCTCACCAACGCGGCCGGCCCGGCCGTCGTCCGCTTCCTGTTCCGCGACCCCACCGCGCAGCGGATCGTGGTGGAGCCGGACGTCCGCAACCACCTCGCCCTACGCCGACTGGAGATCGAGGGCTTCACCTTCGACTCCGAGATCGAGATGCCGGACAAGCGGGCCCAGCTCGCGTTCCTGACCCGCGCCCGGTTCGCGGAGAGGCACCCGACGCCGGCCTGACCCAACGCCCCGTCGGGACGTCGGCGTGCAGGTGACGTCCGCATCGGCCGGTCCTCCGGGCCGCATGCTCAGCCGCCCGGTGCGGCGGTGGGCGCGCCGGGCCGGTCGTCCAGCGCGTTCAGCTCGGCAGTTCGCGCCTGCTGGATCCGGCCGGCGAGCGCCTTCAGCTCCGGGCTTCCCCCGCCGGTCTGCTCGCCCCGGCACAGCACCACGCTCTGCGCGAGGTGCGCCCGGATCAGGCCAGCCGCCCGGGACGACACCTCCGCGTCGGACGCGGCACGCAACTCGGCGAGGCTGGCCTCGGTGACCATGCCGGGCATCTGATGCCCCTCGTGGATGTTCAGCTCCGGCACGTTGCCCGCGGCCAGGAGCCCACGCAGGTCCCGCAACTCCGCCTGATGGGCCTTCCGAACCTGGCCGAGGAGGCCCCGCAGCGACGGATCCGCCGGGCGGGTGTCGAGCTGGTCGATCAGCGCGAGCGCGCCCTCGTTCATCGGGATCAGCAGTTGGATGAAGGCGTCGTCGGTGCCGTTGAGCACCACCGGCGCGGTGGGCACCGCAACGGCCGACGACGCTGCCACCGACGACGCTGCTGGCGCCTGGTTGGTGCGGCCCCAGCCCTGGCTGAGCCCGACGGCCACCGCCGTGGCGACCACTGTCGCGACGACGCCGACCAGCCGCCCGGCCCGTACGCGAAACCCTCGGCGCTCCACCATGATCTGCTCGTCCATCCGTTCGCCAGTGCTCAGCGGGCGGCTTGGAACGCGCGGCCGACCACTGTCGCCTCGGTCCCGTCGCTGAACAACCCGGACCGATCCTTGTCCGTGGCCGGTAGCCCGAACCAGGCGTAGCGCTGCAGGTAGGGGAGTTGGCCGAGCATGGCGGTGGCCGCCGTGAGGAAGGCCGCCTGCTGCTGCTGACTGGGAAACTGCGAACCGCCCCCGGCGAACCGGATCAGCGCGAACTCGGTCAGCCAGATCGGCTTGCGGTACCGCTGGTAGACGGCCTGGAGGTACTGCCGGAGTTGAGCCACCGCGGTGGCGGTCGTGAAGTCGGCGCCGAACCAGTGCAGCGTGATGAAGTCCACCCGGTGGCCGCGGGCCTGGGCACCGGTCATGAACCTGTCCAGCCAACCCTGCGGGTCCGGCCCGCCCCAGGCCACCGCCGGGCTGCCCAGTCTGCTGCCCGTCGCCATCAGCTGCGGCCACAGGTCCAACGCCTGCTCGACGGTCATGTTCGCCTGCTCGGGCAGGTCCGGCTCGTTGAAGGTGAGCAGGTACGGTCCGGCGGCCCTGGCCCGAGCCAGCTCCGCGGCGGTGACGTTCTCCGCGCTGCGGATCATCGGCACGAACGTCGCACCGCGCGGCGTGCTGATCCCCGGGTGCTGGGTGCCCCAGGTGTAGTACCAGCTGGCTTTGGAGTTCGCCAACGCCTCACTCGCCCCGGTGAAGTTCCACACCCCGACGCCCTTGCGGGCGGAGCTGACCGCCGGCGCGACCGGAGCCTTCGACGAGGGGCGTGCGCTCGGCGAGGGCGCGACGCTGGGGGTGGCGACGGCGGTGGGCGCGGCAGACGGCGGCGCCGCCCACGAGGGCGCGGACGGATCGTCCGGCAGGATCACCACCGCCATGGTGATGGCCAGGACGGCGGCGGCCACACCGGCGGCCAGGGACGGCACGAGGCCACGGGGCCGGTTCACGGCGAGGTCGACGACGCTCGGGCCGCCGCCCGCATCGGCGGGCACCGCGCCGGGTGGGGTCGGCCCGGCGGAGGGTCCGGCCGTCGCGCCAGACGGCGCGACGGCCTGCGCGGCGGCTGCCGGGGCGGACGCGCTCGGCAGGTGGGCGCCGAGACCCGCCGGCAGCGGCAGCAACGGCATACCGGCGAGCAGCCGATCGATCGGCAGGAGGGTGGTGCCCAACCCTGCACAGAACGCGCAGTCGCGGACGTGTCGAGCCAGTCGCTTGCGCCACAGCGAGCTGGGCGTGCCGTCCCACTCGGCGGTCACGGCGCCCAGGTCCGGGCAGCCAGGGCGGGCGCGGAGCGCGCGTACGACGCCACGGGCGCTCTGGATCTGCTCCTTCATCCGGTGGATCCGCACCGCGACGTGCCCGGGTGACAATCCGAGCGCGTCGGCGACCTCGTTGCGGGTGATCTCGCCGGTCTCCTCCAGCCACCACAGCGAGAGCAGTTCCTGGTCGTCCGGGTCGAGCCAGCGGGTCGCCTCGGCGACCTCGCGTCGTTGGTCGGTGAGGCCGAGCCGGAGGATGGTCATCCCCGCGAAGTCGGAGGCCGGGTCGGGCACGTTGTGGATCGCGTCCAGCCCGGCATCGCGGTTGAGCGCGACGCGGCGGCGCGTCTCCCAGTCACGCACCTGGCGGATGGCGATCGCCACCAGCCAGGACCGGTATGCCGCTGGGTCGTTGAGCGCGGGCAGGTACCGGATCACTCGTACCAACGTCTCCTGGACCACGTCGTCGACGTCGGCGTGCCCGCGCAGCGCACGCCCGACGATGTTGTAGACCAGCGGGAGCGAGGCCGCGACGACGTCGTCGAGAGCGCGCTGATCGCCCTGCCGGGCCGCGACGACCAACCCGACATCGGGCAGTGCTCGACCGGCTGACGACATGGGTCTCACTCCTTGGGTGCTCATCCGCGCGGCGCCCACGCTGGGTGTGCTGACCGCCCTCAGGATCGGAGACTCGCGGCAGCGGGTGGGATTACAGAATTCCGGGGCGGCCGGTTCGCCACAAGCGAGGCGGGTCCGTCGGCGGCGCATATGTGGTGGCGGCGCCGGGTATGGTGCGGGGTGTCGGTGTCGCCGGGCGCTCGCCCGTGCACAGGACACCAGCATTCGGGCGCCAGCGTGTGCGCCGAAGCGTCACCAGGTCGCACGGCCGACGTTGCCGAGGCCCCGGACGCACCCCTTCTCGGAGAGACAGGATCCCTGCATGACATCGAACGACAACGGTCGACCCGCCCTGTTCCTCGCCACGTCGCACGGTGACGTGCTGGACGGACCGGCGGTGACCTTCGACAGCAGCGAGGAGGCCATGCGGCAACTGCGCCACCCGTTCGCGGTGAAGCCGGCCCAGCCGGCCGCGACCACTGCCGACGCCTCGGACCAGCGCGGCTGATCCCCGCCCGCTCCCCCTCCAAACGCCTAGCCTCATACTTTCGGCTAGAAATTAATCGGTCTTTCGGGTAAGGTCCGTCATCAAGTGAACGACATGACGCGGTGGCGAGGTCCGTGTTCGTGGCCTTGCGACAGCGCACCTTCGCCCGTATGTGCGCCCCGGCGGTAGCCGGTTCGGAGACCCTTCCGGTCGACTGGATCGACGGGCATGTGCGGGAGGGACCATCCCATGGCCATCATCGTCGAGAACGCGACCAGCACCGGCGTCGACCAGCGGAGCAGCGACCAGAGCCCGGAAGCGCTGCTCGCCGCAATGAAGGCGGTCCAGGCCGATGACCCTCGCCGCCCAGCAATGCGGGACCGTGCCATCGAGGCATGGCTGCCGCTCGCCCGGCACCTGGCGCGCCGCTACGGCGGACGCGGCGCACCCGACGACGACCTGGCCCAGACCGCCTTCGTCGGGCTCATCAAGGCCGTGGACAACTTCGACCACGACCGAGGTGTCGACTTCAGCGGGTACGCCATCCCCACCATCATCGGCGAGATCAAGCGGTACTTCCGGGACCGCACCTGGGCGGTGCGCGTACCCCGCCGCCTCCAGGAGCTGCGTCTTTCGATCAGCGCGGCGAACAGCGCCCTGACCCAGAACCTCGGCCGCTCGCCGACGGTCGCCGACATCGCGTCCTACCTCGACGTGACCGAGGAGACCGTCCTGGAGGGGCTGGAGGGTGCGCGCGCCTACCGGGCCACGTCGCTGTCCACCCCGACCGGGGCCGACGGCAGCCGTGAGCTCGGGGACACCCTCGGCGACGACGACCGCGCGTTCGACCTCGTCGAGATCCGCGTCGCCCTCGGTCCGGCCCTCGCCACGCTGCCGGAACGCGAACGCGAGATCCTGAGCCTGCGGTTCCACGGCAACCTGACCCAGGCCCAGATCGCCGACCGGATCGGCGTCTCACAGATGCACGTTTCCCGGCTGATCACCCGCTCGCTGGCCGCGCTGCGTCACCAGCTCAGCCCAGACATCGCCGCCTGAGCCCGATCACAGTTGGATGACGTGGCCAACCCGTGGCGGCGTACGACCGGCGAGAACGTCCAGCCAGGCGTGTTGCAGCGCCGCCGGCCCGGCACCCACCCGAACGTCCAGCCACCCGCTCACCACGGCGGCGAAGCGTTGCCACGCCTCGGTGAACCGCTGGTCGAGGCCGTCGCGGCCCCAGTCGTGGCTGCGCTTGCGCATCTGCACCGGCGCGAAGAACACCTCCTCGGCGGCGTCGGCGTTCGGCGTCTGGTTGGTGAGCCCGACCGCGATGTCCCGGACGAGCCGGTCGCCGAGGCGCCGACGCAGGGCCGCGCGGGTCGACGGCGCGCCGGACAGGTCGAGGTAGACGGTCGGGACCACGTCGAGGGCGTCGATGTCGTCGTACGACACGACCTCGTCGTAGCAGCCGAGCGACCGGGTGAACTCCAGGTTGCCCGGTGAGGTGAGACCGACCAGGCGCGGCCCGCGCCGGTGCAGCTCGAACGCGGCGGCGTACGCGGTCTTGCTCGACGCGGACGACACCAGCAGCGCCTCGGCACCGTAGAAGTCGTTGTCGACAACCTGGTCGGCCAGCATGAACGAGGTGAAGAACAGCGGGCGAAAAAGGATCAACAGATCCTCCTGGTCGCGCTGGTACGCCGGGTCGCCGGTGGTCGACCGGTACGCGTTGTACGGCGACGGCAGCTCGGCCCGGTGTGGGCTCGCCTCACGGAACCCGGCCGCGTCCACCCGGTCCGGCCGCACCACGAGGTGACCGGCGGGCGGGAGGTAGCCGTAGATTCGTTGCCCCACCTCGACACCGGCCACCGCCGAGGCGACCACCTCGGCGAACCCCCAGAGCGGCGGCAGGCCCCACTGCGGCCCGAGGCCCTGGGCCGCCGGCGGAAAGAACTGCCAGTACCGCATCGAGTCGCCGAGCACCGCGTAGGTCACGTTGTTGGCGGTGAGGCCGACGCGGTCCACGCGCAGCAGCGCTTCACCGTCGGCCAGGGCGGGGGTGGGGCCATCGACGAGCGTGGTCTGCCCGAGGTCGTCACGCGCCACGGCGAAGGTCCATGAGTCAGCCATGAGGTGACGCTAGACAGCCTCGCAACCGGAGACAAGTGCACTGTGAGTGCAAAATCCCACTGCGCGGTCAGGGTCGGCGCGCGGCGAGGTCGCGGAGGTGCGCGAGCGGCAGGTGCGGTGGCCGCCACTCCACGAAGAGGGCCGTCGCGTCGTCGTCGAGCTGGTCGTCCTGGTAGCCGACGACCGCGCGGACCAGGCGACGCATCGTCTCCGGGCTGGGCAACCCGTCGTTCAGGGCGCGGTTGACGAAGTCGACGAGCCGGTCCAGCCCGAACTGCTCCCCCTCCGCGCTACGGGCGTCGGTGATGCCGTCGGTGTAGGCGAGGATGCGGTCACCCGGGTGCAGGTTCTCCACGTGCACCTGCGGTCGGCGAGGCGACAGGTGGCCCAGGCCGAGCGGCAACATGGTCGGCCCGGGTAGCTCCCGAACGGCCTTGCCGTCACGCAGCAACATCGCACCCGGATGCCCCGCGTTGATCATGCTGAGCCGGCCGGTCCGGCGGTCCAACTCGATGAGCAACCCGGTCGCGAAGAAGTTCGGGTGCTCGGAGCGCACCCACCGGTCGATGCTGATCGCCGTGTCGACCAGGTCGAGGCCACACCGACGGGCGTTGCGGTACGCGCTGACCACCAGCGAGGCCAGGGTGCTCGCCTTGATGCCGTGCCCGCAGGTGTCGAAGAGCCCGACGCTGAGCACGTCGTCGTTCAACGCGTAGTCGAAGATGTCGCCGCCGACGTCGTAGCACGGTTCGAGGATGGCGGTGACCACCAGATCGTCGGTGGCGAAGGTCAGCGGCGGGAGAAGACCCCACACGATCTCGGCCGCGACCTGCATCGGCATCCGCCGGCGCATCCGCTCGACCACGTCACCGTAGAGCCGGCGGTTGACCAGGATCTGGGCGACGTTGACCGCCACCTCCCAGGCCGGAGCATCCATCGTCTCGTCGGTGGCGGCCGGGGAGACGATCTCCAGTACGCCCATCCGCTCACACCCGAGCAGCAGTGGCACCCACACCCGGTCCGGGTTGTCGGGCGCGCGCTGGATGTCGAGGGTGGTGAAGGCCCGGCCGGCGAGCGTCGTCTCGATCGGCAACTGATCCCGGTCGAGGCCCGCGCCGAGCAGCGGCACGAGGAGCGTCTGCGTGTAGTCGGCCAGATAGATCACGATCTCGCTGGCATCGATCGCGGGCGCCGCACGGGCGACCAGTTGCGACACCTCGTCCGGGCCACCTCGGGGCGCGTTGAGCTGCAACCAACGCACCACCTCGCCGATGTCGGCCATGCTTCACCTCCCCCTGTCCTCCCCATCGCAGGAGCACGTAGTGCGAGCGGTGAGGCTACCGCGCCCCGCCGCGTTCCTTGCCTGCCGATCGTCCACGCCTGACCGAGGCGCCCCCTTTCGCCCCACCGACCTCATCCATCTCGCTGGTTTTGCAACTTTTGCGAATTAGGTGTGTAAAAGTCCGGTTGGGAACCTCTGTGGCTCGTGCGGCCTTCAGCCGCCGCACACCTGGCGTCTGGTGAGATGCCTTCGCGAAAGGGCACGTCGTGACAACCAAACTATTCAGCCAGCCGAGACGGGCGGCCCTGTCCGCACTGGCGGCCATCGCCGCCAGTGGCACAGCCGTCGCCGTCCTTCTCGTCAGCGGCACCGGCGCGAGCGCCGCCGAAGCACCGGTGGGACTCGGGACGGCGGCGAACTTCTCCGTACTCGCCGGCTCCACGGTCACCAACACCGGTCCAAGCTTCCTCGCCCAGAGCCTCGGCGTCAGCCCTGGCAACACCGCACCCGGCTTCCCGCCGGGCATCGTCGGCGGCGAGGTCCACCTCGGCGACGCCGTCGCCCTGCAGGCCAAGAACGACCTGACCACCGCCTACAACGATGCGGCCGGCCGGACCCCGTTCACCAACCTGCCGGCCGAGCTGGGTGGGACCACGCTGCTCCCTGGCGTCTATCGGATCGGTGCCGCACAGCTGACCGGAACCCTGACGCTCGACAGTCAGGGTGACCCGGCGGCGGTGTTCATCTTCCAGATCGCCTCGACACTCATCACGGCGCCCAACAGCAGCGTCGTGTTCATCAACGGGTCCTCACCCTGCAATGTCTACTGGCAGGTGGGCAGCTCGGCCACGCTCGACACGGGCACCCGGTTCATGGGCAACATCCTGGCCCAGACCTCGATCACCATGAACACCGGCGCCACCCTCCAGGGCCGCGCCCTGGCACAGACCGGCGCCGTCACCCTCGATACCAACACCATCAACGCACCTGTCTGTCTCCAGCCGACGGGAACGCCCACCCAGACCCCGACCGGCCAGCCCACGGGTACGCCCACTGGCACGCCGACCAGCACCCCGACCGGGCAGCCCACCGGTACGCCGACCGGTCAGCCCACGGTCACGCCCACCGGGCAGCCCACGGCACGGCCCACCCGCAGCGAGTTGCCCGTGACCGGCAGCAGCGGCGATGCCGCCCTGCTGCCCGTCCTGACCGGAATCGGCAGCGTCGCCGTCGCCACCGGCGCGGCTCTGCTGCTCCTCTATCGACGCCGCAGGTCTGAGTCCTGACCGATGCGCCCCGGCGGCCGGTGACCAACCGGCCGCCGGGGCAGCACCACCGGCGCTCATTCGTTTCGATTGCCCGACGGTGGGGCCTCGACCACCGCGCTGAGGAGCGCGGACAGCGGCACGGTGGCGAACCCCACTGGCGTGTCACTCGCCCCGTGCGGCACCCACAGCTCACTGCCGTGCACGAGCGCACCGCTGAGCAGGCAGGTCACCTGCTCCCACGGGTCGCGGTGGAGTGGGGCGTACGCCAGGCGACCGGTCCGAGCAGCGCAACCCTCAAGGGGAGGACGCGTCGACGAGATCAGCTGGGTTGAGGTTCAGGGTGGCGAGCAGCCCGGTGTGCTTGGCCGGATCCACGCGCTCCGGCAGCTCGCGCTCGACCCAGTCGGCCCGGGCCTGCTGACCCCGGTCGCGAAGTGCGGCAACGATCCTGTCTCTGGCGATTCTCATCTGGCGCTCCCCTGGTTAAAGTGTTCAAAACGATCATTCGTACGGACAGTGGTGCGCACGCGCGCTCGGATCCGGACCACCAACCGTTCCGACCGCGATGACGGGCGAACCCGACGGCCGGGGCGTGGTCCGGGACCGGGCAACACGACCAGCGAGTCGCGGCGACGGGGATGACGTTCGGTAACGCCCCTGATGGGCTGGTGGCGACGGCGTCTGGCGGCCACCGGGGTCCCGGGCGACATGTTCACCGTACGCCCCTGCTACGTGCGGCTGCACACGCACGGGCAGCCGGGCCGGTCGGAAGGTTCCGCCCAGCCGCCTGGATCCGGCACCTCGACGAGGCCAGCCCACCGACTTTGCCCGAATTGCCACCTTTATCTCACTAGGATCGAAGGTCGGAGCACGTAGGCGGGCACCTGATGACGACCGACCAAGCGGTAGGGCTGACCCGCGAGGATGAAGGGCCCCAGCGGGTGACCCTGCTGGAACTCTTCCTCGATCTGGTGTTCGTCGCCGCGCTCGCCCTGACGTCGCGGACCCTGGCACAGCGTCTCGACTGGGTCGGGCTTTTCGAGACCGGGGTGCTGTTGACGGCCATCTGGTGGGTCTGGGCAGCTAGTGCCCTGGCCACCGAGCTTCAGCACCTCGGCCAGCCACCGATCTTCGCCGTGACGCTCTGGGTCATGTTCGGGACGATCCTGATGGCGGGGGCGGTGCCCCGAGCCTTCGCCGAGCACGGGCTGATCTTCGCGGGCGCCTACGTGGCGATCCAGGTGGGACGTGGCACCTTCCTCGTCGCCGCGCTGGGCGGTCGAATGGAGCAGCAGCGCTCCGGTCGGTTCATGTTCTGGTTCAGTGTGTCCGCCGTACCGTGGCTCGCCGGCGCCTTCGTCAGCGGTCCGGCCCGGGGCCTGCTGTGGGCCGCCGCGCTCGCTGTCGACTACGCGGCCGCCTGGCTTCGTTACCCCACACCGCGGATCGGTCGTCTACCCGCACCTCACTACGCGGTGGCGGCCGACCACCTGGCGGAGCGCTACCAGCAGATCTTCACGCTCGCTCTCGGCGATCTCATCCTCGTCATCACCCTGACCTACGCCGCCCACGACCTGACCATCGAGCGGACAGGGGCACTCCTGATCGGGTTCGCCGCGACCGTGTTGCTGTGGCAGATCTACGTCCACCGTGCCGGGGCCCTGCTGAAGGCCGCCATCGAGGCTTCCCGGGACCCGGGCGGGTTCGTACGGTCGGCGCCCAACACCCACCTACTCATGGTGGCCGGCGTCGTGGCTGCCTCCGCCAGCTTCGAAGTCATCATCAGCGAGCCCGCCGAGGAGACGTCGCCGTGGTTGGCCGGCGTCCTCCTCGGCGGGCTCGCACTGTTCCTGCTTGGACGCGCCCGGTTCGAGTACGAGGTGTTCAGCCGCGTGTCGCCGTCCCGACTGCTCGCGCTGCTCGCGTTGGCGGTCGCTGGACCCGTCCTGATGCTCGCCCCCGCGCTGGTGGCCGGCCTCGCCGCGACCCTGGTGCTCGCCGGGGTTGCCGTCACCGACAGTATTCGGGCCCACGGAAAGCCGCCCGAACCACCGATGCCGTCGACGTAGGCGATGATCAGGGCTCCAGCACCACCTTGCCGGCCCGGCTGCGGTTCTCGGCGAACACCATTGCCGCAGAAACCTCGCTGAGCGGGTAACGGGCGGCGATCTGCGGCACGATCACTCCCTGCCGCAGCAGGTCGAGCACGATGCCGAGGTCGGTACGCAGGCGGCGGCGGAACGCGGCGCGGCGGGTGAGCTGGCCGGCCCAGAAGTTGTAGAAGCCGGCCCGGTGGCCGTTGGGCAGCGCGTTCCAGGTGTAGAGGCGGGTCAGCAGCTTCACGAAGACCCACGCGACCGACTGACCGGTGCCCACGGCGGCGGCGTTGCCGTAGACGACCAGCTTGCCGCCGGGGGCGAGCAGGGCGTACGAGGTGCGTACGCCCGGGCCGGCGACCGGGTCGAAGACGGCGTCGACGCCACCCGGCGACAGCTCGCGGGCGCGCGCGGCCATGTCCGGGTCGCGGTAGTCAAGCGGTTCGACGCCGAGTTCGCGCAGCCCGGCGTGGTGCCGTTCGGCAGCGGTGCCGATGACCCGCAGGCCGAGGTGTCGGCCGAGTTGGACGAGGACGCTCCCGACGCCGCCGTTCGCGCCGTGCACGAGGATGGTCTGTCCGGCCGTCAGGTCGGCGTCCCGCAGCATCTGCCAGGCGGTCACCCCGTTGACGACGACGGTCTCGGCCGCGGCGGGGTCCAGCCCCACGGGCACCGGGGCCAGGACGTCGATGTCGACAAGCGCGTGGGTGGCCCAGGCACCGGTCTTGGTGACCGCCGCCACCCGGGTGCCGACCAGCGCGTCGTCGCCGCCGGGACCGACCGCCCGGACGGTGCCGACGAGGTCGTAGCCGGGAACGAACGGGAACTTCGGCTGGCCGGGGTAGAGCGCGTGGCGCATCTGCTGCTCGGCGAACGAGATACCGGTGGCCTCGACCTGGACGAGCGCCTGCCCCCGGGCGGGGGCGGGCATCGTGCGTCGGTGCAGCCGGAGGCCGTCGGGCTCCACCACGCCGGGCAGCACCACTTCGGTGATCGTCGTCTCGGTGGTCATCGGGGTTCTCCCTTGTTTGTAAGTGTGCACTCACACACTTGTTGGCCTGAAAGAATGGGCCGCCGAGGCGGCCCAGCATCGGGGTCGGTCAGGGGTGGCGGATGCCGGCGGTCAGGGCGCGAGCCCAGGGTTCCGGGACCTGCTCCAGGCCAGCGGTCACGATCAGGTGGCACAACTGGCCGTACGCGAAGAACTGCTGCACCTGGGCGTCGCTGGCCTGGGCCCGGCTCTGCACGAAGGTCGCGACCCGCCGGTAGCCGGCCCGCACCGCCTCGGCGACCTCCGGGATGTCCGTGACGGCCTGCGCCTGCACCTGGAAGAGCAGCAGGTCGCGGTCGGCGATCAGCTCCGCGTAGGCATCGCCCATGGCGTCGAGGATCTCCTCCGGGCTGTCACCCCCGGCGCGCTCCGCGCCCGCCTCGATCGCGTCGGCGATCCGGTCGAAACACGCCCCGGCCGCCGCCACGAACAAGCCGAGCTTCCCGGAGAAGAGCCGGAAGACGTACGCCTCGGAGATGCCGGCGGCGGCGGCCACGGCGGTGACCGGTGTGGCATGGAAGCCGGCGCGCGCGAACACCGACACCGCGGCGTTCAGGACGGTGACCCGGCGGGCTTCGGCGGTGGATCGCATGTTTGTAAGTGTGCACTCACAAACAAGTGCCGTCAACCCGGGGGTTCGTCATACCGTCCACCGCTCGGCCGTCACGGTGCGACGCGGTCGTCAGGGGGCGATGCGCAGCTGTCGGATCGCGGTGTCGTCGTAGTCGCTGAAGCGGTAACGGAGGCCGGCGAACGGGCTGCCGGGAAAGTCGCCGGTGATCGTCGCGGTGACGACGGTGCCGGCGGGAGTGTCCTCGACGTCGGTGATCTCGTACGACACCAGCGGCACGGCGCGACGCCACGCGCGGATGGCCTCGATGCCCCGGTACTCGGTCGACTCGTCCTCGACCACGGCGTCCTCCGCGAAGAGGGCGAAGTAGTCCTCGGAGTCAGGCCGCCCGGCCAGTTCGAAGTAGCGGCGGATGATGGCCGGTGCGGCCTGGGTGACGGTCATGACTGGAGCCCTCTCCGGACGTCACTTGGCAGCATGGGCGCACGTCACCAGGACGTCGTATAGTTACTTCTGAAATAGCACCAATTAACTTCGACACTAGCACCTACTCGGGAGAGGGCACAGTTGTGGCCGGGAAGATTCGCTTGGAGGACCGCGAATGCCCGCTGTCCAGCGCGCTGGGCCACGTGGGCGAGTGGTGGACGCTGTTGATCCTGCACGACGCCTTCGACGGGTACACCCGGTTCGACCAGTTCCAGGCCAACCTGGGCGTCTCGTCCAGCATCCTGACCAGCCGGCTCAAGACCCTCACCGGTCAGGGGTTGCTCGAACGTCGCCGTTACCAGACCAGGCCCGACCGCTACGAGTACGTCCTCACCGACCTCGGGCGCAGCCTGCGGCCCGTCGTCGTCGCCCTTGCCGCCTGGGGTAACTCACGCCTCGATCCGAGCGAGCGCAGCATGATCCTCGTCGACCGGACCACCGGGCTGGAGGCCGACCCGGTGATCGTGGACCGCAGCACCGGTCGCCCGCTCGACGACGCCGACTTCGTGTTCGCCGCCGGCCCGGCCGCCAGCGAGACCATGCGCAAGCGTTACGAGCACATCCCCACCCAGGCGGCCCCGCAGCGGCCCTGACCGGGTCACTCCAGCGGATAGAGGCGGGCCGGGTCGCCGGGTCGGAGGCTGTCCGGCACGTCGTCGGCGCTGCTGGCGGCAATCGAGCCGAGCAGCGCCAACGAGCGGGCGGACTCCGTACCGGGCTCGGCGTGGTAGATCACCAGCAGCTGCCCGTCGGCGCCCGCGACCGCGAGCTTGTCGCAGTACAGGTCGAGGTCGCCCACCTCGGGGTGGTGCAACCGGCTGACAATGCCCTCCCGTCGACGCACCTCGTGGCGCGCCCAGAGTTGCCGAAAGCATTCGCTCTTGAGTGACAACTCGCCCACCAGTGCCGTCAACCGTGGGTCGTCGGTGGCGCCGCCCGAGTCGGCACGCATCTGCCCCACGACGCTCTGCATCGCCTGCCGCCAGTCGCGGAACAGCTCCCGCTCGGCCTCGTCCAGGAACACCGCGAGGAGTCGGTTGGCGCCCGGGGCGAGATTCGGCGACAGCGCCCTCGCCATCGGGTTCGAGGCCAGGATGTCGAGGTAGCGATTCTGCACGAAGGCCGGCATGGAGAGCTGCCGCAACAGGTGCAGGATGCTGGCCGGAACCCGCGCGGCGGCCGGTCGGGACGCCCGGCGCGACCGCGCACGGCTCAACCCGATCATGTACGCGGTCGCCTCCGGATCCAGCCGCAGCACCCCGGCGAGGGCATCGAGGACCTGCACCGAAGGGTGCCGCTCGCGACCCTGCTCCAAGCGGAGGTAGTAGTCGGCGCTGATGCCGGCCAGCATCGCCACCTCCTCACGCCGCAGCCCCGGCACCCGGCGCAGGCCAACGCCCGGGCCGAGCCCGACGTCCTCGGGCCGGGTCTGCTCCCGGCGGGCGCGCAGGAATTCGCCTAGCGGGTTCGTTGCGTCCATACCACCGACGGTAGATCGCCGGGCGGCCCGGTGACTGGCTGTGTCACTACCAGGAACAGCTCGCCCTGCCGCCCGGGTGGATGTCGGCGGACAGTCGTCCAAGGGCCGGTTCGTCACGGCCACAGATGTCACGACGACAACGGACAGAGGATGAGATGAGCGAGAACCTTCCCGGCGGTGCCCTCACCCCCGCTGACGGCCTCACCCTGAGCCGGATGGGCTACGGGGCGATGCAGTTGGCCGGCCCGGGTGTCTTCGGCCCGCCCCGCGACCGCGAGCAGGCGCTCGCCGTGCTCCGCGAGGCCGTCGACCTGGGCGTCCGGCACATCGACACCAGCGACTTCTACGGGCCCGTCGTGGTCAACGAGCTGATCCGCGAGGCGCTCCACCCGTACCCTCAGGGTTTGCACCTGGTCACCAAGGTCGGCGCCCGCCGCGGCGCCGACCGCTCCTGGATCCCGGCTCTGGAGCCGGACGACCTCAAGGCCCAGGTACGGGAGAACCTCCAGCATCTCGGCCTGGACGTCCTCGACGTGGTCAACCTGCGGGTGGGCGTGGCGGAGGGCACCGGCGACGCGCCGCTCGGTGCGCAGTTCGCCGCCCTGGCGGAGCTGCGGCAGGAGGGCCTGATCCGGCACCTCGGGCTCAGCAACGTCACGCTCGACCAGCTCACCGAGGCCCAGGCCATCGCGCCGGTGGTCACCGTGCAGAACCTCTACAACGTCGCCAACCGGCAGGACGACGCCCTGGTCGACCGGTGCGCGGCGGAGAACATCGCGTTCGCGGCGTTCTTCCCGCTCGGCGGGTTCACGCCGTTGCAGTCCGACACGCTCGACGGCGTGGCCGCCCGACTGGGCTCCTCACCGCAGCAGGTCGCCCTCGCCTGGCTGCTCCAGCGCTCCCCCACCACCGTGCTGATCCCCGGCACCTCCAGCGTGGCGCACCTGCGGGAGAACATGGCGGCAGCCGACCTGAAACTGCCGGCCGACGCCATCGAGGAGCTGGACGCGCTGGCTTCCTAGCTAGTGCTGGTGCGGCCGGTTGCGGATCAGGGTGAGCGCCAGCACGGCGGTGACGAGGAAGACGACGCCGTTGACCCGCAACCCGGCCTGGACCCCGGAGGTCAGTGCCTCCGCGATCGCCGCCCGGACCGGGTCGGGCAGCGGTTGGCCGCCGTTGGCGCCGGAGGCCACCGCCGCCTGCACAGCGGTACGGGTGGGTTCGCCGATCTGGTGCGCGGCGAGCCGGTCCGGCAGGTCGGCCACCATCGTGGTGGTGAGGAGCGTGCCGAGCAGAGACGAGCCGAGCACCGAGCCGACCTGGCGGGCGGCGTTGACCGCGCCGGAGGCCATACCGGCCTGGGCGGGCGCGACGCTGGCCAACGCCGCCGCCGTCGCCGGGGCCACCACCAGACCGCCGGCCGCACCGAACAACGCGAACAGCGCCCAGCGGTCACCGAACGACGTGGTCGGCCCCTGGTTCGCCAGCGCGAAGCTGGCCACCGCACCGAGGACCAGGCCGAGGGTCAACGGCGCCTTGAATCCGGTACGACGAATCGCGCGCCCGGCACCGAAGGCGACCAGCACGTACGCGCCGAAGAGCACCAGCATCCGCCAGCCGGTGTCCAGCGGGCTGAGCGCCTGGGCACGTTCGTGGAAGAGGACCAGCAGGATCGCCACGCCGGTGAAACCGAAGAGCGACACCGCGCCGACGACCATGACGGCGCTGAACGACGCGGACCGGAACAGCCGCACGTCGAGCATCGGCGCGCTGGCCCGCAGCTCGACCAGGACGAACGCGACAAGGGCGACGACCGCGACGACCCAGGCCGTCGACACCACCGGGCTGGTGTAGCCGGTCTTGCCGCCCTGGATCAGCGCGTAGACGGCGGCCGCGATGGCGACGGTGCCCAGCAGCAGGCCGGGCACGTCCAGTCGGGCGGCGCTCGGCCGGGACTCGGCCACCCCGACGACGGCGACGACGAGGGTGACCAGACCCAGCGCGATCGTCGACAGGTAGACGCTGTGCCACTGGTAGTGCCGCAGCAGGAAGCCGGCGATGAGCGGGCCGATCGCGAGGCCGATGCCGGACGCCGCCGACCACGCGGTGATGACCTCGGTCCGTCGGTGCGGGTCGGTGAAGGTCGCGCCGAGGATCGCCAGGCTGTTCGGCAGGATCAGGGCCCCGCCGAGGCCGGCGACCAACTGCCCGACGATCACCCATCCGACGGTCGGGGCCTCAGCCACGACGGCCGCGCCGACGATCATCGCGACGACCCCGGCACCGAACATGCGCCTACGCCCGTAGCGGCTGCCCAGGGTGGCTGCGGACAGCACGACGCTCGCCACCATCAGGGTGTAGGCGCTGGGGATCCAGACCAGGGTGGTGGGGTCGACCCGCAGGTCCTGCTGGATCGTGGTCAACGCGGAGACCGTCGCGGTGATCTGCAGGAACGTGATCATCGCGCCCAGACACATGGCGATCAGGGTCACCGGGCGGGAGCCGCGCAGGGATGAGCGGGCGGGGGCGGCCGGCCCGAATGCCGCCGGCCCTGATGGGGCGGCTCCGGGTGGGGTCGGGGCCGTGGCGCTAGTGGTCACTGAAGATCCTTCAGGCTGAGGTTCTGACTTGCGTACGCTGAAGTCAGCTCGACCCAGTGAAGCACCTGGCTAGCCTCCATGCAAGTCAGGTACGCTGGGGGCATGGAAGACCTACGAGACGATCGCGATTCCTGGACGAGCGAAAACTGCTCCGTGGCCCGGGCGATGGACATCGTGGGCAGCAGGTCAACGGTCCTGATCCTGCGCGAGGCCCTGCTCGGCACGCGCCGCTTCGACGACTTCGTCCGCCGGGTCGGCGTCGGCGAGCCCGCCATGGCCGCCCGCCTCAAGGAGATGGTCGCCGCCGAACTGCTCGAACGAATCCCCTACCGGGAGCCTGGGCAGCGCACCCGCCACGAGTACCAACTCACCCGCAAGGGCCGCGAACTCCTGCCCGTCATCACCGCACTGCGCAACTGGGGCGACACCTGGGCCGCCACCGACACAGGCCCGTCCGTCGTCGCCACCCACCACGACTGCGGCGAGCCGATCCGCGCGGTGCTCCGCTGCGTCGCCGGCCACGAGATCGCGGACGGTGACATCGACATCATCGCCGGCCCGGGCCTCGTCCGGCGCAACTGAGACCTCTGGCCACGGCCGAACCGCCACTGCTTGGGTCGCGCGGCAACCTCCGGTCCGACAGCTCCTCCTCGCCGCACACCTTCGCCCCACCCGCCGCGCCCTTCACCACGCACTTGCGTCGACGCCGCTGCCTGGGCCCTGCCGGAGCACGAGCTGATCGCCGCGCTCGATGCCGCGCACCCCTTGGAGCAACGGCTCGCCGCCGTCAAACTCGCTCTGATCCGTGAGCTCGACGGCCGCGGCACGCCCAGCGCGCAGGGGCCCTCCTGCACAGCGGTCTGGCTGCGCGAACGCCTGCGACTCACCATCCCGGCCGCGCGCCGCCTGATCGACCTCGCCACCGCCCTCGACACGTGGCCAGCGCGAGGACGATCCGGCCGCCGGATGGTGCGGGTGGCGGGCCGTCAGGTCGACGGCCCGCCACCGTGGATCAGAGGGTGACCTGGTGCACCCGGTCGTCGACGCCGCGTACCGCCAGCCAGGCGCTGCCGTTGGCACCGGCGGCGGCCCCGGGCGCACCCGGGAACGCGCCGGTGGCGAACTCACCGCGGCGGAACCAGCCGCCCCAGGCGCCGTCGGCCAGGTTGCGCTGCCAGAGCCGGTTGTCGGCGGCCAGCGCGAACAGGTAGACCCGGCCGGAGGTGGCGAGCAGGGTCGGGCTGCCGCTGGTGGTACCGCCCAGGTTGGTCCACGCCGACCAGGTGGTGCCGGTCCGGCTGCTCCACCACACCTCGTCGGTGCGGCTGCGGACCGCCACGTGCAGCACGCCGGCATCGTCGACGACCGCGCTCGGCCGACCGTAGAACGGCCGGTTCTCGGGAGCCCCGACGCCGGTCCAGCCGGCGTTCGGCGTACGCGACCAGAGCTTGCCGTCGGCACCGCGGGCGACGAGGGTCCACTGCGTCGGGTTGGTCCAGGCCACAGTCGGCGCGTCGGTCAGCGTGCCACCGAGGCTGCGCCACGGTCCCCAGCTGCCGGCCACGTAACTGCGCTGCCAGGCCGCGTTGTCGGTGCCGCGGACGAAGACGTCGAGCCGCCCGTCGGCGGAGCCGTACGCCGACGGCTGGCCGAGGATCCGGCCGCCGACCGGGCCCCCGAGCGAGGTCCAGTGCGTGCCCCACGTCGTACCGGTGCGGGTGTTGACCGCCAGGGCGCCCTGTGCGTCGCGGACGAAGGCGGTGGCGTGGGTGTCGTCCACCCGGACCAGCGCCGGGCTGGCGCTGGCGGTGCCACCGAGGTCGGCGCCGGCGACCTGGTCGGTGCCGGTCAGGCCGAGCATGGCCACCCCGTGCGCCGGCACCTCGACGGTGTAGGAACCGGCGAACGGCTGCACGCCCGGGCTGCCCGGCTGGGCGTCCACGGTGGAGCGGGACCACAGGTCACGGACCCGAACCGAGCCGCCGAGGGCGACGTCGGCGAAGTTCACGGTGATCTGCTGGGCGGTGTCGTGCCGGTTGAGCAGCGCGACCGCCCGCTTTCCGGAGCCGGCGAGCACCTTGCTCCATACCTGCGCGTCGGTGCCGGTGTCGGCGACCTTGACGCCCTGCCGGACCAGCGGGTCCTGGTCCACCGCGATGATCTCCGGGTTGGTCAGCGCCGAGATCATCTCCTTCGGCAGGCCACGCGGGTCGGAACCGATCACCAGCGGCGCGGCCATGATGGCCCACATGCCGAGCTGCGTCTTGGACTCGTCCAGGCTCAACTCGTACCCGCCGTCGGGCAGCGGACGCATCGGCAGCAGGTAGTCCGGGTCGTTGTAGTGCCCCGGGCCGGTGGCCGCCGGGTGGTACGCGTTCACGTCCATGTTGCGCAGCACCCACTGGTACGCCCACTGCGGGGTCGGGTCGGTGAGCCCCACGTCCGTGTAGGTCCGCCAGGAGTCGGCGATGGTGGGCGCGTACGTGTAGCTCCAGGTGGAGAGCTGCTCCGGGGTGTAGGGGCCGCCGCCCCAGTCGGAGCTGACCGGGTTGCAGATGTTGAGCAGCATCGGTCGGGGCGACTGGCGTACCGCCTCGGCCAGTTCCCGGAAGGTGGTCTCCGGGTCGAGGCCGGCGGCCCGGCCGCACAGCCAGTCGGCCTTCAGCGCGTCGAAGCCCCAGCCGGCGAACTGGGCGATGTCCGCCCGGTAGTGGCCGTTGCTGCCGAGCCCACACTGCCCCGGCAGGTACGGGCCGGCGTCGGTGTAGATGCCGGCCTTCATCCCCTTGCTGTGGATGTACGCGGCCAGCGCGGCCATTCCGCCGGGGAAGCGCGCCGGGTCGGCGACGAGCTGACCGGCCTCGTTGCGCGGGGTGGGTGCGGCCCAGTTGCCGTCGATCCACACGTAGGTGTAGCCAGCGTCCCGCAGGCCACTGTGGACCATGTAGTCGGTGACCGACCGTACTTCGGCCTCGGTGGGGTCGCCACCGAGACCGAAGTAGGTGTTCCAGCCCTGGTAGGGCGTCGGGGCGAGGCCGCTGTTGAAGAAGGTCGGCGCGCCCTGGTCCTCGGCGCCGGCGGCCGCCGGGGCGTGACCGGGACGGCCGGGCCCGTGGCCGGCCTGTGGTGGGTCGGCGTGGGGTGGGCCGGCCATCGCCGGCATCGGGCTGGCCAGGCCCAGGCCGAGCACGGCCAGGGCGGCGGTCAGCGGTCGGTTCAGGCGCATGGAGGTACTCCTGTCCCTCGGGGGTGGGGGCGGTGGTGCTCCGATCTCAGTCGCGGGTCAGCACGATGAGGTCGGCGTCGTGGGTAGCGCTCCACTGCACGGGCAGGCCGACAGTGGCGAGGTGGCTGCCGGAGTAGTGCCGATCGCCGTGCGAGTAACGGGCCGCCGGGTCGAGGCCGCGCAGGGGCAACCGGACCGGGCGGGACGGAAGCAGCCCGGCGCCGTCGAGCCGGCCGGTGTGCCAGGCCAGCACGACCACCTGGTTCTCGTCGGGCGCGGTGTACTGCACCGCACAGCGGGCCTGGTCGGGGCCACCGATCAGGTGCACCTCGCCGTGCGTGACGACGTCCCGGATCTCCTTGTAGCGGGCGATCCAGCCGGCCGCCTCGGCCCGCTCGGCGGGAGTCCAGGCCCGGATGTCCGCGCCGATGCCGAGCACACCGGCCATCGCCAGGACGAACCGGAACGCCAGCGATCGGTGGCGACTGTCGAACAGGCCGGGCGCGTCGGTGACCCAGGAGCTGAGCAGGTGTGGGGCGTTGGCGTGCAGGAAGCCGTACTGGATGGCCAGCCGGTCCAGCGGGCCGGTGTTGTCGCTGGGCCAGAAGACATCGGCCCGGGCGGCCATCGCCAGGTCGGTCCGCGCGCCCCCACCGGCGCACGCCTCGATCAGCACGCCGGGATGGTCCCGGCGCAACTGCTCGTAGATCCGGTGCAGGTTGGCGACGTGCGCGCCGTCCAGGTCGAGCGGGCCCACCCCACCGGACCGACCCGGCTCGGTACGCGGCCGGTTGAAGTCCCACTTCAGGTAGTCGATGTCGTAGCGGCGCAGCAGTCCGTCGACCGTGGAGTGGACGAACTCGGCGACCTCCGGCCGGCCCAGGTCGAGCAGGTACTGGTTGCGGACCGGGGTGAGTGGTCGGCCGTCGACGGAGTAGACCCAGTCCGGGTGCTGGGCGTACAGGGAGGACTTCGGGTTGACGCACTCCGGCTCGACCCAGAGCCCGAAGTTCAGCCCGAGCGCGCGGACGTCGGCGATGAACCTGTCGAACCCGGCCGGGAACTTCGCCGGGTCGGGCGTCCAGTCGCCCAGCCCGGCGGTGTCGTCGTCGCGGCCGACGAACCAGCCGTCGTCCACGACGAACGTCTCCACGCCCAGCTCGGCGGCGATCCGGGCGAGCGCGAGCTGACTCTGCGCCTCGACGGCGAAGTAGGTCGCCTCCCAGGAGTTGTAGAGCACCGGGCGAGGGCTGAGCCGGTCGGCGGCCAGCAACCGCTGGTGGGTGTGCCAGACCCGGGCCAGCCCGTCCAGGCCGTCCGGGCTGTACGCCCCGGTGGCCACCGGCAGGGTCATCCGCTCGCCCGCGGCCAACTCCAGCGGGCCGTCGACCAGCTGGCGGCCGACCCGCACCCTGGTCAGGCCGCCGGTGTCCCGCTCGGCACTGATCTCCCACGAGCCGGTCCACGCCAGCGCCATCCCCCAGGCCGGACCGGCCGGCTCGGCGGTGTCGCGCACGGCCAGCCAGGGCACGTGCAGATGCCCGGGTACGCCCTGAGAACTGCCGATGCTGAACGTGCCGTGGCCCAGCTCGACGTGGGAGAGCTGGAACTCCTGCGCCCACTGCCCCCACTGGTGGCTGAGCAGCGCGCCGTGCGGGGTCGGTACGCAGAACCCGCCCGATCCGGCCCGGACGACCCGCAGCGCGTCGGCGCCGTCGTTGGCCAGTTCGACCCACCGCTGCACCACGTCGGTGCCGGCGGGCACCCGGTAGTGCACCGTGGCGCGCAGCCCGGTGACCGGATCGGCGAAGTCGACGGCCAGCTCCCGCTGGTCGGCGTCGATGCGCGCGGCGGTGTACGCGAAGCCCACCCGGCGCTGCCCGTTCGCAATCTCGATCACCAGGTCGGCGCCGGTGAACGGGCGGTCGGCGTCGGTGGCGTACTCGATGGGGGCCGCGTCGCCGGCGGTGAGGAACGGGACCGGACCGTCGTAGGCGACCGGCGAGGGCCCGTCGGAGACGCCGTGCGGCCCCCACGCGACAAGTTCCAGCCAACGACCGTGCGCGGGCACCGTCACTGTGTACTCGGTGTGCGCGCCCCGCAGCGTCCAGCGCTGCCCGGCCTCGGCGGTCACTTGACCGCTCCGAGCGCCAGGCCGGAGACGAAGTGCCGCTGGAAGCGGAGGAACACCGCGACGGTGGGCACGGCCGCGATGACGGTACCGGCGGCGATGACGTTCCAGGACGAGACGAACTGACCCTGGAGGGCGAGCAGCGCCGGGGTGACCGGCATGTTGTCATCGGTACGCAGCACGGTGATCGCCCAGAGCAGGTCGTTGAAGATCCAGGTGAAGGAGAGCGCCCCGAGCGCGGCCAGCGCGGGTCGGGTCAGCGGCAGCATCACCCGGGTGAAGATCTGCGCCGTGCCGGCACCGTCGATGGTGGCCGCCTCCTGGATCTCGCCGGGCAGGTCCCGCATGAAGCCGTGCAGGACGAACGTGTAGAAGCCGAGCCCGAAGCCGACCTGCACCGCGATCAACGCCCAGAGCGTGTCGTACAGACCGGTCAGCTCGCTGAACTTGGCCACCGGGATGAGCAGGATCTGCGGTGGGAGCAGGTTGCCGGCGAGCATCAGCAGCAGGATCGTGCGCCGCCCGGGAATCCGGAAGCGACTCAGCGCGAACGCGGCCATCGCGGCCAACCCCAGGCTCAGCGCCACCGACGGGACGGTGACCAGCATGCTGTTGATCAGCGCCCGCAGCTCGCCGCCGTCGGTCCACGCCTGCCGGTAGGTGTCCACCGTGAACGACCGGGGCAGGCTGCCCACGCCGTGCGCGGCGATGTCGTCGAACGACCGGGTGGACATCACCACCACCCAGAGCACCGGGCCCAGCCAGAGCAGCGAGAGCAGGATCATGCCGGTGTGGAAGGCCCCGGTACGGAGCTTGTTCATGATGCTTCCTCCCGGAACGCGCGGACCAGGTAGCCGAGGATGACGGCCAGCGCGAGCACGAAGATCACGACAGCGATCGCCGAGGCGTAGCCCAGCCGCAGGCTCTGGAAGGCGGTCGAGTACATGTAGGTGCTGAGCAGCTCGGACGAGTGGTACGGCCCGCCCTTGGTCAGCGACCAGACGATGTCGAACGAGCGCAGCGAGTCGATCACGATGACCGACAGCACCACGGCGTTGACTCCCTTGAGCTGGGGAATCGTGACGTGCCGTAGCCGCTGCCAGGCGTTGGCGCCGTCCATCCGGGCGGCCTCGTGCAGCGCTGGATCGATCGCCTTCAACCCGGCCAGGAACAGCACCATCACGTACCCGATCTGCCGCCACAGCGCGGGCAGGATCACCGCGTACAGGGCGGTCTGCGGGTCGGCGAGCCAGGGCCGGATCAGCTGTTCCAGGCCGATCGCCCGCAGCAGCGTGTCGGCGATGCCGTCGGGCTGGTAGAAGACCCGCCAGACCAACGCGGTCACCACCAGCGAGAACACCACAGGGGTGAACAGCGCGGCCCGGTAGAAGCCGACCCAGCGCCGCTCCTTCTGCAGGACGAGCGCCATGCCGAAGCCACCCAGCACGGAGAGGCCGCCGAAGAGCACCAGCCAGATCACCGTGTTGACCAGCGCACCCCGGAAGGTGGCGTCGCCGGCCAGCTCGACGTAGTTGTCGGTGCCGACGAAGGTCGGCGGTGTCATCCCGTCCCAGCGGGTGAGGGAGAACCAGAAGCCCTGGATCGCCGGCCAGAAGACCCAGACGCTCTCGACCGCGAACGGCACGAGGACGAACGCCACCAGCAGCGGCGACAGTCGAGCCGACCGTCGCCGCCGCCGGGTGGGGGTGACCGAACTCGTGGAGATCGTTGCTGTCACGTCAGCCCTTGAAGACCTTCTCGGCGCCGGCCTGCCACTCCCGCAGGATCGCGTCGATCTGGTCCGGCTTGTCGATGAACTTGGTCAGCGCGGTGTCCGCGGTCGGCTGGAGCGCGTCGCTGGAGTCCCGGTTGAAGAACTGGGTCAGCTCCTTGGCCTCGTTCAGCATCGCCTTGCCCTTGACCACCAGCGGCGAGTCCGACGCCCTGGCCCTGGGGTTGGCCGGCAGCACGATGCCGGAGCTGGCCTTGACGTACGCCTCCTGCGCTTCGACCCCGGCCAGGTAGCTGAGCAGGGCCTTGGTGCCGGTCGGGTTGGCGGTCTTCGCGCTGGCGAAGAAGCCGTCGGTCGGCGCCTCTTCGGCCAGCGGCACCGCCGGGTCGATGATCGGGAACCGGAAGAAGTCCAGGTCGCCGAGCGCGTCCTTGGGTGCGGCGTCGGCGAAGAAGGTGCCGATCAGGAACATGCCGGTCTTGCCGGCCAGCAGCGCGGTGGTCGCCTCCTGGAACGGGTACGCCTTGCCCTTGGGGTCGAAGTAGGGCAGGGCCTCGCGCCAGCGGGTGAAGACCGCCTTGATCTTCGGGTCGTCGAAGCGCTGCTTGCCGGCGAGCAGCTCGCGGTGGAACGGCGCGCCGTTGATCCGGATGTTCAGGTAGTCGAACCAGGCCGAGGCCACCCACGGGGTGTCGCCGAGGCCGATGCCGATCGGCGGGACGCCCTTGCTCTTCAGCGTCTCGCAGAGCGCCAGGAACTCGGTCCAGGTCTTCGGCTCCTGCACGCCCCACTTGGCGAAGTTGGACTTGCGGTAGAAGAAGCCCCACCAGTAGTTGTTCATCGGCACGAAGATCTGCTTGCCGGTGGCGTCGGTGGAGAGGGTGCGCAGCGACTGGGGGTAGTCGTCGAGTGACTTCCACACCTCGGAGACGTCCAGCAGCAGGTTCTTGCTGGCGTAGTCGTTGGCGACCGAGCCCGCGTACCAGGTGTAGAGGTCCGGCGGGTTGGCCGAGGTCAGGTAGGTCGGCAGCTGGGTCCGGAAGGTCTCCGAGGCGATCGTGTTGAGGCTCGCCGCGCCCTTGCCCTGCGCGTTGAAGGTCTCGATCAGCTTCTCCATCGCCGCCTTGGCCTGCGGCGAGGAGAGGTTGGACTGGATGGTGACAGCGCCCGAGCCGTTGCTCGTGGTCGGCCCGCTGGCGGAGCTGGCGCACGCGCTGAGGAACGAGCTGGCGCCGAGCGCGCCCAGGCCGGCGAGCCCAAGGTGGCCAAGGAATCGCCGGCGACCGGGGTCGAAGTCGCTCACGGAGGTATCCCTTCCTTTACGACACTCAGCGTCACCACGCGATGTGTCGTCCATGTGAATGCTGTGACGAGAAGGTTGCATCGGCCGTCGCCGACTGTCAAGATATCTTCGTAATTAATGATTAGACGAGACCAAGGTGAGGGTCGGGTGGATCAGCTTATGCGTCGGCTTGAGGGCAAGAACGCGCTGGTCACCGGTGCTATGGGCGGGATCGGCGCGGCCATCGCCCGGCGACTCGCCGCCGAGGGGGCAGCGGTCGCGCTGCTCGACGTGGCCGACCCGGCCCCGCTGGCCGAGGAACTGACCGCGCGGGGTGACCGCGCACTGTCCGTAGTGGGCGATGTCAGCGACGAGGTCGACTGGACGGCCGCCGTGAGCGCCGTACGGGACCGCCTCGGCCCGGTCGACATCCTGGTCAGCACCGCGTACGCCGTGCGGGTCGCCCCGGCACACGAGACCAGCCGGCAGTCCTGGGACCACCAGCTCGGCGTCAGCCTCACCGGCTCGTTCCTCGGCGTCCGCGCCTGCCTGGACGACCTGCGGGCACGCTCGGGCGCGGTGGTGCTGATCTCCTCGGTGCACGCGCTGGTCGGGTTGCCCGGCCGGCCCGCGTACGCCGCTGCCAAGGGCGGCCTGGTCGCGCTCGGCCGCCAACTCGCCGTCGAGTACGGCCCGCAGGTGCGGGTCAACACCGTGCTGCCCGGGCCGATCCTCACCGCAGCCTGGGCCGACGTGTCCGAAGAGGACCGCCAGCGCAGCGTCGCGGAGACCGTCGCGAAGCGCTTCGGCACACCGGACGAGGTGGCCGCCACTGTCGCCTTCCTCGCCTCGCCGGACGCCGCCTACGTCACCGGCGCGAGCCTCGTGGTGGACGGTGGTTGGACAGCGGTGAAAGCCTCGGCCTGAGAGATCGATACCGACCAGCGAAAAGGCCAGGAGCATTGGCACAGTACGCACGCCGCGGCGTCCACGGGCAGACCGTCGAAGCGATCGCCCGTCGCATCCTCACCGGCGAGATCCCGGCCGGCGCGACCCTCAACATCGTCGCGTTGCAGGAGGAGTTCGACGTCAGCCTCACCGCGCTCCGCGAGGCGCTGAAGGTCCTCTCGGCCAAGGGCATCGTCGACGCCCGGCAGAAGCGCGGCACCTTCGTCCGGCCCCGCTCGGACTGGAACCTGCTCGACGGTGACGTGATCCGCTGGCAGTTCGCCGAGGGCACCGACCAGCGGTTGCTCGACCAACTGCACGAGGTGCGCGCCATCATCGAGCCGGCCGCCGCCCGGCTGGCCGCCACCCGCGCCACCGAGGACGACCTGACCGCCCTCGACCGGGCACTGGCCGAGATGGCCCAGGCCAACGGTGATCCCGCCGCCGCCATCGCCGCCGACCTCGCCTTCCACCGCGCGCTGCTCACCGCCACCCACAACGAGCTGCTGGAGCGGATGGAGGTGGTGATGGAGACCGGGCTCGCCGAACGGGACCGGCTGGTGCACGGTGGCAGCCCGCACGACGACCCGGTGCCCAGCCACCGCGCGGTGGTCGACGCGCTGCGCGACCGGGACGAGACGGCGGCCGAGACCGCGATGCGTCAGTTGCTGGACAAGGCCGTCCGCGACGTCGAGAAGGCACGGGGACGAAGGGGCAGTCAGTGAAGATCGAGCGGATCGAGACCTTCCTGGTCGCGCCACGGTGGTTGTTCTGCCGGGTGGAGACCGACGACGGGCTGGTCGGGTGGGGTGAGCCGGTGGTCGAGGGCCGCGCCGAGGTGGTGCGCAGCGCGGTCGAGGTGCTCTCCGAACATCTGATCGGTGCGGACCCCCTGCGCATCGAGCAGCACTGGCAGGTGCTCACCAAGGGCGGCTTCTACCGGGGCGGCCCGATCCTCTCCAGCGCTGTCGCCGGCCTCGACCAGGCGCTCTGGGACATCGCCGGGCAGGCGTACGGCGCGCCGGTGCACGCGCTGCTCGGCGGGCACGTGCGCGACCGGGTACGGATCTACTCGTGGATCGGCGGGGACGAACCCGGCGAGGTGGCCGACGCCGCCGCCGCGCAGGTCGCCGCCGGCCTCACCGGGGTCAAGATGAACGCCTGCGGGCGGCTCTCGCCGATCCCCACCTCAGCCGAGGTGGACGCGGTCATCGGCCGGGTGGCCGCCGCCCGCGAGGTGCTCGGCCCCGACCGGGACATCGCTGTGGACTTCCACGGTCGCGCCGGGATGGCCGCCGTCCGCCGGATCCTGCCCGAACTGGCCGCCCTGCGCCCGTTCTTCGTGGAGGAGCCGGTCCTGCCCGATCAGGCTCACCACCTGCGCGACATCGTCGCCGGCACGCCGATCCCGGTGGCCACCGGCGAGCGGCTCTACGGTCGGTCCGAGTTCCTCGGCCCGTTGCAGGCCGGAGTCGCCGTGGTCCAACCGGACCTGTCGCACGCCGGCGGGATCTCCGAGGTCCGCCGGATCGCCGCGCTGGCCGAGACGTACGGCGCGCTGCTCGCCCCGCACTGCCCGCTCGGCCCGATCTCCCTGGCGGCCAGCCTCCAGGTGGCCTTCGCGACGCCGAACTTCCTGATCCAGGAGCAGAGCATCGGCATCCACTACAACGCCGGCTCGGAGTTGCTGGACTACCTGGTCGACCCGGAGCCGTTCCGATTCGTGGACGGGCACATCGCCCGCCTCGACCGGCCCGGTCTGGGCATCACTGTCGACGAGACGGCGGTCCGCAAGGCCGCCCAGACCCCGCACGCCTGGCGCAACCCGGTCTGGCAGCACGCCGACGGGTCGTTCGCCGAGTGGTGACCGGCGCGCGGCCGGTGGCCCTGCGTGTGGCGTACGACGCGGCGCACGGCGGCCGGTGGACGAGTCTGCACGGCGGTGGCCGGGAGTGGCTGTGGCGTGGCCCGGAACCCGGCCGGCACGAGGTACGCCCCGACGACGTGTTCGTCGACGCCGGTGGGCTGGAGGAGTGCCTGCCCACAGTGCGCGGCGAGCCCGACCACGGCGAGGTGTGGTCGCGGCCGTGGCGCGACGCTGGCCCCGACACCGCGGTCATCGAGCGGCCGACGTTCACCCTCACCCGCCGGATCACCGACTCCGGCGGCGCGGTGGTGGCCGACTACCGGTTGGCCGCCGACCCCGGGTACCGGTTCGTCTGGGCCGCGCACGCCCTGCTCGACCTCTCCGCCGGCGCCCGCCTCGACGCACCCGCCGGCACCCCGACCCGGCTGCACCCGGAAGCCGCCGCGCTCCTGACACCGGGCAGCTGGCCCACCGGTGACCCGTGGTTGACCGGGTCGTGGCCGGCCCCGGCCGGGCTGACAATGGACACGTTCGGCCCGGACGACGGCACCGCGCTCGGCGCGGTCCTGCTCGACTGCGCCCGGGTCCAGGTGATCGACGGAGACGACCGGCTGACCCTGGAGCTGGAGTGCGCCGGCCAGCCCCGCAGCACCGCGCTCTGGCGCAACCTGGGCGGCTGGCCGGCGAACGGCCCCTACCGCAGCGTCGGCATCGAACCGATGCTCGGCGCGGCCTTCGACCTGGCCGACGCCGGCCCCTCCGACGCGGCGGTCGTCCCGCGCACCGGCGAGGTCACCTGGCGACTCACCATCTCCGCCCACCGCATCCCCTGAGGACACCGTGATGAACCTGCTCGACGAGCTGCGTACCCATCGACTGTTGGCCATCGTGCGCGGCCCGGACCCGGCCGCCGCACTGGCCGCCGTGCTCACAGTGGCCGAGAGCGGCGTCGCCCTGGTCGAGGTCTCGATGACCAGCGCCGACGCGCTCGGCGTCATCCGCCGCGCCCGGGCCGCCCTCGGACCCGACTTCGCCCTGGGTGCCGGCACGGTGCTGAGCGTCGAGGACGCCCGCGCGGCGGCCGACGCAGGCGCCGGTTTCCTGGTCACCCCGGCCATCGCGGCAAGCCTCGCCGAGGGCGGCCGGCTCGGGCTGCCGGTGCTCGCCGGTGCGCTCACCCCCACCGAGGTGGTGCAGGCCACCGACGGCGGGGCCACCGCGATCAAGCTCTTCCCGGCCTCGCTCGGCGGGCCCGACTACCTCGGCGCACTGCGTGACCCGTTCCCCGGTACCGCGTTCGTGCCGGTCGGTGGTGTCGACGCCCACGGTGCTCGGCGCTACCTCGAGCGGGGCGCGACAGCGGTCGGCGTCGGTTCCCCGCTGCTCGGCGACGCCGTCCGTGGCGGCGACCCGGCGGCGTTGCGGGAGCGCGCCGCCGCCTTCCTCGCGGCGGTTCGGCCATGACCGACCTGCTCACGCTCGGCGAGACGATGGCGGCGTTCCGCACCACCGGCCCGCTGCGACTGGGCGGTACCGCCGCTATCTCCGTCGCCGGGTCCGAGTCGAACGTGGCGATCGGCGTGGCCCGGCTCGGCCATCGGGCGGCCTGGGTCGGTGTCACCGGCGCCGACGAGCCCGGCGAGCTGGTCCGCCGTACGCTGCGCGCCGAGGGTGTCGACCTGACCTGGTCCCGGGTCGACGCGACCGCCCCGACCGGGCTGATCCTCTTCGAGAACCGGGTCGCCGACATCAACCGGGTCACCTACCACCGCGCCGGGTCGGCCGGCTCCCGGCTGGGCCCGGCCGACGTGACCCGGGCCTTCGACGCACCCGGGCCACCACCTCGGCTGCTGCACGTCACCGGCATCACCTGCGCGCTCGGCGTCGAGCCGTACCAGGCGGTGGTGGAGGCCGTGCGACGCGCCCGCGCGGCCGGCAGCACGACCTGCCTGGACGTCAACCACCGCAACCGGCTCTGGTCGGTAGCGGAGGCCGCCGCCGCGTTGCGCCCGCTGCTGCCCTCGATCGATCTGGTGATCGCCTCCGACGACGAGTTGGCAGTGCTGACCGACGCCACCGACCCGGTCTCGGCGCTACTCTCGGCCGGCGTTACCGAGGTCGCGGTCAAGCACGGCGGCGACGGCGCGACCAGCCACAGCACGACCGGCGTCATCCACCGTCCAGCCCGGACGGTCCCCGTGGTGGACACCGTCGGCGCGGGCGACGCCTTCGTCGCCGGGCTGCTCTCCGGCTGGCTCGACGGCCTCGACGCGCCGACCCGACTGGACCGGGCCGTCACCACCGGCGCGTTCGCGGTCGCCACCCGGGGCGACTGGGAGGGCCTGCCCGACCGGGCCGAGCTGGCGCTGCTCGACCACGGCCCCGGCGGTACGGTCCGCTGACGATCCCCTTTGGAGGAGCACCATGGAGCTGACCGAGCCGACCGTCTGGAGCACCGACCGGCTGGAGTTGGGTGAGGGCCTGCGCTGGGTCGACGACCGGCTGGTCCTCGTCGACCTGCTGGCCGGGCGACTGTTGGAGACCGACGGCGACGCGCCGAGCCCGCTGCGGGAGCTGCGCCGCCTCGACGTGCCACTGGGCGCGGTCGCCCCGGTGGTCGACCGACCTGGCGACTGGCTGGCCGCCACCGGGACCGGCGTCACGGTGCTGCCCGCCACCGGCGAGCCCCAACCGGTCGCCGACCTGGTCGCCGACGCGCCCGAGCCGACCCGGATGAACGACGCGGTCGCCGACCCGCACGGCCGCTTCTGGGCCGGCAGCATGACGTACGCGATGGTGCCCGGCGGGGGCACGCTCTTCCGCCTCACCCCGGGCGCCGCGCCGGTCCCGGCGGTGACCGGGCTGACCATCCCGAACGGGCCGGCGTTCGACGCGACCGGCACCACCATGTACCTGGCCGACACCCCGCGCGGCGAGATCGACCGGTTCACCGTCGACCCCGCCACCGGTGACCTGCGCGGGCGGGAGCCGTTCCTGCGGTTGTCCCCCGCCGACGGCGGCCCGGACGGCATGACGCTCGACGCTGCCGGCCACCTCTGGATCGCGTTGTGGGGCGGCTCGGCGGTACGCCGCTACCGACCCGACGGCACCCTCGACCGGGAGATCCGGCTGCCGGCCAAACAGCCGGCCGGCATCTGCCTCGGCGGCCCCGACCTGCGCCGACTCTTCATCGGCACCGCCCGGGTGGGGCTGGACTCGGCGGGCCCGCAGGACGGCGCGCTGCTCGCGGTGGACGTCCCGGTGCCCGGCCTGCCCGCCGCGCGGGCCGCCGCGCCAGCGAGCTGATCGGAGGCATATCGGATGCCAGGGCGGGAACAACCGCACCGGAGCGCCGTAACGCCGACCGGTAGGGAGCGAGCCGATGAGCACCGTGGGGCGGACGTCATGAACGGGCCGGTCGGCGACGAGCCGATGGGCGAGCTGGAGCTGGTGCACACCTTCACCGGCCCGATGCCGACCGGTGTGAGCGTCTCGCACCGGGGCCGGATCTTCGTCAACTTCCCGAAGTGGGGCGACGAGGTGCCGGCCACCGTCGTCGAGCTGCGCGACGGCCGGGAGATGCCCTACCCCGACCAGGCCTGGAACAACCCGTCCGGCGACGACGACGCGGGCGCGTTCGTCTCGGTGCAGAGCATCGTGGTGGACCCGGCCGACCGGCTCTGGGTGCTGGACACCGGCAGCCCGATGTTCCAGCCCACCAAGCCGGGCGGCCCCAAGCTGGTCCGGATCGACCTGGACACCGACACGGTCGCCCAGGTGATCACCTTCCCGGCGGACGTGGCGCTGCCGACGACGTACCTCAACGACGTCCGCTTCGACCTGCGGCGGGGCGAGGCGGGGGTCGCGTACATCACCGACTCGGCGGACTCCGGGCCGAACGGGATCATCGTGGTGGACCTGGCCAGCGGGGCCTCCTGGCGGCGGCTGCACGATCACCCGTCCACCAAGGCAGAGCCGCTGACGTCGTTCCGGCCGGTGGTGGAGGGCCGACCGTTCCTCGAACGGCCGGCCGACGGCCCGCCGAAGCCGGTGAGCATGGGCTCCGACGGCATCGCCATCTCCGCCGACGGTGATCGGCTCTACTACTGCCCGCTGGCCTCCCGGCGCCTGCACAGCGTCTCCACCGAGGCGCTGGCCGACCCGAGTGTCACCCAGGAGGCGGTCGCCGCCACAGTTGTCGACGAGGGCGACCGGGGCACCGCCTCCGACGGGTTGGAGAGCGACGACGCCGGACGGCTCTACCTCACCGCGTACGAGCACAACGCGGTGCTGCGTCGCCTGCCCGACGGCGAGTACGAGACCCTGGTGCACGACCCGCGACTGCTCTGGCCGGACACCATGTCGGTGGCCACCGACGGGTACCTCTACGTCACCGCCAACCAACTGCACCGGCAGCCGCAGTACCAGCGGGGCAAGGACCTGCGGCGCAAGCCGTACGCGCTGTTCCGCACCCGCATCGACGCCGGCCCGGTGCTGCTGCGACGCTGATCAGGCCGGCGCGCTGGTCAGCTGACGGGCAGGGTGCGGTCCAGGAGGTCGAACAGGGCGGCCCAGTGGCGCTCGGTGGCCTGCTCGTCGTACGCCGGGGTGTCGGCCATGGTGTAGCCGTGGTGCGCCCCGGTGTACACCTCGGAGCGGTAGCGCACCCCGGCGGCGTCGAGCGCCTTCTCCAGCGTGGCGATCTGCTCGGGGGTCATCGACTGGTCGGCGTCGGCGTGGCCGAAGTACAGCTCGCCGGTGATCGAGCCGACGCCCAGGTGTGGGCTGTCCGGTGCCTCGGTGACGATCCGCCCACCGTGGAAGCTCGCCACCGCGGCGATGCGGTCCGGGTGCGCCTCGATGGCCCGCAGCGCGTTCGTGCCGCCCATGCAGTAACCGGTGATGGCGACCGGGCCCGGCTGGACGTCGTCGCGGGCGGCCAGGAAGTCGAGGAATGCGGCGGTGTCCCGGTTGATCACGTCGGGAGTCAACGCGCCGACCAGCGGCATGATCTTCTCGAAGAGGGCGGCGCGCTGATCGGCCTCGCCGAGGCGGGACAAATCGAACAGGGGTGCCCGACCGGCCCGGTAGAACAGGTGGGGCGTCAGCACCAGGTAACCGCGGGCGGCGATCCGCTCGGCCATCTCCACCAGCCGGGGGCGCGGCCCGAAGGCGTCCATGAAGAGCAGCACCGCCGGGAACGGGCCGTCGCCGTCCGGTCGGGTCAGGCTCGCGTCCGCCACTCCGTCACTGGTCGGGATGTCCACCGTCGTCGTCAGCACCGTGCCTCCTCGTACGCCGATCTTGGTCCGATCGGAACGTTACTCGGCGTATCGGCACCCCCGGCGGGCAGCCGCGTGAACGCGGCGTCAAGAAATGGCGGTGGCCCGTCGAAACCGCGTATCGACCGGTGCTCCGCCGTCGCACGGTGGTGACGATGGGTCCATGAGTCCTTGGCGGATGACACGCTGGGAACGCGGCGAGCCGCCACCCGGCACCGACACGGCCAGCGATCCCGGCGGGCCCGTGACCAGAGCGGACGAACCGGAGCGGCGGCACGAGGCGCTGGTCAGTGTCCGGCTCGGCCCGTCCGCGCCCGGTAGCCACCTGGTGGAGTACCTGCGGCACGAGCCGTGCGCGGTCGCGGCGTGGTGGATCGCCGCCGACGTCGACGCCGTGGTCCGCCTCTCCGCCGACAGCATCACCGTGCTGCACCGCGCCGTGGCCGACCTGCGCCTGCGCGCCGGGATGGAGGTGGCGGAGGCCAACTACATCCTGCGCGCCCTCGACCTGACCACGCCGACCGACCCGCCTACCGCGAAGGACAGCCCGGCCTGGGTGGGCTCCGCCGCATGAACCGCCGCACCGACGCCCGCCGCTTCCCGACACGTGTGGAAAGGACCAACCCGACAATGGACGAGGCCCCGATGATCCTTGCCGTTCCGGTGCGCGACGTGCCGGGACGGCTGGTGCGGACGGTGCGGACCGGCCGTTCGCCGCAGGGGCAACGGGTCGGAATCGCCTTCACCCGACCGGAGCTGCTGGTCGCCGCGATGGGCGCGGACCAGCCCTGGGAAGAGCTGTGCGAACCCGCACTGCGGGGGATGCTGCGCCCGCTCGGCATCGGGGTGATCCAGGTCGACCCGCTGCTGGTGGCCCCGCCGCTTGACCGGGTCGACCCGGCACCCGCCTCCCGTCAGGCGCGCACGAAGCGCACCGCGTCCGCGACCACGTGGCCGTCGGTGTCCTCGGTGCGGATCAGCACGCTTCCGTCGCTGCCCGCCGTGAACTGATAGGTGCCCAACGGCACCCACTGGCCGCCGGACTGTCGCTGGTTGACCGTCCGGGTGACCAACCCCCCGGAGTACGCGATGTCCACCGGCACGTTCGTCGCGCGGTTCGGGTCCGCGGTCCAGCGCAACTGCACGGTCCACGACCCGGAGGTGGGCAGTGAAGGGCGGAACCGCAGCCGGTTGACTCCCTTGGCGGTGTTGCCGTCGTGCTCGTAGTCCGGGCCGTAGTAGCCGCCGATGCTGGTGCTGCGCAGCCACGTCCCGGCCCGGGTGATCCCGCTGGTCGACGCGTTGTCCAGGATCACCTCGCCGGTGGAGCCCCACTCCAGCACCGCGCCGTCCTGGCGTAGCCGGGTCTGGAGGGCGGGCACGGAGACGGCCTGCACGGCGAGGTTCCCGGCGAGCGCCAGGGACGCCGCGGTGGCCGCGGCCTGCCCGAGGATCATGAAAACGGGTTCCATCCGGATCGAGCCGTACGCGATGTGGCTCGCCGAGAGGCAGACCGGCACCAGCAGGTTGGCGCACTGCGCCTGGTGCGGCACGATCGCGCGGTAGCTCACCGGGTACGGCGCCGGCACACCGATCTGCACGTCCCCCTCGTTGCGCACCTTGCCGTCGACGACCACCCGCTGACAGTTGTGCGAGTCCATCGTGTAGCTGGCCAGGCCCACCGAGTCGGTGGCGCGTACCCGGCCCCGGCAGTCGGCCTCGGTCATCACGTACGCGGAGATCATCCGGCGTGCCTCGCGGATGTAGAGCATCGGCGGCCAGCCGCCCGTGCCGGTGAACTCGTCCACCGGCAGCCCCCACCGGGCCGTCGAGTCGCGGACCGACGCCGGCAGCCGCGGGTCGTTGGCCAGGAACCACATCAGCCCCTGCTGGTACGTGCGGTGCTCGGCGATGATGCTCTCCCGCGTCGCCCAGCTCGCCGTCGGGTACGCGTAGTTGAAGCCGATGTTGTCGGTCGACACGGCGCCGTTGTTGTTGGAGTCGGTCTTCCCGCCGCCGACCGAGTGGGTGGTGAAGTACGGCCCGGCGTAACCGGCCTGGATGTGCCGCAGCAGCAGCTCGTACCGGATCGGGTCGTAACCGGCCGGCTTGCCGAACGGGATCCGGTTGGCCGCCTGGGTCAGGCACATCCGGAAGCAGTACGCCTGGATCTTGTCGTCGCCGCTGCCCTGCGGGGCGAGCGGGGTGGCGGAGATGCCCGGCAGCAGCCCGCTGGCGGGCGAACCGGCCGTCACGTACGGGTCGACGGGGTAGGCGAACTGGTGGGTGTTGCGCGACTGCACCCCGTTGATCGTCTCGCCGTAGGTGTCGTTGGACTCCCGCCCGACGGTGAACCCCACCCCGGCCATGGCGAGCAGATCGCCCTCGTAGGTGGCGTCGACGAACACCCCGCCCCGGTAGATCGACCCGTCCTCGGTGCGCAGCTCGGTGATCCGGTTCCCGGTTCGGCCCAGGCCGGACAGCCGGGCGCCGACGACCACCGGGACGCCCGCCTCGGCCAGCATCTCGGCGAAGACGGCGGTGGCGACGTGCGGTTCGAAGGTCATCCGCAGCGGCGACGTCGGCGTGAGGGTTCCGCCGTGGTACTTCACGTACACCCGGCGGTAGAACTCGGCGGCGAGCCCGCCGATGGACGCCTGGACGCCGGTGTCGGTGGCACCCAGCCCGGCGGTGCTCAACCCGCCGACGTGGCCGGTGGGCTCCACCACCACGGCGGTGCGGCCGAGCCGGCGCATGGTGATCGCGGCGGCCAGCCCGCCGGAGGTGGCGCCGTAGACGACCAGGTCGGCGGTGGTGACGGCGGCTCGGGCAGGGGCGGCCCGGAACGGATCGGTGAGACCGGCCAGGACGAGGCCGGCACCGCCGGCGACCAGCAGCCGACGACGGGACAGGGGCAGGGGCACGGACACGGCGAGCTCCCGAGGGGTAACCGGTGAAGGGGACGGTTACAGAAGCACGCCGCTGCCGCTGCGAACGAAATTCTTCAATCCCTGCCGGCGGGTGTCAACGGTTCACGGCCGGTAGCGGTAACCCATTCCCGGCTCGGTGATGAGGTGGCGGGGGCGGGCCGGGTCGTCCTCCAGCTTGCGCCGCAGCTGGGCCAGGTACTGCCGCAGGTAGTTGGTCTCGTTCTGGTATTCCGGCCCCCACACGTCCTGGAGGAGCTGACGTTGACTGACCAGCTTGCCGGGGTGACGCAGCAGCTTCTCCAGCACACTCCACTGGATGGGGGTCAGCTTGACCTCGGTGCCGTCGTCCCGCAGCACGCTGTGGTCGGCCAGGTCGACGGTGTGCTGGCCGATCCGCAGGGCCGGCACCGCGTCGCTGGGCGCGCCGAGGCGGCGGGTCACCGCGCGGATGCGGGCCAGCAGCTCCTCCACCCCGAACGGCTTGGTGACGTAGTCGTCCGCGCCCGCGTCGAGCGCCGCGACCTTGTCCTCGCTGCCGGCCCTGCCGGAGAGCACGATGATCGGCACTGTCGTCCAGCCGCGCAGACCCCGGATCACCTCCACGCCGTCGATGTCGGGCAGGCCGAGGTCCAGCACCACCAGGTCGGGCGGGTGACTGGCGGCGGCTTTCAACGCGGCGGCCCCGGTGCCGGCGACGTCCACGTCGTACCGGCGGGCGCGCAGGTTGATCCGCAGGGCACGCAGGATCTGCGGTTCGTCATCGACGACCAGGATGCGCGTCATTCCTGCGGCCCCTCCGAGGTGGTCGGCGCGGCCGGCAACCGCAGCACCATGGTGAGCCCACCGCCGGGGGTGGTCTCCGGGGTGATGCTGCCACCCATCGCCTCGGCCAACCCCCGGGACAGGGCAAGACCGAGACCGACGCCGGTCTGGTTGTCCCGGTCACCGAGGCGTTGGAACGGCAGGAAGACGTGCTCCCACTGGTCCTCCGGGATGCCCGGCCCCCGGTCGATCACCCGCAGCTCGACCTGACCGGCGTGGGCACTCGCGGTGATCACGGGCGGCTGACCGGGCGGGCTGTACCGCAGCGCGTTGGCGACGATGTTGACCAGCACCCGTTCCAGCAGGCCCGGGTCGGCTGTGGCGGCCGGCAGGTCGGCCGGGATGTCCGTGCCGACCGTCGCGGCCGCCGGGCCCAGTTCGTCAAGCGCCAGGGGTACGGCGTCCTCCAGGCCGATCGCGGTCGCCGAGATGCCCAGCACGCCCGCCTGGAGCCGGCTCATGTCCAGCAGGTTGCCGACCAGCCGGGCGAGGCGGTCCAGCGACTCCTCGGCGGTCTCCAACAGCTCCTCGCGGTCGGACTCGTCGAACTCGATGTCGTGGCTGCGCAGGCTGGTCACGGCCGCCTTCGCGGACGCCAGTGGGGTACGCAGGTCGTGGCTGACCGCCGCGAGCAGCGCGGTGCGCATCCGGTCCGCGGCGGCCAGCGGCCGGGCGGTGGCCGCCTCCTCGGCGAGCCGTTCCTGGCGCAGCGCGACGGCTGCCTGGGCGGCGAACGCCTCGACGATGCGCCGGTCGGCGGCCTCCAACCGTCGGCCGCTGAGCACTACGGTGATCCGCTCGTCGACCGGTACCGCCGTCTCACCGCCGTCGGGCGTGCAGGCCGGCTGCTCGCCGACGCTGGCCACCACGCACCAGGCGTGCTCCTCGCGGGCCCGCTCCGGACGCCCACCCGCCTCCTCGGCCAGCTCCAGCACGCTCACCGCGCGCAGCCCGAAGGTCTCCCGGAGCTGGTCCAACAGGGCCGGTAGCGGGCGTTCGCCGCGCAGCACCCCACCGGCGACGGCGGCGAGGGTCTGCGCGTCGGCGGCGGCCCGCGCGGCCTCCCGGGTACGCCGGGCGGCCACGTCGACGATCCAGCTCACCGCCAACGCCACTCCGACGAAGACGGCCAGGGCGAGCAGGTTGTCCGCCTCGGCGATGGTCAGCGTGCGGAAGGGCGGCGTGAAGAACCAGTTGAGCAGCAGCGAGCCGCCGAGCGCGGCCACCAGGGCCGGCCACACCCCGCCGACCAGCGCGACCCCGACCACCCCGGCGAGGAACAGCAGGATGTCGTTGGTCAACGTCAGGTCGGGCAGGGTCTTCAGCAGCACTGTGAGCAGCGGCATGCCCAGCACCGCCAGGCCGAAGCCGAGCAGCCGGCGGCGTCGGGACAGCGCCGCCGGAACGGCCGCCGCCCGGCGGCCCTTGCCGGCCTGCTTGTGGGTGACCAGGTGCACGTCGATCGAGCCGGACAGCGCGGTGGTGGTCACCCCGACCCCCCTGGCGAAGATCTGCGCGAGGCGACCACGCCGGCTGGCCCCCAGCACCAGTTGGGTGGCGTTCACGCCCTGGGCGAAGTCCAGCAGCGCGGCCGGCACGTCGGTGCCGAGCACCTGGTGGTACGTGCCGCCCAGGCTCTCCACCAGCACGCGTTGCCGGGCCAACTGGGCCGGGTCCGCCCCGGCCAGACCGTCGCTGCGGGCCACGTGCACGGCGAGCAGGTCGGCACCCTTGCTGCGGGCCGCGACCCGGGCCGCCCGACGGATCAGCGTCTCACCCTCCGGGCCACCGGTCAGCGCGACCACGACCCGTTCCCGGGCCTCCCAGGTGGCAGCGATCCCCTGCTGGCTGCGGTAGCGGTCGAGTTGCTCGTCGACCTTGTCGGCCAGCCAGAGCAGCGCCAACTCGCGCAGCGCGGTGAGGTTGCCGACCCGGAAGTAGTTGCCCAACGCGGCGTCGATCTTGTCGGGCCGGTAGATGTTGCCGTGCGCCATCCGCCGACGCAGCGCCTCCGGGGTCATGTCGACCAGCTCGACCTGCTCGGCGGCGCGGACGATCTCGTCCGGCACGGTCTCCCGCTGGGTGGTGCCGGTGATCTGCGCGACGACGTCGTTGACCGACTCCAGGTGCTGCACGTTGACCGTGGACAGCACGTCGATCCCCGCGTCGAGCAACTCCTGGACGTCCTGCCAGCGCTTGGCGTGTCGGGAACCGGGCACGTTGCTGTGCGCCAGCTCGTCGACCACCGCGATCTGTGGCCGGCGGGCCAGCACCGCGTCCAGGTCCATCTCGGTGAACGCCGCGCCCCGGTAGTCCATGGTCCGGCGGGGCACCTGCTCCAGGTCGCCGAGCATCGCGGCGGTGTGTTGGCGGCCGTGGGTCTCCACGAAACCGATCACCACGTCGGTGCCGCGCGCGGCCCGCCGCTGGGCCTCCTCCAACATGGCGTACGTCTTGCCGACGCCGGGGGCGGCCCCGAGATAGATGCGCAGTTCTCCGCGTGGCACGGGGACCATCCTCCCTGGTCAGATCGGCGGGCGGGGCCGTGCCGGTCGGCACGGCCCCGCCCGCGGGGTGCTCAGCGTGCGGCGAACTGCTTGTCGAGGGCGAGGTTGAGCTCCAGCACGTTGACCCCGGGCTCACCCATGAAGCCGAGCCCTCGCCCGCCGGTGTGCTCCTCGACCAGCTTGCGGACCGCCGCCGGGTCCGCGCCGCGCTCCCGCGCGACCCGGTTCACCTGCAACTCCGCGTACGCCGGGCTGATCTGCGGGTCGAGGCCGCTGGCGCTGGCGGTGACCGCGTCGGCGGGCACCGCCGGCTCGGCGGGAGCGTCGCCCCGGATCGGGGTGACCACCCCACCGGCGGCCACGTAGTCCTCGCCGGGCTGGGCCGGCTCCACCGTCACCCCCTGGTACTCGGTGACGAACGGAGTCGCCGGGGCGGCCTGGTTGACGCTGACCACCCGGGTGACCGGGCCGGTCAGACCGTCGGCGCGGAAGACCGCGAGCACGGCACCCACCCCGTCGTCGGTGCAGTACGGGCGCCGGCCGTCGACGCCGTTGAGCTCGCCGACGGCCTTACTGCGCCCGCAGACCTGGGTGAGCAGGCTCTCGCTGGATTCCTCCGGGTCGGTGGCGATGGTGTCGACCACGCTCTCCGGGCCCAGGTTGCTGGCCGAGGTGGCCGTCGGGTCGTAGCCGTCACCGGCGGCGGAGGGGCGGGACTGGAAGTACCGGGCGACGGGGTTGCCGTCCGCGTCGGTGAAGGACTGACCGATCAGCGCACTGCCGACAGTCGTCCCGCCCGAGGAGATCAGCGAGCCGTCGCTCTTGTGGTTGAGGCCGGGCAGCTGACCGACCGCTACCAGAGCCAGCGGGTAGACCAGGCCGAGCAGCACGGTGAAGACGAGTACGGCGCGCAGCGCGGCGAGGTGTTGGGCGATCCAGGTGGGTAGGCGCATCACGAAATCCCCGGGATGAACTGGATGAGCAGGTCGATGAGCTTGATCCCGATGAACGGCACGATGATGCCGCCCAGCCCGTAGACCAGCAGGTTGCGGCTGAGCAGCTTCGACGCGGCGGCCGGCCGGTACCGCACGCCCCGCAGGGCGAGCGGGATCAGCGCGATGATCACCAGGGCGTTGAAGATGACGGCGGAGAGGATCGCCGACTCCGGGCTGGACAGCCGCATGACGTTCAGCGCGTCCAGGCTCGGGTAGAGGCCGGCGAACATGGCCGGGATGATCGCGAAGTACTTCGCGATGTCGTTGGCGATGCTGAAGGTGGTCAGCGCGCCACGGGTGATCAGCAACTGCTTGCCGATCTCCACGATCTCGATCAGCTTGGTCGGGTCGGAGTCGAGGTCGACCATGTTGCCGGCCTCCTTGGCGGCCGACGTGCCGGTGTTCATCGCCACCCCGACGTCGGCCTGCGCGAGCGCCGGCGCGTCGTTGGTGCCGTCACCGGTCATCGCGACCAGCCGGCCACCCTCCTGCTCCCGCTTGATGAGCGCGAGCTTGTCCTCCGGCGTCGCCTCGGCCAGGAAGTCGTCCACCCCGGCCTCGTCGGCGATCGCCTTCGCGGTCCGCGGGTTGTCACCGGTGATCATCACGGTTCGGATGCCCATCCGGCGCATCTCGTCGAACCGCTCCCGCATGCCGGACTTGACCACGTCCTTGAGGTGGATGACGCCCAACGCTCGGGCGGGCGCACCGTCGACGTGCTCGGCGACCACCAGCGGGGTGCCGCCGGTGCCGCTGATCGCGTCCACGATCTCGCCGACCTGCTCGGTCGGGTGGCCGCCGTTCTCCCGTACCCACTTCATCACCGCGGCGGCGGCGCCCTTGCGGACCCGACGGGCCGTGCCCACCGCGCCGGCGTCCACGCTGGCGTCCGGGGTCAGGTCGACGCCGCTCATCCGGGTCTGCGCGGTGAACGGTACGAACGTGGCGTGCGGCATCACGCCGGGCTCGCGCTCGCGCAGCCCGAACTCGTTCTTGGCCAGGACGACCACCGAGCGCCCCTCCGGGGTCTCGTCGGCCAGGCTGGACAGCTGCGCGGCGTCGGCCAGCGCCGCGGGGTCGACTCCCTCGACCGGTACGAACTCGGCGGCCTGCCGGTTGCCCAGCGTGATGGTGCCGGTCTTGTCCAGCAGCAGGGTGTTGACGTCGCCGGCCGCCTCGACGGCCCGGCCGCTCATGGCCAGGACGTTGCGCTGCACCAGCCGGTCCATGCCGGCGATGCCGATGGCGGAGAGCAGCGCGCCGATGGTGGTGGGGATCAGGCAGACCAGCAGCGAGATCAGCACCACGCCGGTGACACCGGAGTCGGTGATCGCCCCGCTGTTCGGTGCGGCCGCCTGGTACGCCTTGGAGAAGATGGCCAGCGGCTGGAGGGTGACCACGGCCAGCAGGAAGATGACAGTGAGCGCGGCGAGCAGGATGTTCAGCGCGATCTCGTTCGGCGTCTTCTGCCGATTGGCCCCCTCGACCAGGGCGATCATCCGGTCGATGAAGCTCTCCCCCGGCTTCTGGGTGATCTTCACGATGATCTGGTCGGAGAGCACCTTGGTGCCGCCGGTGACCGCGCTGCGGTCCCCGCCGGACTCCCGGATCACCGGGGCCGACTCGCCGGTGATGGCCGACTCGTCGACGCTGGCGATGCCCTCGACGATGTCGCCGTCGCCGGGGATGATGCCGCCGGCCTCGACGAGCACGACGTCGCCCTGACGCAGGTCCGGCGCCGGCACCGCCTCATCGCGGTAGGTGTTGGCCCGCGCGCCCGGCTTCCAGTCGATCAGCCGGGTGGCGATGGTGTCCTTCTTTGCCTGCCGCAGGGTCGCGGCCTGGGCCTTGCCCCGGCCTTCGGCGACCGCTTCGGCCAGGTTGGCGAAGACCACTGTCAGCCAGAGCCAGATGGTGATCGCCCAGGCGAACACCGACGGGTCGATCACCGCCAGGACGGTGGTGAAGGCCGCACCGACCTCCACGATCAGCATCACCGGGTTGCGCCACAGCGTGCTGGGGTTGAGCTTGCGTACCGCGTCCGGCAGGGACCGGATCAACTGCTTGGGGTCGAGCAGGCCCCCGCCGATCCGGTTGCCCTGGGTGGCGGGCGTGCCGGGGAGTTGCTCTGTTGGGGCGGACGTGACGGACATGTCCTCGTTCCTCATGATGGTCAGAGCCCCTCTGCCAGCGGACCGAGCGCGAGCGCGGGCAGGAAGGTCAGCGCGACGAGGACCACGGTGACGCCGACGACCATGCCGATGAACAGCGGTCGGTGGGTCGGCAGGGTGCCCTCGGACGCGGGGGTGGGTGCCTGGCGGGCCAGCGAGCCGGCCAACGCGAGCACGAAGATCAGCGGCAGGAACCGGCCCAGCAGCATGCACAACCCGAGCGCGGTGTCCCACCAGGTGGTGTTGACGGTGATGCCGCCGAAGGCCGAGCCGTTGTTGTTGCTGGCCGAGGTGAACGCGTACAGCACCTCGGAGAGGCCGTGCGGGCCGACGTTGAGCGCGGTGGAGTTGTTGCCGGTGGCGAACGCCGTCGCCGTACCGACGAGCACCAGGATCGGCGTGATCAGGAAGTAGAGCGAGGCGAACTTGATCTCGCGCGACCCGATCTTCTTGCCCAGGTACTCGGGAGTGCGGCCCACCATCAGCCCGGCCACGAAGACCGTGATCACCGCGAGGATGAGCAGGCCGTACAGCCCCGAACCGGTGCCGCCCGGCGCCACCTCGCCGAGCATCATGTTGACCATCGTCATCATGCCGCCGAGCGAGGTGAACGAATCGTGGAACGAGTTCACCGCACCGGTCGAGGTGAGCGTGGTGGCGGCGGCGAAGGTGGCCGAGTTCGACACGTCGAACCGCACCTCCTTGCCCTCCATCGCCGCGCCGACCGCCTGCGGCACCGTGCCGTGGCCGGCCAGCTCGAAGATGTTGGTGATGGCGACGCTGAGGAACGCGAGGATGCCCATCACCGCGGCGATGGCGTAGCCCTGCCGGTTCTGCCCGACCATCCGACCGAAGACCCGGGGCAGGCTGAACGGGATGAGGAAGATCAGAAAGATCTCCAGCCAGTTCGTCCAGGTGGTGGGGTTCTCGAACGGGTGCGCGCTGTTGACGTTGTAGAAGCCGCCACCGTTGGTGCCCAGCTCCTTGATCACTTCCTGGCTGGCGACCGGACCACCGGTGATGGTCTGGGTGCCGCCGGTCAGCGTGCTCACGTCGGTGCCGGCGGACAGGTTCTGCACCGCCCCGCCGATCATCAGCGCGATGGCGCCGAGCACCGCGATCGGCAGCAGGATCCGCAGCGTGACCCGGGTCAGGTCGACCCAGAAGTTGCCGAGCTGCCCGGTGCGGCTGCGGGCGAAGCCGCGTACCAGCGCGACCGCCACCGCGATGCCGACCGCCGCCGAGACGAAATTCTGCACGGCCAGGCCGGCCATCTGCACCAGGTGGCCCATCGTCGACTCACCCGAGTACGACTGCCAGTTCGTGTTGGTCACGAACGACACGGCCGTGTTCCACGCGCCGTGCGGCACCACCGGGTCGAAGCCCAGCGACAGCCACAGGTGGTTCTGCACCCGTTGGAACAGGTACAGGAACAGGATCGAGACCGCGGAGAACGCCAGCACGCTGCGCGCGTACACGCCCCAGGTCTGCTCGGCGGCCGGGTTGACCCCGACCAGTCGGAAGATGCCCCGCTCGACCCGCGACTGCCTGGTGCCGGAGACCGCCCGGAACATGTAGTCGCCGAACGGCTTGTAGACGGCGACCAGGGCCGCCACCAGCGTCAACACGAAGATGACGCCCGCTGTTGTCATGGTCATCAGAAGCGCTCCGGAAACAGCAGGGCGAACACCAGGAACGCGCCCAGGACGACCGCGAGCACCAGACCGACGGCGTTGACAGCGTTCACAGCTTCTCCACCGCCCGGACCACCAGGGCGAGCACTGCGAACAGCACCACCGTCAGGACCACGAACACCACGTCAGACACGCTGACTCCTCAGCCGGAAAGGTTCGTCGCGACCGCCTTCCGGTCGCGCCGGGCAATCAAAGCCCCACCCCCCGCCGGACGGCAGGGGTCATAACGCGACCATGACGGCGGCGAACCTTTTCTTGACGTGGTTTTCACATCGAGGCGCTGATCAGGTGAAATGCGGCACAGTCCCTCGGTGGTCCGCGAGAGGCCACAACCGGTTGCCCGCCCTCTGCTCGGCACCCACGGAGGCGACACTCACGGTCCGTGGCTGGTGCGTCCCCAGGTGCAGAGCAAGGGCAGTGCACGAAAGAACCATGCGCTACCCGGATGGGTGACGCATGGCGCAGCGGAGGCGCAGGGGCGAGGCCGTTCAGGCCGGGCGGCGGGCCACCAGCACGTCTCGCATGATCGACTGGTCCACCCGGTGCCGCAGCGCGCGGTAGGGCTCGGCGTCGACCACGGTCAGGCCGGCGTCGGCCAACGCCGCCGCCGCGTCGTCCCGGCTGGCGACGTGGGTGTTCCAGGAGATCCCGAGCGCACCGCCGGGGCGCAACAACCGGGCCCAGACCGGCGCGGCGTCCGCGAGCAACGCGAGCGGGTCGCGGGCCAACCCCTGCCCAGCGGTACGACTGCCGTGCTGCACGCCGTACGGCGCGTCGGCGACGACCAGGTCCACGGTCTCCGGGCGGAAGAACTCCGCCGAGCGAGCGGTGTCGGCGTTGACCACGTCCAGCAACTGCGTCTGGCCGGCCTTGTGCTCCTCGCGGGTCGGCGCCAACTCGATCCGCACCCGCCGGCCGACCACCTTGCGCTCCCGCCGCACCGGCCCCGACTCCAGCACCCGGTGCTTGACCCTCTTCTGCTTCAGCCAGGTGGTGATGAACGCCCGGTACGCCTCGACGTCCTTCTGGTCGCGCTCGATCCCGGCGGCGTCGAAGCCGTACATCAGCGCCTGGTTGAGGGTGGTGCCCCGACCGCAGAGCGGGTCGAGCACCCGAAACCGGCGGCTGGTCATCTCGGCGGCCCAGTCCGAGGCGAGCAGGGTGACGTTGAGCAGCAGCTTGGTGAACTGCTCATTGGTCTTGCCCGGGTACTTCTGGATGGTGAGCAGATCGTCGTCGTAGCGGTCCAGATGGCTCCACTCGATCGGCCGCAACAGCTCACCGACGATCTCGAACAACGCGTACCCGGCGGAGAGGTTGCCCAGGACGGCCAGGTCACGCTCGGTCAGCCCGTCGCCGGTGAACGTGATGTAGGACGCCCCTCCGACAACCTCGGTGTCCAGCTCGCCGATCCGACCGACCAGCGCCGAGCGGCCGAAGATCTCCAGCTCGGCTCGGGTGAGGTCGACGGCGGCGCGGGCGTACACCCGGTTGGTGGCGGGCAGGATCAGCAGGCCGTAACGCGTCATGATCCGGGGAGTATTTCACAACCGGTCACGGTCGTCGGGAACCGGAGCGCCTGCCGGAGCGACTACCGATACATGGGGTGTGAGCAGTGGCGGGAGGTCCTGTCCGCGCAGCTGGACGGGGAGGAGACCGCCGCCGAACTGACGGCGGTGCAGGGGCACCTGGACGGGTGCGCCGATTGCCGGGCCTGGTTCACGGCGGCGGCCGCGGTGACCCGTCGGGTTCGTACCCGATTGGTGGTTGAGGTGCCCGACCGGACTGCGGCGATCCTTGCCGCCGCCAACGCGGCCCCGGCCCGCCGATCGCGGTGGCGGCGTTCGGACGGACGTGGCCCGCTGGTCGCCGGGTTGCGCGCGGCGTTCGGACGTGGCCCGCTCGTCGCCGGCCTGCGGTCGGCGCTCGGGTTGCTCGGCGCGGTGCAACTGGTGCTCGGCCTGGCCCAGGTGGGCCGGGGCGCGACCGCCGACCACCTGCACCCCACCGGCCAGCACCTGTGGCACGAGTCGGCGGCGTGGAACGTGGCCGTGGGCGCGGGCTTCCTCTTCGTGGCGCTGCGCCGCAGCCCACCCGCCGGGCTGCTGCCGATGCTCAGCGCGTTCGTCGGCACGTTGCTGCTGCTGTCGGTCAACGACCTGGCCACCGGTTCGGTGGGCGGGGAACGGCTGATCAGCCACGGCTTCCTGGTGGTCGGCTACCTGATCACCGTGCTGCTGTCCCGGCCCGGCCTGCGCCCCGGTGGCCCGGCACCACAGCGGCAGCCGGCACCGTCGCGCTGGCGGTTCGGGGCCGACGAGGTGGACCGGCCGCTGCGGGTGGTACGCCCCGAGTCCTATCCAGCGCAGGCGGCCGACCGGTACGCCGCCCCGGCGGCGCATGCCGGTCGATCCACCCGCGCCGGCGAGGCCGACGAACGCCGGGCCGCCTGATCGGCTGAGTCAGTCCACCTGCCGCTGCCGCGCGCGGTGGGCGCGCAGGTTGGTCGGGTGCCCGCAGGCGCGTACGGAGTGCCAGACTCCGCTGTTGTTGCGGGAGCGGTCGTAGAACGCCACTCGGCAGCGGGGGTTGCGGCAGGTCTTGATCCGCCGCCCGACATTGGCGAGCTGCGCCTCGAACAGCGCGGCGAGGACGAGCGAGACCAGCAGATCGGCACCGACCCCGGCCGGGTCGAGGTGGACGGATCCGTCTCGATCGAGCCGGAGCGTGGCACCGGCGGTACGAGATCCGGTCGGAACCCGGTCCACCCGCACGACCGGTTGCCCGGGGTCGGGCGTGGCGTGGAGCCTGGCATCGATCTCGTCCAGCAACTCCTCGCGGAAGATCCGTAGCGTCCGGAGCCCTGCGGCGTCGAGCGTGACGTCGGGCGCCGGGCGCCCGGTGGCCGTCGACCACTGCCCGACGGCCAGCCGTACCCACTCGGTAGCGCTGTCCAGACCGTCCAGGAGGTCCGCCTGCCGTGGCGCGCCGGCCGAGATCGTGTTGAGCAGATCCTGGACGAGCCCGAGGCCGCCCGGAGCAGGGTCGATGCCGTACCTCGCGGTGGCCATCCACGGCCCGGCCACCGCACCTGCCGTGGGTTCGGGCATGGAGGTAGCCATCAGGTCACTTCCCGAGCAGGGCGAGCGCCCCGTACCAGGCCGGGCCCGGATTCACCCAGTCCGGGTAGAGCCGCACCATCTCGTCGAAGAACTCGCGGGCGGTCGACTTCTCGGCCAGCAGCCGCTCCACGTTCAGCAGGTACTTCCGGGTCAGGTGGATGCTTGCCGGATCGTCGGGGCGGTTCCGGTTCTTGTGGCCGGCGACGACCGCGCGGGGCGCGAGCGCCTCGACGCGGTCGAGGGCGTCGAGCCACTGCCGCAGGCCCCCGTCGACCGTCTCCACGATGTACTGGTGAACCCCGTTGTAGACGACGTCGCCGGCGACCACCAGGCCGATCGACGGGACGTGCAGAACGGTGGTCTGATCGGTGTCGGTGTGGCCGGTCTCGACGGGCTGGATGAGATTGCCCTCGAGCAGGAACCCTTCGGCCGGCACGGGCACCGCGTCGACCGGCGACTCCGGGATCAGGCCGGGGAAGACCCGATCGAACAACTCACTCCGCCCGACGGTGGCCTGCTGGTGCATGACCTCGATGGTGCCGGGCGTCGCGTAGGTGACCGCACCGGGGAAGCGTTTGACCAGCTCAGCCGCGCCGAACCAGTGGTCACCATGCCCGTGGGTGGCGTAGATGTACGTCAGCCGCCTGCCCGACCGGGCGATCCAGTCCCCCACCTTCGAGATCTGCTCGTGGGTGAACGGTGGATCCACGAGGAGCGCTTCCTCGGCTCCGTAGACCAACGTGGACGAGACCGGATTCCAGTGGATCCGCGACCCGTCCGGCATGCGCTGGTCACCCGCTCGCACCGGACCGTCCGAGACGAAGACCTCGTAGGACAGGACAGATGTGGTCATGTCTCCTCCTCGGTGGCGCGATCGCCCGCATGTCGCGGGTGGGTACCCGCCGACTACTGAAATAACCATAGGCGCTATGCCTATTTCACTACGATCATCGCGCCCGTGGCCTGCGGCACACCACGGGTCGGACACGCCGAGGACCACCGGCTGGAGGTGAGCCGGCCTGCCACGTGACCAGGGCAGAGCGGCCCGACCCGGGAGCGGGTGCGGGTCCGGGCCGCCTGCTACGCCCTACGCCGGAGGCTCAGCCGCTACGCCGGAGGCTCAGCCGGTTGCGCCGGCCGGGTCGAACCGTCCACGGCGAGGACCTGCGGGATGACCTGTTCGACGATGGTCAGCAGGGTCATGGTGAGCAGCAGGTGCACCTGGGCGCGGGTCAGCGCGCCACGCTGGAGCCATTCGCGGGCGGTCGAGGTGGCCAGACCCCCGTACGCCCGGACCATCCCGCGCAACTCCTCGCGGTGCTCCGCCTCGCCGGCCAGCCCGACGGCGACCAGCATGCGGTCCGCGGCGACCTCCTCGGCCTCGGCGAGCACCCGCTCCACGTCGGCGTCGCCGCCCATCCCCCGGGCGGTGACCGCCGCCAGCCACGAGGTGCTGTGCCGGGAAACCACGTCGAGGAACCAGGTGACGCTGGCGTCGACCCGGCTGCGGAGATCACCCTTGGGCAACCGCTCCAGAGCAACCTCGGGGATGGTCACCATGACCCGGACGACCTCCAGGTAGAGGTCCTTCTTCGCACCGAAGTAGTGGTTGACCAGACCGCGAGCGACACCTGCCTCGCGGGCGACGTCGGTGGTCGACACGTCCGCGTACGGGCGCTCACCGAACAGCCGGACCGCGCAGGCCAGGATCTGCCCACGCCGGGCGTCCGGCTCCAAACGGCGGCGGCGCGGGGCCGTCTCGACACTCATCTGCCCGACCCTATCGACAGCTCACCGGTCGGCCGCCGCTCCTCACCCTGACCACTTGGTCGCTCAGCAGTCGTCAGAGCTGCCACTGGCCTACTCACGCGGCGTCAGCTCGCCAAGATCGTGCTACTTCCAGGATGTAGTGGCATCGCCGAGCAGCCGAGGCCACTGCATCCTGGTTCGAGCACGATCTTGCACCGCCACCTCGTCCAGCATCGGCAGCGACCTCCCACTTCTCGCTCAGCCTGCCTCTTCGCGGACGAGCCGAAAGCCCGCGCCCAGCAGCTGATCACGACTTATTGACATGCCGCCAACAGAGCGCGAGGGTGGTGCACATGCCGACCCCCCCGCCCGACGGCTCCCCCTCACCCTGGCACGAGCCGGAGCACGACGACCTGGCCGAGCTGGCCCGCACCTTCTTCACCAAGGAGGTGTTGCCGCACGCCGACCGCCTTCAGGAGCAGGGCCACCCGGACCGCGAGCACTACCGGCGCGCCGGTGAGCTGGGGCTGCTCGGCCTGTCGGTCCCGGAGGAGTACGGCGGTGGGGGCGGCGCGTTCACCCACGAGGCGGTGCTGCTGCACGAGCAGGCGTACGCCGGGGAGGGCAGCCTCGGCCTGGCCGTCCACAGTGGCATCGTCACGGGCTACCTGGTGGCGTACGGCAGCGAGGAGCAGAAGCGACGCTGGTTGCCCGGCCTGTGCAGCGGTGAGCTGGTCGGCGCCATCGCGATGACCGAGCCGGACGGTGGCTCCGATCTTCAGGCGATGCGCACCCGGGCGGTCCGCGACGGCGACGACTACCTGGTGACCGGCGCGAAGACGTTCATCACCAACGGCGGTCTGGCCGACCTGGTCATCGTGGCCGTGAAGACGGACCCCGAGCAGCGGGCGGCCGGCGTCTCACTGCTGGTCTGCGAGGTGGGCGGCGACCCGGAGGGGTTCCGGCGAGGCCGACTGCTGTCCAAGATCGGCCTGCACGCCAACGACACCGCGGAGTTGTTCTTCGACGAGTTCCGGGTGCCGGCGGCGAACCTGCTCGGTGGCGCCGAAGGGCTGGGCTTCATCCAGCTCATGCAGCAGCTCCCGCAGGAACGGCTGGTCATCGGCGTCGGCGCGGTCGCGGCCATGGAGCGGGCGGTCGCGCTGACTGTCGCGTACGCCAAGGAGCGCACCGCCTTCGGCAAGACCCTGATGGGTCACCAGAACACCCGGATGGTGCTCGCCGAGTGCGCTACCCGCGCCCGGGTCAGCCGCGTCTTCCTGGACGACTGCATCGTCCGACACACGCGCGGCGACCTGGACGTCTCCACCGCGGCGATGGCGAAGTCATGGCTCACCGACGGGCAGTGTGAGGTCGTCGACCGGTGCCTCCAGCTCTTTGGCGGCTACGGCTACACGACGGAGTACCCGATCGCCCGGATGTACGCCGACGCCCGCGTCCAGAAGATCTACGGCGGCACCAACGAGATCATGAAGGAGTTGATCGCCCGTGCTCTCTGAGGCGTACGTCTATGACGCGGTCCGCACCCCGCGCGGACGCGGCCGGGACACCGGCGCGCTGCACGGGGTCAAGCCCATCTCGCTGGTGGTCGGCCTGATCGACGCGTTGCGTGAGCGCAACCCCGGCCTGGACGTCGGCCGGCTGGAGGATCTGCTGCTCGGGATCGTGACCCCGGTCGGCGAGCAGGGCGGCGACCTGGCCCGCGCTGCCGCGCTGTTGGCCGGGCTGCCCGACCAGGTGGGCGGGGTGCAGCTCAACCGGTTCTGCGCCTCCGGGTTGGAGGCGGTCAACTCCGCCGCGGCGCGGATCCGCTCCGGCTGGGAGCATCTGCTGCTGGCCGGCGGGGTCGAGTCGATGTCCCGGGTGCCGATGGGCTCCGACGGCGCGGCCTGGGCCACCGATCCGCAGACCGCGCTGGCCACGTCGTTCGTGCCGCAGGGCGTCAGCGCCGACCTGATCGCCACAGTGGAGGGTTTCACCCGCGACGATGTGGACGGCTACGCGCTGCGGTCGCAGGAGCGGGCCGCCAAGGCGTGGGCCGGCGGATACTTCGCCCGCTCCGTGGTGCCGGTCCGCGACGGCAACGGGCTGGACATCCTCACCGTCGACGAGCACCCGCGCCCGGAGACCACCCGGGAGGCGCTGGCGAAGCTCACCCCGTCCTTCGCCACGATGGGCGAGGCGGCCGGCTTCGACGCTGTCGCGTTGCAGAAGTTCCACTGGCTGGAGGCTATCGAGCACGTCCACCACGCGGGCAACTCGTCCGGCATCGTGGACGGCGCGGCGCTGGTGCTGATCGGTTCGGAGCAGGTTGGTCGGGATCTCGGCCTCACCCCGCGCGCCCGGATCGTCGGCGCGGCGGTCACCGGCGCCGACCCGACGCTGATGCTGACCGGCCCGATCCCGGCCACCCACAAGGCGCTCGCCGTCGCCGGGCTGACCCTCGACGACATCGACCTGTTCGAGATCAACGAGGCGTTCGCCGCGGTGGTGCTCAAGTACGTCCGTGACCTGGGCCTCGACCCGGACCGGGTGAACGTCAACGGCGGCGCGATCGCGCTCGGCCATCCGCTCGGCGCGACCGGGGCGATGCTGCTCGGTACGGCGTTGGACGAGTTGGAGCGTCGCGACCTGCGCCGGGCCGTGGTGACCCTCTGCATCGGCGGCGGCATGGGCGTCGCCACCGTTCTCGAGCGCTGCTGACCCGGAGGACGACCATGACCAACACCATCCGGTACGACCGCGGCGCCGACGGCATCGTCACGCTCACCCTGGACGACCCCACCCAGTCCGCCAACACCATGAACCGGGCGTACGCCGCCTCGATGAGCGCCGCGCTGGACCGGCTGGAGGCCGAGAGCGATCTCGTTGGCGTCATCGTGACCAGCGCGAAGTCGACCTTCTTCGCCGGCGGCGACCTGCCCGAGATGATCCGGGCCACCCGCGCCGACGCGCCCGACCTGGCCGACCTGCTCGGCACCATCAAGCGGGACCTGCGCCGCCTGGAGACGCTGGGCCGACCGGTGGTCGCCGCGGTCAACGGCTCCGCGCTCGGCGGTGGCCTGGAGATCACGCTCGCCTGCCACCACCGGATCGCGCTGGACGTGCCCGGCAGCCGGCTCGGTCTGCCCGAGGTGACACTGGGCCTGCTGCCCGGTGCGGGCGGCGTCACCCGGACCGTACGGATGCTCGGCCTGGCCGGCGCGCTGACCACGGTGCTGCTCACCGGCCGGCGGATGCGCCCGGCCGAGGCGCTGTCCGTCGGGCTGGTCGACGAGGTGGTCGCGACGCCCGCCGAGCTGCTGGAGCGGGCGCGGGCCTGGATCGCGGCGAACCCGCGCCCGGCACAGCCGTGGGACCGACCGGACTATCGGATGCCCGGCGGCACCCCGGCCAGCCGCTCGCTGGCCGCACAACTGCCCGCCTTCCCGGCAACGCTGCGCAAGCAGCTCAAGGGCGCCCGGCTACCCGCGCCCGAGGCGATCCTGGCCGCCGCCGTCGAGGGCGCACAGGTCGACCTGGAGACCGCCCTGACGGTGGAGACCCGGCACCTGATCGGCCTGCTCACCGGGCAGGTCGCCAAGAACATGATCGGTGCGTTCTTCTTCGACCTGAAGGCCGTCAACGGTGGCGCGGCCCGACCGGCCGATGTGGACGCCCCACCGGTACGCCGGGTGGCGGTGCTCGGGGCCGGCATGATGGGCGCGGGCATCGCGTACGCCTGCGCCAGCGCCGGGCTGGACGTCGTGGTCAAGGACGTCACGCCGGAGGCCGCCGGCCGGGCCCGGGGGCACGCCGAGCGGTTGCTGGCCCGGGCGGTACGCAAGGGTCGCACTACCGAGGCGGACGCCCGCGCCGTACTGGACCGGATCACCACCACCGACCAGGTGGACGCCCTCGCTGGATGCGACGCGGTCATCGAGGCGGTCTTCGAGGACCCGGCGCTGAAACAGCAGGTCTTCGCCGAGGTGCTGCCCGTCCTGGCGCCCGACGCGCTGCTCGCCTCCAACACCTCCACGCTGCCGATCACCGGGCTGGCCGCCGGCGTGGACCGGCCGGCGGACTTCATCGGCATGCACTTCTTCTCTCCGGTGGACCGGATGCCGCTGCTGGAGATCGTGGTGGGCGAGCGCACCGGGGACGTGGCCCTGGCCCGGGCGTTCGACCTGGGCCGGCGGATCGGCAAGACCCCGATCGTGGTCAACGACGGCCGGGGTTTCTTCACCAGCCGGGTGATCGGCAAGTTCATCGACGAGGCGGTCGGCATGGTCGCCGAGGGTGTCCCCGCCGCATCGGTGGAGCAGGCCGCCCTTCAGGCCGGCTACCCGACCGGGCCGCTGGCGCTGGCCGACGAGGTAAGTCTCACGCTGATCCAGCGGATTCGTCGCCAGTTCGAGGCGGCCAGCGAGGAGTTCCGCCCGCTGCCGGCGCACCGCCTGGTGGACGAGCTGGTCGACGCGTACGACCGGCCGGGGCGCGCCGCCGGACGAGGTTTCTACTCCTACGACGACGGCACCCGGGGCCGACTGTGGCCCGGCCTCGCCGACCTGACCACCGACGCCGGTCGGGCGGTGCCGTTCACCGACCTCCAGGAGCGTATGCTCTTCGCCGAGGCGCTGGACGCGCTGCGCTGCCTCGACGAGGGGGGGCTGCGGACCGAGACCGACGCCAACATCGGCTCGATCTTCGGCATCGGCTTCCCGGCGTGGACGGGCGGGGTGATCCGCTACGTCCGGCAGTACGCGGGCGGCCCGGCCGGCTTCGCGGCCCGCGCCACCGAATTGGCCGACCGTTACGGCGACCGGTTCACGCCTCCCGCCGACCTGACCGACCGGCTTGCCGCCCGTCGGGCCGAACCGGCTGACGTCGCGTGACGGCGGCGCGCGGCGGTCCGCTGGCCGGGGTGCGGGTCGTCGAACTGGCCAGCCTCGCGCCGGCGCCGTTCGGCTGCATGGTGCTCGCCGACCTCGGCGCGGACGTGGTGCGGGTGGACCGGCCGGGCGCCCCGGGAGCGGGCCGGCTGGCCGCACCGACCAGCGGGCCGTTGCAACGCGGCCGGCGGGTCACCGCGCTGGACCTGAAGTCCCCGGCCGGGGTGGCGGACCTGCTGCGCCTCGCCGAGCGCGCGGACGTGCTGGTCGAGGCGTACCGGCCGGGGGTGGCCGAGCGGCTCGGCTTCGGACCGGAGGTGTGCCGGGCCCGCAACCCCCGGCTGGTGTACGCCCGGATGACCGGCTGGGGTCAGGACGGCCCGCTGGCAGCCCGAGCCGGGCACGACATCGACTACATCGCGGTGGCCGGGGCGTTGGAGCCGCTGGGACGGGCCGGCGAACGCCCGTACGCGCCGATGAACCTGCTCGGCGACTTCGGCGGCGGCGGGATGCTGCTCGCCGTCGGGGTACTGGCCGCGCTGCTGGAGCGGGAGCGCTCCGGCTTCGGCCAGGTGGTCGACGCGGCGATGGTGGACGGCTCGGCGCTGCTCACCTCGTTCCTGCACGGGCTGCTCGGCACCGGCCTGTGGGCGGCCCCGCGCGGGCGCAACATGTTCGACGGCGGGGCGCCGTTCTATGACACGTACGCCACCGCCGACGGTGGATTCATGGCGGTCGGCGCGATGGAACCGGCCTTCTACGCCGTACTGCTCACCGGCCTCGGCCTCGCCGACGACCCGGACCTGCCCGCCCAGTACGACCCGAGCGGCTGGGACGAGCTGCGCCGCCGGTTCACCGAGCGGTTCGCCGAGCGCACCCGGGACGAGTGGACGGCGGTCTTCGCCGACCTGGACGCCTGCGTCGCGCCGGTGCTCGCCCCCGGCGAGGCGCACGCGCACCCGCACAACGCGGCCCGGGGCACGTTCGTCGAGGTGGGCGGCGAGATCCAGCCGGCCCCCGCACCCCGCTTCGACCGCACCCCGGCCGACCAACCAACCCCCGCACCTGACCCGGAGCAGGACGTCCTACCGGTCGAGGACATTCTCACCGCCTGGCGGTGAGCCCGGCGGTCGGCGGCAGCGCCGTTCCACAGGCACTTTCGCGGCACCTGGGACGGCGCCGAACTTCTTGGGGAGTCGATGAGCATGGGTACGGACAGTTGGAAGGGCCACGTGAACGGGATCCTCTACGGAATCCAGTTCGACCGGGTGCTCGACGACTCGGTGGTGACCCGGGTCGTCGACGGGGTGACCGCCGGGCTCTATCCGGGAGACCGGGCCGAGACGCGTGACGCGCTGGACCAGGCGCTGCGCTATTCGGGCCCGCTGAACGACCAGGCGGAGACGCACCACAGCGAGGACGAGATCCGCTCGTTCTTCCGCCGACTCTGCGCCGCACTAGCCACCCCACCTTCGAGCTGATCAAGAGGTTTGCGTCAAGGAACCGCCTTCCGGTGACGCAAACCTCTTGATCAACGGGGATGGGGACGGGGACGGGCGGGGGCGGCGGGAGTGGTACCACGCCGCGAAGAGGGCTGCTGCCAGGAGCAGCTCGGCCAGATCGCCGCCGTAGTACATGAGTTGGGCGGCCGAGCGGAACGCCTCCGGGTCCCGGTCGGTCAGGCCGGGCGGGAGGGTTTCGGCCTGGGCGTACAGGTACTTGGCCAGCACGGCGTGGCCGGCCGACGCGGCCAGTAACGCGCCAACCCGTACCGCCAGTCCGGGGCGACGCGGTGCCGGGTCCGGCCCGGCCAACGACCAGGCGAAGAGGTAGCCAGCGGCCAGGTAGTGCAGGTGCACGGCGTGGTGTAGGGCGGGTTGCCGTTCGGCCGCCGCGTACAGCGGTGTGAGCAGCACCAACGCCAACCCGCCGGTGGTCAACAGCGCGGCGGTGAACGGGTGGGCGAGCAGGTGCAGCGGGCGGGCGCGCAGCAGCCGACCCACCAGCCGGCGCATCGGCGGAGGCGCGACGTGGAGCAACAGCGTCACCGGGGCGCCGAGCACCAGCCCCAGCGGGGCCAGCATGCCGAGCAGCAGGTGCTGCGCCATGTGCCCGCTGGGGTTGTCGGGGAGTTGGGCCAGCGGCCCGACGGCGACCGCCAGCAGGGCGCACCCGACCAGCCAGGAGGCGGTGCGTCGGTGGTCCCAACCCCGCGGGTCGCGTACGGCGGCCAGCACGTAGCCGACCGCCACCACCGCGACCGGGAACAGCGGGAACCAACTCGGCCCGGCCGCACCGTGCCCAGCGTGCGCCAGCGGCCCGGCCACCGTCATCGGGGGCCGGAGTCGGGCCGCCGGGACCGGGCCCACCACAGCACCCCGGCGCCGGCCAACAGCAGCACCGCGCCGGACGCGATCCACAGCACGTCGTACGGCAGCAGGTGTACGCCGTAGCGGATCTGGTGCAGCCGGAGCACCTTGTGGTCGACCACCCCGTCGAAGACCTGGAACCCTCCGGCACCGAGCAGGAAGCCACCCCACGCCAGCCGGTTCGAGAGGACACGTCGTCGACGCAGGTCGGCGAACCAGAAGAACCCGCCGACCAGGATGATCAGCTCGGCGGCGTGCAGCAGTCCGTCGGAGAGCAGCGCCACCGATGGGGTGGACCGGTCGTAGAAGTGGTGCCACGCCAGCAACTGGTGGAAGACGATCTCGTCCACCGCAGCCATGATTGCGATGCCGATCAGGACGCCGACGAGCGTGGAGGAGCGTCGGTCGGCGGCGCGTGCGCTCGGCAGGCTCGAATCGACCACCACACACCTCGCATCCGCCTCGGGTCAGGTCGGAACTACCCCGAACATGCCGAAACATGCCCGGTCAGCGCCGCCGCGGGCATTCGCGTCGGTGATCAACACGGGATCGGTGACAGTGGGGTGTCCCGCCACCCCGGACCCCGACTTCCAAAACCCCTTGTCGATCAAGGTCGGCCCACGTCGATCGCGGCCGAGCCGGCCCCGGGCCATCCCCGTTTCACGACTCCCGCACCACTAGCGGCATGATCATGCAGCCTGAAGGGGCAGCGACAGCCAGATCCCGAGAAGGAGGTGCCCGTGCCGGACGCGGACGAACTCGTCGCCAACGCGCTCGCGGCGGTGCGCGGCACTGACGTACGGCAGGCCGAACGGCAGCTGGACCAACTGATGGTCGGCACCGGCGCCGCGGACGGCACCACGGCGGTGGACGCCGCTCTGCTGCGACGCCTGGTCCGCGGCCTGGGCCGGCTGTGGCCGCGCGGCTGGCAGCCCGTCGACGTGGACCGGATCACCAGTCGACGGCTCGACGCCCGTGCGGCCCGGCTGGTCCGTGCCGCGATGGCCGCCCAGCGGCGCGACCAGGCCGAGCCGGTCCCGGCCTGGTGGGACGACCAGCTACGCGAGTTGGCGGCCACCGAGGCCGACGGCAGCGTGCTGGCCGGCTGGGCCAGCCGGGAGGGTCTGGACCGGGCCGACGCGCTCCGCGCGGCCGTGGACACTCTCGCGCTGGTGGAGAGCCTGCCGCCGATCGCGGTGCTGCGCCCACCGCCGGGCACGAGCGGCGCGGCACTGCCCCGCACGGCGGGCACGGCTCGCAGCGGGTCGCCGATGCTGGATCGGGTGCGGGCGCTGCTGGCGAAGGCCGAGTCGACCACCTTCCCGGCGGAGGCGGAGGCGTTGACGGGGAAGGCCCAGGAGTTGATCGCCCGGCACAGCATCGACGAGGCGCTGCTGGCGGTCGGGTCGGAGCGCGGGGACCTGCCCGGCGGCGTCCGACTGAGCACCGACGCCCCGTACGCGGGCGCGAAGGCGCTGCTGGTGCAGGAGGTGGCGGCGGCGAACCGGTGCGAGGCGGTCTGGTCCGACGATCTGGGCTTCGCCACAGTGCTGGGCTGGCCGGCCGATCTGGTGGCGGTGGAGTTGCTCTACACGTCGCTGCTGGTCCAGGCCACGGCGGCGATGCTGCGTGGGCGCGCCGAACGCCGGCCGGGGTCGGGGCGACGGACGAAGGTCTGGGACGAGTCCTTCCTCAACGCGTTCGCGCTGCGGATCGGCGAGCGGCTGCGCACCGCCACCGAGGCGGCGACCACCGCGGCGGACCAGGCGGCGGCCGAAACGGCCGGGGCGGAACGGCTGTTGCCGGTGCTCGCGGCGCGGGGCGAGGCGGTCCGGGAACGGTTGGACACGCTCTTTCCCGGCGTCACCCGGCACCGGCTCAGCGTGCGGGATGCCGAGGGCTGGTCGTCCGGCACCTCGGCCGCCGACCGGGCTTCGCTGGACGTCGGCGGCGCCCGGAAGCCCCGACAGGTGCCCGGCCGACCCGATCCGCGCTGAACCATCCGGCGTGGGAACGCCCCCGGCGGATGTTTCTGCGATTTTCTTCGGTACGCGGTAGGGATCGGGGGAACGGCTCCGACCCTCCGGTGAGTCGCGCCCGGATCGGGGTGCGACCAGAGCCTGAGGAGCATCGCCGTGAAGTACATGCTGCTGATCTGGAACCGGCCCGGCTTCACCGAGGAGCTGAGCGAGCAGGAGCGCACCGCCCTCTTCGGTGAGGTCGACGAGATCATGAAGGAGCTGACCGAGACCGGCGAGCTGATCGGCGGCCAGGCGTTGGCCAATCCGTCGCAGACGTTGACGGTCCGGCTCGTGGACGGCAGCCCCGAGGTCCTCGACGGCCCGTTCATGGAGAGCAAGGAGCAGTTCGCCGGTTACCTGGCCGTCGACTGCGACAGCCCGCAGCGGGCTGCCGAGATCGCCGCCCGCTGGCCGGACGTCCGGTACGGCGGCGCGATGGAGGTCCGCCCGATCATGGACGAGGCCGGGACGGAGATGTGACCGAGGACCGGACGGTCGAGGATCTGCTGCGCACGTTCGCGCCGCAGGTCCTCGGCCTGCTGGTCCGTCGGCACGGACAGTTCGACAGGTGCGAGGACGCGGTCCAGGAGGCGCTGCTCGCGGCTGCGACGCAGTGGCCCGGGCAGGGCGTACCGAACAATCCGCGCGCCTGGTTGCTCACCGTGGCCACCCGCCGACTCACCGACGAGTGGCGCAGTGAGAGCGCGCGCCGGGACCGCGAGGTGGCGGTGGCGCGGCGCGAGCCGACGTACGCCGGGGTGGCGCCCGCGGCGGACGCGGAGCCCACCGTTCCGGCCGATGACGACACCCTCACGCTGCTGTTCCTCTGCTGCCACCCGGCGCTGCCCGGATCGGCGCAGGTGGCGCTCACCCTGCGGGCGGTCGGCGGTCTCAGCACCGCCCAGATCGCCCGGGCGCACCTGGTGCCCGAGGCGACGATGAGTCAACGGATCCGGCGGGCCAAGCAGCGGATCGAGGCTGCCGGGGCAAGGTTCACCATGCCCGGGCCGGCCGAGCGGGGTGAGCGGCTTACAACGGTGCTGCGGGTGCTCTACCTGATCTTCAACGAGGGCTACACCGCGTCCAGTGGCCCGGACCTGCGCCGGGCCGAGCTGACCGGCGAGGCGATCCGGTTGGCCCGCATCCTGCGCGGGCTGCTGCCCGACGACGGCGAGGTGACCGGGCTGCTGGCACTGATGCTGCTGACCGACGCGCACCGGGCGGCCCGGGTGGGGCCGGACGGGGAGTTGGTGCCGCTGGCGGAGCAGGACCGTTCCCGGTGGGACGCCGCCGCCATCGCGGAGGGGGTCGCCCTGATCACCGAGGCGCTGACCTGGTCGCCTCCCGGCCCGTACCAGCTCCAGGCGGCGATCGCCGCGGTGCACGCCGAGGCGTCGACGGCGGCGGAGACGGACTGGCGGCAGATCGTCGCCCTCTACCGACTGCTGGCCCGGATCGCGCCGAACCCGATGGTCACCCTCAACCAGGCGGTGGCGGTGGCCATGGTCGACGGGCCCCGGGCCGGGCTCGCCCTGCTCACGCCGTTGGACGCCGACGAACGCACGGCCGGGCACCACCGGCTGGCCGCTGTCCGGGCTCACCTGTTGGAGCTGGCCGGGGAGGTCGGTGCGGCGCGGGAGGCGTACCTGATGGCGGCGCGGGGCACCACGAGCCGGCCCGAGCAGCGCTACCTGGAGGGACGGGCGGCCCGGCTGACCGGGCAGGGGTGAGCGACGTCGTCTTGCCGTTTTGGCAACAATCTTTGCGCATCGCCCGGTCACCGGTCACAGTCGTGGCGGACGCGCGAAGGGGGTAGGCACAGATGACCGAGCAGCACGAGTTCGACAAGGACTACTGGGAGCGGCACTGGCACCAGGCGCACCACGACCGTCCCGGCGCGATGAGCACGAGTCCCGCGCACCCGTACCTGGCCCGGGAGATCGGCGCTCTGGTGCCGGGCTCGGCGCTGGACGCCGGGTGCGGCGCGGGCGCCGAGGCGATCTCGCTGGCCGCCCACGGCTGGCAGGTCACCGCCGTCGACATCGCGCCCGTCGCCCTCGCTCGGGCCGCTGAACGCGCGACGGAGAGCGGGGTCTCCGAACGCGTGCGGTGGGTGGAGGCGGACCTCACGGCCTGGGCCCCGGAGACGCGGTTCGACCTGGTCACGACGCACTACGCGCACCCCGCGATGCCGCAGTTGGCCTTCTACGACCGCATCGCCGGCTGGGTTGCCCCCGGCGGCACCCTCCTGATCGTCGGGCATCTGCACACCTCGGAGGCAGGCGAACAGGGGCACGGCCACGGCCACGGCCACGGGCACCACCCGCCCGACGAGGCATCGGTCACCCTCGCGGACATCACCGCCGGCCTGGACAGCAGCACCTGGGAGATCGTCACCGCCGAGGAGCACCGCCGCACGATGCCGGGCCGGGAGGTCCCGCTGTACGACGTGGTCGTACGCGCCACCCGACGCCAGTGAGCACACCGCTGCCGACCGCCGGACGCCCCGGCGGCCGGCAGCGGCGGTCACACAGCGGGTTCGACGGCCGGGCAGCTGGCACCCCGGGCGGGCACCACCTGATCGATCAGGTACGAGTCGACGGCTCGTTGCACGCACGGGCTGCTGCTGTAACTGCCGTGCCCCCACCCCTGGTAGGTGAGCAGCGCGCCGTGCCGGCCCAACTGCCGCGCCACGTTGCGCGCCCAGCCGTAGCCGCTGGCCGGGTCGTGCACGGTGGCGGCGATCAGCAGCGGCACGTCGGTGTGGACCCGCAGCCGATGCTGCGGGTTGGCGACCGGCGTCGGAGTGCCCAGGCAGGTGACCAGCGCGAACAACGCCGGCGGGTAGCGCAGGTCCGGCGCGAGCCGGGCCGCCCGGCGCAGATGTCCGGCGTACTCGCTGTAGTCGCGGACCGGCAGGCTCCAGTCCTGACAGAAGACCGCGAAGGGGTACGGGGCCACGGACTGGTCCGCCAACGGGCGGACGCTCGGTGTGGTGGCGGCGCCCTCCAGTCGGACGAGCCACTCGGCCAGCCCCGGCCACCGCCAGGTGTCGTAGAGCTTCTTGTGGGCGAGGCGGCTCAGCTCGAACGGGGCGAGCGCGGCCCCGGCCTGGTCCGGGTCGGTCAGCGAGCCACGCTCGGCCCGGGCGTGCAGCCCGGCCCAGCTGGCCCGGACGTCGCGACCGTGCAGGACACAGTCGGCCGAGCGGGCGCACCAGGCCAGGAACTCGTCGAACGCGCCCTCCGCGGTGACGGCCTGGGTGTCCAGGAAGTCACGGGTGCCGAGGCTGTGATCCATCGCTGCCTCCAGCACCATGGCCCGGACCCGGCCGGGGTACAGCTCGGCGTACCGCTGCCCGAGCACTGTGCCGTACGAGCTGCCGTGGAAGGTCAACTGCCGTTCGCCGAGCGCGGCGCGGACCGCGTCCAGGTCACGGGCGGCGCTGGTGGTGTCGACGTGGTCGTAGAGCGCTCCGGTGCGGGCCCGGCAGTCGGCGCGCAGCAGCGCGTTGTTGGCCAGCACGGCGTCGAACCGGGCCTGATCGGCGATCAGTTGCGGTTGCCGGGCGAGCAGGTCCCGGGCGCAGACCACCGGGTGACTGCCGCCGGTGCCGCGGGGGTCGAAGCTGACGATGTCGAACCGGGCACGCAGGTCGGCGCTGAACCGGGAGCTGCCGTTCACCACCCGGTCGACCCCGCTGTCGCCCGGTCCGCCGGGACCGAAGACCAGCGCACCTTCCCGGGTGGCCGGATCGGCGACCCGGCGGGCCAGGGAAAGGTCGAAGCGCTCACCCCGGGGTCGGTCCCAGTCCACCGGCAGCGACAGGGTGCCGCACTCGGCGCTGGTGTCCGCGGCGCAGGGCCGCCAGTCGATCGTCGGGACGGGCTGTGGGCGGGCGGCGGCGGCCGGGCTCGCCGGGGTCAGGCCGGCGGCCGTGAGGGCCAGGGCGACCGCCCAGCCGACGGCGGATTTGCGTACGCGCAGCATGAGGTGCTGTCCTCTCCTCGAAGGAGCGTTGCCGGTGAAACTCGCCCAGCAGGCGAGGTGATGCTGCTTCCACCCGGGCCGTCGAGTAGCCGCTCGACGGCTCGGGGCCGCTCTCGTCCGCCGGGTCAGTCGACCTCGCGCAGGACGCGTTCGAGCGTGGTCATCCTGGTCTCCATCCCGCCCAGCCGACCGTCCATCGCCGCGAGCAGTCGGGCGTTCTCCGCCTGGGTCTGAGCTGCCGTCTCGGCGAGCCGCCGGTAGTCGTCCGCCCGGTCCGCCTCGTACCGGGCCCGCCGGGTCTTGGCGAGCTGTACGACGGTCACCGTGACCACGCTGATCAGGAAGGCGAAGATGCCGATCGCGCCGACCACCTCGGTCCAGTCGTGCTCGCTCATCGCTGTGCTCCCGGCTGCTCGCCCGAGTCGGGCACGGTCAGCGTCTCGACCGCGGCCGCGATGAATGCGGGGGTGAGTGTGAGCACGAACGGCTCCACCTCGTAGTAGTTCATGGCCTTCCCGTCCTCCGACAACTCCAGGCGGGCGGTGACCAGCCCGGCCGCCGCCAGCTTCCGTAGGTGGACCTGCAACAGCGCTCGGCTGATGCCCAGTTGCCGGGCCAGCCCGCTGACGTACGCACGCTCGCGGGCCAACGCGGCGACGACCCGCAGCCGATGCGGGTTGGCCAGGGTGGCCAGCACCCGGACCAGGTCGTCGCCGGTCGGCGGTGAGGCGGCGCTCATAACCAGCCCTTGCACATGCCAAGGAAAGTTAGCAGGTGCCGGCGCGCTGCGGTGCGGGACGAAAGCGGAATCAGGGGGATCTCAGGGTCGGCGAAAGAGGCCTGACACACAGCACGCCGGGCCGGTGATGATCACCGGCCCGGCGTGCGGGTTACGTCGTACGTCAGCTCTTGAAGGCGTCCTTGATCTTCTCGCCCGCCTGCTTGAGCTTGGCGGTGGACTGGTCAGTGCGACCCTCCGCCTCCAACTGCTCGTTGTCGGTGGCCCGACCGGCGCCTTCCTTCAGCTTGCCGGTCGCGTCCTCGGTGGCGTTGTTGATCTTGTCGTCGATACCCATTGCCAACCTCCATTGCAAGCATTGCAAGCTTCGCTACAACCACAGAGGTACCCCCGTCGTCACCGGCCCAACCATTACCGTCGTCACAGATCGGCAGCGGCCGGACGGAAGCGACGCAGCCGCAGGCTGTTGGCCACCACGAAGACCGAGGACAGCGCCATCGTGGCACCGGCGATCATCGGGTTGAGCAGCCCGGCGGCGGCCAACGGCAGGGCCGCCACGTTGTAGCCGAACGCCCAGAACAGGTTGCCCCGGATGATGCCGAGCGTGCGCCGGGACAGCCGGATGGCGTCCACCGCCGCGTCCAGATCACCCCGGACGAGGGTGAGGTCGGCCGCCTCGATCGCCACGTCGGCGCCGGTGCCCATGGCCAGCCCCAGGTCGGCCTGGGCCAGCGCCGGGGCGTCGTTGACCCCGTCACCGACCATCGCCACCGACCGCCCCTCGGCCTGGAGCCGCTTGATCACGTCGACCTTCCCGGCCGGCAGCACCTCGGCGATCACCTCGTCGACGCCCACCTCGGCGGCGACCGCGCGAGCCACTGTGGTGTTGTCCCCGGTCAGCAGGACCGGGGTCAGCCCCAGCCCGCGCAGCCGGGCCACCGCCGCCCGGCTGGTCGGCCGGACCACGTCGGCGACAGTGAGCACGCCCCGGGCCCGTCCGTCCCAGCCGGCGACGATCGCCGTACGGCCGGCGGCCTCCGCGTCGCGCACGGCCCACTCGACCTCCGGCGGTACGTCGATCTCACGCTCGCGCAGCAGCCGGACCCGGCCGACCAGCACGGCCCGCCCCTCGACGGTGCCGGTCACCCCCAGCCCTTCGAGGTTGCCGAAGGCGCTCACCGACGGCAGCGCGCCCGCCTCGGTGGCAGCGGCCGCGACCGCACGGGCGATCGGGTGCTCGGAGGCGGCCTCCACCGCCCCGGCCAGCCGGAGCAGCTCGGCCCGGTCCACACCGCTCGCCGGCACCGCGTCCACCACTGTCATCCGGCCGGTCGTCACGGTGCCGGTCTTGTCGAGGACCACGGTGTCCACCCGGCGGGTCGACTCCAGCACCTCCGGGCCCTTGATCAGCACGCCGAGCTGGGCGCCCCGACCGGTGCCGACCAGCAGCGCCGTCGGGGTGGCCAGGCCGAGCGCGCAGGGACAGGCGATGATCAGCACGGCCACGGCGGCGGTGAACGCGGCGGTCGGGCCGGCCCCGGTGCCGAGCCACCAGCCGAGCGTGCCGATGGCGAGGGTGATGACGATCGGCACGAAGACCCCGGAGATCCGGTCCGCCAACCGCTGAACGGCCGCCTTGCCGCTCTGCGCCTGCTCCACCAGGTCGGCCATCCGGGAGAGTTGGGTGTCAGCGCCGACCCGGGTGGCGGTGACGATCAGCCGCCCACCCGCATTGATCGTGGCGCCGACCACGCCGTCACCGGGGACGACCTCGACCGGCACCGACTCACCGGTGAGCATGCTGGCGTCGACCGCGGAGGTGCCCTCGTCGACCACGCCGTCGGTGGCGATCTTCTCCCCGGGGCGGACCACGAACCGGTCACCGACGGCGAGCCGGTCCACGGGGATCAGGGTCTCCACGCCGTCACGCAGCACCGTCACGTCCTTGGCGCCGAGGTCGAGCAGTGCGCGCAGGGCGGCGCCGGCGGTCCGCTTGGACCGGGCCTCGAAGTAGCGACCGGCCAGGATGAACACGGTGACCCCGGCGGCCGCCTCCAGGTAGATGTTGCCGGCGCCGTCGGTCCGGGTGATGTCGAAGCGGAACGGGTGCGTCATGCCGGGCATCCCCGCGTCACCCAGGAAGAGCGCCCAGATCGACCAGCCGAACGCGGCCAGAGTGCCGAGCGACACCAGGGTGTCCATGGTGGCCGCGCCGTGCCGCAGGTTGGTCCAGGCGGCCCGGTGGAACGGCAGCCCACCCCAGACCACCACCGGGGCGGCCAGGGTCAGCGACAACCATTGCCAGTAGTCGAACTGCCAGGCCGGGACCATGGCCAGCAGGACCACCGGCACGCTCAGGGCCACCGACACCCACAGCCGGGTACGCGGTCCCCGCAACGGGTCCACCGGGGGTTCCGCGCTGGGCGGGGCCGGCAGCGCCGCGGTGTAACCGGTCTTCTGCACGGTCCCGATCAGGTCGTCCGGCGTGACGCCGTCGGCGTACCGGACGGTCGCCTTCTCGGTGGCGTAGTTGACGGTGGCGCTCACCCCGTCCATCCGGTTGAGCTTCTTCTCGATCCGGGCGGCGCACGCGGCGCAGGTCATCCCGCCGATCGCCAGTTCGATCCGGTTCGGCGCCTCGGGCAGCGGTCTGCTGGTGGTGGTCATCGTCTGGTCCCGTCAGTTGTGTCCGTGCCCGGGGGTGCCGTGGTCGGTCCCGCCGGTCGGTGCGGGTCCGCTCGGAGTGGGTGCCTCTCCGGTCGGGGCGACGCCGGCGACCACTGTGAACTCGGCGGTGTGCACCCGCCCGCCGTGTTGGAAGTCGAGGTAGAGCCGGTAGCTGCCGGCCGAGGGCACCTCGGCGAGGAAGGTGACGGCCGGACCGGGCCGGGTGCGCCCATCGCCGGGCGTTCCGTCCGGGTGCACGTGCAGGTACGCCAGATTGCCCCGACGTAGTGCCACCAGATGCCCGTACGCGCCCAGGTAGGGCTCCAGGTCGGTGACCGGCTGCCCGTCCCGGCTGATGGTCAGCGTCAGCGACGACGTGCGGCCGGGCTGCGGCGCTCCGGTCAGGGTGACCGTGTAGCCGTCGACGGTGGTGCTGGTCGCCGGGGCGGGCAACGGCCGTTCGGTCAACTCGCCGGGGACTGTCACGTCCACGCCGAGGGTCAGCGGCTCACCCCCGGTCGGCGTGAAGTCGGCGAACGCCCGCCACTGCCCGGGGCCGGCCAGCGGGGTGTCGACCCGCCAGGTGCCGTCCGGGGCCAACTCCGGGTGGACGTGACGGAAGCCGGAGAGGTCCCGACGGGCGACGATCAGGTGCATCTGCTTGTCGTGCGCCACGTCGTACCGGGTGACCGGGCGGCCGTCCGGACCGGCGATCCGGAAGGCGAACTCGCCGGCCGGGGCGGCGGCCAGTTCGAGGGTGTAGCCGCGCTCGGAGACGAGCAGCCCGCCGGGAAGCCGGTCGCCCGTCCCGCCCCGCTCCTCCGCCGTCGGGGCGGTGGCGGCATCGTCGTGTCGGCTCTCGGTGACCGGGGCGGGGTCGACGACCCTGCCGATCCCGTAGGTCGCGCCGAAGACCGCCGCCAGGCCGACGGCGAACCCGGCCAGTCTCGTCACGGTACGCACGCCGGCCCGCCGATCACGCGTCGACGAGGTCGTAGCCGGCCTCGTCGACCGCGGCTCGGACCACAGCGGTGTCCAGCGGCTGATCGCTGCTGACGGTGACCCGGCCGGCCGCGAGGTCGACCTGGACGTCGCGCACCCCTTCGATGGCGCTGACCTCGGCGCTCACCGCGCTCACGCAGTGCCCGCAGGTCATGCCCTGGACCTGGTACGTCGTGTTGACCATTGGATCGTCTCCTTCGCGGTACCGGTACCCCGTGGGGGTATCTCAACAGAACCGACCGTACCATACCCCCTGGGGGTACGCTATCCTTGTCGACATGACCGCACCCACTCCGATCCGCGGATACACCGCCAGCAAGGACCAGCTGCTCGCGCGGCTCCGCCGCGTCGAGGGGCAGGTCCGGGGCATCGAGAAGATGGTCGACGACGACCGCTACTGCATCGACGTGCTCACCCAGATCTCCGCGATCCAGGCCGCCCTCGACAAGGTGGCCCTCGGGCTGCTCGACGGGCACGCCCGGCACTGCATGCACGAGGGCGCCGCCGAGGGTCGGGCCGACGAGATGGCCACCGAGATGATGGCAGCGGTCGGTCGGCTCATGAAGCGCGGCTGACCGCGCTCAGTCCGGCGCGGGGTCGAGACGGACCCGGCGCAGCAACTGCGCGTTGAGCGCCACCACGATGGTGGACGCCGACATCAGCACCGCGGCCAGCGCCGGGCTCAACGCCACCCCGGCCCAGGCCAGCACCCCGGCGGCCAGCGGCAGCGCCACCACGTTGTAGCCGGCCGCCCAGGCCAGATTCTGTCGCATCTTCCGGTACGACGCCCGGGACAGCCGGACCACGGCCCCCACCCCGCGCGGGTCCGAGGATGCCAGCACCACCCCGGCGGACTCGATGGCCACATCGGTGCCCGCGCCGATCGCGATGCCCACGTCCGCCCGGGCCAGCGCCGGCGCGTCGTTCACCCCGTCACCGACCATCGCCACGACCAACCCCCGCCGCTGGAGCTCGGCCACCCGGTCGTCCTTCTCCGCCGGCAGCACCTCGGCAAAGACCTCGTCGACGCTAGGTCGGAAGCCGAGGTCGGCGGCGACCGCCTCGGCCACCGACCGGGCGTCACCGGTGATCATGGCGATGGTGCGGACACCCTCGGCACGCAACTCGTCGACGGCGCGCCGGGCCTCCGGACGCACCTCGTCGGTCAACGCGAACGCGCCGAGCACGGCGTCCGGCAGCCGCACCAGGTGCAACACCGCGGCACCCCGCGCCGACCACCGCCCGGTCGCGGCCTCCAACTCCGCCGGGAGCGGAAGGCCCAGCTCCCGCAGCAGCGCCGGCCCGCCCACCGCGAACTCCGTACCGTCGATTGTCGCTTTCACACCGCGGCCCGGCAGCGCCCGGAACCCGGCCGCCCGGGCCGGACCGGCGCGCCCGGCCGCCGCCACGATCGCCCGAGCCAACGGATGCTCGCTCTCCGACTCGACACCGGCCGCGAGCCGCAGCACCTCGTCCCGCTCGACGCCGGACGCCGTCACCAGGTCGGTCACCCCGTGCTCGCCCCGGGTCAGCGTGCCGGTCTTGTCGAAGAGCACCGCGCCGACGGTCCGCATCCGCTCCAGGGCCAACCGGTCCTTGACCAGAATCCCGGACCGTGCGGCGAGCGCGGTGGAGAGCGCGACGACCAGCGGGATGGCGAGACCCAGCGCGTGCGGGCAGGCGATCACCAGGACGGTGACCGCACGAACCACCGCCTCGTCCGGCTGACCGAGCGCGGTCCAGACCACCACGGTCAGCACGGCGGTGCCGGTGGCCAGGTAGAACAGCGCAGCGGCGAACCGGTCGGCCAACAGTTGGGCCCGTCCACCGGAAGCCTGGGCCTGCGCGACCATCCGCTGGATGCCGGCGAGGGCGGTCTGCTCACCCAACGCCTCGACGCGCACCCGGATCACCGAGTCGGTGGCGACGGTGCCGGCCACCACCCGATCGCCCGTCGACCGGGCGACCGGCCGCGACTCCCCGGTGATCATCGACTCGTCCAGCTCAGCGCCGCCCTCGACGACCCGGCCGTCCGCCGGCACCCGACCCCCCGGCCGGACCAGCACCACGTCGCCGATCCGCAGACCGGTCACCGGCACCGCCTCGACCCGCCCGTCCGCCGCCACCCGTTCGGCCTCGTCCGGCAACAGCGCGGCCAGCGCCGCCAGCGCTCCCCGAGCCTGCCCGATGGCCTTCATCTCCTGCCAGTGCCCGAGCAGCATGATGGTGACCAGCGCGGCCAACTCCCACCAGAAGTCCAGGTCGAAGGCGCCGACGCTGGTCGCCAGGGACGCGGCGTACGCGACGGTGATCGCCATCGCGACCAGCAGCATCATCCCGGGCGCCCGGTCCCGCACCTCCCGAACCGCACCGACCAGGAACGGCCACCCACCCCACCAGAACACCACCGAGCCGAGCACCGGCCCCACCCAGGCCTGACCGGGGACGCCGTCGTCCCCGGCGAGGCCCAGCTGATCGGACACGAGACGACTCGTCAGCACCACCGGGACGGTCAACACCAGGCAGACCCAGAACCGGCGGCGGAACATCGCCGGATCGTGCCCGGCGTGCTTGTCGTGCCCGGCGTGCTTGTCGTGCGGCATGGGTTCGGCGCGTCGCGGTCGGTCCGGATCGGGCGGTGACGAGGCGGGCATGGCTCCAACATGCCGCCCCGGAGAGCGCCACGCGAGCGGTTCGGCCGCCCGACACTCCGCCACGACCTGCAACCCCCAGGAGGGCTGGTTAGCATCTCCCACGATGGCCCTCCGAATGCCGCTGCACAGTCGGGCACCGGCGCCGCCACGTCGTGGCGTCGCTCCCGGCCGACCGGGCCGAGCACTGACCGTCCGTGATCAAGCGGTCGTCAGGCAGCGATCCGCCCCGCCGTCCGTCGCGTTTCCACCGCAACGGTGAACCGCCCGGCCCGCTGACCCGTATCCCGCACCGGATCGTTGGGAGTCTCGCCTTGGGTTCCGACCACACCCACAGTGCTCCGTCCGCCCCACCACGGGTGCGACGGATCCTCGTCGTGACGGTGGTACCCCTCTTCGTCGCCACGGTGCTGGCCGCGGTGCTGCTCTGGCCGCGCGGTGGTTCACCGCAGACCGACGGTGGTGCGGACGTGCCGCGCTACCCCGGCACCGTCACCCGGGTGGTGAGCGAGCCGTGCCCGTCGGTGCCATCGGTCCCCGAGGGCACACCGAGGGTCGGCGATGGGCGGTGCGGCACCGTCGACGTCCGGGTGGACGACGGGCCGACCGCCGGCCAGCAGGTACGGACACCGGTGCCCGACGGACCCGGGGCACCCCGGGTCGAGGTCGGCGACGAGGTCATCCTGGTCGAACTGGCCGACCCGACCGATCCCACCACCAGCAACTGGAACATCGCCGAGCACCAACGCGGCACCCCGATGGTGTGGCTGGCGGTGATCTTCGCGGCCGCCATCGTCGCGTTCGGTCGGTGGCGAGGTCTGGCCGCGCTCGCCGGGCTGGCCGCCAGCTTCGCCATCCTGCTCACCTTCGTGCTGCCGGGCATCAGCGCCGGCAGGTCACCGCTGCTGGTGGCGGTGGTCGGCGCGGCCCTGATCATGTTCGTGGTGCTCTATCTGACCCACGGGGTCACCGCACAGACCTCGGTCGCGGTGCTCGGCACCCTCGGCAGTCTGGTGCTGACCGGCGTGCTCGCCACCATCGCCACGGCCGCGACCCACCTCACCGGCTTCGGCAGCGAAGACGCCACCACCCTGTCGATGTTCCAGGGCGACGTGGACCTGCACGGTCTGCTGCTCGCCGGGATCATCATCGGATCGCTCGGGGTGCTCGACGACGTGACGGTCACCCAGGCGGCCACCGTCACCGAACTGGCGAACGCCAACCCCGGGCTGACCCGGTTGCAGCTGTACCGCGCCGCCACCCGGGTCGGCCGCGCGCACATCGCCTCCACTGTCAACACCATCGTGCTGGCGTACGCGGGTGCGTCACTGCCCCTGCTGCTCCTGCTCACCGCCGACTCGCGGCCGATCGGGCAGATCCTCACCAGTGAGTTCCTCGCGCAGGAGATCGTCCGCAGCGCGGTCGCCACCCTCGGTCTGATCGCCGCCGTTCCGTTGACCACCGGGTTGGCCGCGGTGGTGAGCGCTGCCGGGCGTAACGCTGCAGAGGCGTCCACCGACGCTCCCGCGCCCCGGCCCCAGCCGGACCGCAGCGAGGCACTGGCCGCACTCAGCTCACCGCGAACGGCCGGCTCCGACGAGCCGGGCCGGACGCGGACCGCACCCCCATCCGAGGCCACCGACCGGTGGCCGAAGTCGAACAGGAGCACGGATACGGCATGGTGACACTCCTCAGCGTGACCAGATCGGGCATCCACCCTGAGAACCGCGTCACTGGTCACTCAACGCTATGGCGAAATGACGCTTTTGGTCGGCATCCAGGCGTAGCTCACCCGGTCGACTCTCGGGTAACCTCGCTGCCGGTCACCGATGAAGGCGCGAAGCGGCGCCTGCGGTGCCACCGCCCAATCGCCAACCGGCGAGCCGGGGACCCAGGTACCTGGGGTGAATCCGCGTCAGCGGTAGGGGCCACTTCCGCCCCGAACCCGTCAGCTAACCCGGTCGGCGGTCGACGGAAGGGAACATTGTGACGGCACCCCTACGCCGCTGGATGACACCCGTGGTGGCCGTGATCGCCGCACTGACCGTGCTCGCCGGGCCGCTCCCGGCGCACGCCGCCCCGACGAATCCCACACCCTCCGGGCACGAGGAGGACGGCGAGCCCAAGCTGCTCAACGACGTCATCGAACAGGCCAACCGCGACTACTCCGCCGCAAAGTCCAAGCTGGACAAGTCCAAGAAGCGCCAGGCCGAGTTGGCCGCGGAGGTCGACAGGGCCAAGGCCGACCTGGACGCGTTGGCCCCGCAGGTCGGGCAGATCGCCGCCCAGGCGTACCGGACCGGCCGGATCGGCGCTGTCGCGATGCTGCTGGAGAGCGAAGCTCCCGACTCGTTCGTCCGGCGCGCCGGGATGCTCGACGAGATGAACATGGTCAACGAGAAGAAGCTCTCCGAGGTCAACGAGGTGAAGGCCCGCGCCGAGCAGGCCAAGCTGGCCCTCGACACCGAGGTCCGCGAGCAGCAGAAGCAGACCGCCCTGATGGCCAAGCGCAAGAGCGAGGCCGACAAGGCGCTCTCCCTCGTCGGCGGCAAGGGTTTCACCGGCGGCCTGGTGGACGCCACCTCCAAGGTCGCGAAGATCGGCCCGGGTCGCACGGCCGACGGTGACTGGAAGCCCCAGTCGTGCAGCGAGAACGACCCCACCACGTCGGGCTGCATCACGCCGCGCACGCTGCACGCGTACAAGGAGGTCAAGGCGGCCGGCTTCAACCGGTTCGTCGGCTGCTACCGCCCCGGCGGGCCGTGGGAGCACCCGAAGGGCCGCGCCTGCGACTGGTCGCTACAGAAGAGCGGGTTCTCCCCGTGGCACAACAACGACACCCGGACGTACGGCAACAACGTCGCCGCGTTCCTCATCCGTAACGCCGACCGGCTCGGCATCTACTACGTGATCTGGAACCGGCAGATCTGGTTCCCGGCCACCGGCTGGAGTTCGTACAGCGGGCCGTCGAACCACACCGACCACGTCCACATGTCGCTGCTCTGACCCGCACGATCCCCGTCGAGGGCCGTTCCGCGTGACGCGGAGCGGCCCTCGTCGCGTCAGACCGTGGCAGCCGCGGCCGAGTCGGTCGACCCGGGCGATCCGGCCGGGGTCGCCAACGTCGCGAGGTCGGCCGGTACGGCGGCCACCGGGCGCACCGCTCCGGCGGCCAGCCGGTAGGACACCCCCACCACCGCGCACCGCCCCCGCGCCACCGCGTCGGCCAGCACGGGCGACTGCCCGAGCAACGTCTCGACGGTCTGGGCGATGTGGACGTCGACGATGCCGTCGATGTCGTCCACGCCCTCGGCCGCGGCCCGACGCAGGCTGGGCAGCACGGCGTCGACCACCGCGCGCAGATGGCCACTCGGCGCGGTACCGGTCGCGGCGGACTCCCGGGCGGCCTGCACCGCACCGCACGAGTCGTGGCCGAGCACCACCACCAGCGGGGTGCCGAGGACGGTCACCGCGTACTCGACGCTGCCGAGCACCTCGGGGCCGGTGGTGTGCCCGGCGGTGCGAACCACGAACAGGTCGCCCAGGCCCCGGTCGAAGATGATCTCGGCGGCCAGTCGCGAGTCGGAGCAGCCGACGATCACCGCGAACGGGTGTTGCCCGTCGGCCACGGCGGCCCGGTGCCCGGCGTCCTGGTTGGGGTGGCGTGGGGCGCCATCGACGAAGCGCCGATTGCCAGCGACCAGCTCGGCGTACGCCCGGGTCGGCTCGCTCAGCGCGGTGGCCCGCTCGGTGGTCCGCTGCGAACCCGGCTGACCGCCGGAGCTCCCGGTATGACTCATCCCGCACCTCGTCTCGACGCATCTGACCTGGTCAAGCCGGCTTTCCGCCGGCCCGGCGGCGGGCGCTGGCTCGCGCTCAACCGTCACACGCACCGTAAGATGCGTCAAGGTATGCGTGATTTAGATTTCATACGTTGACTTCGGCCACCCCCTGGGCAATCTTCCCGGGGCGGGGCGGACCAGACTCTCGCGAAGGCAGGCGGACATCGGGAAAGGCGGTCACGGATGGCGAGCACGGTGACGGACGACACCGGCGGCGGGCGGAACTGGACGTTCCTCACCAATCACGGGCACGTCCTGCTGGCCATCGCCCGCGACCCGACCGCCCGGCTACGCGACGTCGCCGCCGAGGTCGGGGTGACCGAACGGGCCGCGCAGGCGATCGTCGCCGACCTGGAGGCGGGCGGTTACCTGCACCGCACCCGGGTCGGACGACGCAACGAATACACCCTCAACCCGGCCGGGCGGTTCCGGCACCCCGCCGAGGCCGACCGGCAGGTCGGCGACCTGCTCGCGCTGTTCGCCGACGCTTCCACCGCGAAGGCGGAGCCCCAGGCCTGACCCCGGTCACCGGGGGCCGCTGACCGACGGTCACGGCGGTAACCTTTGCGGGTGCGCGAATGCCCGCCGTTGAGCGCGACCCCGTCCCGCCGAGCCCTTCGCGGCGTCCTCAGTGGAACGCTGGCGGTCCTGCTCGGCGCCGGCCTGGTGGCACCCTCCCCCGCGACCGCGGCACCGCCCATCTGCGGTCCAGGCGGCAACACGAGCCTGACCGACGCGCCGTGGGCGCTCCGCCGGCTGGAGCCGTCGTCGGCCTGGCCGTTGTCCCGGGGCGCCGGAGTGACGGTGGCCGTGATCGACTCCGGGGTGTCCGCCGCTCACCCGCTCCTCAAGGGGCAGGTGCTCGAGGGTCGCGACTTCAACGGCTTGGCGGCCCGGCAGGGCCAGTGCGACGAGGCCGGGCACGGCACGCTGATCGCCGGCATCATCGCGGGCCGGGAGGGCGCGGGTGTTCCCTTCAGCGGTGTCGCCCCGGCTGCCCGCATCCTGCCGATCCGGGTGCTGCCCAAGCCCGGCGAGGTCAGCGACCCGGATCTCCCCGTCGAGATCGCGGCGGCCATCGACTGGGCGGTCGCGCAGGGTGCCGACGTGATCAACCTGTCCCTGACCACGATTCCCCGCCCCGAACTGACGGCGGCCGTCGAGCGCGCGCTGGCCAAGCGGGTGGTGCTGGTCGCCGCCGCGGGCAACCGGTCGGAGGATTCACAGAACCTGCCGGGTTACCCGGCCGCGTACCCCGGGGTGATCGCGGTCGGCGGGGTGGACGAGCAGGGCGGCCACGTCGGCACCTCGATCAGCGGCGACTACGTCGACATCGCCGCACCCGGGGTGAACATCGTCGGGCCGGCGCCCGGAAACAGCGGCTACCGCACCGTGCCGGAGGGCGGCACCAGCTACGCCGCCGCGTACGTCTCGGGAGTGGCCGCGCTGGTCCGGGCCGCCTACCCCACCCTCGACCCGCAGCAGGTCGCGGATCGGCTGGCACGCACCGCGGACAACCCACCCGAGGGTCACAACGCCGACATCGGATACGGGATGATCAACCCTTACCGGGCGGTGTCGAGCCTGCTCGGCAGCCGGACGAACCCGCCCGCCGGCGCCCTGCCGGCGCCCGCCGTGCGCGACGACCCGCTGAGCTGGCAGCGCACTACCGCGATCTGGGCGGCGGTCATCGGCGGGCTGCTCGCCGGGCTGCTGCTGGTCGCGCGACCGATCACGGCCCTTGGCCGCCGACGCGACTGGCGCCCCGGCCGACGCACCGATGCGCCAACTGCCAGCTGAGCGGCGCGCCGCAGCCCGGTGCCGACGCCTACGCCCGCCAACGCCAGACACAGAGCGGCTCCGGGCCGGGCGAACCGGACCGGAGCCGCTCGTGCGAATGCCTCAGCTCCACACCTTGGAGTTGCTCATCTCCGTGGTGAGGTAGTTTTCGCGGGCGATGCCCACGGCACCGCCGATCTCGTTCAGGATCCGGTTGATGTCCCGGACCGCCGCGTCCCACTTCGCCTGGTGCTGCTCGTAGGCAACCCGGTCCTCGCCGTCCCAGTGCAGCTTGGTCAGCATCGACCGCAGCGTGTCAAGCTTTTCCTCAAGGGTCTTCGAGATGGCCTGCATCTGCTGGTTGCTGCTCTCGAGGACCGCATAGTCAACTTTGATCGTCACGATTTCCTCCTCTGCCGGCTACGGATCACGGGTTGAGAGCAGAGTGGAACTTGTCCAGCATCTGCTGCTGCTCTTCGTCGTTGACCTGGTGCGTCGTACCCGACTTGTCGAGCAGGTCAGCGATGCTGTCCATCGCCGTCAGCAGTTTGACGGTGTCCTCGTTCCAGCGCGTCATCAGCGACTGGAAGCCCGTGGACGCCTGACCCTTCCACGCGATGGCCAGGTCGTCGACCACGTTCCACAGCTTCTTCAGCTCGCCGTCGACCTCGCTGCGCGTGGACCGCACGTCACTCGCGGCGGTATGCAGAGTCGCAGCTTCGACCTCGAACGCCATGCTTCACACCCTTCCGTCTGTTGTGGTGGCGGCTTCGCCGCATCCTCCCCCGCGGCAAGGCAGCAACACCCCACCGACGGACACTCCTGTGAAGACCGTAGCGGAACGTGTCCAGCCCTCGCAGCCCTGACCCGTGACGTTCGATGGATGGTGGTGAATCGGACCGGAACGGCCCACCACCCCCTACCGAACGACCGACAGCTCTCAGGTCGGCTCGGACCAGGCGGTCTGAATCAGCTGCTGACCATCACGACGGCGAACCAGGGTGCCCCGGCCGGGCGGTTGCGGGCTCGGCCGCAACGTGCCGAAGACCGCGCCCTCCTCCCGGTTTCCGGACATCAGCAGGCCCGGCGAGTCCAACTCGCGAAGCCGTTGCAGCACCGGCTCGTAGAGCGCCCTGGACACACCGCCGACCCGGCGCGTGACGATCAGGTGCAGACCGATGTCGCGGGCCTGCGGCAACAGCTCGTGCAGGGCGCTCAGCGGGTTGCTGCCGCCCGAGGCCACCAGGTCGTAGTCGTCCACCAGGATGTACAGGTCCGGACCCTTCCACCAGCTCCGATCACGCAGCTGGGCGGTCGTCACGTCCGGGCCGGGCAGTCGGTTGGAGAGCGCGCTGCGGATCGACCCGAGCCCCTGGGCGAACGCCTGGTTCGACGGGGCGTAGTCGAGCAGGTGGTCACCCTCCACAGCCCCCAGCAGGCCCCGCCGGTAGTCGGCGATCACCAGCCGGGCCTGCGCCGGCGTGTACCGCTCGGTGATCCCCCGTGCGATCAGGCGCAGCAGGTTGGTCTTGCCGCACTCCGCGTCGCCGAAGACCGTCAGGTGCGGCTCGTTGGCCAGGTCCAGGTAGACCGGCGCGAGTGCCGACTCGTTGACGCCGATCGGGAGACCGGGTGCCGAGCGGTCGATGATCCGGGCCAGCTCCGCCACCGGCAGCCGGCGCGGCAGCAACCGCACCTTCGGCGCCGGGCGACCCGGCCAGTTCGCCGCCACGTGCCCGGCCAGGGACAGCGAGGCCTCGCTCAGATCGTCGATGTCGCGACGACCGTCGATCCGCGAGATGGCGGTGAGGAAGTGCAGCTTGTCCCGGGTCAGGCCACGACCGGGCGACTTCTCCGGCACGTTGTTCGCCGCCCGACGGTCGATCTCGGACTCCGACGCGTCGCCGAGGCGCAGCTCCAACTTGGTGCCGAGCAGATCCCGCATGTTGATCCGGATCTCCGCCCACCGTACGGCGGTGAGCACCACGTGCACACCGAAGCCGAGACCCCGGTTGGCCAACGTGGTGATGGTCTGCTCCAGCTCCTCGTACTCCTGGCGCAGGGTGTTCCACCCGTCCACCACCAGGAACACGTCGCCGAACGGGTCGTCGGCGAACTCGCCGGCGGCACGGCGACGGCGGTAGCTCGCCACCGAGTCGATGCCGTGCTGGGCGAAACGAGCCTCCCGCTCGTCCAGCACGGCGACCACCTCGGCCACCGTCCGACGGACCGCCTCGACGTCGCGCCGACCGGCCACCCCGGCCAGGTGCGGCAACCGCTCCATGCTGCGCAGCGCGCCCCCGCCGAAGTCCAGGCAGAAGAACTGCACCTCCCGTGGCGTGTGCGTGAGCGCCAACGAGGCCAACAGCGTACGCAGCATCGTGCTCTTGCCACTCATCGACCGGCCGACGATGACCACGTTGCCGCCGGCACCGGCCAGCTCGACCATCATCGGGTCCCGACGCTGCTCGTACGGGCGGTCCACGACGCCGACCGGCACGGTGAGTCGTCCGCGCCCGGGCCAGGAGGCGGTGCACAACCCGTAGGTCGGATCCACCGCCAGCGGGCCGAGCAGCTCACCCAGGCCCGGCGGGTCGGCCAGCGGCGGCAGCCACACCTGGTGCGCCGGGCGGCCCCGGCCCTTGAGCTGGTCGATCAGCACGTCGAGCATCGCCACGGCCTTGCCGTCGGCCGGCTGCTCCGGCTCCGGCGCGGTGGCCACCGGAACCTGCGGAACCTGCACCGGAACGAAGTCGAGGCCGTACGGCACGATCCGGCGCTGCACCAGCGCCTGCGAGGCGGAGGCCTGCTGCCCCGGGGCCCGGTACGCCCCCGACACGTACGCGGCCCGGAACCGCAGCATGGTGCTGGTGTCCGTCTTCAGGTAGCCGTGGCCCGGCGCGTTCGGCAGCTCGTACGCGTCCGGTACGCCGAGCACGATCCGGCTCTCCACAGCGGAGAACGTCCGCAGACCGATCCGGTACGACAGGTGCGTGTCGAGGCCCCGCAGCTTGCCCTCTTCGAGGCGCTGGCTGGCCAGCAGCAGGTGCACGCCGAGGGACCGCCCCAACCGGCCGATCATCACGAACAGGTCGATGAAGTCCGGTTTGGCGGCGAGCAGTTCGCTGAACTCGTCACAGATGATCAACAAGCTGGGCATCGGCGCCAGCGGCTCACCGGCCGAGCGCGCCTTCTCGTACTCGAAGCGGGAGACGTAGTTGCCGGCCGCCCGCAGCAGCTCCTGCCGGCGCACCATCTCGCCAGCGAGCGCGTCGCGCATCCGGTCGACCAACGGCAGCTCGTCGGCCAGGTTGGTGATCACCGCGCTGGTGTGCGGCAGCGCCTCCAGCGAGGCGAAGGTCGCGCCGCCCTTGAAGTCGACCAGGACGAAGTTCAGTTCCTCCGACGAGTGGGTCACCGCCAACGCGGCCACCACCGTACGCAGCAGCTCGCTCTTGCCGGAGCCGGTCGCACCGATCACCAGACCGTGCGGACCCATGCCCTCGTGCGCCGACTCCTTGAAGTCGAGCTCGACCACGTTGCCGTCCGGGCCGACGCCGAGCGGGATGCGCAGCCGGTCGCGGTGCCCACGCGGACGCCAGGTGTTCTGCACGTCCACCGCCGCGGCGTCACCGACGCCGAGCAGGTCCGGCAGCTCCGTGCTGCGGGCCAGCGGCTCGTCGCCGCCGGTCTGCTGCTGGGAGAGCCGGAAGGGGGCGATCTGTCGGGCCAGCCCCTCGGCGGCCTCGGCGCTGAGCCGGTCGGGCCGACCCAGCGTCGACGACGAGCTGCCCCGGACCAGGTCGAGCGAGCTTCCGTCATTCACGTCGAGGCAGAGCAGCCAGCGGCCGGCGTCGCGCGGCACCGTCCCGGAGAGGTCGATCACCGTGGCGCCGAGCAGCCCCGGGCCCACCAGCTGGCAGGTCGGCGAGATCTCCCCGCCGTCGATCACCACGACCAGGTGCGGGGCGGTGGTCAGCGGCTTGGCCTCCGGCGCGAACCGGGGCCGCCCGCCCAGCTCGGCGGCGAGCGAGGCCTCGGCCTCGGCCAGGCTGGCGAAGACCAGCCGGCGCGCGCCGGCCGCGTCCGTACGACCGCTGTGGTGGGCGTGTGGCAGCCACTTCACCCAGCCCCAGGACGACTGCCGGTCGGGTGCGGCGACCACCGCGATCACCAGGTCGTCCGGTGCGTGGAAGGTGGCCAGCTGCCCCAGCGCCGCCCGGGTCAGGTCGAGCACCGGCTCGCGGTCGCCGCGCAGCACCACGCGGCTGAACGCGCGCACCGACAGCGCCGTCGGCAGGTCGGGCACCGTGGAGTGTGCCCGGACGAACCGGCGAAGCGCGATGGCGCTCATCGGCTCCAGGTCCTCCACCGGCTTCGTCTCCGGTGGGACGATCTCCACGGCGAGCCGCTGCGGGCCGAGGGCGATCCGGGTCTCGCCGAAGTCGTCCTCGGTGATCCGCCGCTCCCAGAGTCGCCGGGAGGCGGCGATCGACCAGAGCGCGTCGGGCTCCGGGTGCCGCCAGGCCATCGCGGCCCGCTGCTGCTCGGCGGCACGCCGGGTGCGCTTGCGCATCTGCGCCAGGTAGCGCATGTAGTCGCGGCGGTCGGCGTTCAGCTCGGCCTTGTCCTTGCCACCGCTGTTGGCCAGCGAGCCGATCGCCATGCCGAGCATCGAGACACCGAACAGACCACCGGCGACGTAGGTCATCATGCCGCCGCCCTTGCCGGCGTAGAGGAACGCCATGGCACCGACCCCGCAGAACATCGGCAGGATCATGAGCAGCTGCCCCATCCCGCGGGGCGTCGGCTCGGGCAGCTCGGGAGGCGACTCCAGCAGCACCTCGCCGCGCGGTAAGGCCGGCCCCGGCTGACGCGGGAGCCGGCGGAACACCACCGTGCTCACGGCTGTCTCCTCCCCAGAAGCGGCCCTGATGACGTGCGGCCCGCGGAACACCGCCCGCGGGTGGGCATCGTACGTGCCGTCATCGTAGGTAATCTGCCGTGTGCGCGGTGGACCCGGACCGCAGCATTCCAGCCAGCCGATCGCAGACGCACACCTGGAGGCCACTGTGGCGACGAAGACGGCGACCGGTGGTCTCAGCCGGATCACCATCGTGGCTCCACGTACCCGGATGGATCTGGCGCTGCCGTCGGATGTGCCGCTGGCCGACCTGCTCCCCACCCTGCTGCGCTACGCCGGTGAGGACATGGCCGACGAGGGCGCTCGGCACGGCGGCTGGGCACTGTCCCGGTTGGGCGGTGCGCCCCTCGACGGTGGTCGTACCGCGGCGCAGCTCAGCGTCCGGGACGGTGAGGTGCTGTACTTCAACCCCCGGTCCGACGCCGCGCCGGAAATCGTCTTCGACGACGTGGTGGACGCGGTCGCCACCGCGACCAACCAGCGCCCCGGCGCCTGGCAGGTCGGCGCGACCCGCTCCTTCGCCGTGGTCTTCGCGGCGGCGGCGCTCGGCGCTGGCGCGCTGGCCGCCCTCTTCGCCGGTCCGCCGCACCTGCCCGGCGCGCTCGCCGCGCTGCTGGTCGCGGTGGCGCTGCTGGTGGGCGCGGCGGTGCTCTCCAGGGCCGCCGGTGACAGCGGCATCGGCGCGGTGCTGGCCCTGGTCGGCCTGGTACACGCGGCCACCGGCGGCCTGCTGCTGCTCGCCGGCGATCGATCGCTGACCGACCTGGCCAGTCCGCATGTCCTGCTCGCGGCGACCGCAGCGGTGGTGGCCGGCGCGGTGGCCGTGCTGGCGGTCGGCGACCGGTACCCCCTCTTCTTCGCCGCGATCGGGGTCGCGGCCGCGACCGGCCTGGGCGCGGTGCTCTGCCTGGTCCTGGGCCTCGACGCGGCGGCCTCCGCCGCGGTGGTCGCGGCGGTCGCGTTCGGCGTGGTGCCGGCGCTGCCGATGATGGCCTACCGGCTGGCCCGGCTGCCGGTGCCGTCGATTCCGACCGGTCCGGAGGACCTGAAGACCGACAGCGAGTCGGTGGACGGCCGGCAGGTGCTCCAGCAGAGTGAGCGGGCCGACCAGTTCCTGACCGGTCTGCTGTGGACGGTGTCGCTGCTGGTGCTGGGCGCGCAACTCGTGCTGGCGCTGGACGGTCGCCTGCCCGCGGTGCTGCTGTGCCTGGTGCTGGCCCTGCTGGCGCTGCTGCGGGCCCGCCCCCTCCTGGGCCGGGCCCAGCGCACCCCGGTGCTGCTGGCCGGCACCGTGGGTCTGGGCCTGGCCGCCGCGACCACCTTCGCCGGTGGGTCGCTGCCGGTCCGGCTCGGCCTGATCCTGGGCGGCCTGGTGCTCGCCGCGGTGATCAGCCTGATCTACGGTCTGACCGTCGCCGGCAAGCGCATCTCGCCGGTCTGGGGCCGGCTGCTCGACATCGCCGAGATCCTGCTCATCATCTCGCTGGTGCCGCTCGCCTTCTGGGTCTGCGGCCTCTACGGCTGGATCGTCAACCTCCGACCCTGACCGTGCGCCGCCGCACCGGTCAGCGCGACCGCGGACCGGTGGAGACGCCCAGCGCCGAGGCGACCGGAGCGGTGGCGTAGACGCCCGGAGCATGCTGACCGTCCATCGGCCGGGTGGACGCACCCACCCGGCCGGCAACCTCACGAACCACCTTGACCAGGGCCTCGACGTGGTTGTCCATCGCCGCGACCCGCAGCAGCGGTGCCGCCACCCGACCGTCCGACGAGACGGTCACGGCCACCGTGTGCGACGGCGCCGAGGTCGCGGTGATCGCGTCCACGAGCGGACCGAGCGGCGCGTCGAAGCGGCCCCGCAGAGCCATGCAGCGGTGCGTCCAGCCGCCGCCGCGCAACCCACGCCAACTCTCCGCCGGCGCCTCGGGCACCAGGTCCAGACCGGCGGCCGAGACGATTGCCGCACGTAGCTCCTCCCGGCCGAGCGGGCGATGGGCCAGCCCCGCCGAGGTCAGCGCCTTGCCGAGCCGGCCGATCCCGGCCGCCACCGTCCGGTGTACGCCGGTCAGCCCGCCGCCGCGGCTCACCGCCTCGACCCGGGCGTCCCGGACGGTGAGCCGCAGCGCCACCCACACGGTCCGGTGCGCTGCCGGCGGCGCACCGGGTGCCGGGTACCAGACCAACGTGTGCGCGACGACCTGGGCCCGGGAGACCGGGGCGCTGAAGTCCGCGAGCACCCGCAGCGCGCGGTCCACCGCGGCGGCGTCGACGGAGCCGACCGCCGCACCGGTCGCGGACTGTAGCGCGACGGCGGCGAACCAGCCCTGGTCGTCCCGCCCGATGCCGAGCCGGGTGCCTCGGTCGGTCAGCTCGATGACGCTCAGCTCCGGGGCGAGCGCGGCCAACCTCGGGTCGGTTGCCGTGCCGCTGGCCAGCGCGGCGGACGCCCGCTCACCGCGTCGCCGCAACCGCCGGCGCAGCAGCAGGTCCTCGAACCACCAGCGGCCGCCGCGACGGGCGAAGGCCGCCAGGACGACCAGCAGCGCCGCGGTGCCCGCCGCGGCGAGCACCCAGCTGGGTCCGGCCGTGGCGGCCCAGACGCCGACCACGCACAACTCCAGGACGACGAGCTGCCCGACCAGCACGGGGCCGACCCGCCCACGGCCGGGCCGCTCGGCCGGGGGCACCGGCCGGGTCGGAACGTCGACAGGGTCCGTGACCGCTCGGGCGGGTGGCGCCTGAACCTGCGTCATCGCTGACTGTCCCTCCTGCACGGTACGACTCTGCGCCGGGTCTCCTCCGGTGCCGGCCACGAGCGGTGGTCCCAAGGAACCACCGTCGGCCCCTTATCGTAGGGAAGCCCGCGACGGCACCCCGACCCTGATCGTCGCGGATCCACCCCGCCGGAGGTAAGTCATGCGGACCCGCCGCGATCAGGTGCAGGCGTACCGCTTCGTCACCCGCCGCATCGTCTCCGCCTTGCTGTCGGGCGATCCGGAGACCACCAACCTGCCGATGCGACGGCTCGGCATGGCCGTCTTCGGCAGTGTCCTCACCGCGGCCATCGTGCTCGGCGGGGTGGGTGCCTACGGCCAGTTGACCGGTGGCGCGGCGCCGCTGGACGACCAGACCCTGGTCATCGAACGGGAGACCGGCGCGACGTACGTGTTCATCGAGGGCAAGCTGCACCCGACGCTCAACTACACCTCGGCGCGCCTCATCGTGAACGACGCGAGTGCCCAGGTGCGGACGATGTCCCAGGCGTCGCTGCGGGACCGGCCCCGCGGCGTCACCGTCGGCATCGTCGGGGCACCGGACGCCCTGCCGGACCGTAAGTCGCTGACCGGTCTGCCCTGGTCGGTCTGCGACGTGCCCGACCCGGTCGACCGGCAGCGGTCCAGCACCCGACTGGTGATCGACCGGGCCCTGCCCGGCGGCACGCCCCTGGGTGACCGGGGGGTGCTGGTCTCGGTGAACGACCAGCGGTACCTGGTCACCAACAACACCCGACTCCAACTGCTCGACCCGTCTCGCACGATCACGGCGCTGCGGATGGCCGGCACCGAGCGCCTCCAGGTCGGGCAGCAACTGCTCAACGCCGTGCCGGCCGGGCCACCGCTGCGCCGGCCGTCGCTGCCCGGTGAGGGCGAGCCCAGCAGTCGCACGGTGGCCGGGCAGTCGTACGACGTCGGTTCGGTGTTCAAGGCCGCCGGGCGGCACTACGTGCTGACCCGGGACGCTCTCGTCTCGATCAGTGAGATCACCGCTCTGCTGCTCGTCAGCAACGGCGGTCGGATCACCGACATCACCCCGAACCAGGCCAGCGAGGCGTTCGAGGAGCGGCGGATCGAGGAGGAGGGGGTGCCCCCGACGATGCCCGCCCTCTACCCGGCCCAGCCCGGTCAGACCACGTTGTGCGCGACGTACCGCAAGGACAGCTCGGGCGGCCCGCCGACCACCACCCTGGAGGTCTTCGACCGGGTGCCGACCGAGTTGACCGACAGCGATCCGGGTCTGGTGCCGGTGCGCCAGACCAGGCGCGACGCCGTACGCACCGCAGAGGCGGTGCTGCTGCCCGGCGGTAAGGGTGTCATCGCGCAGGCCTCGCCCGGTGCCGGGACCAGCGGGTCCGGCGCCGCCGGGTCGACGATCTACCTGATCAGCCCGCAGGGCATCCGGTATCCGCTCGGCTCGGCGGAGACCCTGGACGTGCTCGGCTACGGCGGGATCACGCCGTTGGCGGTGCCCGGCTCCCTGCTCGCACTGATCCCGACCGGGCCGACCCTGGACCGCGAGGACGCGTTCGCCGTCTTCGCTCCGGACGGGCCGGCACCGTCCGCGCCACCGTCGGCCGCGCCGAGGTCAGGCTCACCATCAGCGGCACCGCCCTCGGGCACGCCGTCCGCGGCGCCACCGTCGGGGTCGTCGTCCGCCGCGCCACCGTCGGGGTCGACGCCGTCGAGTCCGGCCGGTGGCACCCCGTCGAGCGGCGGGACCGGTGGGGGGTCCACGGAATCGACCGACGCCGACGGCTGAGCAGCCTCGGCGGGTCGCCCGGAGTCGCACTGGTGGACTAACCTGGATGTCGCTGACGGTTGTCAACCAGAACGACGGGGATGTTGCCATGGCCGGGCGTACGGAAGTCGACCTGTTGTCCCTTGAGGACTTCCACGAGCACCTGGCGTCGCGGTTGAGCCAGGCCGAGTCGGTGCTGCGCAAGCTCAACACCGAGATGCAGTGCCGTCCTCCGGCGCTGGGCTCGTTCTTCGACGCCACCGACAAGGCGCGTCGCTACAGCGAGGTCCACCAGTCCTATGTCGACCAGGCCGAACGGGTCCGGCAGGCGGTGCTGGCGGCACAGCAGGCGACCAGCACGATCCTGAGCAACTACCGCACCGCCGAGGCGCGTAACGCGGCCAACGCCGAAGATGTCACCGCCGCGCTGACCCCGGTCGACCGGGCGTTCCAGCCGAAGGAGGACGGGCGTGTCTGACTACACCCAGCGCTACCAGGGCAACAGCCACCAGCAGCTGTACGACGGCCTGATGGCGGGCAAGCCGGAGCAGATCGAGGGCGTGGCCACCCAGTGGGCCGAGCTCAAGGGCATCCTCGACGGCCTCGGTCGGGATCTGAGCGGCGACCTCGACAAGCTCGCCAACACGTGGACGGGTTCGGCGGGTCGGGAGTTCCATCGGCGACTCAGCCTGATCGTCGCCCACACCGACGCGTTGGGCGAAGGGATGGCCGGCATCAAGCAGGGGTTGACCATGATGGCCGACCATCTGCGCGCCGCCCACAAGCAGGCCGAGAGCCCGGAGGAGACCGACGACAACGACAAGGCGATCGGCGGCGCGATCAAGGGTGGCGCGGCCTTCGGTCTGACCGGTCTGATCGTCGGGGGCATCGCCGGTCACCAGCAGGACAAGGCTGAGCAGGAGAAGGCCCACCAGCGGATGGTGAACCTGGTGGCCGGCCTGGCCAACAGTTACGAGCTCTCCGCCTACGACCGGGTGGTCGAGCCACCCCCGCCGGACCCGGACACTCCGACCACCGCCCGCAAGGATCCGACGACGCCACAGAGTGTCTCGGCCATCGCCAGGGTGTCGGGCGGCCCCAACACCGGCGCGGACACCGCGCGCACCAGTGACGCGACCATCTCGTCGCCCGACCGCGTCGCCCAACTGCCGGGCGACGGTTCGACTCCGGGCGAGGTCGGCTCGGGCACCGGTGGCAGCCCGGCTGTCGGCGCCGTGCCGATCGGCGCCGGCAGCGACCTCGCTGACCGTGGCACCTCCCTCGCCGGGGCCGACCCACTGGTCGGCGGCGCGCTGCTCGGCGGTGGTGCCGCCGGGCTGGTCGGGCTGTCCGGGCCGGCCGGCGCGCCCGCCGCGGCGAGCACCGGTCCCGGCCTGCTCTACGGAGCACAGGGCGGGTCACCGGCCGGCGGGGTCTTGCGCAGCGGCGCCCTCGCGGGCTCGGGCAACGCGCCCGCCAGCTCGGCTCGACCGACCGGCGGTGGTGCGGCCCCGGCGGAGACCCGAGCCGCCAACGGGGTCGGGCGCAGCATCGACGGCCAGCGCGGTGGGAGCGGCGGACGCCCGGCCATGACCGGCGGCAACGCCCGACCGGGGTCCGGCGGCGCCCGCCCCGGTGTGCTCGGCGGGCAGGGTCGAGCGCAGGACGACGAGTCCGACGAGCGGCTGACCTGGTTGACCGAGGACGAGATGGTGTGGCAGGGCGACGAGAAGGCCGCGCCCCGGGTGCTCGGCACCGGCGACTGACCACGTCCGCCGCCGGCACGCCCGCCCCGCCGGCGGTGCCACCCCGACGATGCGCGGTGCCCCCGATCGGAGCCGATCCGGTCGGGGGCACTGCCGTTCCCGGCCCCCGACCGACGCCGTCCACAGTGCGCATGGTGGTGGCGGTCACGCCCGCGTGGTCGTTCGCCGTGCTGCGGTGGAGCAGGACGGGCGATAGGTTGGTCGGGTGTCGTCCGCAGCGTCTGTCCGCCCAGCCAGGTGGGCTGTGCTGCGGTCACTGCGGGAACTGACCCGTCTGGCGGTCACCGCGCTGGTGCTCGCGGTCGGCCTCGGTGCCGCTCTCGCCGCGACCCCACCGCCCGCCCCCACGCAGCTGCGGCCCAGTGCCGTGAGCAGCCGGGTGGCAAGTGTCCGCCCCGACGCCGGCCCGGCCAACCAGCGGGCCGCCCAGCCCGCTGAAGCCCCGCCGGCTGGCACGCTCGATACCGCCACGACGACCGGCACGGTCGCGGCGGGCCCGGTGCACGTCCCGGCCATCGATCCCGGCCGCGGCTCTCCTGCACGACGCGGCCCGCCCGCCCGCTGAGCCAGGCCCGGCGATCCCGGGGCCCGAACCCGGCTGATCATCCCGCACGGCACCTGAGTTCGCCGTCGACGGGACCATCCCGCCACCGGGCCGACCGGTGCTGCCGCGCCTTCCTGCCGCCCGTCGATACCCGCCTTCGACCGCGAGGTGCTGATCATGCAAACCATCCTCTCCGCCGTCCTGCCAGACCTCTCCCGGGCCGCCGTCATCTGGCTGAGCCTGCTCGGGGTGGTAGCCGTCGCCGTCTCCGCTCTCCTGCTGCGGCCCGGCCGGTTCCGCTTCGACCCGGGCTCCCGGATCCGCCGCGCCGCCATGCCGAGCCAACTCGAGCAGGCGCAGGAGGAGCGGGAGCAGAGCCGCTACGCGCAGGAGGTCGCGGTAGCTGCGGAGCGGGCGACCACCACCGTGCGGCGCCGCCGGACGGAGTGGGTGGCCGCGCAGGAGGCGGTCGAGGCGGCCTGGCTGGCGTACGAGGCGGCCGAGGCTGGCGTACGGCGGCTCGACGCGGCGGCCGCGATGCCGCTGCCGCACACCGCACGCACCCCCGCCGAGTACGCGGACCGCGAGCGCTACCTGCACCGGGCGGCGCTGGATGCGTACTGGCGGCGGGAGCTGTCGGTGGAGCAGCTCAGCGACGTCTTCGCGCACCGCGACGGTTGGGACCCGCGACTGCACCCGGTCGAGCAGGAGCTGGTGCTCCAGCGGGCGATCCGGGACAACCTGGCGGCCCGGCACTCCGCGGCTCGCGAGCGGGAGCAGGCCGCGTGGCGGGCGGCGGAGTTGGCGGTGGCTGCGGCTCGCAGTCTCCGCGAGGAGGCGCACGCAGCGACCGGACGACGGGTCGCCGAGTCGGCGTCGGTGCTGCCGCTGAGCGAGGTCGCCCGACCCGTGGGCGCGCAGCCCCGGGAGAACGTCGAGCAGACCCGGGAGAACAAGGTGACGGCGCGCGGCCGTGCGACGGTGCCCGCGTTCTGAGCCGCGCGGGCTCGGGTGGGTTAGCGTGACGGCATGTCCCGACAGGCGTGGGTCCTCGTGGTGATCGCCAGCATCCTGGCGCTCGCCACACTGGTCGGTGCCGTGGTGCTGGCGGTGCGGGTGGTGCGTACCCGGCGGCTGCTGACCGGGCTGGGCGCGGGCGGCAAGGTCGCCTTCTACGGGGCGCTGATCTACACGATCTTCCCGGTCGACGTTCTGCCGGACCCGATCTACCTGGACGACATGGGGGTCCTGGCCGCCGCGCTGATCTACCTGACCCGGCTGGTGCACCAACGTCGGGCGGCGGGTCGCCAGTTGCCCGGTCAGCCGGACGCCCCACCGGATCGGGGCCAGGTGCGTCGCCGCGTGCCATGATCGGAGTCGGTTCGGCGGACAGGGGACGGGCGTGACGGGCGATCATCGGTTGGACGTGCACGATGAGCGGGTTGTCGCCTTCTGCGCCGAACGGCACCTGGCGACGCTGACCACAGTGCGGGCGGACGGCACCCCGCACGTCGTACCGGTCGGGGTGACTCTCGACCCGGCGGCCGGCCTGGCCCGGGTCATCACCTCCGGCGCCTCCCGCAAGGCCCGTCAGGTGGCGGCGGCGGGCGCGGCGGGCGCGGCGGTGGCGGTGTGCCACGTGGATGGCCGGCGCTGGTTGACCATCGAGGGTCGCGCGGTGCTGCGGTCGGATCCGGCCGCCGTGGCGGAGGCGGAGCGGCGGTACGCCGAGCGGTATCGGACACCGCGTCCGAATCCGGAACGGGTGGTCATCGAAATCACCGTGACCAGGCTGTTGGGCAGCCTCTGAGCTGACCGGGTGTCCCCGATGACCGGTTCGGGTCGGACAGGGACGCCGCGCGGGTCCCGGTGCTCACAGCCGGCGGAATTCTCCATGGAGCAGGGCGGTTACGCCCTCGGTACGCCCAGGGCCGAGACCACCGATGGTCGGCCCCCGTGTTGCGCCGAGCGCCATTCCCGGTGCTGCCGCCCTCCGCTGGCCGGAGGCGCCAACCCCCGAACGGAGACTCGACCATGAATCCGATCGTCCAGAAGAGCGGTCTGTCCGTCGTCGGCCTGCTGGTGGCCGGCGGCTGCGCCCTCGGCCCGGCGGTGGCCGCGCAGGCCGCCCCGGCGCAGGCCGCCCCGGCCTCGTCGAGCCAGAACGACAGGCACGCCGAGCGGATCCTCGGCGTCGACTACCAGGCCCAGCCGAACTTCTACTACTGCGGCCCGGCCGCGACCCGGATCGCGTTGTCCGCGCAGGGCAAGGCGCTGTCCCAGGACGAGGTGGCCCGGCTGCTCGGCACCACCGAGGCGGGTACCCCCTCAGCCCTGGACACCACCCGGGTGCTGAACGAGCTGACCGGTGGCAAGTACCGGACCACCGAGATCCGTGATTCGGTGGCCCGACCCGACCAGGTCGAGCAGCTGCGCCGTGACGTGCTGGCCGCGGTGGACGCCGGCCGCCCGGTGGTCGCGAACATCAAGGGCACGACGGTGGACACCGACGGCAACCCGCACTCGTACGAGGGTGGCCACTACCTGACCCTCGTCGGCTACCGCGACGGTGGTGACACGATCCGGGTCGCCGACCCGGCCGACCCGGCGTTGGGCGAGTACTGGATGAGCCTGCCGAAGGTCGCCAACTGGATCGCGGAGCGGGGCTACTCCTCCTGATCCGGACGGTTTCACCGGGCCGGCCTCTCCCGTGCGGGGAGGCCGGCCCGACTGTCGTTACGGGCGCGGGCGGCGAGGTGGGCGCGCCGACGGGCTCGGGCGGCCCGCGTCGGTCGGGTCCGGTGCAGTTGTCGGCGGACCGGCGGGTGGATCTCCGCCTCGCCTGCTCCGGCCGCCCGGCGCACGATCCGGTTGGCGTCTTCGGGTTCGGAACCGGCGGCCCGGAGCAGGTCGCTGGCCGCGGTACGCAGTCCGGTGACGAGGGATTCGCCGAACGACTTGACGCCGGCCGCGGAGGCCCGCCCGGCCAATTCGGCGCACTCCTCGACCAACCGGCGGGTACGCCGGGGGTCGTCACCGACCCTGCACTCCATCCGCATCTCCGCCACCGCCTGACCCAACCGGCCCATCGCATCCGGCAGCTCCTGCGGAATCGGCTCGCCGTACTGCAACGCGGTGGTCGACCAACGGGCCATGGCGCGGGTGTCCAGCAGCAGCCGTTCCAGGTGACCGGCGCTGCGGGCGTAACGGTGGTACTGCTGCCGACGGTGCCAGCGCACCGGGGCGATGGTCACCACCTCATCGGCGCCGCTCAACGCATCGTGCAGCCGGCCCAGGTCTCCCTCGGTGCTTCGGAGCCGCTCCAGGACGCCCAGGGTCCGCTCGCCGTCGCGCTCCCGCAGCGCCCGCGCCAGTTCGGCGAGCTGCTCGCAGAGGATCGCGAAGATCGGTGCCGCGGCCCGGTCCAGCACCCGCAGCGGGTTGATCGGCAGCAGCAGCGCGACCACCACCAGGCCGACCGCCCCACCGACGAGCGCGTCGAAGATCCGAGGTAACTCCAGGCCCCGTTCCATCGGGGCCAGCGTGGCGATCAGCACGGCGGTACCGCCGGCCTGGCCGACCAGCGCACCACCCCTTCCGGCCACCAGCAACGCGGCGGCGATGGCCAGCGCGACCACTGCACCGGTCTGCCACGGGCCCGAGCCGAGCAGGAAACGCAGCGTGTCGCCGATGATGATGCCGAGGGCCACGCCGCCCAACAGTTCAAAGGTGCGCCGCGCCCGCTGCCCGATGGCGGTGGCGATCGTACCGACGGCGGCGGCGGGGGCGAAGACGTGCGCTCCGGGGCCGAGCAGGTTCTGGGCGAGCAGGGCGGCGATCGCCGCGGCCAGGCCGGCCTGAATGGAGATCACCAGAGTGACCTCCCACTGCCGGGCCCGGATCCGGCCGGCCTCTCCGCCACGGTGCCGCACCTGCCGGACCGCCCACTCGGCGGTCTCGTCGAGCCGCGACCGACCGCGGTCGGCGGGTGGGCGGTCGTCGGCCATGGCGGCGGTTACCCCGGCGGCGGCAGGGCAATCGTGGCGGCCGGGCACCACCGCCACCGCGAGCGGTGGCCGGGCACCACAGCCACCGCCAGCACCACCGACACCGTCGAACGCATCGTCAACCGTAGGTTTGTGCAGCCCCGTGGGGGTACCAGAGCCACACACCTCCCACCGATCCGCAACCGGTAAGGGGCCGTGACATGACCAATCCACCGACCGCCGACGACCACGACGCCGTCGACATCCTGGTCTCCGATCATCGTGAGATCGAGGCAGTCCTCGTCGAGTTGGCGACCCGGCAGGGCACCCCCGAGCACCGCCGGCGCCTCGCCGACGTGGTGATCGCCGAACTCGTCCGCCACTCGGTCGCCGAGGAGGCGTACGTGTATCCGATCGCCCGAAAGGTGCTGCCCGACGGCAACGAGATCGCCGACCGGGAGATCGCGGAGCACGCCGACGCCGAGCGGACCATGAAGGAGTTGGAGTCCATTGACCCGTCCGACACCCGCTTCGACGAGCTGCTCGCCCAACTGACCAGCACCGTCCGGCACCACGTGGCGGAGGAGGAGAAGGAGCTCTTTCCCCGGCTGCGCGCGGCGACCGCCCGGGAGGAGCTGGTCGAGATCGCCGCCCGGGTGACGGCGATCAAAGAGATCGGGCCGACCCGGCCACATCCGGGGAGCCCGGAGCACCCACCGGCGAACAAGCTGCTCGCCCCCGGCATCGGTGTGGTCGATCGGTTACGCGACGCGTTGAGCGGCCGGCCCACCTCGATGGACGAGCTACGCGACAGGCGCTGACCCGCGCATCATCCGGACCGGCACTCCCGGGTCGCCGACGGCTCGGCGGCCCGGGAGTAGCGCGCTGGGTCAGCGGACCTGGTCGCCCTCACCGGTGCGCGCCTGGGCCTGGTCCACGCCCTTGTCGATCTGATCGTCGTACTTGCCGCCGGTGCGCTTGTCGGCCATGTCGCCGGCCTTCTCCGCACCCTGGTCGACCTGCTTGTCATGCTTGTCCGCGAAGTCCTTGGCCTTGTCCATGAAATCACCCACGGCGTTCCTCCTCAGTCCGGTCCGTCCCCTTCGCGTTCCCTCGGCCCGACGACGCAAACGCCGCCGCTCCGGACGTGATTCGCGAACACCCACTCACCTCACTCCGGCCGACGTACGATCCGCGCGGGCAACGGCCAGCGATTCGGGTGTCGGGGCACGACCGACCGGGTACCGACCTCGTCGACATCGAGGAGGACCGACATGGCCGCAGAGGAACCCGGACCGACAGGCGCCCCCGGGCCGCGCCAGACCTGGGCGGCGCTGCCGTGGCTGGTCCGGAGCGCTGTGTTGTGGAGCGCCTGCCTGGTGGTGATCGTCGCGGGGCTCTACCTGCTCGGCCGGATCGCCGTCCTGTTGGCGCCGCTGGCCATCGCGCTGGCCGCCACCATCTTCCTCACCGCGCTGCTCGACCCGGTCCTGCTGCTGCTGCGCCGGTTGCGCCTGCCGGCGGCGCTGGCCGCGCTCTGCACCGTACTGCTGCTGCTCGGCATCCTGGTCGGCGTCGGCGCCCTGGTGTGGAACCTGACCGCCAACCAGTTCGATCAGCTCAGCCAGGAGTTGACACAGGGGGTCGAACGCAGCCGGGACTTCGTGACGTCCACCCTGCCGGTCAGCGAGGCACAGCTGGACCGGCTGGTCGACCAGGCCCGGGAGGGGCTCGGTGGCAGCTCTCCGGACCCGGTGGCCGGCGCCCGGACCGCCACCGAGGTGTTCGGCTCCGCGCTGCTGGCTCTGGTGCTGCTCTTCTTCCTGCTCAAGGACGGCCGGTCCATGTGGCACTGGGTGCTGTCCCGGGTCTCCGGCCCGAACCAACCAGTGCTGGCCGAGGCGGGCCGCAACGGTTGGCAGACGTTGGGCGCGTACAGCCGGGGCACCATGTTCATCGCCGCGATCGACGCGCTGGGCATCGGGCTGGCTCTCGTGGTGCTGCGGGTGCCGCTCGCCCTGCCGCTGGCGTTGATCACGTTCCTCGGCGGGTTCGTGCCGATCATCGGGGCGACGGTGGCGGGCGCGGTGGCGGTGCTGGTGGCGCTGGCCGCGAACGGTCCCACCACCGCGCTGCTCACCCTCGCGGCGGTGATCGCCGTGCAGCAGATCGAAGGCAACCTGCTGGAGCCGCTGGTCATGAAGCGGCAGGTCCGACTGCATCCGGCGGTGATCCTGGTGGCGGTCACCGCAGGCACGCTGATCGCGGGCATCGCTGGCGCCTTCGTCAGCGTCCCGATCACCGCCGTCCTCTGGCGTGTGATCGACACCGTCCAACAGCGCCGCTCGGCCTCGGCTCTCCTACCCTCGGACTGATCACCGACCGAGGTGCGTGGTGAACCAGGTGCCAGCCTGGTCGGCGACCTGCTCCAGGGTGCCCGGCTCCTCGAAGAGATGGGTGGCGCCGGGGATCACCCGCAGCTCGCCGACCTCCCCCAACTCGGCCAGCGCCCGCTCGTTGAGCGTGATCACCTCTTCGTCCAGCCCGCCGACCAGGAGCAACGTGGGGGTACGCACCTGGGCCAGCGCGTTCCCGGCCAGGTCCGGCCGACCGCCCCGGCTGACCACGGCGGCCACCCGATCGGCGCGGGACGACGCCGCGACCAGGGCAGCGGCAGCACCCGTGCTGGCCCCGAACAGACCGATCGGTACATCGCCGGCAGGACGCTCGACGGCCAGCCAGTCGACGATCCCGGCCAGCCGGCTGGCCAGCAGCCCGATGTCGAAGCGCAGTTCGGCTGTTCGCGCGTCCACCTCGTCCTCGGCCGGGGTGAGCAGGTCCGCCAGCACCGTGCCGAGCCCACGGCCGTTCAGCGTCCGGGCCACCGCCACGTTGCGCGGGCTGTGCCGCGAACTGCCGCTGCCGTGCGCGAACAGCACCACGCCGACCGACTGGGCGGGCAGCGTCAGGTCGGCGGGGAGTTGGGCGTCCCCGATCGGAATGGTCACGCTGCGCTGCTCGTCCATGCCTCACCTCCGCGTACTCGCCGGTGGTCCGGGTACCCCGCCCGCCGCCCGGCACGCACGCCGCGACGGGGTCACCCCGGGCCGTGGGCCCGCCGCCGGGCCACGTTTGCCCACTGGGGCGCCGGGTACGCGACGAGCGACCGCAGACCGTGTCGGCGCAGCCGCGCCCCGACGGATCGCGAGGATCGCCATGGCCAAGCAGCAGATTTCCCGGCAGCAGCAGCTGACCGAGCGAACCCAGCGTGAACAGGATGCCGAGCGCAACCAGGACGTCGGGGACCAGGATTTCGGAGACCAGGCCGCTTCGGCCCGGCTGCCCGACGACCCGAAGGCGGCGGCGCCCCGGGACGCGATCGGGCGTCCGTCGACCGGTGAGCCGATCTGACGAACTGGGACCGGTGAGCCGGTCCGACCCACAGCGCGGACGGGTGGGGCGGGAAGATTCCCGCCCCACCCGTCACTGTTCGCGCTCGGGCAGCCGCAGCAGCGGAGACCGGCCCGGTGGTTGCTCGGGCGGTGGGCCGGACGGCTCGGCCGGCGGCACCGGCACCGTCACCGGCTCGTCGCAGGTCACCCGCAGTATCTGGTCGTGGTGGCGCAGCTCCACCACGTCGTCCGGACCGCCGTGGCGCAGCGAGTACGTCGTCTGGTGCGGCCGGACATCCACTCGCAGCGCCAGCCCCCGCCACTGGAGCGAGAACTCCAACCGGCTGAGTCGGCTGGAGAGCCGGGGGGCGAAGGACAGCTCGCCGTCGTGGTCCCGTAGACCGCCGAACCCGCTGACCAGGGCGAGCCACGCGCCGGCCAACGACGCCATGTGCACGCCGTCGCGGGTGTTCTCGTTGAGGTCGTGCAGGTCCATCAGAGCGGCCTCACGCAGGTAGGTGTGCGCGAGTTCGGGGTGGCCCACCTCGGCGGCGAGCACCGACTGGGTGCACGCCGACAACGACGAGTCGCGTACGGTGCGGCGCTCGTAGTAGAGGAAGTTGCGCACCTTCTCCTCGGGGGTGAAGGCGTCCCCCCGCCAGTGCATGGCGAGGACCAGGTCGGCCTGCTTCACCACCTGCTTGCGGTACAGCTCGAAGTACGGGTAGTGCAGCAGCAACGGGTACTTCTCCGCCGGTGTGTGCGTGAAGTCCCATTCCTGGAGTCGGGTGAAGCCCTCCACCTGCTGGTGGACCTCGAGTTCCTCGTCGTACGGGACGTGCATGGAGGTGGCGGCGTCCCGCCAGCTCGCGGCCTCCTCGTCGGTGACGCCGAGGTGGAACGCCTCGTCCCGGTAGCGCATGACCACGTCGGCGGCGGCGAGCAGGTTCCGCTGCGCCATCAGGTTGGTGTAGACGTTGTCGTTCTTCACGGCGGTGTACTCGTCCGGGCCGGTGACACCATCGATGTGGAACTGCCCGTGCCGGTCGTGGTGGCCGATCGAGCGCCACAGCCGGGCGGTCTCCACCAGCAGCTCCAGCCCGATCTCCCGTTCCGACTGGGTGTCCCCGGTGACCATCACGTAGCGGCGCACGGCGTCGGCGATGTCGGCGGCGATGTGGAACGCTGCCGTGCCGGCGGGCCAGTACCCGGATGATTCCGGGCCCTCGATGGTCCGCCAGGGGAAGGCGGCGCCCCGGAGGTTGAGCGTCTCGGCACGTTCCCGCGCCGAATCCAGCGTGCTGTGTCGCCACTGCAACGCGCTGCGCACCGCGCTCGGCTGGGTGTACGTGAGCACCGGCAGGACGAACATCTCGGTGTCCCAGAAGGCGTGACCGTCGTAACCGGGGCCGGTCAGTCCCTTCGCCGAGATCGGCCGCTGCTCGGCCCGCGCGCCGGCCTGCAACACGTGGAAGAGCCCGAACCGGACCGCCTGCTGCACTTCCGGGTCGCCCTCGACCAGCACGTCGGAGGCGTCCCAGAACGCGTCGAGGTAGTTGCGCTGCTCCCGGTGCAGCCCGTCCCATCCGTCGAGCCGCGCACCGGCCAGCGCCGCGCCGACCTGGTCGCGCAGCGCCGGCAGGGACCGACGACTCGACCAGCTGTACGTCAGGTATTTGATCACCCGCAGCTTCTCGCCGGGCTGGAGCACGCAGGCGATGGTGGTGCGCACCCAGTCCTGGTATCCCTCGGACTCGATGGTGGTGTGGTCCGGGCCGTGCACCTCGTGCTCCATGGCGGCGGCGACCCGCAGACCGGAGACCTTGGTGCGGTGGATCAGCTGCCCGCCGTCGGGGGTGGTCAGCTCCTCCTCGGCCTGGAGCGGCGACTCCAGCACCGCCGCGACCCGGGGGTCCTTGCTCTGCGCCGGCAGCGACTCGTTCGCCACCAACTCGGACTGCACGATCAGCCGCAGCGGGCCGTCGACGGCCTCCACCTCGTAGCTGATGGCGGCCACGGACCGCTGGGTGAACGAGACGAGACGGGTGCTGCGGACCTTGACCTCCCGGCCGGCGGGCGAGCGCCAGTGCAGCTCCCGGTGCAGCGTGCCGGCCCGCAGGTCGAGGATCCGCTCGTGGGCGATCAGCTCGCCGTAACGCACGTCGAGCGGTTCGTCGTCGACCAGCAGCCGGATCAGTTTGCCGTTGGTGACGTTGACGATGGTCTGCCCGGACTCGGGGAAGCCGTAGCCCGCCTCCGCGTACGGCAACGGGCGCAGTTCGTAGAACGAGTTGAGGTAGGTGCCGGGCAGGCCGTGCGGTTCGCCCTCGTCGAGGTTGCCGCGCAGGCCGACGTGCCCGTTGGAGAGCGCGAAGACCGACTCCGACTGGGCCAGCACGTCCATGTCCAGCCGGGTCTCCCGGACGTGCCACGGCTCCACCGGATAGGCGCGCTCCCGGATCATCCGGAGCCTCGTTGGGTGGCGAGCGGGTCGGTAGCGGTGCGGTTCGGTGCCGGTGGGTCCGCACGGTCGAGAAGGTCGGCGAGGTCCGTCACCACGATGTCGGCGCCGTGGGCGAGCAACTCGTCGGCCTGCCCGACCCGGTCGACGCCGACCACGTAGCCGAAGCCACCGGCGCGGCCGGCGGCCACCCCGGAGAGCGCGTCCTCGAAGACGGCGGCCTGCGTCGGGTCGACGCCGAGCACCCTGGCCCCGGCGAGGAACGTGTCGGGGTGTGGTTTGCCGCGCAGCCCCTGCGCACGGGCGACCAGCCCGTCCACCCGGGCCTCCAGCAGCGGCTCGAATCCGGCGACGGCGACCACCTCACCCCCGTTCGCGCTGGCGGTGACCACGGCTCGGCGGAGCCCGGCGGCGGTCGCCGCCTCCAGGTACCGCACCGAGCCCGGGTAGACCTCGACGCCGTCGGTACGCAGACGGTGCAGCAGCAGGACGTTCTTGCGGTTGCCCAGGCCGTTGACGGTCTCCGCCTCCGGCGGGTCGTCCGGGCTGCCCTCGGGCAGCACGATCCCGCGGGAGGCGAGGAACGACCGGACACCGTCGGCCCGGGGGCGGCCGTCGACATAGCGGTTGTAGTCCGGGCCCGGATCGAACGGTTGGAACGGTTCGCCGGAGACCGTGGCGCGCTGGCGGAGAAACTCGTCGAACGTCTGCGTCCAGGCGGCGTTGTGTACGCGGGCGGTCTGCGTCAGCACACCGTCCAGATCGAAGAGACAGGCGGTCACGTGAGCAGGTAGGCCCAGCACGGTACGAATCTATCCACCCTGCTGGGCCCGCAAACCCGTTTCGGCCGCCATGGGGCGTTTCAGTTCGGTCGCAGCGTCCAGATCACGGTCATCTCCGAGGTCGGCTTGCCGTCCTCGGTGGCGATCTGGACCGCGACGGGGAATTCCGGGCGCCGACCGGCGGCCAGCTCCTCGGTCACCTCGGCCGCCGGCCGGCCGAGTCGCGCGGTGGCCAGCACCGGACCCATGGCGAGTTTCCGGTAGGCGATCTCGGCCCGGACGGCCAACGGCACGGCCCGGTCGAGCAACTGCCCGAAGGCGGCCAGCACGACGGCGCCGGAGGCCGTCTCGCCGAGGGCGAACATGGCGCCGGCGTGCGGGCCCCCGATGTGGTTGTGGGTGGCCGGCGAGTCGGGCAGCCGGACGACTGCCCGCACGCCGCCCTCCGCCTCGGGTGCCACCTCGACGAACTCGATACCGAGCGTACGAGCGAACGGCACCGCTTCCAGCATGCCGGCCGCCACCTGGCGGGAGTCGATAGTCATGGCCTGACGTTACTAACCGGTAACCAGGCCGGCAACCAGCGACCTTGCCATCGGGGGACGGTCAGAGGTTGCCGATGATGCGCAGGATCTCCGCATAGAAGTTGCCGTCGATGCTGCGGAAGAAGGAGAAATCCTGCCCCGGGTCGCCAAAGAACGGCCGCAGCGTCCAGGCCAGCTGGGTGCCGACAAAGCCGAAGAGCAGGATCCAGATGTAGAGCAGGGTCATGCTGGCCGGACGCTGCGTCGGCTCCCCGCGCCGGACCGCACGGCCGTCCCACGGGCGTTGCGCCACGTAGCCGGGCGGCAGCATGCCGGGCGGGAACGAGGCACCGGCCGGCTGCCCGGCCCACTGCGTCGGAACCTGGGCCGGAGCCGTCGCGGTGGTCACGGCACCGTTCGCAGTCGACTCGGCCACGGCGGCCCCGGCCGGTACGGCGACCGGCTCGGCGCTCTGAGCGGCGACCGGCGTCGGCCCGGCGGGCACCGCGGCCGGCACGGCCTGGACCGACGCCGGGGCGCTGGCCTGCCCGTCGACAGTGGCGTTGGCGGCGTCGGGCGCGAGCAGGCCGTGGTCGTTGAGCACCTGCATCCCGCTGGTCAGAAAGCGCAACCCGACCAGCGCCGACAGGGTCAGGATCGACACGTTGAGCAGCTTGAAGAACCCGTAGTCGTTGGCGGTGATCAGGAAGAAGAGGCTGATCGGTGCGAACGCCACCGCGAGCATCGAGGTGACCGTGATCGCCACCATCACCAGCGCCAACGACTGCCGCACCGAGAGCCGGGCGCCGAAGACCAGGTTGAACAGGTAGAGCGTGGGCAGGCAGATGACCAGGGTGACCAGGAACAGCAGCGGCAGCTTCAGCGCCGAGGTCAGCGCCATCAGTGGGCTGTGGAAGAAGCCCAACACCGCCCCGTAGCAGGCCAACGCGATGGCGGAGCTGGTCAGCATCCGCCCGGTCAGGGCGTTGAGGTCACGCTCGGCCACGATCTGCTGCCAGATGCTCTGGCGATCCCGCAGGATGCGCTCGATGACGAGCGGGCTGGGACGGTCACCCGACACGGGTGCACCCCTCTCGGTGGTCTTTCACAGTGGACTGGTGGGCAGACGGTAGGGCACCGGGTGGCGGGCCCGCCACCCCGTCCGGGCACGTCGTCAGCGCCAACCCACGTCGATCCGATCGCCGCGCTCGTCGAAGAAGTGCAGCGCGTCCATCCGTACCGAGACGGCGAGCGGGTGACCGGCGTTGACCGCCGGGTACGGCGCCAGCCGCACCGCCAGCTCCGCCGGGCGGCGGTGGTGCCGGCCCGGATCGGGGAGCACGCTGGTCTGGACGCCACTGGCCGGGGCCTCCTGCGTCTCCACCGGCTTGCCGGTGAGCCGCTGCATCACCGAGCCGAAGCGGCGCAGGCCGCGCTGGCCCACCGGCGGCGGTTCGAGCGGGGCACCCATCTCGTCGACCACGATCGCGGTCGCACCGATGTCGAGGAACGCCAACGACTCGTGCCCGTGGTGCTCCAGGTAGCGGATCCGCCCGCGCAGCACGTCGCCGGGGCTGTCCGGTGCGACAGGGGTGAGCGCCTCGGCCCGCATGCCGACCACGATCCGCTCACCGTGGTAGTGCGCCACCGCCCGACTGCGGATGTCGTTCCAGGGCAGGTAGAGCGACTGGTCACCGAGGTTGAGCGTGACGTACCGGTCGAGATGGACGTAGACCGACGCCTCCAGCAGGTTCATCCGTGGGCTGCCCAGGAACGCCGCCACGTAGAGCGTCGCCGGCCGGCCGTACACCTGGGTCGGTGTGCCCACGTCCTGGAGCACGCCGCGGCGCATGATGGCCACCCGGTCGGCCATGGTGAGCGCCTCGGCCTGGTCGTGCGTGACGTAGACCGTGGTGACGCCCAGCTCGCGGGTCAGACCGGAGATCTCCGCGCGCAGCTCGGCCCGCAGGCCGCTGTCCAGGTTGGACAACGGTTCGTCCATCAGGAACAGACCGGGCCGGCGGATGATCGCCCGCCCCATCGCCACCCGCTGCCGCTGCCCGCCGGAGAGCTGGCCCGGCTTGCGGGCCAGCACGTCACCGATGCCCAGCGCGCTCGCCACGTCGCTGACCCGCTCGCCCCGCGGCTCGGGCTCGACCCCGGCCAGCCGCAGCGGAAACGCGATGTTGTCGCCGACGGTCATGTGCGGGTAGAGGGCGAAGTCCTGGAAGACCATGGCGATCCTGCGGTCCCGTGGGGGCAGGTCGTTCGCCACCTCCCCGTCGAGCATGACCGCACCGGTGGTCGGCTCCTCCAACCCGGCGATCATTCGCAGCACCGTCGACTTGCCGCACCCGGACGGCCCAAGCAGCACCATGAACTCGCCGTCGTTCACATCGAGGTTGATGCTGTCGACGGCCAGCGTGCCATCTCGGAAAACCTTGGTCACATCCTTGAGCGTGACGGTGCTCACCGTCTTCCCCCCAGCGCGCGTCGACCGAACCCCCACAAGACTGTGACCAGGATCATGGGTTTGTGACATCGGGTAAACGTCTCATGTTCGATCGATGACACTGCTATTACACGACAGAAGCCGCGATCAGCAGGGCGTGGACCGCTCGCCCGGCTCCCCGAGGAACACCTGCCGCACCACTCGCTCCGCCGCCCGCCCGTCGTCCAGAGTGCAGAACCGGGCCCGGAAATGCTCGCGGGCCTTGGTCGCCGCGTCCGAGCGCACCCCGTCGGTACGGAACAAATCGAGCAGATCGGCGAAAGTGGAGGCTACCGCGCCCGGCGGTTCGGCGGTGACGTCGAAGTAGACCCCCCGGGCCAGCCGGTACGCCTCCCAGTCCGGGGTGTAGAGCACGATCGGCCGGTCCAACACCGCATAGTCGAACATGGCCGACGAGTAGTCGGTGACCAGCACGTCCGCCACCAGGTAGAGATCCTCCACCCGTTGATGGCCGCTGACGTCACGAACCCGCTCCCAGTCCCTCGGCTGGCCGGGGCGTCGATCACGGTCGTGGAAGTAGTGGCTGCGCATCAGCAACCGGCCCGAGTCACCCAGCGCCTGGACGAACCGGTCCGGGTCGAACGGCGGCCGGTAGCCGGGCAGGTGCTCGCGGTGCGTCGGGGCGTACAGGACGACCTGCTCGTCGGGGTCGAGGCCGAACTCCGCGCGGAGTCGGCGCACCTCGTCCGGGCTGGCGGTGACCAGGCGGTCGTTGCGCGGGTACCCCACCTCCAGTGTGGTGTAGGTGGCCGGGTAGGCCCGGTCCCACATCTGGGTGGAGAAGCTGTTGGCGCTGACGCTGTAGTCCCAGCGGTCCACCCGGCGCAGCAGCCCGGCGAAGTCCATCCGGCCCGCGCCGATCGGGTAGCGCTGCTGATCCAGCCCCATCACCTTGACCGGCGTGCCGTGGTGGGTCTGCACGTGCACCTGTTCCGGTCGCTTGCGGACGAAGTCCGGAAAGTTGACGTTGTTGACCAGCCACCGGGCACGGGCGAGCACCCGGTAGTACGCGGGCGTGCCGGCCACCACGTACTCCACCCCGGCCGGCACGGTGTCCACCCGGTCCCGACGCACCACCCACACCCCGCGCACCCCCGGCGCCAACCGGCGGGCGACCTCGTAGATGGCCGCCGGGTTGCAGGAGTAACCCCGGTACCAGTACGCCGCGTACACCGCGAGCGTCGGGTCGACCGGCCGCCGCAACTCGGCCCGGTAGTACTCGCGCAGCAGCCCGTCCCGGGTCAGCCGGGCACCGCGCCGGGCGACCGGGCCGACAGTGCGCCGCGCCGTGCGGGCCTGCCGGCGGGCGGCGTCGCGGGCCCGGCTGGCGGCCCGCAACGCGCTGAAGGTGCGCCACCGGCCGGAGGCGACCAGCTTGTGCTTGATCCCCTCGACCCCGTCCGGCACCGGATAACCGCCGGCCGGCAGCCAGCGCTCGTAGTCCGCGGTGATCTGCGCGAAGAACGCCTCTCGCAGCTCCGGCGCGATCCGCTGACCGTTGCCGAGGACTGTCAGGTAGTGCCAGATCATCCGTTCGAAAACCGCCGGCCGCAGGGCCTCCGTCACCGACCCCCACGAATCCATCAGGTGGAAGACCCGGTGCCACTGCGGGAAGACCTCGAAGTGCCGGTCACCCCGGGTCCGGGTGATCGCGCCGGCGCGACGTTGGCGGTAGTTGACGCAGACCCGGTCGAGTACGCCGATCCGGCGCGCGGCCATCAGCACCGGGTAGCTGAACGAGACGTCCTCGTACCAGCCGGGCGCGAAGCGCAGCCCCAGATCGGCGAGGAACTCCCGACGGACCAGCCGGTTCCACGCGGTGTGCAGCAGGTGCATCGCCTGCGGCCGGTCCCGCAGGCGGAAGGTGTCCGGGCCCGGCGACTCCGGAAACACCTCGGCCATGGCGCTGCGGGTGGCGGTGTCGTTCCAGTGGGTGCGGACGTGGTCGACCAGCAGGACGTCCGGGCGGGTGACCCGCAACCGTTCGGCGACCTCGGTCAGGCACTCCGGGGCCAGCCAGTCGTCGCCGTCGAGGAACCACACGTACTCGCCGACGGCCCGGTCCAGCCCGATGTTCCGGGCCGGACCGAGGCCGACGTTCTCCGACAGCCGGACCGAGTGGACCCGCTGGTCGCGGGCCGCGTACTCGTCGATGATGTCGCCGCTGGCGTCCGGCGAGCAGTCGTCGACGGCGATCACCTCGATGTCGGTCTCCGGCTGACCGAGGATGGAGTCCAGGCATTCCCGCAGGTATCCCTGCACCCGGAAGGCCGGCACCACGAAGCTGATCAGAGTCATCCGGCCGCCCTCCGTCAGCGCGGCGCGGCACCTCCAGCGCCCGCCGGCGCCACCGACGCCCGCGCGCTACGGGCCGGTCGCACGAACCAGGCCAGGACGACGCTCACCACGAAAACCACGAGAAGGTACGCACCGAGTGTAGCCAGTCCGATACCCGCAATACCGGCGATCGCCGCGAGGGCCAGCAGCACCGAGCGCCCCTCCCAGCCCAGCGTCGCCGCGTGCAGGGGCGGTGCCGCCTGTCGCTTCTCCAGCCGGGCGGTCAGGTCGTAGTGGTGCACGGTGAGCACGAAGACGTACCCGAAGATCAGCCAGCCGGGCGCCGCACCGACCACCCCGACCGCGATGGCGAACAGGTACTCGGCGGCCCGCAACGCCGCGGGCACCAGCCAGTCCAGCGGACCGTTGTGCGCCGCTCCGGCACCCAGACCGCCGACCAGCAGCACCAGCAGCGCCACCGGCACCGCCCAGCGCAGCCCCTCGGGCGCGTCGCTCAGCAGCGCCCCGACCAGCAGCACCGCCGGGCCGAGCGCGGCGATCACCGCCAGGGTCAGCGGCCCCATCGGGCGGACCACCGGCAACCAGCGGGCCAGCGGCCCGTCGTCGCGGTGCAGGGTGGCGTCGACCGTGTCCAGCACCGGCACCCACATCCAGCGGGCCCGCAGCGTCCGCAGCGCCCCGGTGTACGCGAACGCCAGCACCCCCCAGACCAGCACGGCGATCAGGCTGACCAGCGGGTTGAACAGCGCCACGGTCAGCGCGATCAGCGCCCACCGCTCACCGATCGGGAAGACCACCGTCCGCTTCAACCAGTACGACACCGACCCGGTGTCCGCCTGCACCCGGGTCGACGCCGCGTTGAGCCGGTCACCGATCCCGCCGCTGGCGTTCGTCGCTGTACGCGGACGACGGGCCGCCTCGTCGTGCAGCACCCCGTACCAGGTGTCGGTCATGTGCCGGACGGTCTGCAACGTCATCGCGGCGATCGCGAGCGCCCAGCCGTTGCCCAGCCCGGCGTGGCTCACCCCGAACCCCAGCCCGGCGTAGACCAGGTACTCCTTGGCCCGGTCCGCCATCGTGTCCAGCCAGCCACCCCAGGCGCTGAAGTGCCGGGTGTAGCGGGCCAGTTGGCCGTCCACGCAGTCCAGCACGAAGCCCAGGTAGAGCAGCACCGCGCCACCGACCAGCGCGGGCCGCCCACCGACCCCGAACAGCACCGCCGCGCCCAACGCGAAGAGCACCGAGATCGCTGTCACCCCGGTCGGGGTGAGCCGGAGCCGGGCCGAGAGCCGGACCACGTACGGCGACCAGGTGCTGACGAAGTAGGTAGAGAAGAAGTCGTCCTTCTCCTTCACCGACAGCCGCAGCTCGGCCCGGTCCTCGTCGACGGCGGTCACCGCCGCCTCGGCAGCGGTCAGCCCGGCCTGGTCCTCGACCCGGTGGGCGACGAGCAGGCGTACCCGCTGGGCGAAGATCAGGGTGCCGAGCCCCGCGAGACCCGCGAAGAGCCGGTCCACGGCGGACCCGGGGCCACCGGCAGCGACCGTCCCTCCGGACCCGGCCCCGCCGGTCGCCGGCAGCGGCGCCACGTCGCCGGCCGGGCCGATCGGGGCGGCGACGGGGAGCACCCCGGACGCGGCGGCCCGGGCAGCGGCCGCGAGGGTCGGCAGGTCGTCCACGCCGACCCGCAGCGCGCCGCCGAACACGCCGGTGGCGGCCCCGTCGAGGGCGTCCAGCGCGCCGGCGTCGACCACCTGGCCGCGCTCCTCCCGCACGGCGGTCCGACCGGGCACCGGCGGGTCGCCGAGGACCAGCGCCACCGTGGGGCCCACCGGGCTGGTGGCCAGATGCCGCAGGACGGCGGTGTGCGCGACCAGGTCCGTGCCGGTGATCAGCACCGGGGCGGTCGCGGTGGTGATCAGGTCGGACAGCTCGTCGAGGGTGGCGGCGAAGCGCACCTCGTCCGCCCCGGCCAGGCGCAACTGGGCGGCCAGCCGGTCGGCCAGCGGCTCACCGGTCGCCGTGGTCAGGCCCGCCGCGGGCGTCCCGGCGGCGAGCACGATCGCGAGCGTCACCGCGGGACCGCGGCGTGGTACGCGTCGAGCGCCTCGGCGATGGTGCCGTCGAGCGTCAACCGGCCCGCGTCGAGGTACAACCCCCGACGGCAGAACCGGGTCAGGTCCTTTTCGTTGTGTGACACCAGCACCAGCGTGCGCCCCTCCCCGAGCAGACGATCAATCGTCGCGTAACACTTCTTGCGGAACTCCGCGTCCCCGACCGCGGTCACCTCGTCCATCAGCAGGATCGGGTGCGGCAGGTGCGAGATGATCGCGAAGCCCAGCCGCACCTTCATCCCCGACGAGTAGTGCCGCACCGACGTGTCGATGGCCCGTTCCACCTGCTCACCGGCGAACTCGACGATCTCGTCGAAGTGCCGCTTCAGGTAGCTCGTCGACAGTCCGTGCAGCCCACCGACCAGGTGCAGGTTCTCCCGCCCGGTCAGGTCGTTGGAGAAACCGGCGGACAACTCCAGCAACGGCGCCACCGCGCCGTGCACCCGGATGCTGCCCTCGTCCGGTATGAGCACCCCGGCGATCAGCCGCAGCAGGGTGCTCTTGCCGGTGCCGTTGCGCCCGATCACCCCGACCGTCTCGCCGGGCTGCACGGTGAACGACACGTCCCGCAACGGCCAGAACTGGCCGGGCAACGCGCCGCGGGCCCCCCGGTGGATGAACAACTCGCGCAGCCGCAGCTGGCGGCGACGATTGCGGACGAACCGAATGCCCAGGCCGTCGGCCTCGATGATCGGCGCGGCCACCTCAGAGCTCCTTGAGCACGGCGGGCTCCAACCGGCGGAACGACCACCAACCGGCGGCCAGCACCAGCAGGCTTCCGACGATCGTGGTGGCGAGCAGCCGGGCGTCCGGGAACTCGTCCGGATACCAGATCGCGTGGTGCAGCTGGAAGATCCCGACCAGCGGGTTCAGCTCGTACACCACCTTCAACCAGCCGGGCAGCCCGGACTCCCGGACCAGGCTGAGCGGATAGATGATCGGCGTGGCGTAGAAGAGCACCCGGATGATCAGCCGCATCAGCCGTTCCACGTCGCGCATCAGCACGTTCCACGCGGACAGCAGCAGGGCGAGCCCGGTCAACAGGACGGCCTGGACGACCACCGCCAGCGGCAGGGAGAGCAGCGACCAACCGGGGTGGATCCGACCGTGCACCGCGTAGATCACCGCGATGGCGATCAGGATCGGCAGGCCGGCCGCGTACTCGGCGAACCGGCCGGTGACCCGGCCGATCGGAAAGACCTGACGCGGCACGTTCATCGTGGTGATCAACCGGGACTGGCCGGTCAGCGCGTTCGTCGCCTCGCTCAGCGCCGAACTGGTCCACATCCAGGCGAAGATGCCGGTGATCAGGAACAACGGGTACGACCCGGCCGCCTCACCGAGGTGCCGACCGGTGTCCCGGGAGTAAAGCACCCCGAAGACGAACCAGTAGATGGCGCCCATGCCGAGCGGCTCGATCAACGACCAGAAGTAGCCCAGCACCGACTGCTGGTACTTGACCGCGAGATCCCGCCTGACCAGGATGCGCAGCGAGTTGCGGTGCGACCACAACGCCGCGACGCCAGAGGTCACCGCAGCCTCCCGCCTCCTGAAACGGACGACAGGTTAGCAGTCGGTGAACGATTGCCCCGAATCGACCGGACTCAGCACTCGATCACGTTGACGGCCAAACCGCCACGCGCCGTCTCCTTGTACTTGACCTTCATGTCGGCGCCCGTCTCCCGCATGGTCTTGATGACCTTGTCCAGCGACACCTTGTGCACCCCGTCGCCGCGCAGCGCCAGCCGGGCGGCCGTGATCGCCTTGATGCTAGCCACCGCGTTCCGCTCGATGCAGGGGATCTGCACCAGGCCACCCACCGGGTCACAGGTCAACCCGAGGTTGTGCTCCATCCCGATCTCGGCCGCGTTCTCCACCTGCTCCGGGGTGCCACCGAGCGCCTCGGCCAGCCCCGCCGCCGCCATCGAGCACGCCGAACCGACCTCACCCTGGCAGCCCACCTCGGCACCCGAGATCGAGGCGTTCTCCTTGAACAGCACACCGATCGCGCCCGCCGTCAGCAGGAACCGCACCACACCCTCGTCATCGGCGTCCGGCACGAACCGGGTGTAGTAGTGCAGCACCGCCGGAATGATCCCGGCCGCACCGTTGGTCGGCGCGGTGACCACCCGGCCGCCCGCGGCGTTCTCCTCGTTGACCGCGAGCGCGAACAGCGTCACCCAGTCCATCGCGTGCAGCGGGTCGACCGTCCCCGCCTCCGCCTCCAGGCCGCGCCGCAGCTCCGCCGCGCGCCGCCGAACCTTCAACCCCCCGGGGAGTACGCCGTCGCGCTCGCAGCCGCGCTGCACGCACTCCTGCATCACCCGCCAGATCTCCAGCAGACCGGCCCGAATGTCCGCCTCGCTGCGCCAGGAACGCTCGTTGGCCAGCATCACCTCGCTGATCGACAGCCCGGTGCGGGTGGTGACGTCGAGCAGTTGCGCCCCGGTCAGGAAGGGGTACCGCACCACGGTGCTGTCCGGCTTGATCCGGTCCGCCCCGGCCGCCGCCTCGTCCACCACGAACCCGCCACCGACGGAGTAGTAGGTGCGGCTGCGCAGCTCGGCGCCGGCCCCGTCGTACGCCACGAACGTCATCCCGTTCGGGTGGTACGGCAACGACCGGCGGCGGTGCAGCGTCAGGTCCCGATCCGGGTCAAAGTCGATCTCGTGCGCGTCGAGGATGTTGATCCGCCGCTCGGCCCGGATCCGCTCGACCCGAGGACCGACCGTGTCGGTGTCGACCGTCTCCGGCGACTCGCCGGCCAACCCGAGCAGCACCGCCGGACCGCTGCCGTGGCCGTGGCCGGTGGCACCCAGCGAGCCGAACAGCTCGGCCTGCACCCGCGCCGTGTCGCTGAGCAGCCCGTCGGCCTTCAGCCCGCCAACGAACGTCCGCGCGGCCCGCATCGGCCCCACCGTGTGTGAACTGGACGGCCCGATACCGACGCTGAAGAGGTCGAAAACACTGATCATGGCTGCGCTTCCTCGCCGTCGTCCCGGCGTACGGGACCCGGCCGGGTCGTGACCGCCGGTCTGGCGGCCCCGATGGAGACCGTCCGGGGTATGGGGTGCCGGCCCTCCGGGGTGTGGAAGGCCGATCAATCAGCCTACCCGCCCAGCTCACCGCCCACCCGGTCCGGGACGTGAACACCCGACCACCGTCTCCCGCCCGCCCACGCGCCCCTCCCCGCTCACTCCGTTCGCCCGTCGCCCGTCGCCCGCCGCTTGCCCCGCTCGCCCCGCTCGCCCCGCAAGATCGCGCTCGATCCTGGTTGTAGTGGCATCAAGGCGGCAGGACACCACTACATCCTGGATCGAGCACGATCTCTGCCTGGCCGCGGCGGACGCGGCATCGCGGGAGGCAGGCGGGCGCGGCGCGGGCGGGCGCGGACGCGGGCGGGCGCGGGCGGGCGCGGGCGGGCGCGGGCGCGGGCGGGCGGGCGCGGGCGCGGGCGGGCGGGCGCGGGCGCGGGCGGCCCCGCGCGGGCGCGGCCGGGCGGGAGCCCCAGCG